>JAVJRG010000005.1:0-718212 GCA_040218535.1 Lacipirellulaceae bacterium | reverse complement strand
TCCTACCGCATTCTTTTCTCGGAGCAAGCTAATGAACTGGTATCTTCAACCCCGGCCCTCCAGACCTTGGATCGCCGCGGTAGCAACACTTTTCTTATCAGCATCAACAACTCTGCCGACCTCAGCCATCACCATCGTGGGCGAGTTCATCGGTGATGGTTCTCCGTTTGACCCAGCCGGCATGGCCGCAGGTGGAGGAACGATTCCCTTCGGCGGCGCTGAACCGGGCACGGTTGTCGGTGGCGGCTCTTTCACTGAGATCTTCGATACAGCAGCTTCCTGGTGGGAGCAAGCAATCGACGACGAGCATACGATTACCATCCAGTACGGATGGGGACCCCGCCCCGATCCAGGCAACATTGCTACGGCTTTCGCCATCGGCACCTCGCCCCAGCCAGCCGTCTATGGAAAGATCATCATCGACAACGACGGATCCAGCTCTTTCTTTTTAGATAGCTCTCCAACGGACAACTCTGAGTACGGCCCACTGACAACCTTTACGGACGATCTCGGTGGTGGCATCGTCAATACGGGCCGCGTCTACGGAGGTGGCACCGGGGCTGCAGCCGATATCGACCTGCTGACAATCTTCAAACACGAAATCGGACACTTGCTCGGCGTCAACGGCATCGCTCCTGACTGGGGAACCATCACCGCGCCGCGACCCTTCGCTGGAACCGTGATACCAAAAGCGGATTTCGCCCATATCGACGACGATCCGATGAGTCCAACAAGCCTGACAGGCGATCCCCTTTTCTCACCATTTGTCGAGCCGGCAGTCCGCAAGTCGATGAGCGCTATCGACATCTTGGCAGTTGCTCAGCACAGCGGTTGGACTGCCGTGGATACGGACCCGGTTTACGACCCAGCCTTTGTTTCTGCCCCATCGCATGCGGTTGAAAGCATCGCATTGGTAGGTGTCGAGGGTCCCTGGGCGGTGACGGTGGAAAGCTTTGAAGGGTTTGCTCACCACGGGTTGCCAACGCTCCTGCTCGAAGAGGAAGTCTTCACCGGCCCCGAATTTGAGCTCGAAATCGAAGTCACGATGGCCTCGCCGGGCGGATCGGCACTGTTCGCCCTCGACAAGCTCGTCAAGAACTTCAGCGGTGAGGATTGGGACACCTTTGAGATGGAATTGGGCACCTACGGTCCCATGGGGGAATTCATCCCCTCGGGACCTGGCGACGGACTGATGTTCCTCACAACTCCCCCGCCCGATGAGGAGACAGGCCTCTTCACAGGAATGCCCATCTCAGACGACATCATGGACCCAAACGTCCTGGGTTACAGCGAGGGTGCCCACCTCGACGGAGCGACTGCCTTTTACTGGCTTGGCCTCTCCATCGACGACGCTCTTGATGGTGTCCTGGACGGCAAAGCAACTTTCGTGCTGCGGCAAGTCGCGCCGCTCGCGATTCCTGAGCCGAATGCACTCTTGCTACTTTGCTCAGTTATAGTGGGGTTAACCGCCACTAGGAGTAAACGTTCGGGAACCTGAATTCGCGCCGGTTACCGAAACCCTACTCAGAGTCCTTCATGCGATGCTTGAGAAACCTCGCATGAAGTGACTTCACGATCTCAGGATGACCCTTGGACACATCATTCGATTCCTTAGGATCGTTCTCAAGATGGAAGAGCTGCCAGTCGCTCTCCGACGCAGGGGCACTTTTCCCATACTTCACAATCTTCCAATCACCAAAGCGTAACGCCCAACGATTGGTTCGCCGCCCCCAAACCCAGTAGAAATCGCGTGACGGAGTAGGTTCTCCGGCCAAGATGGCCGACAGAATGTTGACTCCGTCCCATTCAATCTCCGTCGGAGGCTCGGAACCGAGCAGCCCGCATAGGGTGGGAAACCAATCGACAATATGCACAGCGTCCGCGACTTCGCGGGGCTGAACACGTCCACGCCAATTGGCAAAAGCGGGAACGTGAATCCCTCCCTCCCAAACGTCGACCTTTTTTCCGCGGAACGGCAATGGCTGGTTGAAATCCGTGAGCTTCAGATCGTCAGGGTAGGCATTACCTCCCCAAGATCCTTGCGGGCCATTGTCGGAAGAGAACAAGATAAGCGTGTCCTCTCGCTTACCTGTTTTCTCTAAAGCGGCGACGATCCGACCAATCGAATCATCGAGATGATGCACTGCCGCCAATAACAATCGCTTCTCGGGATCAGGCTCGCTTTGAATCTTCCCGGCGGGATCATTGAACCAGGGAATCTCTTCCTCATCAAGCCAGCGCTCGGGATTCTCCGGATCAAGCTGCGTTGGTCGATCGACGAATTTTCCCCGTTCATCAAGCGGTGTATGGACAGAGTGAAAAGGCAAGTAAAGAAAAAAAGGCTCCTCCTCGTCGAGACCGATAACACGAATGGCCTCGTCGGTTACGAGATCGGTGGCATGCACACCATTCTCTGCACCCTCGATCAACTGGTGATCACGGTGCCACGTCTCTCCAAACTTGCCCGCCCGATAACGGTGATCGTACATCCCCACAGCCCCGGTGAGAGAGCCATAGCTACTCTCGAACCCGAAATGATTTGGTCCGTGAGCAGCGTACGAACCAAGATGCCACTTCCCAGCGAGATAGGTGCGATAACCTGCTTGCTGAAACATCGTGGCGAGCGTTGGAGTCCCCTTAGGAAAAGCGGGCTCGTTGTTCGCCTCAAGTGCGGGACGTCCAAAGCGGCTAGGATAACGCCCCGTCATCAGTGCAACCCGAGTCGGCGTACACTGTGGTGTCACGTAGTGCTTGGTGAAGGTCACGCCCCCACTCGCCAAGCTGTCGAGATGTGGGCTGTAAACCTTAGGGTTGTTGTACCCAATATCAGCCCAGCCCTGATCGTCGCTCAAGATACAAATGACATTCGGTCTTTCCGAACCTTCATTGGCGACTGTCGCCGACACATGAAGAAGAAAGAGCGGAAGTAAACAACAACTGATCCTGGATAAAAACGCAAGCATAAGAGACACAAGCAGCACGAGTCTGCCAAAAGAATCGTCGGCAGTTCCAAACCTGTAAAGCACCACAACAAAGTAGCCGAGGCGGGACTCGAACCCGCACGGGGGTTACCCCCCACTGGATTTTAAGTCCAGAGCGTCTGCCAATTCCGCCACTCGGCCGGGCGTATTACTGATTTAGGAATGATGATTGATGAATGATTGATTGGGAAGCGGGGCGTAGGCTCAAACTGTCTCGCGAGACTCGCCTACCGGCTGCCCGAAGCCCGCTTGCACGCGATTCACGGCGTTTAGAAACGCTCGCGTACCCGCCTCGACGGTATCGGTTGAGACGCCGCGACCTCGGTAGATTTTGCCGTTGTGTTCCACCTCGATCAACGACTCACCTTGGGCGTCTTTTCCTTTTGTGGCGCTTTGCACTCGGAAGTCCCGTACGGTTACTGAAGTTTCCGTGATCTCTTCGATCGCACGGAACAACGCGTCCAAGGGGCCAT
The DNA here is from genome assembly GCA_040218535.1 of Lacipirellulaceae bacterium. Classification (NCBI taxonomy): domain Bacteria; kingdom Pseudomonadati; phylum Planctomycetota; class Planctomycetia; order Pirellulales; family Lacipirellulaceae; species Lacipirellulaceae bacterium. Next base: position 714,758 of record JAVJRG010000005.1, on the reverse strand, counting down.
CGCCTTCGTCAACCGTAGCTGACGTTTCTTCATTATTGTGAGCGAGCGTTACCGTGACTTTGGGATTACCGTCACTGTGGGCCTGCACCTCGTAAGACTTCAATTGCCATTGATCTGCGACTTGCGTATTGCGATTCTCGATCAAAGCAGCGATATCCCCGTCGTAGATTTCTTTCTTCTTGTCAGCAAGTTTTTTGAAATCTGCGAACACCGCGTCGAGTTGTTCTCCATCAATGTGGAAACCGAGCGCTTTTGCCCGGTCCGCTAAAGCGGCACGGCCACTGTGTTTACCAAGGACCAAATCGGTTTTCGTGAAGCCGACATCTTCGGGGCGCATGATCTCGTAGGTCGAGCGTTCTTTGAGCATGCCATCTTGGTGAATGCCTGCTTCATGGGCGAAGGCGTTGCGGCCGACGATCGCTTTATTCCGCTGGACCGTCATGCCGGTGATTCCTGAAACCAAACGGCTTGTTGGAACCAACCGCTGCGTGTTGATTCGCGTGTCTTTGCCGTAATAGTCGCCGCGTGTTCGCATCGCCATGACGACCTCTTCGAGCGAACAGTTCCCGGCCCGCTCGCCGATGCCATTGATCGTGCACTCGATCTGCCCCGCCCCCGCCTCGACGGCTGCTAAGCTATTCGCTACAGCGAGGCCAAGATCATTATGGCAATGTACGCTGATCACCGCCTTGTCGATATTCGGCACGCGGTTCATCAACGTGTCGATCACCTTTTGGAAATGCGCCGGCGTTGCGTAGCCGACGGTATCGGGAATGTTAACGGTCGTGGCACCGGCGGTGATGGCCGCTTCCACCACACGGCAGAGGAAATCAGGCTCCGTCCGTGCCGCATCCTCGGGTGAGAACTCAATGTTGTCACAAACATTGCGCGCCCGTTCGACGCCAGCGACGGCACGTTTGACAATCTCATCTTTGTCCATGCGAAGTTTGAACTCGCGATGGATCGCGCTCGTGGCAAGAAACACGTGGATCCGCGTGTTGCTGCCGTGCTGAAGTGCTTCCCACGCCCGATCGATATCCTGTTCGCGACAACGGGCCAAGCCACAAATCGTGGCATCCGAAACCATCTTGGCAATTTCCGAGACGGCTTCAAAGTCGCCGATCGAAGTAATCGGAAAACCGGCTTCGATAACGTCTACGCCGAGATCAACCAGCGCCTGGGCAACCTCAAGCTTCTCATTGAGATTCATGCTGCAGCCAGGGGACTGCTCGCCGTCGCGAAGCGTGGTGTCGAAAATGACGATCGGTTTCTCTGCGGTACTCATGGTTCTTCTATAGTGGAAAACGGAAAAGTGAAAAGTTCTGAAACGAAAAAAACCCTGAAGCCTTGGCGGGCCTCAGGGTTCTTGGTGTGCTTAATGATTTGCGTACGAACCTCAGAGCCTGCCGTGCGGCGGTAATAGTAGGAGCAGGCTTAGTAGTAAGTTCGGCATCGAAAAAATCGCAGTCAAAGTTCAACTTCGTTGGTCTTGTTTTAATCGACCCAGGGTCACTGGTCAAGGTTCGCACCAACCTTGATTATCCGGCACTAAAAAAGCGGCTACTCGTGCCTCCTTTGCCAATCTGGAACGAAACCCGCCCCGCACACTTTGGGCAATGGCCGACGTAGGCGGTGCCTTCTCGATTGACATAAATCCGTGAATACACTTCGCAGCACGCGAAATGGACGCCCAGAAATCGCGACGCTTCGGTACGACCATCACGCACGCTCGCGCTGGGCGGCGTGGCGGGGCTCGTGAGATCGAGTTTGTTTCCTGATCGCTGCATGAGGTTACGCTGCATGAGCATTTAATGGCTTTCGTCCACTTGGGCGGAGAATACGCCACTTAAGAAAGCCTGCCAAGCGGAACTTGTGAAGCTACGCCGCGATCACCCTGCTAGCACTGCTGGTTTCGCTTGCCGCTCTGGGAGGTTTTTCTTACTCTCCCGCGGTTCTCCGCCGTCCTCCGAGAATCATCATGCTCAACGACTTCGACGTAAAAACCTGCACGCGCACCTGCGCGACTTCGGGCGTCGAGCTCCAACCTGGGCAAGTTTGCTACTCGGTGATCAAGAGTGATGGTGCCGAGACCGTCCGTGAAGATTATTCCGCTGAACACTGGCAGCAGCCCAATAACGAAAACGAGGAAGCCCTAATTCTCGGTTGGTGGCGTTTCGAAATCCCCGACAAAGACGACGGAAAAGTCAAGCTCGCTCCCAACGAAGTGTTGCTCAACCTGTTCGTTGAACTGGCCGACCAAGCGGAGCAGTCAACGTTTCGGTACGTTCTTGGCCTGCTGCTCATCCGCCGTCGTGTTTTGACTTTGCAAGAAACGCTCGATGAACCAACGGGCGAGACGATGGTTCTCGCGTGTAATCGTCGCAGTGAAGAGTACCGTCTGCCTGTCGAAACACCCAGCACCGAACAGGCGGAACAGATGCAAGAGAGAATCAATCAGCTGCTCTACGCAGGATAAGCCACTTTGCTTGACTCGCTTAAGAACATGAAACGGTTAGCGCTGCTCTGCAGTCTCTCAGCCTGCGTGCTAACGCTCAGCAGTTGCCGTACGACTTGGCGCAACCCGTTCAGCAATGCTGGCCCGCCTGCCCCGGCAGTCTTAGTACCCGGCATGTCACTAGACCAAGTCATCAGCGCCGTAAACGCCAACGCAGCGAAGATCCAAAGCCTGCAAACCAACAATGCTTCGATTAGCGTCCCCGGTATGCCAGGCGTTCCCTCACTCCGTGGCAACTTGGCGGCTGAGCGCTCGATCCCCGGCCAGCCGGGACGCATTCGGCTGCAAGCTTCCACCGCGCTGACGGGAGCGGAAGTCGATCTGGGGAGCAACGACCAGCTCTTCTGGCTGTGGGTGCGTCGCAACCAACCGCCCGCGGTTTATTACGCTCGCCACGATCAATTCGCCGGCAGCCAGGCCCAACAGATGATGCCGATCCAACCCGAGTGGCTGCTCGACGCGATCGGCTTCGCGCAGTTCAACCCAGGCGACTTCCACGACGGCCCCACGCCGCACGGCAAGGGCACGCTCGAGATCCGCTCCGTGATGAACACGCCGATGGGACAACTCACCAAAAACACCGTTGTGAATTCCAGCACCGCACAAATCCTGGAACAGCACGTCTATGCCGCTGATGGCACACTGCTCGCCAGCAGTATCGCGAAGTCGCATCGCTACGATCCAGCCGCGGGTGTTTCGCTGCCGCAAGAAATCAGCATCCAGATGCCCGCTGCTCAGTTGTCACTCAACATCGACATGGGCACCGTCGCCATCAACGGACTGGCTGCCGCCCCACAACTCTGGACGATGCCAACCCCCGACGGCGTGCCGTTGATGGACCTAGGAAATCCAGCCTCCGCCCCGGGAGGCTTCCAAGCCCAGCCCGTCCCCACCGTCGGCGGGCAACTCTCTGGTGCCGATTGGTACGGCCCTACACCAGCGGCGAGTGTGGCTAGTTTGCCCTTGGCTCCGGCAACTGGAGTTAGCGCTTCTTCTGCGACTCCCGCACCAGTTCCGGCGGCGACCCAACCGGTCCAACGACTCCCGGCAGGGGGTGTTGCACAGTCACCGTATTTGCAACGCTAGAAGCTCAAGACTGACAACGAATGCAACTCCCGTAGCTAAGTGCAAAACACGAAAGCAACCCGAGAGTCAAACATGAGGGCTCCGGAACCTGTGAAGGAGCGATCGCGCCGAAGAGGTAGAGACCATCAGGTCCACCCAAGGTCATATAGATACGGTTCTCGACCGCGTAAACGTCGGTGACTTGCGAATAGTTGATCGATTTCAATTCGGGAAAAAGCTCTTCGAGTGAAACAGCAGCGTTGGGATCGTTCGGTACGATGCTTGGGTAGTAACCATAATACCCTTGGCTATTGGCTGTTCCTAATACAGTAAAGTCAGACTGGGAAACAAGTATTCTGCCGTTCTCGGGTAGCAATTCTCCGTTTGAGTCTCTTTGGAGCAAGACCTCATTCAATCCCAGATTGAAGTGATACTCGAAACCGTCAACAAGAACAGCTGCATTCAGCCCTTGAACATCTAGCCGATCAGCAATTAGGCCACTTGGAGATCCAAATAAACTTAGGATGCTAGCCGACCCATCAGGATTCCATAACCCGACACCAGTACCAAGGGAATTGGGTATTCTAACACTTCCAATGGCAGAACCACTTTCAGAGGTAGCAGTGACGCGTTGAGAAGATTCACAGTCCCCTGGCAAACAACCGTCAGGAACACCAAGTTCGTTGAACATACCATTAGGTAAATATTCTGCAGCAAAGACGTCGCCAATACCTCCAATCGCCCGCCTATTGTGATCGACTCCGACGATGTATTCAACTGATCGCCAAGTTACTACTTGGCTGTTTGGGGCGTTGATATCGAAGAGGGCCGCCGAACTCCCAAAAGTTGGATCAGGAAAAACTCCTGCAGCATAGAGATTGCCATCAAGGGACTGTACGACTTGCGAAACACGAGATAGTCCGCCTGTCGTGACTCCAAGTTCGCTATGGACCAACGTAGTGAAATCAGTACTCCCTGTTCCATCAACGGTCCAAACGCCTGACGAAGTACTGATGTAAGCCTCTCCGTCAATGATTGAAAGGCCAACACCGAAGGTGAACGATTGGCTTGCTGACTCGACTTGGGTCAGGCCGAGTGGCGGCAAGGCCCTAGCTTCGTTTGCCGGCGACCAAGCGAGAGCCACCGCGGTGAAGAGAAGCAACAAACGTAAACGATCAGTCAGAAAAGCGTAGGCCGATCGTTTTTGCATTCGATGATTTGCCTTAGGGTGCGGGGGTTCAATTCTGACTAAACCCAACCTGCTGGCGGGCAACTCTTCCCAACGGGTTCCGCAGATACCGCTCGCGGCAAACGCTACACAGATCGTAGCGTGACTTGTGGTAGACTTCTTCGCCGATCTCTTCTTCGTCGACGTCGAGGCTTTCAAGAATGTCTTGAATCTCTTCAAGATGGTCCCGGTCGTCATCTTCCGGGCCGTCGCCGGCGCCAAGCGAGGCGTAAACCTCGAGGCGAACGACGTAGCGAACATCCTGTTCAGGGTCGATCTGTTTCTTACAGGAATCGCAAGTGTAATGAATCATGTACCCGCCCCTGGGTGATGAGAAGTCGCTCTTGCTTCATGCGTTTGCCAGTTTCAAAGGCTGGCAACTTTGCAAGCTCGAAGAGCCGACAGTTAAATCCTTATCACTTCATCCTAACGACAATCAAACCCGCATCGCAAGCGAAACTTCGCGCTTTGCGAAGACAATTTTCAGTTTCTTTTTGTAGGAGTTTTTACTCATACCTAGAGTTGCTCTCCGCTCGAAAAAAACTAGCAACTAAGTCAGCAAATTGCGTGCCCACTGCACATCAAGTGACAAGCGATCACCCTTTTAAACGTGGCGATGAAACAGTTCATTGACTGGCTACACTGCTCAGGCATTGAAAAGCCTAGGATTTTCGTAGTTGGCTTTCGCGATTCCCTCCGCTTAGAATGGAAGTAGGCGAGCGAACCTTTCAGGTTTTCTAGCCTCTGAAGGATGTGTCTGCAGGTGGATGCAAGCCGTGGGATGTTGTTCTAGGCATCGCTAGGCTTGAAGGCGATCAACCAAGATCGTCTGGACGTTGCCGCGTCCCGCCAGGCAATGTCTTCTTCGCAGTTAATTAATGATCCTCGCTTAGGTTCTAGCTAGTCATCGGTTCTTATGAACACGGTGCTGGCTTACAACCGCAGCAGTGATTGCCCGTTACCAAGGCAATCCCTATGACAAGTCAGGCACAAGGAACAAGAACGAGTCACGACGAATAACCCAGAGATGCCAAGGAGCGAACGGTCGAATGTTGAACAACGGAGCGAGCAACCTTGATGCCAGTGTGTTAGTGCTGAACCGTCAATACATGGCGGTTCACGTAATCAACGTCCGTCGTGCCTTTGGCCTGTTGGTCAATCGAATTGCCGAAGTCATCCACATTGAGGATGGCGTCTACGGCAACTACGACTTCGATTCGTGGCGCGAGATCAGCGAACTGCGTGCCGAGTTCAAGGAAGAGTGCCCAGACGAGGACTGGATCCGCAGCATCAACTTCGAGGTCTGCGTTCCCCGTGTGCTGCGATTGTTGCACTACGACCGACTGCCGAAGCAGCGTGTGCGGTTGAACCGTCGCAACGTATTCGCCCGTGACGAGAATCGCTGCCAGTACTGCAACAAGCGATTCCCCACGAACGAGCTGAGCCTCGACCACGTGCTGCCTACTTGCCGTGGTGGTGAAACTTCTTGGGAGAACCTCGTCTGTGCTTGCGTGAAGTGCAATGTCCGCAAAGGAGGTCGCACTCCCAAGGAAGCGGGCATGAAACTCGCCAAGCAGCCAATCCGACCCAAGCGAAGCCCATTGATGACCATCAAGCTGGGCAACCCCAAGTACGCCAGTTGGAAAACCTTCCTCGACGCGGCGTACTGGTCGGTCGATCTCAAGTAAAGCTCGTCCTTTTCCAGAGCGAGCCAGCAAACGAAAACAGGCAGCGGAACGACCAGTTCCGTTGCCTGTTTTGCTTAGGTTACTACTAAGGGGCAGTCGCGTTAGTGGCCATTGCCATGTCCGTTCCCGTGTCCGTTCCCATTCCCGGAGTTGCCGTTTCCGGAGTTCCCACCGCCTGAACCGTGATGGTTTCCGTAGTTATTGAGGCTCTCGTCCTCTGATTCGTCCTCACCTCCATGGCCAGGTCCCGGATTGTGGTTGTAGTAGGTTGACCCACCTCCGTCGTGGGCACCCGTAGGATCAGAAGCGGTTTGGGCCGTTTCGTTATCGACGTCTTCGTGTTTCCCTTCGCGTTGTAGGGTCACGGTCTTGAAGATCGACCGCCCCACGAAAAACTGCGGCAAGAAGTAACCGTTGGTGCCGTTCACGGGCACCGTCAGGTTCGCAACCACTTGCGTTGTTCCGTCATTCATCTCCGTCGGGTTGATTTCCAGATTGAACGAGCTGATCCCCGCAATCGTCAGCTCCGCCTGAGCCGCCGCCACGCATTCCGCATTCGTCGCCCCGGGGACGATTCCCTGTCGGGCAGCCGCCATCACGGCAATGTCAGCCGTGTGCATCAGCATGTTCGCGCGGCTCAGCTCAATCCCGCCGAAGACCAGCAAGAACAAAATCGGCGCGGTGAGAGCGAACTCCACCGTCGTCACGCCGCGTTGCTTTTGACTGTTGATATGGAGTCGAGAATGTTGATTCGTCATATCGAGACCCGTTGAGATTTAGCTCTAAATCGGAAAATGTAACCTGTGGCAGCTTTAGCAATCACTGCGTCAAGCGTGCAATCTGGGCTGCAAGTTCTTGGAAGACATCGCGAAGCGAATCGCCATCGGGGGCGTGGTAGTGTCGACCGCCGGCTGCGTTTGCGACGTTCCGCATCGTGTTTTGGTCGGCGAAGTCACTGAAGGTGATTGCGTGGACGATCACCCCCGCGTCGGAACAATCGTTGGCCGCCAGCATCGCGTCACCCACGTTCTCATGGCCGTCGGTTAGCACGATCATAATCTTGTCCGCGAAGTCACGCGATCGGCTTGCATGGGTGAGTTCCGCCAGACCGGTTCGCATCCCCGCTTCGATGTACGTGTTACCGTTCCACACGCCGTTGAGGTAGTCGTCCATCTCGTCTTCAATGCGACTCAGGTCAGTATGAAGCGTGGAGTCAAGTCGACTCGGCTGACTGTAAGCACCACAAAGCGGGGGGCTAAAGTACGACAGGTCACTGGAGTACGTCGCCAGTGCGACCTGTTCTTCCGCATCGGTATCCGCCAAGGCGTCAAGAAAAACTCGAATCGCCCCGTCCAACGCTACCCAGCGACTGTTGCTGTAGGGAGCACTACACAAACGTGGGTCACTAATAAACATGCCTTGCTCGTTGGAATCATCACGCAGCTTCATCGACGAGGAACGATCAAGCACCAGGCAGATATCCACGTTCAAAAAGCTGGCCGTCGCTTGGGAAACCGGTTCAAAGTCTTGACTCCCGACGATCTTGCCAAAGAACAACGGAATCGTCCCGCTAACAGAGCCTTGGTTCCGCCGGCCATTCACGCGAACCGAATTCGGCGGCGTCGCATTAGGCGTGAAAACCCATCGACCATTGGAATCAGGAATCGCGCGACCAATCTCAACGTCCGAGGCAGCCAACTTCAGCGGCGCTCCGGCCACCATGTTTGCTTCTGCTACGTTTAACGCCTTCAAACGGGCTTGGTTGACATTCTCAGTGCGCGACAACTCAGTGGCACCTGCGCGTGCAGCCGCATCAGTAGCCGCACGCAGTTCCATCCGGGCGTTCTGCATATAAGCCAAATCGACGGCAAAGCCGAGGAAGATCAGCAGCACAGGGAGCAGGAACGCGATGAGAGGCAACATGGCGCCTCGTCGGGGATTCCGGCTCAGTGGGTTTTTTCGAGATTCGGAGAAGAGTTTCATTTTGACGCTAACCTCAGTAGGTTTACCTAGTAGCAGCAAGACGAGCGATAACGATATCAGGATTCGTGAAGAACACATTCACTAACAGGTTTTGCGAAGCCGGTACTGTCACCACGATGCTGATCGCATCTCCGGCGGTTGCTTGAGCGACGTTCGTTCCCTCGGGCAAGACTTCTACCGTTCCTCCAGTGATGTCTAAAGCCGTGAGCACTTGCTCAGCCCGTGCGATGACCGACGTGTTCGAAGCATTGGGCTTGGCCAGTTCGAGTGTCGCCTCGTAGGCGGCGCTCGTGGCGGAATGTTTGAGATAAATCAGGCCGCACGCTTGAATCGACCCAAAGACGACAAGCACAATCACGGGCAAGCAAACGGCCAGTTCCGTAGCAGCCGTACCGCGACGCACGGTCCCTATTAAGGGGTGCTTCTTGGCTTTGCTTGCTTGACGATTGCTTAGATCGAACAACATGGGACCGCTTTTTCTCAGGGGAAATGGCAGCCTGTTTCGCAGACCGCCGTATTGAAAGCCTAGCTCGAAAAGCCAGAACAACGCCCATATCGAATCTCGGCTTAGGCGTTTCGCATTAGTTCCCACGCTACGTTGCCGCGCGACTCGCACTATCCCTACAACCGGCCCATCACCGATTTGTGAGGCGCATAGAAAAACGCTGGCCCACTCAAAGTGGGCCAGCGTAATTGATTCACAGCTGGTGTTGTCTTTTCGAGCTTACTCGTCGACAAGTGGCTCTTTCTTCTCGGTGATCACTTCACACTGAGGAGCCATTTCTGCATTGAGGGCAGTAAAGCCTTCCCACTCTTCGGGCACGTTGTCCTCGTGGAAGATCGCCTCAACTGGGCACTCTGGTACGCAGGCTTCGCAGTCGATGCATTCGTCGGGGTGGATATAAAGAATCTGTTCCCCTTCGTAGAAGCATTCGACTGGGCAAACGACTACGCAATCAGTGTACTTGCATCCGAAGCAGGGTTCAGCAACAACGTGCGTCATTGTGTGTTTCTCCTTGCGACCACCCAACTCGGCGGTCTCTGTCATTTCGTCTAGTTTGTCGGCCCCGGCGTCTACGCGATTGGCACAGTCGTCGAAACTACCCCTTTGGTAGGCGATGATACCCCTATCGGCAAACCTCCGGCAAGTGTTTACCTGGGAAGGACTTCCGATTATTAACCTACGGGAATTCCCCTCGCCACGCCGCCGATCCTAAGACTCTGTGACGCAAGCGTCAAGTCATACGCTTAGGCAGACTGTAACGATTGAACCGGTCATGGCGAAAATCCCTAAAGTTTGGGCCTGGGACGGTTTAGGCTGATTGTTCGCTTGCCGCTCGCGTTGCTCGTATTTAGAATCGAAGTAGACGGGCGATTGCTGCTTCTGCTAATACCATGTCAGAGGGTTCACCGAACCTCGGCTTTAGCCTTACGGGCCGGGTAGGCCAGCAGTCCGCGTCTGGGGCGTCCTCTCCTTTCAGGTAACTTTCGTGGCTCTCTCCGACATCGATCGCACGCTCATCGCCGATTGCTTGGCCCACAAAGCCAACGCATGGGAAGACTTCGTTGATCGCTACACCGGCCTGGTTTTGCACGTGATCAATCACTGTGCCCAGAGCCGTTCGATCATGCTTTCCAACTCCGATCGCGAGGACCTCGCTGCGGATATCCTGCTCACGGTCATCCGTGACGACTATCGTGTCCTCAGAGATTTCCGCGGCCAAGCGAGCCTTGCTACTTATCTCACTGTGATCGCTCGCAGGGTTGCCGTTGCCAAGCTACTCAAGCAAAACGAGTCCGTCTCGCTGGACGCGATTCCAGCAGAGGCAGAAGCAGCCACCGACTCGGTCGAGCAACGCATCACGGACCAGGAAGAAGTCCAACGCTTGATCGGACAACTCGAAGACTCAGAAGCCAGCATCGTTCGCATGTATCACTTGGAAGGAAAAACCTACCAAGAGATCAGCCGAACGACCGGCATGCCAACCAACAGTGTTGGCCCTCTCTTGAGCCGCGCTCGCGAAAAACTACGCAGCGCCGAACGCACATCGCTATAAAAAATTGCTCGATAGCTGCGGCTCTACGAGCCGCCGGAGTCCCTGGGAAAACCTAAAACCCCGGCCCGAGTAAATCCACCACGCCCTCAGGCCACTCGGCGTCACTTGGATAGATCATCACCACACGATCCCAGAAGGGATTCGCATCGGGATCGTCGGCCAGCGAATTGACGATTCGATTCTCGATCTCCCGAGCCCCATGCTTCTCGTAAAAGGGTCGGACTTCGATGCTGGTCTGAAAAAGCATGACTTCGAATTCGCCAGAATCGACGACTTGCAAGGCGGCCCGGACGATACGCTCACCCAATCCCCGCCCCCGCTGCTTCGGGTCCGAGCAAACTTTCGCCAAACCGGCAACGACATGTTCTCCTTGAGAAGTTCGAATCTTACGCGGCAGAATGGCGGAATGGGCGATCACCCTGCCATGCTCTCTCATGAGAAAACTCCGAGGAGCCTGAGACTTTGGCCCCGAGTATTTTCCCTGCTCCTCGGCAAGCTGCTGCGCTCGTGACTCAGGCGTTCGATCCGGTTTAGGCCAAACCGTACAAAGAAGTTTACTGATTTCCAACGCCAATGCAGGATCAATGTCATCGACATACCAAGTCTCGATCTCGGGGGTCTCGATCTCGGGCGTTTCAGACTGTGAGGGAGTATCCTTACCCATCGTTTTTCCGTTACCCTTTTTCCATCGTCGAGCGCGAAATCTTCGTGATCAACCACCGCGGCAAGAATCGAATCAAGCCGTGCAGCAGTATCTTATTCTGCAGTCCGTGCACCGCGACGGTTTTGCCGGAAAGCATCGCTTCGTAGCCATACTTAGCCACATCGTCCGCCGAGGCCGCTGAACTAAAGGCCTGAGTCGCACCCGCATCGGCCCGATCTGCAAAACCTGTCTTCGTAGCACCGGGACAAAGAGCCGTGACCGTGACTCCAGTGTCTGCTAGTTCATTCGCCAAGGCTTCGCTAAACGAAAGGACGTACGCCTTGGTCGCATAGTAAACGGCTTGCAAAGGCCCCGGAATGAACGCTGCCGCAGAAGCGACATTTAAGATCTTCCCGTGCCCACGCTCAACCATCGCCGGGGCCAGCTCGCGCGTCAGTGCGGTCAAAGCAAGCACGTTCAGCAGAATCATACTACGATCCTGCTGCCACTCACGTTCGATAAACGGTCCATGCCCGCCAAAGCCCGCATTGTTGATCAGATAGTCGATCTGGATTCCCTGACCACGAATCTCCTCCGCCAGTTCCTCGCCGGCAGTCGGAGTCGAAAGATCACGCGGCAAGATCGTCACATGGACTTTGTGCTTCTCCTGCAACTCACTTTGGAGTTCAGCCAGTTTTCCTTCGCTACGCGCAACTAAGACGAGGTTTCCTCCCCGCGCAGCGTGGATTTCGGCGAACAACTTACCCAGGCCACCAGAGGCCCCGGTGACGAGGGCTGTGTTTCCTTCAGTTTGATTGGAAAACTTCGCGTCCATAAAAAGACTCATCAAAAAAATTTAGCCGCAGATGAACGCTAATGAACACAGAGACGATTGTAGGAGCCGTTCACGGAACGAGAAACATCCGCGTTTATCCGCGTCCATCCGCGGCTAATAAAAACTATTCAGCGTCGTCACCCGGCTTCTCAAGCGCTTCGCCAATGATCTTCGACAAATCGAAATGGCCCGCGTCGATCGAATCGAAAATCGATTCCCGCGTCGTCTGCTTGTCGTACTCAGCGACCTTGAGCATGATCAGCTCAATCTCCTCGTCGCTATGGTTCTGCTCACGTAACCAGCCGATCAACTCCCCATGGCGTGGATCATCTTCTTGGGGATCTGCGTTCTGGGGTTCGTCTGAGGAGGGCTGTCCGTCGCTCATGGTCGTCTAGCTCGGAGGAAACAAGGATTTCGCTGTGGTTCGTCAGTAGCGTAATCTAGCAAGTTTCTCGCAATCGTGCGAAGCGAAAAGTCCGTTGGCCCGAGGGGCCAATACACCCCTAGCCGGTGGCGTGAGCCTCCGGGATGCATGAACATGAAAATCTAAGACCCGTAGGGGGGACACATCCTCAACCCCGGAGTCTGTGTCGACCCTACAGGCCTCTGTGCTTGGAACTGGAACTTTGTCCGGAGGCTAACGGCACCGGCTAGGGCTATTGCTGCCCTCCGGGCATCCCTGTACGCGATCAACCTTCCCGATGGCACTGCTTTACTACCGCCCCTCCACCTGCTCCTCAAGCTCCGCCAAGAACGCCGCGATTCGCTCATGCACGGCTTGGGTCTGGCTAATCGAAATGAGCCCATTGCTGATCGGCTCGCACATTCCTTCCCCGGTGCCATTGACGCTCCACGAATCATGTTCCACAGTCGCCTCAAGGACCTTGGTGATTGCGTCTGAGTTGAGACCTATCGGGTTGACGTCGTAAATGCGCGTTTCCAAATAGCTATCAGCAACATCTTGTGAAGTAATCAGTAGCACATCGTTCTTTACCAGATAAGTAAGATCCTCGACCTGAGCCAACATCAAATTGAGAGCAGACTTCAGCGGCAGGTTGTTCAGCTTTATGGTGACTTCTGTCTCTTCGCTGATGGCAAACTCCTCAAGGGCGGGTCGGTCGAAGACGATCGTAAAGCCATACTCTTCGCTGATGACATCGATGATCTGATTAAGTGGTATCTCTTGAAAATCCAAAGAGCTCGTCAGTGTCTCTTCCAATGTCTCGTAGATTCTACGTTCAGAGACACGAAGCGTCCGCGGGAGGTAAGCAAGATAATTTTTCCCCGCATCTGAGAATGGGTTATAGCCAATCGCTTGCGTCTTCGCCGGCTCAGCAATCGGTGTCGATACTTCCGTTGTCGCCGCAGCAAGCTGCACGGCAACATCTTTCAACGGTTTCGCAGCAGGAGAAGCGTCGTCGCCCGCCAGCTTCACAGCACTAGCTTCCTCTCCAGTCGAACCCGCTTTTGCCCCCTTTTCACCAGCTAACCCGAACGTCGCCCCAGCAACAATCAAAACGCTTGCCAAAACCGCGGCGGGAATCATGGAACTTTGCATAGCAACTACCTCCGGACGTGCGAGTGAAACCGCTCCTTCGTAACCTGCTGCCAACTCCTTGCCGGCAACCCAGGACAAGCTGGCCTGGACCGTACTTTCCACCAGTGTTTCGAGCGTAGCCGCTTCGAGCGACTGGCTGGCCGAACCAAGCGTCGCCACGGCCAACGGCAAACTGATTTTCTTCAAGGCGAGCCGTCGCCGCAGCTTCTCTTTTCCACGCCGTTGGCGACCCTCGACGGTGCGGACCGTCAGACCCAGTTCGGCGGCGATCTCGGGATTCTTCTTTCCAAGCAGATAATGCAGGACGAGCGGTTCGCGGTACTTCTTCGGCAACGCGTTCAGCTCATCATCCAAAACCGCCCGCCAATGGCTATCCGTTAAGTCAGCAAAGACATCTTGCTTGTCCATAACCTCGGTAATCAATGTGTCTTCTCGTCGGCGAGCACGCTTCTGCGCCGCCCGCAAGGCGACACGATAAGCCACGCCATACAACCACGGGCCCAACGTGCTCTTGATCTCAATCCGGTCCGCCTTCTGAGCCAGCACCATGAAGGTCGCCTGAAAGGCTTCCTCCGCGTCATGACGACTGTGCAAAACCCGCGTGCAAACACCAAGCACCAATCCCGAGTGTCGCTCAACAAGCTCGCGAAATGCCGCCTCGTCCTTGGTTTGGACAAATCGCGCTAGCAGCAGGTCGTCAGGCGGCGTTTGCTTCTCAGGCTGATCGTTCTTCATCGCTCTATCATGATAATCCCGCGCAAGGTAAGACTCCGCCGCTTTTTTTGCTTCGCCCGCAGTTGCTGGCCAAGAAACGTGGCAGCGACCTACGCCGAATTGCGATAGACTACAGATGCCCCGCAATCGATCAGCACCCTTCGTCAGACGATGGTTGTTTCAAAGCCACTTACGTCAACGACTCTTGCTTCTTCCAGAGTCCTACAGAGAGCAAAAGTAAAAGGCACGATGTCAGACGGTACACTTAAACGACCAAGATGCCAGGACTTACAACCATCGGGCAGAAAACCGAAGCTGGACTTTTGCACGCCCAAACCGCAACTGCGTGCATAAGTGCAAAACCTACGATTGACGTAACTACCCCCAACACATTCCCTGGAACCCAATGCCCAATTTTGCCGTCATCCTCCCCGCCGCCGGAGCCAGCCGCCGCTTTGGGGACAAGAACTACAAAAAGCCGTTCGCCATGCTTGCGGGACGAGCTGTCTGGTTGCACTCGGCGGAAAAGTTCCTCGCGCGGGACGACGTCAAGCAAGTGATCGTCGCTGTGGCCGAAGAAGATTTGGAGACCTTCCAGCAAAAGTTCGGAGCCAATATCGTCATCCTCGGAGTCGAGGTTTGCACGGGCGGAAAGGAGCGGAGCGATTCGATCGCCAATGCAATCGAGAAGTTAAAGCCGGAAATCGACCACATCGCTGTTCACGACGCGGCCCGGCCCTGCGTTACCGAGAAACAGATCGAGGCCGTGTTCGATACTGCTACAAAGACTAACGCCGCATTGCTGGCAACGCGTGTGACCGGCACGCTGAAGCGGGCCGGTCAGGGGGAAGTGGTTTCGGAAACCGTGGACCGGACGGGACTCTGGGAAGCTCAAACCCCACAAGTGTTCCGACGCGATCTGCTGGAGAGTGCTTACGCCGGTCGAAGCGACGAGCCGGCCACCGACGACGCTCAGTTGGTCGAACGCCTCGGCGAAGCGGTGACACTCGTCGAATCTGCACCGACAAACCTAAAAATAACCACGAAAGCCGACCTCCGCCTTGCCGAGCAGATCCTCAAAGCAGCTCCCAAACCAAAGACCGGAGGCGTGAACCCCTTCGCCGATGATGACCTCTGGAGATGAGAAGCTACGGACCTCAGACTTCGGGCTTCAGGACTCGCACGGTCGACTCAAGAGCCCTGAAGCCTCAAAACTTTGAGCTACAAACGCATTGCTCGCGAGTCGTTTCCGCGTTTCGCAGCCACGAGACTATCACTATCATCAAGCATTCATCCTTCATTCCTCAACCTTCATCCCTAGCACATGACTTTTTTTGAAGAACTCCAGTGGCGCGGTCTCGTACACCAAACGACCGCTGACGAGAAGATTTCCGCATGGCTCGATGAAAAGCCACGCACCGTCTATGCCGGCTTCGACCCCACGGCCGATAGTCTGCACGTTGGCAGCTTGCTCGGCCTGATCGTGCTGCGACGCTTCCAACAGGCCGGACATAAGCCGATTGCTGTTGTCGGAGGTGCCACCGGAATGATTGGCGACCCCAGCGGCAAGAGCGCTGAACGAAATCTCCTCAGCAAGGAAGCCCTCGCCAAGAACGTCGAGGGCATCGGCCAACAAATGCGGCAGTTCCTCGATTTCGAGGCGAAAGAAAATGCCGCGGTCCTTGCCAACAACTTCGATTGGACCGGTTCTTGGAGCTACCTCGAGTTCCTGCGCGACATTGGCAAGAACTTTCCGGTGAATGTGATGCTCGCGAAAGACTCCGTAAAGAGTCGACTTGGCCGCGGCGAAGAGGATGCCAACGACGATGCAACCGGCATGAGCTACACGGAGTTCAGCTACATGCTGCTGCAGGCATACGACTTCGTCCACTTACATGACGAGCACGGCTGCGAAATCCAAGCCGGCGGCAGCGATCAATGGGGCAACATAACCGCCGGCATCGACCTCGCTCGTCGGATGGGACGGCCGCAACTCCTTGGTCTCACTTGGCCGCTGCTTACGAAAAGCGACGGCACGAAGATGGGCAAAACCGAGAGCGGTGCTGTTTGGCTCGACCCGGCGCGGACTTCGCCCTACCAGTTTTTCCAATACTGGGTCAACGTCGACGACGCTGATGCCTCGAAGTGTCTGCGGATGCTCACGGACCTGTCACGCGAGCAAATCGAAGATATCGAAACCGTCCAAACCGCTCACCCAGAAAAGCGAACCGCTCAAAAACGATTGGCGGAAGAGCTGACTCGTTTGGTCCACGGAGAACAAGGATTAGAAGTCGCTGAACGGGCTACCTCGATTTTCTTTGGCGCGGAGATCGCCGATTTGAACGACGAGCAGCTCGGTCAGATCTTCTCGGAAGTCCCCAGCAAGGAATTGCCGAGTGATAAGCTTACCGGCGAAGGATTGCCGATCATCGAAGCGCTTCGCGAAGCGGGACTCTCCAAAAGCAACGGCGAGGCCCGACGCACGGTCGAACAGGGAGGAGCCTACGTCAACAACCGTCGCGTGGCAGGGATCGAACAAACCGTCACGACCGCAGACCTAGCCAGCGAAACCACCGTGGTGCTCCGCAGCGGAAAAAAGAAGTATGCCTTGCTGCGGTTTAAGTAGCCCGAGGAAAACTTTATTGCTCCAGCGTTGCCACTTCCCCACCATCGCGAGTCGAAGCCGCACGCCAAACCAGGAGGTCAATACTGTTGGTCACGCTCTTCACGGAGCCATCCATCATCGCCACGTTCACGAGGTCGCCTGAGTGGTAACTGCGTGAAGTGACCGCGGCATAAGTTGGGTCCTCATTTTGCAGAGCCCGATAGTCAGCAGCCGACATGCCGGGGGTCCAACCATCAACGCGATTGCTATTGAAGTCGACATCGTAAGTCACCCCGTCAGCCACATGAGGCACAACCGTATTGGGAGCGAACGTCGTCGTGAAGCCACTTTGATGTACGCGTCCGTCAATCCACTCAGTATGGCCGCTGTTTTGTTTGAAGTTTCCACCCAACCCGCTGATTTGGCTGGGATCCGTGACGACAGGCTGGTCGCCACCAACATCGCGTAAGTAAGGAGTCCAACCTTTCACCTCGGCAATCATGAGCGTGTTGCTCATGCCATCGGCAATTTGGCGACCGGGCAAACCTTCGTTCGGTGGAAAAGGACCGTCCGTCTCGCCAGTGGCAGGATCAAACACCTTCCAGACACCCCAGTTCACACCGTAGTTCGTGATGTAGTCACGTGGCTCGCCATTACCATCGAGCCGCGGCTCGTCGCGTTCTTCCGAAGGACAGATCAGAGTTTCGACGCGTTGCGATTTTAGGAGAGCACCATTCAAAAAAACGTTGTGATAATCTTGGTCAAACTCAAAAGCTCCGGCGAGGTTTTCTTGCTCAACATAAGGAAGCACGCGTGACAAGGCACTCCAGCGATACTGATTCACGCCTAAGTGCAAGCTCGGAGGGAATTCGCTACGGGCACTCTCATAGTTATGCATCGCGAGAGCCAATTGGCGAACATTGTTCGAGCAGCTCATTCGTCGAGCCGCCTCACGAGCCGCCTGGACCGCCGGTAGCAACAACCCGATCAAAACACCGATAATGGCGATTACCACCAATAATTCTACTAAGGTAAAACCTGTAGATTGGCCACGCTTGGCACTGGAAAATGAGGGGCTTTTCATCTATTTCGGCTCCAGAGGGAGTTAAGGAGGGACTTGCTAGTGAGACTCACTCTCAACTTGCAGAATCGATTATCGGAAACTGGCCCGACGAGTCAACGAGGAAAATGATTAAACGCTAAAAAACTTGCGAAAACGTTTGGGGCTCTGAATGGAAGCCCTGATACTCATGAAAAACCCCTCAAAACCACGTTCTGAAAAGCAGCTTCGCGACGATGCCCTGGCGATCTGGCAGGCGGGGGTCGATGCCGTTCGTCCGGCGAATCTCATCCCCGAATGGGTTTCGGTGCAGAACGAAACGTTGCTCATTGGTGATCTCGAACTTGCTCTTCCTCAGATTCGACGGATCGCCGTGGTGGGTGTTGGGAAAGCAGGGGCCGGAATGGCGGTTGCTTTGGAACAAGCGCTAGGCCCGAAGCTGATGGCGGAGAAGCGGCTCGAAGGCTGGGTCAACGTGCCGGCAGATTGCATTGAGCCGACGCAGCGCATTCACCTTCACCCGGCTCGACCAGCCGGAGTCAACGAACCGACCACCGAAGCGGTGTCCGGCACTCAAGAGATCCTCAATCTCGTTAGTTCGCTTGATGAGAACGACGCCTGCCTCTGTCTAGTCTCGGGCGGGGGATCGGCGATGCTGCCCATGCCGATTGAGGGAATCTCGCTCGAAGACAAAGTCGCGCTCACGCGGGAAATGTCGGCGAGCGGTGCGACCATCCAGCAGATGAATCTCGTCCGACGCTCACTCAGTCAGGTCAAAGGCGGAGGCTTAGCGAGAGCTTGTCGTGCGGGCCGGATGATTTCGCTCATCCTTTCCGACGTGCTCGGCGACGACTTAAATTCGATCGCCTCGGGGCCAACGGTTGCCTGCGGCGATGAGTCCGCAGAGGCAGTCAAGATGCTCGAAACACTAGGACTCACCGGAAGTGAACACGGTCAGCGTGCCGTGGCTGCCATCAAAAGCATCAACGGTTCGAAAATCATGGAGCCAACTGCCGAGGTCACCAACCTCGTGATCGGCAATAACGCCACGGCAGTTGATGCTGCTGGTGTCGTCGCCGAAAGACTCGGATACAGTCACGCGATGACTTCTGCTCGCGAACCCGAGGGCGCAGCAGAAGAGATCGGTCGGCATTTGGCAAACATGGCCAGCACGATGCGTCAGAACTTCGACAAGACCGAGTCAGGACCAGATTGTCTCATCTCAGGAGGCGAACCCGTCGTGAAACTCGCCCCGAAAGAAAAGCGAGGGCGCGGTGGACGGAATCAGCAGTTGTGCCTAGCGGCACTCGATCACCTCAATGACTGGAAGGGCATCGCATTGCTCTCAGGGGGAACCGACGGGGAGGACGGGCCTACCGATGCCGCTGGGGCAATCGTAACCGAGACAATCGCCCGACAAGCGAAAGAGAAGGGCTTGGAGCCAACTGATTACCTGCAAAGAAACGATGCCTACTCGTTCTTCGAGGAACTCAATAGCTTAGTGAAGACCGGACCTACGAACACAAACGTGTGCGACCTGCGAGTGATTACAACGAGCCAGGGCGTTTAGCCGCCGAGCTTGCTCGGCGCTGGTGCGAATACCGTGCAAGCGCGGTGCGAGCACCGCGGCGAAATAATCGATCAGTCCCACCACCATTGGTCGGCAGGCAGGTCGCTCAGATCGATTGAATCGCGTACTTTGGCGACGTCGCCTTGCTCGTCAGCAATCAAGTTTTGAGAGCTGAGAGCTTGGTCGGCTCGAATTTCAACACCACCACCAACAGGAGTCATCAACCGGCGATTCTTCCACATGCTGTTTACCGCAGTGGCGACTTGCTTTGGCGTGTTAAGGTTCTGCACGGGGTAGAGCTCCTCGTTTCCTAAGGCACCAAGGTCCCAACCGGCCGCTTCGTACAAGCCGTTTTGTTGGATAAACGCTGCGGTGACAAGCAAATCAACACAGTTGCGAAGTTGACCGTAGACCGGAGCCTTGCTGGCAAGTTCTTCAAAGTTGTCCGTGAAGCTGCGAGTGAACTTGCGGCTGGCTCGGCTTTGGCCGCCCGAGCCCGAACGCGTTCCCGTCCCATCAACGACTTCGTCTTCGCCAACGAGTTTAACCCCCGAACCAACAAACTCAGCCGCGTGACCATCTTCGCTCACTTTGACGCGTTCGTAGTTCGGCACAAAGAACCATCGCTGCATCGCGTTGCGTGCCACAGTGGCGGGGTTCGCCAGGGCGACATAGCTGGCAATCCGCACCGGGGGACGCTCCAGGCCGATGCCGATGAGTTTCATTCGGTAGTCAGCTTCGACCAATACCTGAGCAAAGTGCGTATTCGCAGCCACGCCGCCAATCGAAATGGTCTGCAAGCCGAGGCTTTCACGAAGTCCTTCAACGACAAAGTTGGTGAACTGTTGGTCGCCGATGCTGCGGGGGCTGCCGACTCGACTGAGGAACTGCTGCATCCGCTGCAGACCCTCTTGGGTTGGATCGATCGAACAGTAAACGAGCTGGTTCTTTTTACCTTCTGGAGCAAAGGTACGCAGGGCGACGGCAAGGTCTTGCAGCTCCATAATGGGCTGGCCAGTCTTCATGCCGATCACGCGACCGGTCTCGGTCTCGACCCAAGGCTCTGCAGGCCCTGCAATGACAATGTCTTGCGTCTCGGGATAGAAGAACACGTACTTGATGCGAGTCAGACCGGCGAGGTTTTGCATCACCTCATCGGGGCCATGACCATCGGCAATTGCCTGATCGACGAGCCCAGCCAGTCGCGTCAGAGAAACTTTCCGAAGCTTGCTTGGCTGTTGAAGATCACGCTCAAGATTTGCCCAAGCTTCGGCAGCGCGTCGCTTCAGCAGTTGGCCCGTGCGATCGGTTGCGGCGACCCGGCGCAGAACGCCGTCCGCATCAACGGCCACACCGGCGAACTCACTGGCACCTTGGGTGCTTCCCGTGCCTGCACCCATCCCAAATTGTGCCAACGCCTTTGAGGACGCGCTAAGCGAGAGTGCCAAGCAAACGGCAACCGCGAGGGTTGCTTTCCCGAAGCCTGAACCGACTCGATCACGAATAGACATAGAAACCTCAGATTTACCGATCTTGAAGTCCGACCCGCATATGCTTTCGAGGCGAAGTGCCTCTGAGCCGAACGCTGTTCCGCTAGTTCCCCATGGTGTCGAGATATCGTAAGTCGCTATCTCGCCCTTAGTTCTGATGGTAATTCGGGGGAGCTAGGGAAGCAAGAAATACGGCTGGAATCCCAGGAAAAGATCGCCCCGGTGGGGTTCATCGCCCTCGTTCCGGGGAACTGCTGGTAGGACCACCGCTATAGCCGGCAAAATCGATCTCTTCGCCCAGATCATGTGGTCGAAATGCCACATCCGGCGTTGGAAAAACGCCTCATGACCTTCTCCAGGCGTTACAGTTTAACGCCGCCCGTGCGCGCCGAGCGTGGGGACGGCGCGATACGCACTGCTGGGCAAGCCAGCGGTGGCACCCAGCAAAGAAACTGCTGACTCCCCATGCACTCCCCCACAGCGACAGCCCAGCGACGTGATTTACCCACCTTGGTGGTGGTTGCGCTCGCGATCTGCATTGTTGGGCTCTCAGGATGTGCCGGTTTACGATGCCCGCGGATCGACCCGACGGGTGAGAGGCTGCTGATTTGGCCGAAAGATCAACCCCGGGCAACGCCCGTGGTGGCGGGTAACCCGACCGCTCCTCCGGTTCTGACTGATCCCTTCTTTCCAGCTCAGCCAGCGACTGCCGTGCCGGTCCAAGCCGCTCGGCCACCGGAAGTTCTGAAAGTCACTCCAGAGCGGATCCTCGCCCCTATTGGGAGCGAAGTCGTGATCAAAGCGGGCATCTGCGAGGAGAGTGGGTATCTGCTTTCCGATCAGAAACTCGAATGGCAACTGGCTCGCAATGGCGTCGGACAGTTTGTTCAGGTTGGTGGCCGAGGATTGCTCGAGAAGGCGCTGCTGCCTTGGAATGCCAGCGAGAAGATCGATAACTACTACGCGACGGGTTACACCGCTGCTTCGCCGCTTTGCATTACCCGGGGTACCGCTGACCCTAACGACGACATCGCGATCCGTCGCGGCGACGGTTGGGCGAGTGTCACCTCACCCGTCGAAGGCACAAGTTACGTCACCGCTTTCGCCCCGAACGTGGCAACGTGGGGGGCGCGGAAGAGTACTGCTCAGATCCACTGGGTAGACGTGCAATGGACCTTCCCACCGACTACGGTGCAAAGCAACGGCCAGCCTCAACTGCTAACCACCACTGTCACCCGTCAAAGCGACGGCACGCCGCTGGAAGGTTATCTCGTTCGCTACGAGGTCGCCGATGGCGGGGCCCTCCGCAGCGGAGAAACGGGCCAAGTCGTTGAGGTTCGTACCGATGCTCAAGGCAAGGCAACCGTCGAAGTTGCTCCGACCGACTCTGGCGCGAGCCAATCGAGGATTGACACCCAGTTGGTCCGTCCCGCGGACTACGCCGCTGGCACGTCGCCCCGTCTGGTGATTGGCAACGGCACGACGATCGTCAACTGGAACGGCAACGAGCCTTACTTCACACCGGGAACAGACCCAATCACGCCGCGGCCCACGCTCCCCGACGACGGGGCCCGCCCACTCAATCCGATCCCCGTGAATCCAACACCAGCTCAGCCTGCCCGTCGCCCACAGCTCGATTTGAAGATCTTTCGAGCTGACCCTGGGGAGGTTCAGGTTGACGGAACGGTCCGCTTTGAGGTCGAGATCACTAACGTGGGTGATGCCACGGCTACCGGACTAGCATTGAGCGATCGCTTCGAACAGGGATTCCGACATCTGCAAGACCCAACCGGTGAGCAAGAAATCGCCAAAGATCTCTTTGGAACGCTCGCTCCTGGACAGAAAATGAGCGAGTTCATCTCGTTCGATGTGACCCGCGCAGGTCGAATTTGCCACGATGTCACAATCACTTGTGCTGAAGGCGAAAGAGCGTCGAAACGTGCGTGTGTCGATGCCGTGCAGCCGCCACCTGAGTTACGGCCTGGGGTGAAGATTACTAAGACTGGACCTGCGAAGAGCGTTGTTAATGAAGTTGCCTTGTTCACTGTCACTGTGACCAACACGGGCGAGACGCCACTGACGAACCTCGATATCACTGACAAATACCCGCCTGTCCTTGCTCCTCAGCCTGGGCGCGACTACGAGAAGTTCGGCAACGATATCGTGTGGCGGATTCCGCGTCTTGAAGTGGGCGATCAGCGCCGATTCGATGTCAATGCACGATGCCTCCAGCCAGCGCTAAAAGCGACCAGCATCGCCGAAGTGAGTGCGCTCAGCGACACGAGTTCGGGCCGAGTCAACAGTGCCCAGGAGCACGAGATGGAGATTCTCCCTGCTCGCGGAGGCGGTGGTGGGGTCGGTGGTGTACCTGCACCGACAGGCAATAGCCTTCTGAAGATTCAGCTAACTTCCCCGAATAATCGACTCCGTGTGGGGAATCGCGTCAGGTATCGTATTGTCGTTGATAACCCCACGAATCAAGTCGACAACGGAGTTGAAGTCGCAGTTGTCTTTCCAGCCGGAATTGCCCCCGACTTGAACAGCGTTCAGGGCCCCCCGGGAGTGCGAACGAGCATTCAAGGAAACACGCTTAGTTTTACAGAAGTCACGTCGTTACGGGCTGGCGAGCAACTGGTCTATGAGTTCGATGCCAGTGCCAATCAAACCGGCAACGGCACGGTTACCGCTTACGCCAGGAGCGACAACGACCCTAATGGGGTCAACGATGGCGAGCCAGTTGAAGTAGTTTTCTGAACACTGGTGATCGTGGGCAGTAGGCAGGGGGCAGTAGGCAGTGTTAGTGTGAAGCGATGCCCCGCTTCGTTCTTTTGCGACACGAATGCCCTGAAACTCTCGGCAAGAAAAGCCACTGGGACTTCATGCTTGAGCATGAAGAGGTACTACTAACCTGGAACTTGTTTGAGTTGCCCAAGTCGTGGGAAGATGACTCAGCGGCTAGGCCACAAGCGGCCAGTCGTGGCTCAGCCGCAGTGAAGATCCACGACCATCGGCTCGCGTACCTCGATTACGAGGGGCCTATCAGCGAAGGGCGTGGCGAAGTCACGCGAGTTGATCGTGGAGAGTATCGAATCGTTGAACGAACTGACGCACACTGGAGGGTCGAGCTTCTTGGAGATCGTTTCAAAGGCGTGATCGAGCTTCGTCATAAGGATGGGAGCGATTGGGAACTCTTGACCAAATAGATTTCGCAGTTTCGTTGTAGCGCTAGACCTCACGACCAATCGGCATAACCCAACCGGTCGTCTCGACCCGACCCTGAAAGTTTCTTCACACGGCACGTTTTGAAGCTGCCGATCTCTACAGTTGTACGGAACACACTTCGCGGGACGCTACGTTGGCGGTCGTCCCGCTTGGGCATAGGAGGCACCAGCGATGTCACGTTCAATCAATCAGCAGTACCGCAACACTTCTACCGAAGCTGGCAGCGAATGGTGGAAGTTGCTCGCAGCCGTCGGGCTCACCGTGGCAATTGTGTACTTCGGTCACATGCGGCCAGCGGATCGCAATCTACTGTTGCTGCAACGACAGTGCCACGAGCTTAACTTGGCGGTCAACCAACTGACGCGTCAAACCGTTGCCGCCGACGGCACACTTGGCGTGATCGAGTCGCTCTCCGTGCAGAACGCACGCATTGCCGATGCCGAAGCCAAGCTCGACGCGATCAGCGAGCGCTGGGACATCATTGCTGCGGAAGCTGAGAGAATTGCTGACCGCACGGGTGAATTCGCCGAGCTAGCCGAAGCCAAGTCACGGCTCGCGTCCCATAGCCAAACGCTCGATCAAGTGCTTGATGCGGTCGACGACTTGGAAATCGTTCGCCAAGACATGAAGGCCTCGCAACAACAGCTCAATCGAGTTGGCGCCACGTTGGCGAACCTCGATGCCCTGCAAGGCCGCCTTACCCGTGCCCTGGAACGCGTCGAGCGAGCTGCCCCCGCGCTCGACGCGGTGGATGCCCTGTGCAAGGAAGTCGCGATCTCCGAATCCATGTTGGCCACGAGCCAGGAGAAGCTCGCAAATGCCACCGACAAGAGCTACCAACAAGCCGCCGTGCTGAGCAATCAGATCACCGCTCAAGCGAATGTCATGTCGAAGTCGAATCGCTCGCTCCAACAAGCAGTCGCTAAGCAAGCCAGCAGCTTAAGCTCCTCGGAACGGACTCTGGCGAAGAGCAGCCAGCAGATTGACGCTCTGCTCGGACTGCAGAATCGTGTGATCTCCAACACGGCTGATATCACCGACGCGGAAGCGACGCTCGAACGGCTAATCGACATGCAATCCTCTGTGCAACTTGCTGATGAGACGCTGAGCGACATCCAGCACATGGTAGTCGATGTCATGCTGATCCAACCAGCCGCTGAGCGAGCCGTTGCGGCCTTGAAGCCAGTCGTTGAGTTTACTCGGATGAGCCGTCGTCTTGATCCGAAGATTCGCTTCAGCAGCAAGCCAGAGCCGACGAAGGAAGAGAAAGCCGAAACCACGAAGGTTTCTGCAGACGACAAAGCCAACGACGACACGCTCGATATCGCGACGACGATTTTGAATTGGTTCTAGAAAAGTCGGCAGGGGGCAGTGAGCAGTCGGCAGTCGGCAGTCTCGATAGATTGTCTACCGAAACTGCCGACTGCCCCCTGCTAACTGCCCACTACATGACCCCATCACGTCGGAAGTTGTTCGAGACTCCAGCGTTTGCGTCCCAGAGAAAAACTGTCCAGAGATAAGTTTCGTGCTTGATTTCGCATTGCTGACGTAAGAAAAGTTCAGCACGGGCACCCGGATATTGCCAGCGAATATTCTTCCCACGAGTGCGGAACTTCTCGCGATTGACGACGACCCAAACGCGTTCGTTCTCGCGGAAAACTTTCTGTAGCTTGTGAAGGCTTCCCACGGCTTCCGCCCCTGCATTGCGGTCTACGAGTTTGCCGTCGCGCATCACCACAAAATCGTAGAGCAAGGGGATGCTCAGGTCGTAATCGACCCCGCCTCCTTCGAGGTGCCCCGCGTGGGTGTGTGGTTCGGTAGCCATGAGCTTGTCGCCGGGACGACGCTGGCTGTTGACGAAACGCATTGCTCCGGTCGAATCTCCGAGAATCTTCGTGTCGTACGAATCGACCATTCTCCAGGGAGACCAACTAATCACGACAGCGGCAAACAGCACGCCCCCTAAGCAGAGCGGTAGCCAGTTGTTACTGCCGTGATCGAGCTCGCGACAAAAGGCGAGTCGGCTCAAGCGATGGACCAGGGCACGCATGGCATCCAGGCTCAGCAAAATCCAAAGTGGAATTAGCCAATACTGATATCGCAAACTGACGTGGGTCACTAGCAGATTCATCAACACCACACCGGCGATGAGCATAAAGTTGAGCGCAAGAGTCGGTCGATGCCTTTCCTTCCAAACGAAGGTCAGCCCGAGGACCAACAGACAGCTCAACGGCAGGTGTAATCGCGAGTAACCCACGAGCAGTGCGAAGAAGTTCCAGGGCTGCCAGAAGTGCGGTTTGACAGTGGCTTCCAGGCTGGGTGAAACACCTTCTACCCGGGTCAGGCAACGTGTCTGGAATACCAGATAATCCAGCGCGATGGCCGCTAGCGCAAACCCGGCAAATACGATCAGCTGGAGATTTGCTTTCCAGCCGAGTTCCCTGGCGAACAAAACGTAGCCGACCGCCAATTGAGCACCCATCGCGGCACTAATCTCTTGGCTGAGCACACTCGCTAAAAACGCAGCGATCGTTAGGCACCGAAAGACCTGCCTCTGCTCAAAGACGAACCCTTTGCAGAACCAATAGACGGTAAGCAGCGCAAAAAACTGCTGCATCTGATAGAAGCGAGCAACGTGCCCGGTGAAGACTTCAAACGGGTGCAGAGAAATCAGCACAAGCGCACCCAAGCCGACCCAAGGGCGGTTCATGAGACGACTACCGAACAGATAGGCGATCCATGCCGTGGCAATGCTAAACACGACGCTCGGCAGGCGCAAGCTCCAGATTGAATCTCCAAAGAGTTTGACGATTCCGGCACCGACGTAGTGGTAGAGCGGGCTCCGGGTATAGTAAACACCCTCGGGCACAAACCCTGGAACGCCCGTCTCTGCGATGGCAAGAATCGCCTGGGTCGAGGCGTACTCGTCATCGTCCAAGGGCTGAAAATCGAGCTGGTACCCACGCAACAAACCACAGCCGACTAGCAACCAGAACACAGCAAGCCGCCATGTGAGAGAGCCTGGTGTTTCTCGAATGAAACGAGTCACCCTGCTAGTCAAACCTTCACTGGTTCGCGAACCGGCACGGCTCGCCGCTGTTAGCCAAAGCGTCAGCCAACCAAGCCCGACGGCAACAGAGAAGACAATGCGCCAAGTAACGGGGAAGTGGAACCAGAGCAGCTCTTGTCTTTCGGCGAAGCTACTTTCGACGAGGAGAGCAGCAAAGACAACCAGCGCTGGGACGAGCATAGCACCGGTGAGCCAACGCAGAATTCGGCCTGTGCCAAGTACGGTATTGCGGTTTACGATTCCAAAACAGCCAAGGGCTAGGCTAGTTAAGGCGGCGAAACCGCAAGCGAGGAGGAAACTCTTGGCGGCGTGGTTGATTGCTTGGTGGCTTAGTTCTCCTTGGCCTGCCACCCCTTGATACTGGAGCTTGGGGAGCAGACGACCTGAGTCGACAAGTCGTCCGTGTGAGACTGCTTGTTCAGAAGCAGAAGTTTCAAGCTGCCCGCGGACCGTCCAAGTCTCGTTTGTGTGGATGCTCGACTTACTGCCATCGGCTGACACAGACGCCCCGTCTAGTGAAACGCCTGCCGACCAGTTGGCTGGCTCAACGTTGGGGAACTCCGAAAGTCGGACCGCGACGCGATTCACTCCAGGTTTCAGTAACGCTGCTATTGAGTAAGCCGTGTAGCAAGCTTTCCCACGATCACGGGCTAGTGCTTTGGGGGTCACTCGCTCTGGCACTGGAATCGGACGATCGAGTTCCGTCGGAGCGAATGGGGAACGTTCGGTGATTGAAGGGTCTGCTGGCTCGACGCCCACCTCTTCTGAGCCGGAGTTCATCCAGGTCGACATGCGAAAGTCTTGCACGGCTGCCGTATCGGGCGAAGTGTGCATGCCACGAGGTGACTCGAAACGGTCGCCTACAAAAATCGAACCCGTTTCGTCAGGATCAAGCAGTTCGGGGTTAGCTGCCGGGTCGCGTCCGTTTCGTGTCCCCACCAGCCACTGCCCAGTTGCCAACTCGTGTGAAGCACGCGTGTGTCCTTGGACCAACTTGTTGTTGATGAATAAGTCGTACGGGCGGTTCGTTAGCAAACGAACCCAAGCGTCGCGCGGCGCTGCTGCAAGGTTCCATTCAGACTCGAACCAAACCGATTGAGAGTTGCCAACCTGCGAACTCGTCAGCCACTCCCCTTGATGCGCTTCTTGATAGAGCACCACAGGAAAGGTGCGCCATTGGGAGCCGCCTGGCAGGTCTGCGAGAAGGGCGTAGCGCCAATCGGTGTCCAAGTAGTCGGGAGCGGTCCAACGTGTTGCTCCGATGCCTTTGGGAACTGGCTCGGCCCGCCAATCAGGTCCGCTGGCAAGTGAAACCATACGGCCGGAACGTAGCTCAACCTTCCCGTCAAACTGCACCTTCGCTGGGGCGCGGCGAGAGCGGACTTGGACGCCGATTACGTTTTCCCCACGCTTTAAGTAAGCCGTCGCGTCAAACCAAAGCGGCAGGTTGGCAGTTCCTTGATCGGCCCACTGGTACTCGCGGGGAAAGTTCAACGCCATCGCGGCATCAGGCGTGTGCCGTTGGCCTGGCTCGCTGATGCCCGTCTGAAACGGCCGTGTAGGACGCCAGAGGTAGTGCCGCCCGACAGGATTACCGTTGATCGTTACCTCGAACGCATCGCAGGCGGAAACGGCCATCCAAGCGTGTCGGACGTCCCCAGTCAGAACAAACTTCTTGCGAAAGTACGAGGAATAGTTTTCTTCGCCAGCAGCTTTGATCCATTTGCCGGCCAAGGTAACCGACTGCACACCGTATCGGTCCGCTTGCTGCCAACGTTGATGAACATAAACCAAAGCTGCCGCGCATAACCCCGCCACGACGATCAGGGAAACTGCTGATCGTAAGTAGCGGGACGGTGGATTGGTGGCGAGGTTATCCATAAATAAATTGGTCGTGGCTACTTCTTAGGCCGCCGTACTCGCTGAAGATGTTGCTCAACGATTGCTGCGTTTCCCTCTGGTTGCTCCCTATCGGGCTCTTGATTCAGTGCAAGTTGCAAACGCTGACGTTCAGCCTCTGCTAGAACGATTTTTTTGTTTGCGAATTGGAAAAATGAATAGGTCTCATGCAAGCGTTCCACGCTCTCGTTCAGCTTCTGTGAGTTACCTTGTCGAAGGTGAACGAGTTGTAAACAGTACAACGCTTTGAGGTTGGCTGGCTCGTTGGCGAGTACCAGTTGAAGCTCGCGTGCTGCGGCGGCGTTGGCACCCGAGTTCAGGGTATGCACAGCAGAACGCAAAACCGCCCGACAGGCTCCGCGACGGACGTTCTCCCGGGTCTCTGTATCACCTAACATCCGCTCGTAGATCTCACTCGCTTGTGCATACCTACCTGAGCGCTCAAGCAGATTCGCCTGATAGAGAGCTGCTGAATGCGTCTCACGTTTCAAGTGCGACTCCAACAAACCGACTTGCGCGACCAAGTGAGTATCGTGCGCGAGCGGTGGGTAGGCGACTGCGGCTGCTTCGAGCTCACTCACAGCATTCGCATACTCGCCTCTTGCCGTTGATTGGCGAGCCGCTTGGATAGACTCAGCCGCTAGGAAAGGAGGCGTGAGTACGATAACGCAGCCCGTTAGCAAACTTGCTCCGAGCGTCTTGAGGCCAAGGCTGACGGCACGCGATCGGACACGGCCTTTGATGCTGACTGTCGCGATCCACAGGCAAGATATTCCGACGAAAGCCATCACCCAGCCCCGTCGCATGAATTGACAAAAAGTGTTCCCGTAGCCAAGCCACTCAAGCAGCTCCCAGAACTTGGAAGGCTCGATTTGAAGAATCGACCATTTCGGCAAGGGCACGATTCGCATCGCACGTGGGGTGTCAACGACGTAGGTACGCAGTTCTTTGCCCGTCTCGCGATACTCGAAGCTGGTGGAAAGGTCGCCGCCCAGCCAAGTTAGGTTTTCGTGTTGCATCTGCAGCCAAGCTGCTCGGGCTCCCGTCGAGTCGTCCCAAAGCATCACGAAGTAAGGAAAGAATAAGAGCCCCGCGAGTGCCAAGCTGGATAGCACAATCGAGGTCCGTCGAAGGCGGAATACCTTAAGCCCCACGACAACTGAGAAGCCAATAAAGATCACTCCGAATTTGAAAAGTGATACGGCAGCCGGCGTCTCGGCGAGAACCTCACCGTGACTTGCGGTGGGTAATGCAAACCAAAGCTGCGTGCCGCTAAGTGCAACCAGCCCTATGCCTGCTAGAAAGATTGCCCAACTGAGTAAGCGATTCATACTTACTCCTGGCTTGAGTTCACAAAGGTGGCTGCACTCGTCTGCTTCGCTAGATGATCGGTGGCTGCTTTCGAGTCAACATACTGCTCTGGCGATTCACTCGGATAAGCCTCGCCTGGCTCGTTTGCGACCACGCGATCGCCCGGCTGTAGGACTTGGTGGCCGGCGGTGATGACAACTTCGCCGTTGCTAAGGCCGTCAGTGATTTCAGTCCTGCCTTCGGCACTGCGGCCGATCGTAACCTGTCGCGTTTGGTATTCGTCAGCGGCAACGCAGTACAGCATCGCTTTGCTGCCCGACAGACCAGCAACTGCTGAGGAGGGGACCGTCAAGCTCTCGCGACTCGACTCCGAACGGGCGAAGCCTGTCATTCCTGGTGCTGCTTTAGGAGCATCAATTAGTTGCAGACGGACCGTGAACGTGGCTGGCCATTCAGGTGCCCCCGTACCTAATGGACGGATGGGACGATTCGTTTCCGGGCCACCTTGGTTGTAGCTGACGATCCGCTTCAGTTGCGTCACCACAGCCTCGAACTTGCCGCCAGGGAAAGCCTCGAGCCTAACTTCCGCTTTCTGGCCAACCTCCAAATCACCCAAAGTTGACTGGTCGAAGTGTGCTTCAAACCACAGCCCCGACGCAATCACAAACGCCGGCTTGCCTGCGGTTTGGTTGTACTCGCCCTCGTGGACGAGGCAGCGTTCCACAATGCCCGCGGCTGGCGACAGGACGCGGTGGTCAGCAAGTGTGGCCTCCGCCTGCGAAACGGCAATCTCCGCTGCACGGACAGCGGCATCGGCGATTTGTACACTTTGGCTGTGGCCCTCTTCGGCGGTTTCCAACGCTAATCGCGACTGGTGCATTTGGGCGTAAGCCCGCATCGAAGCAAGGCGGTTCTCTAGGAGCTTCGCCCGGGCGATGAGTTTATCTTTGGCGAGCTTCTCATACATTTGCCCCAGCTCTTTACGAATCTCTACTTCGAACTTGGCTTCCTGCAGTCGAATTTTGTCTCGATCGGGACGCTCAGCGATCAGTTGGTGGTCGGTCCCGAGTCTCACACGCTCTTGGTCTGCTCTAGCAGTGGCAAGTGCGGCCTTCGCCTCTTCGATCTGCAATTCAATCTGTGTCGTGTCGAGTTCAGCCAGCAGTTGCCCCTTGGCGACAACTTGGCCTTCTTGAACGTACACCTTTTTGATCTTTGCAAGTGGGATGATCGGGGCCTGGATCGGCTCGCTCTGCATCATGCCTTCCCCAACACTTGCCACCGTGAGTACTCGACGTTCGGCTACTGCTGTGGTCACGGGAAACGGCTTTCCCTTGCTGCGCAGCCACTGGCCATAACCGTATTTGGAAGTGAACGACCGATTAACCGGATCGGTGAAGCCAGGCAAGACAACATGCTTTATCAGAGCAGCGGCACCGCCGATGCTTGTTGCAAAGAAGATGGCAGCAACCATCGCTTTCGCAACAAGTCGCTTGCGGCTATTTTTTTGGGGGGCTCTGGACTGTTTCATTACGAACTCTCGATCGCTCTGCGGGAGCGAAATCATCTCCTGGGTTACTCATGCAGGCCGACTTGCAGACTGGCCCGACTTCAGCGCCATTTCTAGAACGACGGCGGCCAAAAGAGCACCAATCTCCACTGCAATCTGCACAACGCGCCAAAGGATTGCAGCGGCAATCGCTGTCGCGGGCGAAAGCCAAGCACTCAGTAGGGTTGCCAAGCAAGCCTCTCGAACGACCAAACCACCAGGGGCGAAGATCGCAAAGAAACCAACAAGCCAAGCTGTTGCGTTGGCGGCGATGGCAGCTTCAACGGGTAATGAACTCTCCGGGCTAATCGAAGCAACAATCAGCCAGAAGCAAACCCCGTTGATTAGGTTCAAAACGGTATAAGCGACTGCCGCTTTTCCGAGAGACCCCCAGGCGAGACTGCAGTCGGCTAGGTGCTGTAATTTGGAGCGTAGTTTCGCCTGCCCCTTTTGGTAAGCGTTTCGTAGCTGCTGGCGAAATAGAGTCAGTCCCGCCAAGCACGTTAGGAAACCAATCCCGAAAGCCAACAGTGACGACCGAGTTGGAATCGTCTTCAAGGTTTGGCTCAAAACTTCCCGGTAATACACCCCGCCACAACCGGCGATCAATGACCATGCTGCGATCACGAGCATAAGCTCCGCCACAACGCTCAGCGCACCAACGGTTGCAGGTACAGAGAGCTTTTTACTGACCACGGCACGAGTTCCGAAGTTCCATACGCTGCCTGGTAGCCAGCGGGCCGCTTCGGTCTTGAGCCAGAGGGCAGCCGAAGGAATCACCGCAACCCTCTGTCCCAATCCCGCGAGGACCTGCGACCAGACACTTGCATTGAGCAAGCGATAAATCAAGGTAAGAGCAATCGCCACAGCGAGCTTCATCGGAGAGATCGTCAAGTTCATCTGGCCAAGTTGGCGGCCCGAGTGCTGCAAAGAAGCAGCTATCGCAGCAACAATCGCTACAGCGAGGGCAAGCTTGATGATCTTCCTGTATTTGGCTGGGCTCATAATTGGGCACTCTTCACGGATCAGTCTTCGAGAACGACAAAGCTAGTTGACCAACTCGAACTGAGCTCCCTCGGTACTCTCTCCGTTGGACAGAGCAGGCACTTCGATGGTCGCCGACGAATCAAACTCAGCCGAGTCGCGACCAATCAGCTTGCAGTAGGCTGTTACGAGCTCATCGGTGATGCGTTCCCAGTTGAACTTCTGTTGCGCGAACTGTAGGCCAACGGCACCCATTGCCTTCGCTTTCACAGGGTTATCAATGAGATGCATGATGGCTTCGGCGAGTGCGGCCTCGTCACGCTCGGGAGTCAATAAGCCGGTCTGATTGTGAACGACTGCGTCAGGGATGCCGCCCACCTTGGAAGCAATCACAGGCTTGGCGTGGGCGTAGGCCTCGATCGCACCGACGCCAAGCCCTTCCGTATCCCCACGACGATCGATCACCGCTGGGTTCACCCAGATGTCACAGCGCGAGTACTCTTCGTTCAGCCACTCATTACTGACGAAACCAAGAAAGCGAATGGCGTGATCGAGTGAGAGATCGCTGCACAACCGCTCCAACCTTTCACGCTCAGGCCCGTCGCCACAGATGACGAACTGAGCTTCACGCTTACGCAAGACGCGGTCGGCAGCTTTTAGCAGGTACTCAACACCTTTACGCTCGATGAGTCTTCCCGTGAATAGAATTCGTGGAATTCGATTCTTGGGGGCGGGAATGTTTTTCGCAGCTACCGTGGTCCCAAAGGGGAGCACTAGCGAATCAACGCCAGAGACTTCTCTCACTTTTTCTGCTGTGTCCATGCTGTTGGCAATGCTCAGATCGGCAGCTTGCAAGCTATGACGGAGAATCGGACGAACCCACTTCTTACGACGTGCAATGGCCAGTCCCGCACCATGGGACGTTACGACATGCGGCACTTTCGCAGCCCGTGCAGCCGAGGCACCGATCGGGCCGTGAGGAAATGGCCAATGGGTGTGAACGATGTCAAACTCTTGCTGACGAGCTAGTCGGCGAGCGGCAAGGCAGCCTGCTGCGACGTAAGGAGCGGCAAGGAGTTGAAACAAGGGATTACTGATCCGAGCCGGAGCACCGCCCTCGTGGGTGAGTGTCTCCCACTCCGCGTTTGCATAACGGAACCGTTTCACGGTGACGCCATCGAGATCATGATCTGGCAGGCCCCGGTATGCAGGAGCCAAAACGGTCACTTCATGTCCACGGAGTGAGAGTTGACGGACGGACTCCCTGAGCCAGGGGACCGCGTAGTCTTCTTCATGTCGTGGGTAGGTGGAGGTTACCAGCAGGATTCGCAACGGTGATTGACTGGATTGTTGTTGACTTGACATCGGGACGCCCCTCTTTTTTCGTTTCAGTTTTGGATCTTTAAATTGTTGCCAAGTGCGAGCCGCGAAGCGTTAGCTCGCGGGTGTTGATCTGGCTTTCGACACGGTATTCAAAAAAGGCACGACGACCGGGAGGGGACGGTCATCGGCCTGTTGTTGTTTCTAGTTTTGCGACACGACGGTCTCAGAGATCGGAAGCTCGCGCCGTTCGAGGCGGCCGTCGCGGATCATCAGTTCCGAAACGAATCCTGCAATCATGCCGACTCCACCCATGGCGAGCAGAAGTCCCCCGGCAAGAAATGCCGTCACGCCTAAGCGGCTCATTGGTCCGATCCACCAACCGCTACCGGCAACGGCAACACCTAACACGCAATACAGCATGGCAAAGCCGTTGAAGAAGTGAGCAGGCCGCTGGCCAAACCTCATTAGGAAGGCCATCGTGAGCATGTCGCTTGCTCCGCGTGCGTAGCGTTCGAAGCCGTACTTACTCACACCATGACGACGTGGGCTGTGGGCAACCGCGATTTCCACGGTCTTAAACCCGTGAGTCGCCGCCAAGCAAGGCATCATGCGATGGAGTTCGCCATGCGGAATAACACGCTTCACTACCTCAGCACGGTAGCATTTGAATCCGCAGTTGTGGTCGTGCAGTTTCACACCCGTGAGTGCGCTGAGCATCTTGTTGAACACACGGCTCGGCCAGACTTTGTGCCAAGGATCGAAGCGTTTCTGTTTCCAACCAGTCACCACGTCGGCACCGGCTTCGATTGCCTCGATGAAGCGAGGAATCTCTGTGGGATCGTCTTGCAGGTCGGCATCCATGGTGAAAACCAAGTCGCCACGACAGGTACGAAATCCTGCGGTCAAGCCGGCTGCTTTTCCGGCATTGAGTCGCATGCGAATTCCACGGACTAGAGTTCGCGAATCAAGCTGCTGACCTTCGGAGAGTTCCTCAATTCGGCTCCAGGTTGCATCCTTACTACCATCGTCGATCAGAATGATCTCGATGTCGTGCTCTTGCGGAGTGCAAGCAGAGATGCGTTGGCAAAGCTCAACAATCGTGTCTTGCTCGTCATGTGCTGGAATCACGAAGCTGATGAGTTGCCGGCGAGCTGTTATTTCGTCAGACGATTCCGTCTTCTCGGAGTCCCCGTCGACACTCGCGACTTCGCCCTCAATAAGATGGGCAACGTCTTCGGTCAGGCGAGACATTTGACGGTGCAAGCGGTCGATCACTCCTGGCTCGATCGACTGATCAAAGCCAAGTTCGTCGGTAATCAGGTCTTCGGTAAGTTGGGCGGGCATTTTTGATCTACTCCCTAGTAGGTGCCGTCAGTT
Source organism: Lacipirellulaceae bacterium (assembly GCA_040218535.1). Classification (NCBI taxonomy): domain Bacteria; kingdom Pseudomonadati; phylum Planctomycetota; class Planctomycetia; order Pirellulales; family Lacipirellulaceae; species Lacipirellulaceae bacterium. The sequence goes on along the minus strand of JAVJRG010000005.1, from coordinate 679,012 downwards.
TTATTGATTCGTTGGGAGGAGAGGACTTTGACGTCGGGCAAGCAGGGAAACTCAACACGGGGGGATTGCTTGACCGACACCAAAGTGTGCCGCGCGAACGACGCCTGAGAGAAATGGGGAATTCCTGAGGGGACTCAGGAATTCCCCTAGTGGCTGAGGGGAGAGCGGCTCAGAGAGACTTTTGCTTCGTGAATTAATAGGCCCGGCATTTATGCCGGGTGTTTGCGATCTCGTTCTCAACGAGAAGCCCCGTTAACGGGGCTTGCCCCAGGGAGACGGAACCTGCCAACCCGGCATAAATGCCGGGCCTAATAATGTATGATTGAAAACGCTAGCAACTGCCTAATCCATTTGAGCAGGAGGCTAGGGAAAGGGAAACTCGTAGAGAGACGGAGCGACAAGGCTCTATGGAGATGCCTGCAGAGCCCCGGCAAGGGGTGCTTCCGCTAAGGACGGAGTGATCAAGCGAGAGAGCTCAACCACGCTGTCGATGCCCAGTTTATTGAAAATATTTGGGCGGTGCGTCTCAACGGTTTTCGGGCTCACCTCAAGTTGACGAGCGATTTGCTTCGTGTTCATGCCCGACACGAGTAGCTCCGCGACTTCCCTCTCACGAGGCGAGAGTGACTCAAGTTGCGAGATACGTTCTTGCTCGGCTGAAAGCTCAATCCAACGCTGGCTGCTTGTGCCGATTCCTTCGTGAGCTTTCTGCAGAAGTTCTTGGGGAGTGAGGGGTTTTTCCAAGTAGTCGACCGCCCCAAGCTTCAACGCTTTGACCGCGCTGGGGACATCGCCGGTGGCCGTCATCATGATCGTTGCGATGCTTGCCTGACGACTGTTGAGAATCTGCAGAAGTTCCAAGCCGTGCATTGCCGGAAGCTGACAATCGAGCAGCAAACAGCTCGGACCGCGGTCGAACTCCGCAGCCAGAAACTTTTCTGCCGATTCATACGCTTGGGCAGCGACTCCGGCTGCGGTCAAAACAGCCTTCGCCCATGCGCAGAACGCAGGATCGTCGTCCAGGATGTAAACGGTCGGTCGGATACTCATGCGGATGACAAGCAAGCTTCGAATGCGAGATTAAACTCACGAACGATTGCCAACTTGTCGCCTCTTTAGGAACGGTGGGGTTGTCGATAGCGCAAAACCTTGCCAGTTCCTGCCCCTCTACTCCGCAGACGCCCATTTCTGAAGCGTCGGGTTCCTGCCCAACCACTAGTTTGGAGATTCGCTGATCTGGAGTCAGCTATTGAAACTTAGTGCGCGAAAAGAGTGGGTCAAATGCGTGAATCCAAGAAACTCCGAATGATGCGAAAAGACCACACAAAAGACCGCACGGTGCGTAAACGCTTCTCGACCGGGCTTAACGACGTCGCCGGTTTGGCCAAGCTGAAGCGGCGAGCGCGATGAGAAGAATCACACTAGCCGGTTCGGGCACAACGAGTATTTGAATCCGCTGAGCCAGCTCTCCACGCAATTGACTGTAGAGCGAGAGATCGCTGACGGGGGTTCCAGCATCGACCACACGTCCAGCAAACATCCCTGCAATAAGATTGTCAGTACTGAACCAGGTGAGGTCTCCAGAACTTGGCTCGTCAACGACTGAATCTGATGTGATGGTATCAGAAAGTATGGTTGAATTTGCCAGCGGCATAAGATTCTCGCCGGTGGAGAAGAGTGTCACTCGAGCCACTCCGGTCGACTTGACCGTCAACTCACCGGTCGTTGGGTTGTAGGTGGCCGTTTCAACGCTGCCTTGCGGCAAGCTCCCTTGGTCGAGATCTTCCAGGAGCCACTCGCCGTCGCCACTAGCCGTGGTTCGCCCATCGGCATTTGCGTCGCCGTCGAAGAACAGCTTAGAGCCTTGGGGATGTTCTCCGCCGGAGCCAAGGTTGGAAATCAAGATCGGACCATCGCCACTGTCTGTCGTCGAAAAGCCTGTATCGAAATCCGTTCGCCCGGTGACTCCCAAACGTAGTGACCGAATGCCAACTTGCGCGTCAGCTATAGTCGCTCCATCAGCAAGCTCGTCGTAGCGTACGAAACTGCTGCGGTCGTTCGGCACTCCTTGGTGGCGAAGAAGCTGAACCGTGATGCGGTCGATCAGCTCCGGCATCAATAACTGCGGGAGCGCTTCGCCGTTGCCCGTGAACGCCGGAGTTGCATTGTCGGCAATCGCCCCGTTTGTTTCGACGCGTGAGCCCAGCGGCACTTGGGAGTCGGGCGCAAAGACATGTCGGAACGTAAATCGATTGACATACGACTGGTTCAAGTCCGCAGCCGTCGCGGCACCGTTCCAATTGGAATTGACAATCTTGAACTCGGGCTCGAGATTCAAACCTTGAAGTTGAACCTTCTGCTGGTTGTCACCGTCGGGGTCCGTGCTGTAGTTGGTGTTGGTCGTCAGGTGCGTTTCGCCCGTGTGATCGCTGAGGTCATTCTCGTTGCGTTGCGATTGAAATCCGCCCTCAATTGAACGGCCATTACCACGAATTCCGGCTGAAACATCCACCTTGTACCATTGGCTCCAAGTGCTGGCGACATCCGAGTAGGTTTCCGTTTCGACGAACACCACGCTTGTCCGTGGCACTGCCACAGCGTCTTCGCTAGTAAGGCCATTGTTCTGGGGAATTTGCCAAACGGCACCTTCAAAGAACTTCTGAGCACCGCCCTGGCTAGGCACAATGAAAAGGGCCTCATCGTTTCCCGCAGGCCCGGTTTGAAAGGCACGTCCGGTGCTCCCGATGGTCGCTTGGGGAACCGCGTTCGGGTCGAGTGGGTCGCTGAGAAAGCTCCAATGATCAACGTTGAATTCACCGTTCGTGATTAAGTCGCTCGTAAAGACTAGATTCACAAGCTCTTGAGCCGCAGCGGTTCTGACCGACATCGCCTGCAAGAAAATCAGAAATGATAGAACGGTTCCTAGGATTCTCGTCATAGTTGCTCTTCAATTGGGGTGAATCTGCGCGAGTGGCAAGAAGATCGGAAAAAGGTGCAAGGAGATCTTTGCTAGCGATTGATAGTAAAACTCACCCCCCTTGGGAAGCTTGCCTGAAGTGCTAGCAGACGGTTTTTCAATAAACCGAGGTTGACCGATTCGGACGATTGCGAGAAATTCGCCAGACCGCACTTTCGCTAGTGCCCGAACAACTGACCCTGCCGCTGGGTGTGAGATCGTTGGGAACGATCGCTCGACACACTCTCCGGCCTCTTGTTTCCCGCAATGGAGTGAACGATGAAGCGAGACATTGACCTAGCCCGCGAGCTGCTGCTCGACATCGAGAACCGTGGTATCGACTGCTCGATGACCGTCCTACGTACTGGACCAAATCAAGAAAACGAAGAACGCACTCGCTATCACTTGCGTTTGTTGATCGATGCAGGACTTCTGAAAGAAGTCGATCGCACCTCGACCGGCATCCCTTGTCTGCGTCTGACCCACGATGGGCACGAGCTACTAGAACTCGCCCGTCACGAAGGTCGCTGGCGTCAGGCGAAGGCGATTTGCCAACAACGGATTGGTGGGCTTTCGCTTTCCGTGATCCGCCAGTTGCTGATCCGCCTTGCGCTACGACCTACTTACGGTCGTCGGTACCGTCCTTACCGCTACGCTCCCACCACGAGCTACTACCGCAGTCGGCCTGCCTATCGTGCTGAACCCTACCGTTTCGAGGAAGACTATCTGGGAATCGGCGACACGGAAGAAGTGATCGATCCCCGCGCGGCAGACACCCGCGATTGGTGGACGGACGAAGTCGCCGAGTACCGCGAGCCACGCTATGTCCGCACTCGTGCCACAGCCAATGGCGAATATGTTCGCAATGGCTACGGTCGGACCGGCATCGATCTGGACGGTGACGGACGAGTTGATCTCGAGCTCGATACCAACATCCCTGACTATTTGATTTGATTCATCGGGCTGATTTGATTCTCCTCCGAGAATCGTTAAGCTAACAGACGGGCGGCACATTCGACCTGGATGTGCCGCCCGTCATTTTTTGCGCTAGCTGAATCATTCGCTATGAAACTCGTCATTTTCCATCACCACCTTAACCCCGGCGGGGTGACGCGCGTGGTGGAGAACCATCTGCGGTCACTTGGCGAGAACTCCGCAGAAGAGCGACCGACCGCTGTCCTGCTGGTTCACGGCGGTCGAGCCCAGGATTGGAACCAGCAAGAACTCGAAGCATCGCTACCTTTTCAACTCGACATCGCCACGGTCGAGGGACTTGATTACGACCTGACTGGTGCCGAAGCCAGCCAAGCACTGGGCAGTCGTATTGAGAAGCTCCTGACGGACAAAGGGTTCACTGCTGACGAAACACTACTCCATTGGCACAACCATTCACTCGGCAAGAATGCCTCCGTGCCGCTGGCCATTTCTTACTTGGCCCAAGCAGGCTATCGGTTACTGCTTCAGGTGCATGACTTTGCGGAGGACTTTCGACCGGGAAACTATCGCTATCTGGTCCGCAAGCTTGGCAAGGACGATGCGAAGCAACTCCCCAAGCTGCTGTATCCGCAGTCGAGCAACATCCACTATGCAACACTCAATGGCCGAGACCGTGGAGTGCTCTCTGAAGCGGGCGTCGACGAAAGTCGACTCCACTTTTTACCGAATCCGGTCGCCAGGCCCCCACTGCATGACCATCGCGAGGAAGCGCGAGAACTGGTGAACCAGAAGCTCGCCATTCCAGAAGAGAACCGACTCATCACCTATCCGGTACGTGGTATCCGCCGGAAGAACCTGGGGGAAACGCTACTCTGGGCGGCGCTCTGTGATCAGGCAAGTTTCCTCGTCACCCTCGCACCTCAGAATCCGAAGGAACGTTCCTCGTTCGATCGTTGGGCGAGTCTTTCGGCAGAGCTGAATTTGCCCTGCACGCTCGGCGTCTCCTCCTCCGCGGAGATCCCGTTTGGTCACTTATTGGCGGCCAGTGATTACCTTCTAACGACCAGTGTTGCCGAGGGGTTCGGGATGACCTTCCTTGAGTGCTGGCTGGTGGGCAAAGAATTGCTCGGGCGAAACCTACCGGAGATTACGAGCGACTTCAAGGACGTTGGCCTCGATCTCAGCCAGCTCTACGACGCGCTCCAAGTTCCAACTGCATGGCTTGACCGCGGGCAGTTTCTGAGCGAGATGTCATCCCTATTGGCGGAAACTTACTCTGGCTTTGGTGTCGCACCTTTCACTCCACAGGAGTTGCAGACTCAGCTAGCTGCGATGTTTGACGCCGAGACGATCGACTTCGCCTTGCTCCCCTCGTCGCTGCAAGAGTCCGTCATCCGCCGGGCGGCAACCGAAGCGTCAAGTCGTGAGCGGCTGCAAAAATTGAATTCTCAGGTGGCGATCCCCGAAGACACCGACAGTGAGCGTGTCGCGACGAACGCCGCCGCCACAGCCGGCGAGTTCTCGATTGAGAAGCTAGGACAGCAACTGTACTCAACTTACGAGGCTGTCCTCTCCAGCCCAACTACGGCGGCAGTTTCTGGGCTTTCGAAAGGCGACTCCATCCTCACGGCCTTTTTGCAAACCGAACGCATGAATGCGGTACGTGTCGAATCATGACAGCAGAGAAACAGATGAAGGATTCCCCTGAAGAAGTGATTCGCCGTGCGAGTAAACCGCTCTCGCCAAAGCCGACCTCGCTTCAGCCACGGTTGCCGCAGCTCGAAGGCATTCGCGCCGTGCTGTTCGATATCTACGGCACTCTGATCATCAGTGGAAGCGGCGACATTGGCGCGGCTGACCCGACCATCCGCGGGCAAGCGTTTTCTGATGCCTTGCAAGCGGTTGGCGTGGAGTACCGTGGCGACCCTGAAGCGGGCGCGAGGATTCTCCGCGAGCTAATCGACGCCAGCCATGCGAAGTCTCGTGACGAAGGGATTGATTTTCCGGAAATCGACATCGTTGCCGTTTGGCAGAGCACCTACCGGAAGCTTGAAGCGGGCAGCCTGATCACGGCGGGTCAGCAGGTCGACCTTGAGCAGCTCGCCACCGAGTTTGAGGTCCGCACGAACCCCGTCTGGCCGATGCCGGGGTTGGTCGATTGCCTGGGTAACTTGCGAGACAGCGGGCGGGTCTTAGGGATTATCAGCAATGCTCAGTTTTTCACCCCGGCGGTGTTTCCCGCATTGGCCGGTGAGACGCTGGAAAAATTGGGCTTTACCCAAAATTTGCGGTACTATTCCTACGAACACGGAAGAGCGAAGCCCGGCACATGGCTGTACGAAGAAGCCGCTCGCGGATTAGCCGCCCTAGAAAAGCCGATAACCCCAGCAGAAACCCTGTACGTCGGCAACGACATGCGTAACGATATTTGGCCCGCGGCAAAGGTCGGTTTCAAGACCGCACTGTTTGCGGGCGACGAGAGGAGCCTCAGGCTCCGCGAGGACGAACCGAATCGGGACCAACGACCTGAACCGGATGCAGTCGTAACCGAACTTGACCAATTACCGAAGTTATTGCAAACAAACGATTGAACCCAAGCCCGCGAGCTACGTCTCGCACGAAACAGGCTGTAGAGGATTAGGCTGTAGGCTCTAGGAACATGTTTGACAACGAGCCCTAAAGCCTACAGCCTAATCACCCTGCTACCTATTACACTTTGCGAGACGTAGCTCGCGGGCTAGAAGAGCAAATCGCAACTTAAACAAAACCCCTAATAGAATCCCTTTGGCCTGGCGGCATCGAATGGGACATGTCCCGAAAGCACTATGAGTAACGAAAGCCGCGCCCCTGGGCAGAACATTGGATTCGTAGGTACACGCTTCGCTGGTACCGATGGCGTTTCTTTGGAAGCCGCCAAGTGGGCACAAATCCTCTGGGACCACCGTCATGTGAGCCACTGGTTCGCGGGCAAGCTCGACACGGACCCGGCGATCAGCATGTTGCGCGAACATGCTTGGTTCGGCCATCCGGATATCCAGTGGATCAACGAACGGATCTTCGGACGTACGACTCGGTTGCCAGAAGTTACCCGCCGTGTGTACGCCATCGCCGAACACTTGAAGCGCGGGTTGTATGACTTTGTCGGTAAGTTCGACATCGACATTATGATCGTCCAGAACGCGCTCTGCATTCCCATGAACTTGCCTTTGGGCGTTGCCCTGACACAGTTCATCGCCGAGACCGGCTTTCCAACGATTGCTCATCATCACGACTTTTACTGGGAGCGAGATCGCTTTTCGGTAAACGCGATCGGCGACTTCCTCTCGATGTCTTTCCCGCCTTCGCTGCCTTCGATTCAGCACGTGACGATCAACTCCGCGGCTCAAGAAGCGCTATCGCATCGTCGTGGCGAGTCATCCGTGTTAGTGCCCAACGTACTCGACTTCGAAACACCGCCGATTGAGGATGACGAATACGTCAGTCACATGCGCGATGACATTGGCATTGCGCCCGACGACATCATGTTCCTCCAACCGACGCGAGTCGTCCCTCGAAAGGGAATCGAACATGCCATTTCACTGATTGCTGCGCTCAAAAACCCAAAGTGCAAGCTGGTCGTTTCGCACGAGTCGGGCGACGAAGGGGACGAGTATCTGCACGCCTTGAGTGAAATGGCAGAACAACAGGGTGTCACGCTGCTTTGGGTTTCCGATCGAATCAGCGAAGAACGCGAGATCGACGCCGAGGGTCGCCGCACCTACACCCTCGCCGATGCTTACGACGTGGCGGACTTTATCACCTACCCAAGCATCTACGAAGGCTTCGGCAACGCGCTGATCGAAGCGTTTTATTATCGCAAGCCGGTACTCGTGAATCGTTACTCAATTTTCGTGAAAGACATCGAGCCGAAAGACTTCAAGGTAATTACCATGAACGGCTACCTCACGAAGGAGGTAGTCGCCAAGGTGAAACGCGTGATCGACGAGCCCGAGTATCGCGAGCAGATGGTGCAGCACAATTACGACTTGGGCACCAGATTCTACAGCTACAGCGTACTGCGTCGGAAGCTACGGGCGCTCATTACGAATCACACCGGGTTGGATGAGCTTTGAATCTGCGCAGCGCGTCTATTCGGAAGTAGTAAACTTCCTGACGATCCATCTCAGCGCTAGAAATGGGAAGAGGAGAAGGACTACTAGAAAACTAGGATTGGCTGAAAACAATCCCTGCAGCAGCCCAAACTCTATCCTTGACTGGTTCTCCGTTTTCCAGCGTTTGGCGAACACGTTAGCAATTCCTTGAAGCGACTTGTTTGAAGTCGATATATCGGGGTAACGAGTCGAGAGAAAGCTCCGGAAATGATCTTCTGATTCAGCTTTCTTAAGCAATTGGTGATCTTCGTAGGAAAGAACTCCATATCGCACGCCGCGTTTGGACAGCTCGTTCAGGAAAGTCTCTCCCCAGTGCATTGCTTGTCTCACTCAATGCTTTGGTGTAGATCGAATAGTTGCCGATTCAGATTCCCAAGACAACGAAGACTGCAAGGTACCGCGTAATTCCTTCCGCGATCCCCTCGCATTCGGTGGTCTCCCGTTTGATCCCAAAGGGCGATTGGCGTCTCTATATGCAGTATAGGCAGTCTTAATCATCAATCCCAGTTCTCTCGAATCGCAATGATTCGCAGAAGTTGCTATACTGAAAAAACCACGAGGATACCTGTCGGCGGCGGCAGTGATCCCCACTTTGAGACTCCCTCCTATTTCGCCGCCCTCTTTCTGGAATGCTGCCGTGATGGAATCCACTGCCGCTGCTTTGACTTCTAACTTGCAGCCTGAGATTGTCGGGCAACTGCTTGATCGACTACAAACACTTTACGGCGAAGACGCAAGCGAAGTGTTGCCCCGCTTGGTGGGGCTTGTTGAGAAGCACTTACCTGAGACTCCGCCGGAGGTGCCTGGCTGGACGGAAGAAGACGTCGTTCTGATCACTTACGGCGATCAAGTTCAGGCCGAGGGGAAGTCTCCATTGGCAGCTTTCGATGCTTTCCTAGATGATCAGTCTTGGAACGAGCTGTTCTCGACCGTTCACTTTCTGCCTTTCTGCCCGTACTCTTCAGACGACGGTTTCTCGGTAATCGACTACCTGCAGGTCGATCCGGCTCTCGGCGATTGGGGCGACATCGAGCAAATCGGAAGTTCGTTCCAACTGATGTTTGATCTCGTGCTGAATCATTGCTCAGCAAAAAGTGAATGGTTTGCCGCCTATCTGCGACAAGAGAAGCCCTACGATCAGTTTTTTTTCGAGGCTTCCCCCGAGGACGATCTCAGCGAGGTTGTGCGTCCGCGGAGCTTGCCGCTGCTCACCGAATTTGAGACCTCAGCCGGTCCGCGTCATGTTTGGACGACCTTTAGCGCGGACCAGGTTGATTTGAACTACGCCAATCCCGACGTCCTGTTGACGATGCTCGACGTGCTTCTTGAGTATGCGAAGCGCGGGGCACAGATTATTCGACTCGACGCGGTCGCCTTCCTTTGGAAAACGATCGGCACCAACTGTATTCATCTGCCAGAGACCCACGAAGTAGTGAAGTTGATGCGCGACGTGCTGGAAATCGTCGCACCGCACGTGTGGCTGCTCACGGAGACGAATGTGCCGCACAAGGAAAACATCAGCTACTTTGGCGACGGCGACGAAGCCCACATGGTCTACCAGTTCAGCCTGCCGCCACTGCTGCTGGATGCGTTTACGCACGGCGATGCGACGTACTTCAATCGTTGGCTGACTGGGCTCGAGCCGCCGCAACCGGGGACCACCTTCTTCAACTTCACGGCCTCGCACGATGGCATCGGCGTGCGACCCCTAGAAGGCCTGGTCCCTGATGAGCGAGTCGACTCACTTGTTTCCGCAGTCAAAGAGCGAGGCGGGCGGGTCAACACCCGCCGCCGAGGCGACCGTGACGTTCCCTACGAATTGAATATCACTTACGTCGATGCACTCAAGCCCACAGAGGAGGACCCCGAACTCCAGGCACGGCGTTTTCTCGCTACCCAAGCGGTGATGCTAAGTTTGCAGGGCGTGCCCGCGACCTACTTCCACAGCCTTGTCGGTACTGAGAACTATCAGCAGGGCGTCGAGGAAAGTGGCATCGCTCGGCGGATTAACCGGCGGAAGTTTCGGTGGGACGACTTGCACGAGCAGATCGAGAACTCACCACTCTCACGAGAAATCTATGCCGGGTACCAGCAACTCCTGCGACTGCGGCGAGGCGTCGCAGCCTTTCATCCTGATGCTCCTCTGCGCGTGTTGGACCTGGAGGAACCCAGCGTCATCGCGTTTCATCGCGTCAGTCTTGATGGCGTTCAACAAGTGCTGATCCTCGTGAATTGTGGTCAGGAAACAGTTGATCTCGATCTTCGCGAACTTTGTGACGCGTCAACTTCCCACGATCTGATTGCGGGAGAAGCGGTCGAGCGGATGGACAGTTTTCTGTTGCTGCCCGGGCAAGCGGCGTGGTTGGCGCTGTGAGTGGCAAACGCTTGATGTAGCCACGTTCGCCAGAACGTGGACTCTGCCGCTATCGACTCCACCGCCTGGCAACGGTGGCTACATTCTTACCTGTTCCCTCGCAGCCTTCCAAGCCACACTTTGCTCCGTTAAGTTGGATATATGCCAGACTTTGCCCAACCGAGTGCCGTCACCACGATCCACGATCTGGGGATCGTCCACAGCGATGAGATCGAGCAGAAGCTTGTCAAAGCTTCCGAAGAGTACGGCATCGGCCTCGTCCTGCCGCTCACGGCCAGTGATATGCGAGCTGAACCGTTCGCAGAAATCGTCAAGGAACTTGCCGGTGCTGAGTTCCTGAAATCAACCGTGATCGTCCTCAATCGGGCCCCCGAAGAGTCTGACTACAAGGAGTGTGCGAAACTCGTCGAGCCACTTGGAGATCGGGCGGAAATTCTCTGGACGGATGGCCCAACGGTCGCTCCGATGATCGACGAGCTGATCGCCGAGGACTTCAATCTCAGCACCCCTGGCAAAGGCCGTGCGGTCTGGATGGCGTTTGGCTATTTGCTTGCCGACAACGATCTCAAGGCATTTGTGCTGCACGATTGCGACATTGTCAACTACGACCGGGAAATTCTCGTGCGGATGTGCCTGCCGATGGCACACCCAAGTCTCGACTTCGATTTTTGCAAGGCATACTACGCTCGCTGCACGACGAAGATGCATGGGCGTGTCGTGCGGCTGCTGATGACTCCCTTGCTCCGCGCGATCGAAACCGTACTCGGCCAGGATGAATTCATTTCGTTCCTTAGAGCATTCCGCTATCCGCTAGCCGGAGAGTTTGGCGTCACTTCGCAGCTTGCCCGTTCGAATCGCATCCCGTGCGATTGGGGCTTAGAGGTGGGGACCTTGGCGGAAGTGTTCCGCAACACGTCACCAAAACGTGTCTGCCAAGTCGATCTGGGGCGACTCTACGAACACAAGCATCAGCCGCTTTCGCTCGACGAGCCGGGAAAAGGTCTGATGAAGATGACCGGGGATATTCTGACGAGCATCTTCCGGACGCTGGCAAGCCGCGGGCGGGTGTTTTCACCTGGGCACTTCATTAGCTTACGAGCAGCCTATCTTCGGGACGCCCAAGATGCTATTCGCCAGTACCACGCTGACGCACTCATGAACTGCCTCTCTTTCGATCGTCACAGCGAAGAGCAAGCCATCGAAGGTTTCGCCGAGCAAATCACGATCGCGGGCACTGCCGTGCACGACGACCCTTCGGGTGGGGATTCCATGCCCACCTGGACGCGAGTGTTAGCCGCAAAGCCAGACTTCCCAAGACGCCTTCGCGAAGCCGCTGCCGCCGATCGCAAACGGCTGAGTTAGGTCGCGGAGCGAAGCGCAACTACTATGCGAATTGCAATCGTTGGCTCAGGGATCAGCGGCCTCGTCTGCGGTTGGCTCTTGTCACGCAAACATGACGTCACGCTATTCGAGTCGGAATCACGGATTGGTGGCCATACGAATACCGTCGACTTTGAAGCATTCGGCAAGAGTTGGTCGGCTGATACCGGCTTCATGGTTTTCAACGATCGGACTTACCCGAATTTCATCCGACTGCTGGAGCTCCTTGGAGTTCCCTCTCAGCCGAGCGACATGAGCTTTAGCGTCGTTAATGAAGATTCGGGGCTTGAGTACCAGGGAAGTTCGCTCAACGGGTTGTTTGCTCAGAGGCGGAATCTTGTGCGGCCCAGTTTCCTCAAGATGTTGCGTGAGATCCTACGATTCAACGCATTTGCTAGTAACGGTGAAAACGCAAGCGTCGCGGGGGAAACGCTCGGTGAGTTCGTACAACGCCACAGGTTCAGTGACGGGCTTGTTCAGAATTACTTGCTGCCGATGACGGCGGCGATCTGGTCGGCACCTCCTTCGCGCGTGTTGGACTTTCCTGCTGACTTTCTTTTTCGTTTCTACAAGAATCACGGGCTGCTGCAGTTGAAGGACCGTCCTCAATGGCGAACCATTCCTGGCGGAGCACGAAACTATATTGAAGCTATCACCAAAGGCTGGCAGGAGCAGATTCGACTTAACTGCCCGGTTCGCGAAGTGCGCCGCCGGGAGAATTTAGTGGCGCTCTCGGGTGACGGTTTCGAAACGGAAGAATTCGATGCCGTCGTGCTGGCTTGCCACGCTCCCAACTCGCTTGCCATGCTTAGTGAGCCCAGTCGACTAGAAACGGAAGTGCTGACGACGTTTGCTTATCAACCGAATGTGGCATTACTGCACACGGACGTGAAACAGCTCCCAAGAAAACGACGGGCCTGGGCGAGTTGGAATTACCGCGTCTATTCTGAAAGCGAAAAGCCTCCCACGGTGACTTACGACCTGAGTCGGCTGCAACGCTTGAACACACCGCAGCCCGTTTGCGTTACCTTAAATCCTTCCTTTAAAATTGACGAGCAGCACATTCTGGCAAGAATTAATTACTCGCATCCGCTCTACTCAACCGCAGCAATAGGTGCCCAACAGCGCCGTGATGAATTGCACGCTGACCGGAAAATCCTGTTCGCTGGCGCGTACTGGGGCAATGGATTCCATGAGGATGGTGTGAATAGCGCATTGGCTGTGTGCGAGCAATTTGGGCTTTCACTAGAACCAGCCGTATGAACTCTTGCTTCTATTCAGGCCACGTCGAGCACATCCGCCATTCGCCGGTGCGTCATCGATTTCGCAATCGAATCACGATGGCCTATCTCGATCTAGAGGAAGTTGAAGAACTCATCCGACGCAGTTGGCTCCTCTCATCACGAAAGTTGGCCTTGGCCTCCTTCCGTGAACAGGATCATTGCCAAGCGCTCAGAAGTAAACTGCCCACCGCCGACTGCCCACTGCCCACCCTCGTCAGAGACTACGTCGCCCGCATAACCGGCAAGCGACCGGCGGGCCCCATCCGGCTGTTGACACAACTGCGGCAAGCCGGGCTTTTTTTCAGTCCGCTGAACCTGTTCTACTGTTACGAAGGCCCAACACACCAGACACCGGCAATCCAGACAATCGTCGCCGAAGTCAGCAATACTCCCTGGAACCAGCGTCGGCTGTACGTGCTCCACGAAGGAAATCGCACGGAGGGTGAATCCGAGTTAAGCTCGGATGCGAACTTACGGTATGCACACGTTAAGGATTTCCATGTTTCTCCCTTTCGCAAGCTGGAAGAAAGTTACCACTGGAACCTCAGCCCACCCGGCGAAGAACTTCAGGTGACGATCCAAAGTGTGGGTCATGACGTGAAGCCTTTCACGGCGAGCATGACGATGCACCGCGCGGTGTGGAGCGACCGCCACCTGGCTTGGGAAGTCGTCCGAAGGCCTGTAAACTCGATTAACATTTTGGCAGCCATCCATTGGCAGGCCTTGAGACTTTGGTTGAAGCGATGCCCTTTCATCCCTCACCCCAGCAAGCAGAACTTGGAGCAAGCGAGAGCCGACGCTCCGACGATTCCACTAGATCCATCGCCGCCTGGGACCGGCTAGCCCGCCGCCTTGTCCATCAACGCTTGAAGCAACTCGATGCAGGCCCGCTGACGATCACCGATTGCCTTGGGACCGCTCACTTCAACGCGGCCGCAGAGTCAGATCCTCCTGCGGCCAAAATCGTCGTCCAAGACTTGGGCATCTACCGCAAGACCGTCAAAGCGGGCAGCCTTGGCTTTGGTGACAGTTACGTCGACGGTGACTGGTCGTCAACGGATCTCCCGGCGGTGCTGGAAACGCTGGCGAACGTCAGTGTCGAGCAATCCGTGGGGCGATCTCCTTCCCGCTTTGCGTTGTCAGCATGGCAGCGACTTCAACAACGTCTGAAACGGAACTCGATTCGTGGAAGCCGTAAGAATATCGCGTCTCACTACGACCTTAGTAATCGTCTGTTCGAGTTGTTTCTCGACCCGACGTTCACCTACTCGTGCGGCATTTTCGAGAACGAAGAAAGCACGTTGGAGGATGCATCGAATGCCAAGTACGAGCGGATATGCCGCAAGCTGGAATTGTCAGCAGACGATCGTGTGTTAGAAATCGGCTGCGGCTGGGGAGGGTTTGTCGAGTACGCCGTCAAGAACTACGGCTGCCATGTCACGGCGGTGACGATTTCGCAGGAGCAACTTCTGTACGCCAAGCAACGTATCGCAGCCGCTGAGATAGCCGATCGAGTTGACTTGCGATTCTGCGACTACCGCGACCTGACGGGCGAGTACGACAAGTTGGTCTCAATCGAAATGATCGAAGCGGTCGGCCATGACTACCTGCCAACCTTCGTCGAACAATGCGACAAACTCCTGAAGCCGGGAGGAAAGATACTGCTGCAAGGAATCACCATTCCCGCCGAACGATACGAGGGATATCGTCGCCGGATCGACTTTATTCAGAAGTACATCTTTCCTGGCGGTTGCCTCGTCTCGCTTGAAAGGCTTCGGCAAATCGTTGCTAAAAAAACTACTTTAAACGAAATCGAAGAGCAGGACTTCTCCAGCCACTACCGGCGGATGCTACTCGCTTGGCGGGAGAGGTTTTTGAATTCCCGCGAGCAGATTGCGGCTCTCAGGCCCGACGAAAAGTTCTTCCGCGCGTGGGATTACTACTTCGCCTACTGTGCTGCCGGCTTCGCCGTTGGGAAGATCGGCGTCTCGCAGATTCTTTATGAGTCTAAGCCAGCTAAAAACGGAGCGTCCTAGTTATGACTCCGTCGCTGCTATTGCTCATCGGATTTGTGGCAGCCATGTTGCTGATGACGGGCCTTTGGTTCATCCAACGGAAGACCGGCAATGCGGGAATCGTCGACGTGGCTTGGGCGGGAGCCGTGGGCGACCTTGGGGTCCTATATGCTCTGTTCGGAACAGCGCCGCGGAGTTTGCGGTGGCTTGTTGGAGGAATGATTGCCGTTTGGTCGATCCGCCTCACAAGCTATCTCTATGTTCGAGTGGTGGGCGAGCCTGAGGAAGGTCGCTACAAGCAGCTTCGCGAGGATTGGGGCGAGAATGCGAATCGCAATCTGTTGTTCTTCTACTGGTTTCAAGCGGCCGGCGCATGGGTGTTCGCATTGCCGGCGTTTGTGATTGCTCACGGAGCATGGCCGGCGCTTCCGCTTGTCGGCTTAGCCGTAAGCATGTGGATACTCGGCATCGGCGGGGTAGCACTTTCTGATTGGCAGCTCAAGAAGTTCAAGCAAGACCCCGACTCTAAGGGCAAGACCTGCCGTCGCGGGCTGTGGCGATACTCACGGCATCCCAATTACTTCTTCGAGTGGATTCATTGGTGCAGCTACATTCCGCTTTCACTAGCAAGCGGCTATTGGTGGGTAACGACCCTCGTCGCTCTCAGCCTGTTGTATCTGATACTGTTCAAAACCGGCATCCCCCCGACGGAGAAGCAGGCTCTCAAGAGTCGTGGTGAGGACTATCGCGAATACCAACGCACCACAAACGCGTTCGTTCCTTGGTTCCCGAAGGAATAGGAAACTGCCTCATACAATTTTAACCACGAATTGAACGAAAAACACGAATCTTCTTTAATCTTGAGGACACCTATTGATTAATTTGTTGTCAAACAAGATTCGTGATATTCGTCTTCTTCACGGTTAGCAATTAGCAACAGAGAAAGTTCTGTGTCATTGATCGAACTCGCGGAAAGAAAATGGCTACCCGACTGGGCAATCCGTCGCGGGATTCGTTACTTGCTCCGGAAGCGTCTTCAGAAAGAGATTCTGCGCAGCCAGAATTCTCCGTCGCGTGCTGCCGCCCTCAGAGAGATTTTTGCCAGGGGCCCCATCGCCATCGAAACCACCGCCGCGAATGAGCAGCACTACGAAGTACCCACCGAACTCTTTCAAGCGATGCTCGGCTCACGCCTGAAGTACAGTGGCTGTTATTGGAAAGATTTCGTGGGAGACCTCGCACAGGCTGAAGAGGCGATGCTGGGGCTTACTTGCCAACGTGCGAAAATCGAAGACGGGCAACGCATCCTCGACCTAGGTTGCGGCTGGGGGTCGCTTTCGCTGTGGCTTGCTGAAAAGTTTCCGCGGGCGGAGGTCATCGCCGTGTCGAATTCAACGACTCAAGGCGAATACATTCGTGAACAAGCGGCAGAACGTTCCCTGACGAATGTCACCCACCTCGTTGCAAACATGGCAGAGAGGAACCTCCAGCAAAAGCTCCGCGAGAGTGGCGTTCCGCACGAAGGCTTTGACCGAATCGTATCGATAGAAATGTTCGAACACATGCATAATGTCGAAGCTTTGCTACGGTCCCTGGCCGTGGTGCTTCAGCACGACGGCTTCCTCTTCGTGCATATCTTCACGCACAAGAACCTCTTCTACCGCTTCCAGGACGAAGGCCCTACCGATTGGATGACGCGGCACTTCTTTTCCGGCGGAGCGATGCCTCCCGCGGATCTCTTCGAGCACATCAACGATCCGTTTGAACTTGTCGAACGTCACGATGTCAATGGCGTCCATTACGCTATGACGTGCCGGGCTTGGCTGCGTAATCTCGACGATCACCGCGAAGCGTTGCTAGCACGCTTCGAACAGGACATGCCCGCCCGCGAAGCCCACATTCAATGGCAGCGCTGGCGAATGTTCGTGATGGCCTGCGAAGAGCTATTTGCTTGGAACGCGGGCGAAGCGTGGTTGGTGACGCATCATTTATTGCAGCTAAGCCGCGAGCGGTGAGTCTGGGTTGTTGTTTCTTTGCGTTCTCCGCATACTGACACCTACCAATCGACTTTCACCGCTAGCGGAGCCCATGATGAATACGCAAAACCGTTTTCTCCTAGCTACCAGTTTTTCTCTCGTGCTGGGTAGCTTTGCCATCGCACAAGACTCACTTCCCGATGCCGTGGTGACTGACCAACCGATCGAAGGACGCGCGGTTGTGGTCGACGAGTTGCAACAGAAAGCCGTCGTCGATGCCATCGTTCGGGAAATGGAGAACCAGGGTGGCTCGATCGTGCCGCCGTTGGAGCCCAGCCCCAACTTCCGACATGAAAGATTCGACATCTCCGGCAGGGAACAACGCCCGCCCCGTTCTGAAGATCGCGACACAGGTCAACGCAGGTGGGAAAAACGCGAGCAATTGGAGAAGCAGTTCCAGCAAGAAATGAATCAGGATCCACGGAGAGCTCAGCAACTTCGCGAACGATTCGAACGCGAAAGAAGGATGCGCGAGGAACTCCGCCACAGGCGAATGGAGAGAGAATCCGAAAAAGGCCCACGGCCTCCGAAGTCGCACATGCTGCGAGATGTCTCCTGGCACCTCCAAGAAACGGCCCATCGGCTCGAGGTCGAGGGCCTTTACGATGAGGCGGACGCCATTCGCGAAGCGGCCACGATGCTGCGAGAGCGTTCTCGGGCACTCGCTGAGGAAGAGAAGCAAAAACCTCACAACCCTGAGAATCGTCATCCTGATGATGGTGCTAAGCTGTTCAACCCGAGAGCTGACGCACCTCGGCTCAGGGGTAATTGAGGAAACGACTCTGAGCCGTCAGGTTGTTCTTGGGAACCGCAACAACCTGTTGCTTGATTGACAGCCCGGCTAGCGCTCATTAGCCTAAGCAAGAGGAAGTGGAGATTCTGCGCAAGTTCTGCCGTCATCCCCACTTTGGCATGCTGGCTCGGGGAACAAGATATGCACCCGGAGCATTTGGAACAGAACTTCTCGCAAGACTTTAATAGATAAAGAACCGCCTCTATGGCTGCTGACTTTGGCGACTATCTGATCAAAAAAGGCATCTTGGGCCCGGAACAGCTCAAGGAAGCTCAAACCGTTGCGACTTCGCGCAACTTGAAGCTACACGACGCGGTGCAAAATCTCGGTTACGGAAGTGGCGAGCAGTTGATGCGCGCCCTGGCCGAGTTTCACAAGTACGAATACTACGACCTGAACAACGTGCCGATTCCTCCGGCGGTGGTTGAGCTCGTGCCCGAATCGGTCGCTCGCGAGAATGCCGTCATTCCGTTCTCCGAAGACGATGGTGTGCTGATGGTACTCACCAGCGACCCGGAAGACTTTGCGACGCTCGACAAACTGAAGTTCATTCTCAACCGCGATATCAAGATCGGCCTGGGAACGCGTGAGAGCATTCTCGAAGCGATCAACCGAAATTACGGACAAGTCGACGGCGAGTCTGCGGACTCGATGCTGCAAGAGTTTACCGACACGGCGATCGACTTCACGGAAACGGAAGGCGACGACGGCGGGGATGATGACGACGTCGTTGACGAGACCTCCGCTCCGATTGTTCGCCTGACGCAGTTGATGATTAGTGAAGCGGTGCAACTTCGCGCGTCGGATATTCACGTCGAACCGTTTGAAGATCGCGTGCGGATTCGTTACCGCATTGACGGCGTGCTCGTCGAACGCGACAGCCCGCCACGCCGTTTGTTGGGCGCCCTGCTCTCCCGTATCAAAATCCTTGCGAAGATGGACATAGCCGAACGACGGCGTACACAAGACGGACGAATCAAGATTACTGCGGGCGGCAAAGAGCTCGATCTGCGCGTGAGCATGTTGCCGACCAACCACGGCCAGTCTTGCGTAATGCGGCTACTGGATAAGGACAATATTAAAGTCGGCATCCGACAACTGGGGCTTTCGGAGCAGGACTTTAAGAAGTTCCGCAACATCATCCGCCGCCCCAATGGCATCCTCTTGGTGACGGGGCCAACGGGCTCGGGCAAGACGACCACGCTTTACGCGGCGCTCAACGAATTGAATCGCCCCGACCGCAAAATCATCACTGCCGAAGACCCGGTCGAATATTACTTGCCGGGGATCAACCAAGTGGAAGTCCGCCACTCGATCGGTCTCGACTTCGCAGCGATTATTCGTTCGATGTTGCGTCAGGCGCCGAACGTCATTCTCGTGGGTGAGATGCGCGACCATGAAACCGCGTCGATGGGCATCCAGGCTTCGCTGACTGGTCACTTGGTTTTCAGTACCCTTCACACCAACGACGCGCCCGGTGCGATCACACGGATGGTGGACATGGGCGTACCGGCATACCTTGTTGCTGGTTCAGTTGTTGGTATTCTTGCCCAGCGTCTGGTACGTGTCGTTTGCAGCAAGTGCAAACAACCTCACACACCAAGCGATGCGCAACTCGAAGCCGCAGGCATCACGCCAGAGCAAGCTGCCGAGGCAACGTTCATGAAAGGGGCTGGCTGTTCTCACTGCGGCAAAGGTGGCTATCGCGGACGTCTTGGTGTTTTCGAATTCATGACGATGACCTCTAAAGTGCGCGAACTCGCCTTCGCCGGTGCCTCAACCGTAGAGATTCGCAAAGCGGCCACGGCTGAAGGGATGACGACGCTCTACGAAGACGCCATCTCCAAAGCGTTGCAGGGCATCACGACGCTTGAAGAAGTGTTCAAGGTGACCAAGCGAACCGAGTAGCTTGGAAAGCGAACACTAGCCCGCGAGCACTAGAAGTCTGTTCTTGGCTCGCGCGGAGCGCTGTCGAGAACCTAACCGTGCGAGACGTAGCTCGCGGGCTGCTCGTTCTTTCTCAAATCGGGACCTTTCGCAACTCATTCCCAATTTGAGCTTTCCTCAGAACCAATTCGGTTGCAGCGAAATAATACACCGAAATCGCACGCGCCCCTGCACAATCCAACACCCAGCCAGGCGTGGTATCTCCTTGAAATACTTGAGTTTATTGCGTTTTTCGTGCATACTGAAGAACGCTCGTTCGGTCAGTTGGGCCGTGCGACAGTCAGGTCTTTTCGCGCTCAATTCGGAACTACTGGCGCTACCGCTGGCTGACATCCACCTCTGGCAAGTTGCGTAACGCGGCCTTGCTACAAGCACGGTGCTGTTTTGGGTGTTGAGCATGTGAGAACTGACAGGCAAAGTGCCCTCGGGAAGAGAAGAAACTATGGGAACGATCCTCATCGACAAGCTGCTCTCTGCTCAAGTTAAGCAGGGGGCGAGCGATTTGCACATCACCGTTGGGCAACCCCCGGTGTTGCGCTTGCATGGTCGGATGCAGAAGCTCAAGACGAAAGTGCTTGAGCCTGCCGACACGATGGGGCTCATGAAGAGCATCACGCCTGATCGTTGCCAGCAAGAATTCCAAGAAACCGGGAGCACCGACTTCGGTTTCGCCTTTGGCGATCAGGCCCGTTTCCGTGTCTCCGTCTTCCGACAGCGTGGCAACGTGGCGATGGTGCTACGGCAGATTCCCGTCGACCTGATGAGCATGGACGACCTGAATCTCCCGCCGATCTTCAAAGACCTGATCATGCGACCCCGCGGTTTAATCCTCGTGACGGGACCGACCGGTTCGGGGAAGAGTACGTCGCTTGCGGCGATGATCGACCACGTGAACACCACCGCGGACCATCACATCATCACGATCGAAGATCCGATCGAGTTCTATCACAACCACAAAAAATCAACGGTCAACCAACGTGAAGTCGGCGTCGACGTGACTTCGTTCGCCGAAGCGATTCGACGCGCTCTGCGGCAAGACCCCGATATCATCCTCGTGGGTGAGCTGCGTGACCTGGAAACCATCGAAGCAGCGATCACCGCGGCAGAAACCGGCCACGTGGTGTTCGGCACGCTCCACACGTCCAGTGCTGCTGGCACGATCAACCGCGTGATCGACGTGTTCCCGACGAACCAGCAAGATCAGATTCGCACACAGCTTGCTACCTCGATCATTGGCATTCTCGCCCAGCAACTGCTGCCAAAAATCGGCGGTGGCCGGGTCGCCGCGTTCGAGACGCTGGTCGTCACGCCAGGTATCGGTAACCTGATTCGCGAGAACAAAGTGTTCCGCATTACCTCGGCCATCCAGACCGGAGCAAAGCACGGCATGCAACTGCTCGACGATCACCTGTTCCGCCTCTGGCGCGATGAAATCGTCACTGAGGAAGATGTGATCGCCAAGGCAAACAGCCCGGATGATGTCGCCAAGCGAATCGCCTCAGCGAAGCGCGGCGTGTTTGATGAGGATGTTGAGGATGATTGAGAACCATGTCATTCCGATCGAGCCCCGCCGACCGGGGAATAACACGATGCTTGAAGCGAATAACCCTAATCCCTAGCCCCTAATCCCTAACCCCTCACAAAAATGGCTTTACGTCGCATCGGACAGATTTTTGTTGACCTTGGCTACATCAGCGATGAGCAGCTGGAGCTGATCGTTGACGAGCAAAAGCAGCGCCCCGGGCAGATGCTCGGTCAGGTTGGCATGGACCTGGGTCTTATCAACGACGACCAGCTCGCCACCGCCTTGGCGGAGCAGATGTCGTTGAAGGTGGTCTCTGCTCACGAAGTGACCATCGAGCCAGAAGTGCTGGAGCTCGTCACCGAGCCGATGGCACAGATGTACCGCATCATCCCCACGGAGTTCGACGGCAGTACGCTGACCGTGGCGATGTGCGACCCGCAGAACCTCGACGTGCAGGACGAGCTACGCACCTTCCTCGGCTACAACATCCGTGTCGCCGTGACGACCGAGCCTTCGATGCTCTCGGCCCTGGAGCGTTACTACGGCGAGAATAACGAGAGCGTTGAGTCGATTGTTTCCGACATGGAAACCGATGAAGAGCTCGCCAAAGCTGTTGCCGAAGCCGAAGGCAACGCCAACGACCTGACCAGCGTCGAAGCCCTCGCCGACAGTGCCCCGGTGCGCAAGCTGCTTAACATGGTGCTGCTCCTGGCGATTAAGGATCACGCGAGCGACTTGCACTTCGAACCGTTCGAAGATGAGTTCCGCATCCGCATCAAAGCCGACGGCGTGCTTTATGAGATGGTCCCTCCGCCGCGTCACTTGGCGTTTGCGATTACTACCCGCATCAAGGTGATGGCCAATCTCGACATTGCCGAACGGCGCTTGCCGCAGGACGGTCGGATCGAACTAACCGTGGGTGGTCATCCGGTGGATCTCCGCGTCAGTGTTCTCCCAACGATGTTCGGCGAGAGTGTCGTCATGCGGGTGCTTGATCGCTCGGTCGTGTCGCTCGATCTGGGGAATGTCGGCATGAACGAGCAGACCATCGGGGATTTTCGTGCCGCGATTGAAAAGCCTAACGGGATCGTCTTAGTGACCGGTCCAACCGGCTCGGGGAAGACCACCACGCTCTACTCCGCACTGAGCGAATTGAATAAAGTTGAAGATAAGCTCATCACCACCGAAGACCCCGTCGAGTACGACATCGATGGCATTGTCCAGGTGCCGATCGACTCGTCCATTGGCAACACTTTTGCTCAGTGCTTGAGGGCGATCCTGCGGCAGGATCCTGACAAGATCTTGGTCGGCGAGATCCGTGATTTGGAAACCGCCGAGATTGCCGTCCAAGCGTCGCTCACCGGGCACATGGTGTTTAGCACCCTGCATACGAATGATGCGTCAGCAACAATTACCCGTTTGAAGGACATGGGCGTCCCGACGTTTTTGATCACTGCCACGGTCGAGGTCATTCTCGCCCAACGCTTGGTCCGCCGCGTGTGTGCCCAGTGCAAAGAAGAATACAACCCGTCTCAGGAAGTCCTAGCTGACCTGGAACTGACTGAGGAAGACATGAAAGGCAAGCAGTTCTACCGCGGCTCAGGCTGCGAGGTCTGCAACAACACCGGATACAAGGGCCGCGTTGGTCTGTTCGAGTTGATGGTTATGAACAACGACCTCCGCGACATGATCATGCGAAACGCCTCAACCGACGACCTCCGAGACAAGGCCCGAGAGCACGGCATGGTCACCCTCCGAGACGCTGGCATGAAGAGTGCCTTTGAAGGAACCACGACACCTGAGGAAGTGATTCGAGAAACGATTATGGAAGCGTAAGAAAGCCGTCAGCCATCAGCTGTCAGCTTTTTGTTTAATACGTCCAAGCGGTTTTCAGAGCCAACCCAACACAAGATACCAAACAGATATTTGCCCCGTCCAAAACTGGCTGATAGCTGACCGCTGATAGCTGAGAGCTAAATCCAATGCCTACTTTCCAATTCGAAGCGATGGACTCGCAAGGTGCTGAGATCAAAGATGTGATCGAGGCGGCCACCGAGGAAGATGCGCAATCCACCATACGCCAGATGGGGTACTTCGTTACGAAGATCTCCGTCAAGAAAAACCGCAAGAAGGAAGAGGCGGCCGGGGGCGGTGCGAAGAAGAAGCGCGGCTTCGTGTTCGGTGGAGTGAAGAGTAAGGACCTCACGGCCTTCACCCGACAGCTCTCCATCCTTCAAGATGCCGGCCTGCCGATTCTGCGTTCACTACGCATCCTCGGCGATCAGGCCAAGCCAGGCCGGTTGAAGTACTCGCTCGAAGATACCTGCGAAGCCATCGAGGCGGGCGACACGCTCAGTGAAGCGATGGTCAAGTCGCCCAAGTGTTTCGACCGCCTCTACGTGAACATGATCAAGGCGGGCGAGGCGGGTGGTGCCCTGGAACTCATCCTCCAACGTCTGGCGGACTTCAAGGAGCGGGCCGAATCGCTCAAGCGGAAAGTCAAAGGTGCGATGATCTACCCGATTGTCGTCGTCTCGGTGGCCGTCGGTATTTTGACGTTCATCATGATCAAAATCGTGCCACAGTTTCAGAAGATTTTCGAGGACTTCGGCCTCACACTTCCGGCGATGACTTTGTACCTGATTGCCGTTGCGGAATGGTGCAAAAACTACTGGTTCCTAATTCCTGGCATACCAATTGCTATCTGGTTGTTTGTGAAACTCATCCGAAAATTCAAAGCGGGACGCATGGGTTGGGATCAATTTGCAATTAAAGTTCCCATTTTTGGACAACTGGTTGAGAAAAATATCATGGCTCGCACCTCGCGAACCCTCGGGACCCTGATCGCCTCGGGCGTTCCGATCCTTGAAGCCCTGAACATTACTCGCGAAACGGCTGGAAATGCCGTGTTCGAGAAGATGTACACCGGCGTGAGCGAGCGAATCAAAGAGGGCGACGCGATTGCCGAGCCGATGAAGGAATACTCGAAGCTCAGCTTCCACCCGGTGGCGGCGTTCTTCTGGTTCTTCTTCATCGCGGGACCGATCGGCCTGCTGATTTACATGATGAAATACCGCCAACGGATCGTCGACGACATCGTGGTCAACATGGTCGACGTCGGCGAAGAGACGGGCGAACTCGACACAATGCTTTACAAAGTCGCCGACACGTACGACGAAGAAGTGGCCGTCCTGACCGATGGCCTGACCAAGCTGATGGAACCGCTGCTGATTATCTTCCTCGGTGGTGCCGTCGGTTTTATCGTTATCGCTCTGTTTGTGCCACTTGTGGATTTGATCAACAACTTGTCGGGGTAACCACCCTGCCATCCCACCCGAGCCGCGCTGCGTCAGCACTCGGGTGAAAACTGAACACCAAAAACGAAACACTTGTTGAACCATGAAACACTCCCCACGAAAAACCTCGTCCCCACGCGGCTTCACTCTTACGGAGTTGCTGATTGTGATCGCGATTATTGCGGTGCTGGCTAGTCTAGCGACGACGGCAGCGATTAATGCGATGAATCGAGCGAAGACGACACGGGTCGCACTGGAGATAAAAGAACTTGAGAGAGCACTTCTGACCTTCAAAGAGGATAATGGCACCTTGCCGCCAAACTCCCTCACGCCAATCGGAGCAGGGCCTAACGATGCCCCAGTTAACGCCGTAAGAAACGACGTCCGTCGCGTCGTCAAAAAGCTGTTCCCTCGGATTAACGCCAATGAAGCCCAGATCGTTGAGTATCTAATTGGTGCAACCAATGTTCCTGGCACGTCACCTGAGGGGGGGATTTCTGCCGGGGAAGCCTTAGTGTTCTGGCTTGGCGGCTTCAGTCAGGACGAACAGTTTCCTATTTCGGGCTCAAGTGGCCCATCGTTTGTTGTTGGCGACCAAGAGATTATTGAGAACCGCGGTTTCGACGATGTGATCGACGTCACCCGTCTTGGCCCTCGCGAGAATGGTCAGTTCTCGGGGCGTTTCATCCTGTATGAAGATCCTCGTGACAGCAGCATTGAGAGACGTATCAATCTTTGGATGTACTACCCGGCGACCTCCGTACAGCCCTACCTGTATTTCGATGTTTCTAAAAACAAGCCAAGTGATCGCGCAACTTCCGGTTCGAACATCAGCTACGCGTATCCCTTGCAAAGCCCAGCAGACCCTAATGCGACGACACCAGAGTTCATAGCCGCTCTTAAGCGACCCTTAGAAACGACAACGACGTCGACGCCCTCTTTGGCCCAAACAAAGTATGCCAATCAAGGGAAGTTCCAGATTCTTCATGCCGGACTCGATGACGCATGGGGCGAGGCCAACAAGTGGGCAGCAGTCGCTCAAGAGAATTCCCCGCTCCTCTTCCCCGAAGGCCCGTTCACTGGCGACATTGCCGACACGCTGACCAACTTCACCCAAGGCACGTTGGAGGCGGAACAAGAATGATTGTCCAAGGCGGAAGGTGGAAAGTGGAAGGCGGAGAGAAGAATGTGCGTGGAAGGTATGCACCCGCAATCCCCCTTCCCCCTTCCGCCCTCCCCCTTACTCAACGCGCCTTCACCCTCGTCGAGCTCCTCGTCACAATCGTCATCATTGCGATCCTAGCAGCGGCCCTCCTAGGTGCCTCGAGTGCGGCTTTCGAAAGTGCCCGACGGAGCAGGACGAAGAGCATCATCACTAAGATCGATGGTCTGCTGATGGAGAAGTATCAGTCGTTCACGACACGGCGGGTGAACGTGAATCCAGCGATCGAAACTTACATTCGTTCAGCCTTCCCAGCGGGTGATCGTGGGAAAGCGATGGCGGATATGCGTTTGCTTGCGTTACGAGAGCTGATGGCAATGGAAATGCCAGATCGCTGGAGCGACATCCTTGCCACCGGCATTCCGGCCAGCAGTCCTATGTCAGTGACTCCTCGCTCCCCCCTTTTCCTGGCTGACGTACCTGCACTCACGAAGACCTATCAACGCCGTTACTATGCGACAGGTTCCACTGATGACGAGACGCTTGTACAGAATCAAGGAGCTGAGTGTTTGTACTTGACGATCATGCTTGCCTGCGGCGATGGCGAAGCCGCGGATCTGTTCAGCGAGCAAGACATCGCCGATACGGATGGAGATGGTGCTCTTGAATTCATTGATGGTTGGGGCCGGCCGATCCAATTCATCCGTTGGCCAGCGGGCTACGCTTTGCGTTCAAACATAATGACCGCTGAAGCCGATGCGGACCACGACCCGTTCGATCCCTTCCGTCGCGATCTTCCCACGGCCCTGCCAAGTAGTGGTGCCTATCAAGCTCCGTTCGAGGATTACGTCGAACGCCTGAGAGACGATTCGCGGCCATTCCGACTTGTGCCCCTGATTTACTCTGCTGGGGCCGACGGAATTACGGACATTAATGCGTCGCCGGGTTTAGTTACCACCGTGGAAGGCCGCGTTGACCCGTACGGCATTGATACCAATACCGGCGATTACGAGTTCGGTGTGCCGGGAGATCCCACGTTTGCCAATGGTGGCGACGGTGACGACAACTCGATCGACAATATCACAAACCACAGCTTAGAGCAGTAACGCAAGGCAAAGACGCCCCGGGGAGGACTGGAGCGGAAAACATTATGCGTAATCAAAATGTCCATTCCGAAACGCACAGCCGTAAGGCTGACCGTCCGCGCGGCATGACGCTCATCGAGTTGCTGGTGGTCATCACCATCCTGACAACATTGGTCGCCGGTGTCATTCCGCTGCTTTCGCCCAATAACGATCCTCGCAAGATTCGCGAAGCCTCCCGCGAAGTGCAAAACTACATCACTCTCGCCCAAGCTGAAGCGGCTCGTACAGGACGTCCGCATGGGATCTTCTTGCAAAAGCTGTCAGCGACAACCGGTATCCCCGGTGATCCGACCAATCCCGACCGTGGGGTTTGCTTGGAAATCTTTCAAATCGAAGAGCCTCCAGCGTTCGCTGGGTTCAGTGAGAATTCAGCAGTTCGCATCTATCCCGATGTCTCACTAGGCACACCGATTCTACGTGCTCAGTTTGGTATTGGGTTGAATAGCACTTTCACCAGCGGATCTCCCAACGGTCCCTCGCTTCTCGAACTCCCTCAAAGAATGTTCCGCCCGGGCGACATTCTTGAAGTGGACGGTAATCGGTATCGGCTGAGCCGCGAGTTGGACGCCCCGACTGATCGCAGCGACCTTGATGGGCCTTTTTTTATAGCCACAAATGGGCCAACCAATAACTCTCCTGATGGAGATGGTTTCCGGGTCGAGTGGCTCAACAATAACGGCCAAGTGGTCAACGACACCATCGGTAATCGCTACGCGATTCGTCGCCTGCCCATGCGTTCCGCGGAGCCCCCCTTGCAGTTGCCCAAGGGTGTTTGCATCGACTTGCAATGTTCAGGCCTTCCTGTGGATCAAATGCCTTCTTGTTGCCATAACCCATTGATCGCCATTGATGAAAACGATCCCATGCTAACTAACAACGACGACGGCGTTGCTGTGCTGTTCGCTCCCGATGGCACGGTCGATCGATATTTCTGGAATGACGACAACGCCGTCGCAGTACCCGATGCAACCGTTGATCCTGAACGCGTTACGTCACAGATCTACATGCTCGTCGGTCGCAGAGAAAACGTACCGGTTGAAATGACGACCGTCAACGATTGGGATTTCCCAAATCGCGCGGACGCTCACGACGAGTTGCGCGAGAAAGTCAATTGGCTCAATGGTGATAGCCGCTGGGTGGTGATCGGTGCCAGCTCAGGCCGCGTGTTGGCGACCAACAATGCGTTTGTCGACCTAGAGAACCCGATCTACAGCCCCCCGACGAACAACTTGGCCGGCTTGATGCAAAGCGTCCCCGCCCAGATGTTCGCCGCCCGCCAATACGCCCGCGAAATGCGGCGGGAAGGAGGGCGATAGCGTGCGAGAGTTCAAACTTTTCACATTTGATTCGCGAAAAAGAACTGCCAAGGATGAAGGCAGAAGGATGAGGGATGATGTTTTGGCGCAGAGCGTCCCCCGAGTTCATCCCTCATCTTTCACCCCTCATCCCTCAAAAAGAGGTATCAGCCTCTTAGAGGTCCTCATCAGCATGTTCGTCCTGCTGTTCGGACTGATGGGCGTGGCGTCGCTGTTCCCGGTCGGCAGCCATTATGCTGCCCAAGGCGAACAGTTCGACCGTAGCACGGCCCTGTCCGACGCGGCGTTTGATGAGCTACTGGCCCGAGGGATCCTGCGACCGCAGGCTTGGTTGTATGGCGATCCAGATGTTAGAGCTGATACGGTTGAAACAGTTTATGACTATGATCTCGCTGTCATCCAGCAGTCGACGATCAACAGCGGTCAATTCAATATTATCAACCCAGCGATTACACCTGGTCGTGCCTTTATCATTGACCCCATTGGAGTGCAGTCTGCGCTACCTCCACAAAACGCATTGCAAGAGCACAACCACTTCTTTCCCTATTTACAGGGTGCCACTCAGAGCATGACGATGCCTGCTGCTTGGAATTCGCCGCCTGCAACTTGGACACTGCCGCCAGCTGCATGGCCGATACAGGAACCAACGTGGCCGATACGTCGAGTTTCGCTACCTGGCGCGGTACCAGGCGATCCTATGCCGCTGCTTGTCGCTGACACCATCTTTTCCCTTCACGACACCCTCAGCGTAGAATTACCCGACGAGGACGACCGCCCCGCGATTCAGCGGTGGAAGACGGCAGATCCTGGCAACACCCCTGACAATCCGACTGACGACGTCCTCCTCCGTCGCGAGTACGAGGCGAACTACACTTGGCTTGCTTCCGTGGTGCCTGTGACTAGTGCTGGGCTCGAAGCCCTGCAACCGGCCAGCAGCCAGTACGGGAGCAAGGCCTACGACGTGTCGGTTGCCGTGTTCCACCGCCGTGAGGAAGCGCCGTCGGAAACGAGCGAACGGTTGCTGGAAGCCGAGTATTTGGCCGGCGGGGAGCTGATCCTTTTCAATCGGAATAACAATGCTGCTGGAGCGCAGGCGGTTGATGACGCGTTGGAAGACATTCGTCCGGGGAACTGGATCGCCGTCGCGGGCGTCAATCCAACCAATGGCACGTTTTTGATGAAGTGGTATCGGCTGCTGTCGTTGGATAACGACACCGATCAAGTTCAACTGACCAGCGATAATGCAATCGTACAAGGTCGGCGGGCAATGCTCGATGGTCCCGAGTGGCCAGAGAATCCGCTGGTACCGGGCTACTCACCTAACCTCCGCGCGATTCTCCTCCCGGGAATCGTCAGCGTGACGACACGGTCGATACCGATGCAACAGTGAGGCGCTAGTTGTTAGGCGCTGGGCGATAGTTATTCGTGGGTCAACCGAATAACCAGCGCCCGGCGCCTAGCGCCCAACAACCAAACCTGAGCGGGCCGGGGCACGATTCGCTCAGAAAGAGGCAAGAAGATGAAACTTTGGAACAGAAAACAACAGGGCGTTAGGCGCTGGGCGCTAGGCGCTCGTTTACGAAAGTCCAGTGATCAACTAGCGCCTGGCGCCCCGCGCCTGGCGCCCCCCAAGCGGCGCGGCATCCTGCTGCTCGTCGCGCTCAGCCTGCTGGTTCTTTTCCTGCTGGTCGGCACGGCGTTCGTCGTCACGGCACGGCATTCCTCTCGCACGGCGATCACCGTCAGTAAAGCAAACCAGATTCAAAGTGCCCAGGCAGGCCAAGCCGACCTGCTGGACGACGTCCTCAAACAAATCGTCCGCGATACGAACAACCCCAACAGCTCGCTACGCAATCACAGTCTGCTGCGTGACATGTATGGGAACGACGGGTTTACTGGCTCTGTACCTTCCCGCGATCAAGACAACGCAGGGAACTATACAGGGAACTACCGCGATTCCAGCGGCTTGGTTCGTATACCGCGTCCGACGAATGGTGAACCTGGTCCTGCCTTTCCACACACGGACCGAGATGGTCTTGTCGCACGTTGGGCACCGACCCGGTTCCCCGGCGCATCGGGAGGCAACAAGCACCTTATTCAGCAGAGCAACATCACCGCGGGACAGATCCTTGAGATCGACGTCTTGGATGTCGAAGACCTGTCCGGCAACCAAGCCCTCGCCATCGCCGGGTTGAAACGTACTGAGGATGCCTACAACGGCTTGTCGCTGACCTTTACCTCAGGTCCGGCTGAGGGAATTACAACACGGATTGTCGATTACCTCCCTCCGACGATCGATGAGCCTGGCGACGAGGATTACCTCCGCGACTTTGCTCGCTTCCGCCTGCTTTCCTTCCGCCAAGCCGACGGCAGTATCTTGCCGCAGAATGATATCGATCTCAACGCATTGCTGGCCGGTAGCCGGTTTGTCGTGAACGGTCGGCCGTTTAATGGGACGGGCATTGGTTTCAACGAGCAAGCTCCGGTTGACAGCGCGCGGCTCAACACAGTGGAGATGAATCTTGACGGAACAGCCAGCCCCTTAGCATTGGTTCCCAACGCCGTTTTCGACCGGATGTCGTTTAGCACCGATGGATTAGATGACGATGAAGTGCTACTGCAGAAAGGAGCGGTGGCGGATTACTACTACCTAACCCAAGCTGCTCGGGATCAGATCGCTGCCAACTTCGCCCCGGGTCGACCTCAAGACCTGGAATTCATACGTCGCAAGAATTCTCTCGGGATTGGTGGCCTTGGCGGTAGCGATGAAGGCTACGACGCGGCCGACTTCCAGAACATGCTGCTGGGGTTGATGCCTCAGGTGCCGATCGAGACCACTTGGCCGAACTTGACTGGCACTGCGCCAGGTTCACTAGGCGACATGGTGTTGCCGTCGCTGCATCGGCCGGCCTTGATCAACTATTTTGACAACCAAGTTGGCCTCTACGAGCGATCCCCCACGCTGCTGCGGAAAACTCTGCTCCGCCCAAGTTGGTTTGATCATCCGAACTTTACGGGAAGCAATCCTGAGCTTTCCGCAAGAGTCTCGACGTTCGAGAACCTGATGGTCAACAAGTACAACTACAGCTTGAATGACATTCAGACCAACGACGACATTCGCGACGCAGCTCAGGCCCTCGTCAACCACAGCATCTACGGCCCGTGGGACGTGGACAACGACAACGACGGAGTCCGCGATAGCGTGTGGGTCGACTTCGGCGCGCCCGTGATGAGCATGCCCGACGGAACGCTCGTGAAACCACTGGCGGCTGTCCTGTGCCTCGACATGGACGGGCGGTTGAATGTGAATGCGCACGGGTCGGTTGCTACGCTCAACCCGCTTAACATTCCCGCACCAGAGTTGGCTGGTGGGGCCTTACTCACTGCGGCACCCAAGGGCTTAGGGGTTTCAACAACTGAGATCAGCCTGATTCCAGTCCTCGGAGATCGCTACGACGAAATCACTTATGGAACCACGATTGGCACCGTTTCGATCCCAGGCAAGTATGGAATTGATAACCGTGCAGGCAGTTTCGCGGCACCTGCCTACCCCGGCCATGCCAATCAATTCGAGTTGAAATCCCAACTCAGTCTTCAAGGGGTTGCGGAGAGCTATCAGCCAACAGGTGCAAGGAAGTCGCAATACGGCTCTCCCATTGATATGCACGGCAAGTACAGCATGGGGCTAAACGACTTCGGCCAGCCCTTCTTCATGCAGACGAAGTTCGCTGGTACGCTCAACTTTGACTATCCCTTCGAAATCGACCTGACTGCGTTAACCGGTGCAGCCTCGTCAACGACCGATACGCCTTTCAGTATCAATGAACTTGAACGAAGCCTGCGAGCCTACGATATCGACGCAGCCGCCACCCCAGATCGCCTGGCCACTTTGGGTGACTTCCTTGGCAGCAATCTCGACAAGCGGAACCTCCTCACCACCGACTCGTGGGACCTCCCGGTGCCTTCGGTCAACTTACCTCGTTGGGTGAACGTGACCGACGGGACGCAGATGGATCTCGATGACAATTCGGGAAACGATGACAGTTTCATCGAAGTAATGGGCCGGCCCGCCGTTGGAGCCAGCTTTGCGGATTTGATTGAATATCGTTTCCGAGCAGTTACGCCCGGTCTGCGCTACGATCGAACTGTAACTCCAAATGTGTTACCGCCACTGAATGCCGCTCAACGCCGTGCTGTCGCCAACCTCATCCCGCGTGACCTGGCCAAGGGGGCAAAGCTAGACATCAATCGGGCGTTGGGCAATGGTCGGGACGACGACAACGATGGCGTTGTGGATGAGCCGGGTGAAGTGGACGGGGCTTATTGGCGCCTTGAACGTGGGCAAGCCGGGATGGCGGTCACCGTTGACCAGAATCTCGCCGATGGCGATCCGGCGAATGAATTCGTGCGAGTCGATCCTGCCGCGAACAATCGAAATGACAGAAATCTTAGCCCAGGCCTAGCACGGGACTTCAAGGATGGTGCTTGGGGGGCGCCTCTCGATGGCAGCTTCGACACCAACGGCGACGATGTTGTCGATCTCAACGACAACGAAGTGCGGGACATGAGCCGCACCGGCAACAATGCAGCCGATGTCGCTTACCGTGTTCGCTGGGACAACCTGCGACGGCAAGAGTTGGCGAAGGATTTATACATCACGGCCGTCGCAACCGTTGACCCCTTTGACACAGCCTCACCTGAAGGTCAAAGAAAGCTTCGCAAGCTGGCCCAATGGGCAATCAACGTGGTTGATTACCGCGACGCGGATTCGATCATGACGCCTTTCGAGTTCGACCTCAATCCGTTTGAAGATAGTAACGGCGACGGAAACCCTTGGGACGTTGACGGTGTAATTGACTCAACAGCCGCACCCTCTGCCGACGACACCCAGCCCCATCGCGCCTTGGCATGGGGACTTGAACGACCCGAGTTGGTGATCAGCGAATCACTCGCCTGGCACGACCCGCGGGTGAGTGACGAAGCCGACGAAGCGACCGCCCCTGGCGGCACTTCGGCCCCGGCCAGCGACATGATGGAGGAGGCTGGCGAATACGACCAACTGGTACGTCCCCGGGGTGCTTGGTTCCTGGAGCTTTACAACCCTTGGCCGCAGAACTCAGCCGCCAGTGCGGATGTCAATGCGTTCAGCACGAGCACTCATGTGGGTGTCGATCTTGGTCGTACACATGACCGCACCGCCACAGGCTCGCCCGTTTGGCGTGTCGCGGTATCCATCGAACCGGCGGATGCCGACCCTCGAGAGGCTCTGGAGCCGCAAAGCATCGAGCGTTCGCTCTACTTTAGCCGCTGGGACCCGTCAAACATCGATCAGAATGACGGCGATGAGTTTTGGGCGACGATTCCTACCCAAAGCGTACGCCCCGGCAGGTATATGGTGGTTGGCGGTGCCCATCAGTCTGCTACTGATCCAGCCGTCTACGAAATGCCTATTGCTGAGCCCCGGCAGGGCCCAGGAGGAACGCTCGAACCGAGACGCCTGATCTTAGACACGCAACCAAACGTTCCTGAGGCCGTCCGATTCGTCGATGAGGACGATGCCGTAGCGATGGATCGAAACAAAAACAACCAGAACGAAAACCCAAATACAAATTTCCGCATGGCGTCTCCGCCAGACGACGATCCCGTTGACACTCGCCAGTCCTATACGGATGTCGCGATTATCAACGAGCCACGGCGAATGTCGCTAAGCGAGCCGGCGGGCGGCTACCCGGGTGACGATGGTGGTGTTGTTGACCCTAACTTCGCGGACCATGTGAAGTTTTACGGTTAC
This sequence comes from Lacipirellulaceae bacterium, assembly GCA_040218535.1. NCBI lineage: Bacteria > Pseudomonadati > Planctomycetota > Planctomycetia > Pirellulales > Lacipirellulaceae > Lacipirellulaceae bacterium. Next base: position 644,906 of record JAVJRG010000005.1, on the reverse strand, counting down.
GAGCCGACCGACATCAATCAAGCTGATGGAGCCGTTCGGGACATTTACCCTTATGGCTTTTACGGCATAGGCCCCGATCAACCGAAACCACATGACATCCCGCTGGATTCGCTGCACAATCCGGCCTTGTTAGAGCCAGGAACCGGGGGCGGCTTCGCACGTGGCGTTTTCTTGCAACGGTTGGCCAATCCGTTACTGCCGTTCGATGCGGACACCAACCCGTACCGCACGGTTGACTACACAACAACCAATCTCACGGTATTCAATAGTCGTGAGCGAGGAATGCGTGAGGGTGGCCCGACCAACAGTAGCGTTTCGATCGCCCAGCGGTTCTTGAGTACCGAGCGTGGTTGGGTCGATTGGCACCAGAACAATGCCTTCACTGCAACCGCCGATGAGATTAACCCTTGGGCCCGCGAGAAGTACCTCAACATTCTCCGTATGCCGGGTGCCCCACCACAGGCCAGCATGACCGCGGCACCGAGACCTTGGCCCGGAGGCCCCGCACAGAATCGCAACCGTCGGCCCAATGCGGAAACGCAAATCCCCGATGATCCGAATACCTTCACGATGCATTCGTTCCCCGATTGCACGCTCGGTTTCCTGAATCGTTGTTTCATGGACGAAGACCCTGCCGTCGTGGCTCCGCAGAAGTTACGCGAGCCAAAACAGCCGTTCCCTTGGCTTGCGTGGAATAACCGTCCTTACATTTCTGCCCATGAAGTCATGCAGGTGCCGACTTTTGGTGCGGCACAATTGCTCCGTGATTTCACGATGAAAGACCCCGCCAACGCCAATGCAGAAATCTACAGAGGACCTGCACCTACCACCGCCGGCACTCCGCCGATGAACCCCGACATTCTTGAAGCAGACGGACCTTATCAGCATCTGGCGAATTTCCATCGCACCGACGACAACAACGGGACCGAGGGGATTGCCGGTTTGCACCGTATGCTGGATTACCTCCATGTGCCTAGCCGGTTCGTTGGTACCGAGGAGTGGCTGAACCCAGTGGCCTTCAGTGGAGTGATGTCTGACACCGACGATCCTCGGCACGGGTTGCAGGTCCCCTTCAATAAGGTTTCGCTCTTCCGCGAGCCCGGCCAGGTCAACCTGAACACGATCGCCGACGATTCCGTGCTGGATGGTCTCTTTCATCGCAACTCGGGCACGTTGGCCGAACATCCGGGCCCCACTTGGGCACAATTTGTGAATAGTCGCCGCGTCGACAACGCCAGCGGGATTATGCTTCAACTCGGCAACAGTCCTACGTTCTTTGAGAATCCTTATCGAACAGCCGATGCAGGTGATTTTGTACCGCCCCTTAGCAGTACTGACATAACACGCGAAGGAGCTGATGCCACGATGCTGCGTCGCAGCGACAATAATGCGGGGACACTTCCTGATACCAACGCACCGGCACTGGCGCAAGCTACCACGATGGAGTTCAACAACGCTGACCGGAACCCGTGGTTCCGTTACCAGCCGACGACTCGGCTGGACAATCTCGTAACGACCCGGTCAAACGTCTATTCCATCTGGGTAACGGTTGGCTTCTTCGAGGTCGAGGCGGCACCAACTTTGGCTCAATTCCGCGCGGCAAACGACCCGGGAGGGGCGCTAAGTGATGCTCAGCTTCAGGCACTTTACGATCGGGTTTATCCCGAAGGTTATCAACTCGGACGAGAGTATGGCATCGACGTTGGCCAGACGCGGCGTTTGCGTGGCTTCTCGATTGTCGACCGTTCGATTCCCGTCGGGTTCGAGCCGGGCCACGATCACAATACTCGTGAAGTCGTGCGACTTCAGCGGCAAGTCGAGTAACCGCCTCCATTAACCGCTTCAGGCGTTACTACCCACATTTCTGGGCCTGTTCACGTCAAATTCGTTGACATCGAATCGGCCCGACATGACTATGGTAATAGCCTATCAGCGGCATCCGGCCAGCTGGCATAGGCAAGAACAGAGAATCCAGCAGGGGCTTGAGGGGAAGAAAGTAATGCAACTTCTAAGAATATTCGGTCGAGCAGTTTGCCTGAGCGCGTTTTGCTTGCTCTTCACATTCGGTACGAATCCGGCGCGTGCTGACGTTACCGGCGAAGGGGACGTTTCACCGCAGTTCCCTGATTTACCGCTTGAAGGTGGAACCGTTACCGACACGGTTGTCGTGGGTGGAACTGGCATGCAGATCGAAGGGACGGACTTTGGTGTCCTCACGATTGACGGCCCTGCCTTCACCGCTCCGCTCAACTCCGATGGGGGCATCATCGGCGGTACCTTCGACGGCTTTGGGCGTGCTGTTGTTGCTGGAACCAATTCCCAATGGAACTATGGCGACCGTATTGAAGTCGGACAAGAAGGCCAAGGTTTTTTAGAAGTCCTGTCAGGAGCCATCGTTCGTAGTGGTGATGGAACTTCTGTCTTCACTGGGGGATCACAGGCTGATCCTGACTTTACTGTGGGAACTTTTGAAGGAAGCCAGGGCTTTGTCACAGTGTCTGGAATTGGCTCGCTCATCCGAAGCAATTTTCTAGGTGTTGGTCATGGCGGTAGCGGTCGACTTGAGGTTTCTGGGTCTGCCCGCGTACAAACCGATGACGAAGCAATTATCGGTAACGAAGTCGTCTCCGGCGGCACTGGTTCTCCAACTCTGCCTGGCAACGGTAGTGTTTTCGTGCATGGTCGCGGCACACGTTGGAATATCGGGCCGGGTATCTCTTCTGGCAGTGTGGGCGATCTCACGGTTGGTAATGAAGGGCGGGGCTTGCTTGACGTTCGTGATGAGGCCTTTGTACGTGTCGTTGACGATGCCTTCTTTGGTGTTGATTCCGGTTCCTTCGGTGAGATGACGATTAGCGACCAAGGGACGCTCGTCTGGATTCTCGACGATGCTCAGATTGGTGATGCGAGCGATGCGACGGCTCGCAGTGACATTAATGTCGAAAATAACGGCACGTTCCGTGTCGATGGTGATTTTGACGTGGGTGGCGGGGGCCGGATCAATCTGGCCGGCGGTACCATTCTGACTCCCACCGTCACCAACACCGGCGTCATCCGCGGGGATGGACGCATTGAAGGCGACATTCTCAACGCGGGCGGCGATATTCGCACTGCAGCGGCAGTGGCAAATATTCGTGAGCGCATGCTCGTCACCGGTACTGTGACCAACAGCGGTATTATTGAATCGATCGGCGGTGAGATGGAGTTTGAATCGGCGGTCACTAATAATGCTGATGGACAGATTTTTGGCAAAGACGCGATTCTGCGATTCCGCGGTGGGCTAACCGACAACGGCGACATGGTGCTTTCGAATACGGTGGTGGAAGCTCCGATCTTGAATGTCGGATCGTTGACCGTCGGTCCAGAGTCTTCTTTCGTCCTTGGCGATCTGGCGATGAACTCCGCCAGCGTGCTCAACATGGGCATCGACGACGATGACGACCACAGCCGTCTCGAGGTCACCGGCGATGTTACGCTGGCCGGACGGCTCACCTTGGATTTTGACTCTGCCTATAATCCTGCGGCGGGAGACACTTTCGAGATCATCGCTGCCAGCACCGTCACCGGCACCTTTGACATCGAACCGCTTTCCAACGACCCGGACTTCAGCTTCGAAGTGGTCTATGAGCCGGATGCCGTGTTCATCAACATCCTGGCCGGTAACACGAGCCTGCCGGGCGACTTCGATAGCGATGGGGATGTCGACGGAGATGATCTGCCATTCTGGGAAACAGGCTATGGCACCGAGCCCGGAGCTACTCCAGGTGATGGTGATGCGGACGCCGATGGCGATGTCGATGGCCTCGATTTTCTTGCCTGGCAACGGGCCGCAAGCGGTGGGACCGCTGCGACGGTCGCCGTGAACGCCGTGCCTGAGCCTTCCAGCGTTCTGCTGAGCTTTGGCCTGCTCGCCGGTTTGGGTTTGCGTCGGCAGCGTTAATCCGTTCTAACGGTAAGCATGGCAAGCCGTCATCGGGACGAACCGTGGGACAATGAGAAGACTGGTGGGGGAGTTCCTCCATTGGTCGTCGCTTTGGCTGTGGCCGCTGTGTTCGCGGCGATTATTCTTTTGCAGACCAATCCGGCTGCAGGTCCCCAGCCTGTGCCAGCTGGTACCCCTTGGCCTGGCACACGAGTTCAGGGGTGGCTTAATGGGCCAGAACCTGAGCAAGCGGACCTCGAAACCGGCATCTCGACCCACGAGTCCTACGATCTGAATGCCTCGGTCGAGGCGGGCAATGTGGTGTTTGTTGACTGTATGGCTTCCTGGTGCGGCCCTTGCTTGGCTGCAATGCCACGGATCGTCGAAGCGGCCAAGGACTACGAACCGCTGGGCGTCGAGTTCGTCAGCCTCACGTCCGAAACTGCTGACGACGTTCAGAAGTTGCAAGATTTCCTAGCAGCGTCACCTGGAGTCAAATGGCCGATTGGTCTGGGAGCGTTCGACTTCTTCAGGGAGCTCGAAATTCGTGCGATCCCAACGTATGTCATTTTCGTCAACGGCCAGGTGAGTTGGTCTGGCTCCGGCCACGAAGACTTCACCGACGCGCTCGACCAAGCGGTAGCGTTGAGAAAAAAGGGGCAGTGAGCAGGAGGCAGTTTCGTTGGTTGAAGAACAACACTGCCTAATGCCCACTACAAAACAACGCCGAGCCACCTTGGCAGCGTACGAGCAGCGTTATCGAACGCCGTGTGCCTGCAAGGTAAGTTTCTCGTACACGTCGCCAAGGCGACCCGAGCGTCGCTTCTAAAGAGCTAAGCGAATCGGCTACGGGAGTGTTACGAGAAAAAATGAAAGAAACCACGGAGCCTGGGAAACAGCGTTTTCTCCCGCTTCCAGGGCAGCTCAAGGCCAAAGCGGTCGATCCAGGTGTTGCCGCTAAGGAGGGGCTCCGTTGGGCTATCGGTAGACCGCTCAGCGAAGCCGCTAGCGGCGTTGGTGGGCGTGGTGCCGTATTGTTGCTGCCAGAGGTTTAGGTCGTCGAGATCGACGTTGCCGTCGAAGTCCGCGTCGCCCTGCGAGTTCGTCGCTCCCAGAGGCTTGCCAGCATCTCGTTGCCAAGCGAGGAAGTCGCTGCCGGCGACTGTGCCGCTATCGTCGAAGTCCGCTTCCGAATTGGGAACATCAATGATGAGCCGGATATTATCGATCCGCACGGCGGAATCGATCCCATTGCTAGCGGTATCGTTGATCTGGAAAGTGAGCGTGTCGACAAATCCGCCGTGGGCGAAACCGAGGTTCGCCTGACGATTGAGGACGAAGTCACTTGTGGTCGAACTGAGCGAAATCGTATCGATCACTGTATTGCCAACCAAGACTTCGAGTTGGTCGTTCCCCGATGAGTTGTTGATCCAATAGTCGTACTCGACGGACACGGTGTTCACATCGAACCAGAGTGGGTTATGGCGACGGAAAAAATCGTTCCCGCCGGAGTTGAGCTCAAGATACGACTGCCCACCTCCCAACGGTCCCGAACCGCCACCACCGTGATTGAGCCAGCCGGGAGGTGAGTCGCTAAAGAAGCCATCACCGTGGCGGAAGTCGCCGTTGTTGACTGTCTCAATGACTCCCGAGTCGATCTTCGTGCGAAACTCAGGCAGCCCCTCACGACTGCCGCCAGCGATCTGAGTGAAATGGAATCCGGTTGCATCACGGTCCGGCACTCCTGAGTTTCCCCACCAACTTTCGGGGAAGCTCACGTCGCCATCGTTATTGCGACCGGCACCGCTAAAACCCGAGTAGTCGCCGGCGAATGCTTCCGTCACCGTACCGTAGTACCAGGTGTGGACGTCACTGTGCTCCAGTGAACTACCGCCGTTTTCGATCACTGGCGTAGGAATACGGAAGTTGTAAGCCCCATTTGCCTGCACGCCATTGAAGTCAAATAGCAGCGGCTCGTAGGCTCCATCCTGTTGGTAGTAGTTGTCCGCGAATACCACGTTGTCGTAGGTGAAGATACGACTGTTTTCATTCGGGTTGTTTGGATCGTAGCCGCGATCGTTCATTGCACTGGCCGGGTGCCCATCAAGCGAAGTAACGTGATCGATCATTGTGTCGAAGTAAGCATCAAAACGCTCTGTAACCAAAGAGTTCACGACAGCGCCACGGCTATGTCCGATGAAGTGAAAGTCGACGATGCCACCTTCTTCTAAAGCCGGCTCCTCAAGTGTCAATTCGTAGAAACTGCGTCCTGAGATATCGCCTAGCAAATAATCATTGTCATCAAGGAGGCTCGCGAAGAGATTGTCAGCCGCAGCATCCGACCAACCGTCGGCTAAGTTGCCCGACTCGTTCGACCAGTTGTAGAGCAAGACAATATGCTCGTCGGCGGAATTACTGTTGTTCCACACGCCACCTCCGAGCGGCGTCCACTGCCCGGTTGTCTGGTCGTGCTGAAAAATGCTACCGGTGGTTCGATCTGTCGCGGCGCCATCGGCACGATCAAGAATTGCCTGCCCAAGAGTAACTTCCCAGTCGGGTAGCCCAGAAATAACCTGAGCCCCATGGGTAATGATCGTTACCCCCGCTGCATCGAGCAGGGTGCGAACCTCTAGCGATTCGAGCCGCAGCTTTCTCGACGTTTGGAATCTGGCAGTCATAGTCAAGCTGGGTAAGGTCTCGAAAGGTTTCGTTGCTAGCAGGGCCCTTGCTAGCAGAATGATTTGCATACTTTTACGCTACTTTCACTTTAGCGATTGTAACGGGTCTGTCGATGATTGCGAGTAACGCTCGAAAGGGGGGATCCTTTCGTGGTGAAGTTCTACTCGTGACTCGTTGGTTGCCAAACTCGTTTCTTCAAACGCTCTCTGCAGCGTTGCTGGCAACCCTTGTGGTGTCGCAGTCCGGCTGCAGTCTGTTACTGCCCGAAGTGACACACCGGCCCGTGATTCGCAACCCGTTCCCACAGCTCAGCCGCGTGGCGGTGGCACCTTTCTTCAACCAAAGCGATGAGCCGACCGTCGATGGGCGAGAGTTTGCCATTAGCTATTACGCGGAGTTGCAGGCAACGCCCGGGTTTGAAGTCGTGCCCGTTGGCGTCGTCGAAGAAGCGATTATCCGCCATCAGATTGATCTCAACGGCCCAGGCGAGGCACAACGTTTGGCGACAATCCTTGGCGTTGATGCCGTGGCAATTGGCTCAGTGACCGACTTTTCAGCGTACTATCCGCCGCGTCTCGGCTTGAAGGTTGAATGGTATTCTTCGAACGTCAGCCATCATGAAATCCCCGCGGGCTACGGACTCCCGTGGAATACGCCCGAGGAAGAGTTCATCCCTGATTCGCTCGTGTACGAAGCCCAACTCGCCCAAGCTCGCGCGGAGATGACCTCGCAACCGAGCCCGTGCGACGCCCAAACCAAAGTTCTCCCACCCCCGCCGGGCGCGAGCATCAACGAGGAGTCGGATAGCCAGCAGGCGGTCTACGACGACGTCCAAAGCGCTCAAGCAGCCGGCGATCCGTTTGATGAGCCAACACTTGCCTTCGATTCCAGCGCTGCAGAAGCATTGCCGTTGCCAGCTGCCGACGGCAGCAATGCACAATCGACGCCCGAGCTGTTGCATCTTCCAACTGACAATAGCGGCACCAGCGGAATAGCAGGCACAACGCCGTCAGACGGAATGATCGGCACTTTAGTTGAATCGCCGGCACCGCCCGCCTGCGTTCCTCACTACGGTCCGGTGCTCAATCACACGCAGATCTATCGTGGCAACGATCCAGAAACTACTGAGGCGCTCAAGGGTTACGTCTATTTCCAAGACGATGCACGCTTCGGGGGTTGGGAAGGCTATCTCCAAAGAAGCGACGACTTCATTCGCTTCTGCTGTCACATGCACATCTCGGAAATGCTATCGGCCCGCGGCGGGAGTCGCAAAACAAGCGTGGTGTGGCGCTGGCCTGACGACCGATAGAACCTCTTAGCAGCAACGGCTTTCCGGCAACCCCGCGGCCCTAGACTGCTAGCGATTTCGCCTCCGAGAAGCCATCGTCAGGGATGACCCGACGATTGCGGCGAACGCAACCCCGCCGATCTTGAGAGACGCCTTTCTCAGGATCACAAAAGTGACGCCCCGCAGCAGAAGGTTCGACCTGTGAGTGACGACATCAATGTGCTAGCCCTGGTGAAGGGCAAGGAACGGTACGTATTTCTTTACGAGGATTCTCAGCGCGCGAAGACGCTGCGAACGCTCGGTCGATTCGCCTCGAATCCCGAACTCAGCTTCAATTGGTACGATGCGGCCGTGCTCAGTCAAAAGCTGCGGAACAATGTTCCTAGTAAAGAGATTAAGGTCGACGAAATACCGTTTCAATAGTTATTCGTTTTCGGGGACCGGCGGTGCGTAGCACCGCGGCTATTCTAGTATCGTGCTGCAAATATGCGAAAGAAGATCGCTCAGTTCTTGAATCATCTCAAGCTGGAGCGGAACTCCTCACCGCACACGATCAAAGGTTATCGCGAAGACCTTGAGTCGTTCGCAGAATACTTCGCCGAGGAAGATGGCAGCACGCCTGAACCGGAGAGAATTCAAGCGGTCGAGCTGCGCGGGTTTCTCTCTGCCCTGCATGACGCCGGCTATGCGAAAACTTCGATCGCTCGCAAACTAGCCTCGCTGCGTAGTTTCTATCGTTTCGGACAGCGTGAAGGTTGGGCAGACAGTAATCCAGCTCGTGCCCTCCGCAATCCTCGCAAGGGACGCAAGCTGCCGCATTTTCTTTCGACAGACGAAATCGGCAAGCTACTGGATGCACCACTAGCGGACCAAAAACTGGGCTTGAGAGACCGGGCGATCCTGGAGACGCTCTACTCAGCGGGACTGCGTGTCAGCGAGCTCGTCGGCCTTTGCGACGGTGATCTCGACTTCTCGCAAGGGATCCTGCGTGTCCGCGGTAAGGGACGCAAAGAGCGACTTGCGCCGCTAGGCTCCTACGCAACTCGCGCCTTACAGAAGTGGATGCAGGCTCGAGAGCTTTCGACTAAAGAACCCTCGGGACGTGACGCCCCAGTGTTCGTGAATCGTTTCGGCACTCGACTCACGACCCGTAGCGTGGGCCGGATGTTAGAAAAGTATCTCCAAGAAACGGGCCTCGACAGCCGGACCAGCCCGCACACACTGCGGCACAGCTTCGCGACGCATCTGCTTGATCGAGGAGCCGATATCCGCAGTGTGCAGGAATTGCTGGGCCATAAGAGTCTTGTCACCACGCAGATCTACACACACGTCAGCACGGCAAATCTGCGTGAGGCGTATGAGAAGGCGCATCCTCGGGCATCGTAGCCCTATCGCTCCGCGATAGGAAAGCAGCCTTGAACAACTCTTCCGCCGACAAGCGTTGAGCGCATCGGGGACGTCTCCCACATCCGCATTTCCTCTCGCGGAGCGAGAGCGCTACTATAACCCGCACAATCGGCCCCTCTCTTGGGGTGCTTTCTCGCAACCTTGTTGACCCGTCGCGACTAGCGACGTACTTATTTAGCAACAACCACAGCGATCACTCCCCACAATGGCTCGTTCGAGGCGTTCTCTCCCCAAACGCCTCTTAAGCTTTTGGCTCGTTAGGTTGGTGGCATAAGAGAAAGGCCTGCGGGCCCAACGCTCACTTGTCACGCACACCACAAACTAACGACTTGGATAGGACACGTGTCTGCCGCGTAGCGACGGGTCCTCAGAGGGGAGATTTCTCGCATGTTGAATGGCTCACTGTTGGTCGTGGACGACGATCGCCAAGTTCTTGAGTCGATGACCGATTGGCTCCGCAGCGAAGGGCTGGCTGTTGACGCTGCCCGCGGTTGCGTTGAAGCGGTCGAACTTCTCAGCAAGAACGATTACGACCTGGCTCTCATCGACGTCCGCCTTCAAGACGGCAACGGGTTCGACCTGCTGGAGCAAATCCGTCGGAGTAAGCCCTCAACAAACGTCATTCTCATGACCGGCTACGGCGACGCCGACAGTGCTGTTGAAGCGGTCCGTGCTGGGGCGCTCGACTATCTGACAAAGCCCCTGATCGATGACGAGCTGCTGATGGCCCTGGAACGGGCGTTCAATCAACGGCAGGTCATGGAGGAGAACACGCAGCTCCGCAAGGAACTCGACAAGCACTTCTCGATGGGCAACATCGTCGGTCGCGATCCGCGGATGCAACGTGTATTCGAGGTGATCGAAAGCGTTGCCGACACCAAGGCGACCGTCCTCGTGACCGGAGAGAGCGGCACCGGCAAGAGCATGATCGCCCGTGCGATTCATCGCCGCAGCGACCGAGCGGGCCGCCCGTTTATCGAAGTCGCTTGTGGTGCCCTGCCAGAAAACCTGCTTGAAAGTGAACTGTTCGGCCACGTGAAAGGTGCCTTCACCAGCGCCAGCACCGACAAGGTGGGTAAGTTCATGCAAGCCAATGGGGGCACGATCTTCCTTGATGAAATCGGCACTGCTAGCCCAGCGATGCAAGTAAAACTCCTTCGCGTTCTGCAGGAGCTGGAGTTCGAGCAAGTTGGCGGTTCGGAGACCTTCAAGGTTGACGTGAGAGTGATCTTAGCGACGAACGAAGACCTGGCCGAAGCGGTTGCCGAAGGAAAATTCCGACAGGACCTTTACTACCGCGTCAACGTCATCAATATCAACGTACCGTCGCTTCGCGAGCGACGCAGCGACATTCCGCTACTCGCACAGCACTTCCTCAACGAGTTGCAAGAAGACACTAACCGCAAAGTGGCTGGCTTCAGCGACGATGCTCTCGCCGCTTTGGAGTCCTACCCCTGGCCCGGCAATATTCGCGAGCTGCAAAACGCGGTTGAGCGGGCCGTACTTCTAGGCAAGACTGAGGTCATCACTGCAGGTGACTTGCCGAAGGATATTGTGGGCTCGCCAGCGATTGCGATCCCGCGTGTTGGCCAGAAGACGCTCAAAGAAGCCCTCGAAGGTCCTGAGCGACAAATCATTCTCGAAACCCTCGAGCAGTTCGCTTGGAATCGGAACGCCACTGCTGACGCTTTGGGCGTGAATCGCACAACGCTTTACAAGAAAATGAAGAAGCTTGGGTTGGAAGAAGAGTCGCTTTCTCCCTAAGTTTTTCAAGAGGCATTGGCCGGGGTGCTGAAGCACCCCGGCCAGACGCCTCTCCCGCACGCGACGCGACTAGCGTCGCCTTCTAGAGATCAGGCTGCTCGTTGCCAGCAGGAAAAGTATTCCTGTACTTGGCTCGGGTACGCTCGTATTGAAGGCCACTGCCGGAGCGACACCACTGCCGAACTGGCGTTGCCACTCCAAGAAGTCCAAACCGTCCGAGTCCCCATCGGGCTCGACATCGCTGTCAGCATTCAGGCCGTAATCACCCTGCCACTCGGCAAGGTCCATGCCGTCGACATCGCCATCGTTGTCGAAGTCGGCCGTGAACAGCGGTGAGTTGATGACTTCCAACTGAACGATGTTGCCGAGGTAGTTCACATCGAACTCCAAGCCTGCAGGCATCGTTAGCGGTTGGTCGATGGCACTGAATACGCCGTTGATGCCTCCTGTTGCTGAGAGGATGTTGAATGTATCTCCCAACGTTGGAACGAAACCGCCTGTGAGGAACAGATCAAGCAAGCCGTCCAACTCGGCCTGACCGTTCAAGACAAGACGGTCGAAGTCCCCCAGCATGGTATCCATCAGGTCAATGTTCAGAACGCCCGTTGAGGCTTGCACGTAGTCTGCTGCATCAGCACGCCCGATTCCCGCACCGTCGATCTCAAGGTTGCCTTCGTTAACAACCTGGACTCCAACGACCGATCCATCGAGCAGTGTCAGGGTTCGGTTCGGCAGGTTGACTAGGTCGCCACCTCCGACGAAAGAGGCACCGACCTGAACCACTGAGTTCGCATTGTCGAGCAACAGATCGTCATTGAGCATGGCCGAACTACCATTCTCGAACACGGCAGTCCCGGAAATCTGAATCCGCGAAGCACCGCCGGCGAAGACGTTGATGTCACCACCGAAGTCCGTGGCGTTGGTCGAACGGTACAGACCGTTGGTTAGGTTCAACGTAGCCGTTGGCTCGAATTCGATCTCGAAGCCGTTGGCGAACACGTTTTGACCAGATCCCACAGTAACTTGCCCCTGGAAAAGGAAGGCCGCGTTATCGCGTAATTCCAGGTTGCCCGTGGAGGCGATCAACTGTCCAGAGTTCGTTGCTCCGTCCCAATCGTTGTTATTCAAGGCAGTCTCAACGATGAGTGTGCCACCGTTTTGAGCGTTGATGTTTGTCGTATTGACCACGCGAGCGGAGACGAGCCCGTTACCGACGATTCCACCTGCACCATCATTGGTAATGGTCGCCCCACGGACTTCTCCACCAAGGAGTCTCACGAGATCGGTATCGCTGGTAGTCCAACCAGAAGTGACTTCGAGGATACCGTCGCTATCGGCAGTACCGAGGGTTCCCACATCCTGAATCGCGCTGGTGAGCGTTAGCGTGCCGTCGTCAGCGAGTAGCTGGCTAGTGCCGTCGAAATCGATACTCGCATTGATCGTACCGTTTCCAACGAGGGCTCTTCCGGAAGTAGCCGAGATCTCGCCGGGACCATTGATCGTGCCGCCTTCGAGTCGGTTCACGTTGACGAGGTCGCCGCCGCTGAATCGTAGACTTACCGAGCCATCGTTCATATTTACCGTGCCGCTGATCGCCATCCGTGCGTTCGTCTGCGCAAAACCGTCAACGTTCATCGTTCCTTCCATTTCTAATTCGTTGCCAGTCAAGAAGGTTTGGTAAAGTATTCCACTGCTGTTGACGTTAAGAACACCGCTACTGTTCACGGTCCAAGCATCATTGGCGTCGTCGAGATTGACTTCGAGCCTGCCACCAGATGTTGTGTTGATCGTGAGCTCGCTAACGTCCGGGGCGGGAAAAACTACCGAACGCCCGTAACTGTCCAATTCTGCGGCGTTGATGATCAGCGGAGCGTCGAGCGTAAAGTCGGGGGCATTCAGGAAGATAATGGGAACTCCGCCCCCGTCCAATCCGACGGTTCCACCACTGAAGTTCAGAACCACTTCTTCACCGACCTGCCCACCAGCAAAGAAGATGTTGCCTGGGCCATTGAACAACGCGGCCTCTCCCGGATCTACGGTATTGAAAGTTGAAAAACCAGTCACGGCAAGCGTCGCACCTGCGGCGACGTCGACTTCTGCATCGGAGTTCCAGGTGACGTTGGCGGCAATCCGTGAAGCACCGTTGCCCTCAACACGCACGTCCGCGTCATTCGAGATCCCCAGGGTCGCGTCGTCGCCAATCTGGATATCGCTGCCAGACACCGTCGGCACGGTGCCATTCGTATTATTGAGTGTCAGCCGACGCTCCATCGTCCAAGAGCCATCAGTCACATTCAGCGACATTGAACCGCTGTTAAGCGTCAGAAACCCATCAGCACGATCGTTGCCCTCAAAGGAGTCAAGATTCATATCAAGGAATCCACCCGCTTCAACAATGATCTCGTTAGTTGACGCTCCGCCACCATCGAAATCCATGTCGTCGTCGTTGATCGTGACGGTGGCACCGGCCCCGACGGTAAACCCAGCGTTGACGCCATTCATCTGAAAGTCGACACTTGCTCCAATCGTGGCGTCGTCATTGAAAATGATGCGACTATTGTTGTTGATCGTCCCGTCATTTGCCGTGAACGCTGTATCAAACTGCAAAGTACCGTCGCTGTCGAGCACGTTGATCGTGGTGGTTGACTCGCTCATGGTGATCGCTCCCCCCTGGAGGTAAGCGACGTCAGCGGGAATTGCGGGAATGATGAAAGGAAAAGTCCCCGACTCGGGAACAAAACCGTTTTCAACATTCATTGTGCCGGCGAACTCCCAGGCATCCTCGATATCAAGCGTCGAATTGTGACCAAGGTCAATCACACCGTCGAAGTCGTCGTCAACCTGTACATCAATGTCCAGAGTCTGATTCCGCGTGATGTCCAGCGCACCACCGCCTGTAACGCCATCCAGATCAATGCGTGCATCGCCATCAATGGCTGCAAGCGTCAAGGTTCGAGCTGCTGGAGTTCCGCCCACCAGCACGATTCCCGTCGTGACCGTTCCAGGACGGATCACTCCGTCGTTGTTGAAGACAACCGTTGGTGAGCCAATTCCATCGCCACTACGAATGAGTCCGTTGCCATAGAGTGTGCCACCACTTTCAATGTCAAACAGACCAATTCCGGCAGGGTCAATCATGCTAGTGAAGCCCGCGTTTTGATAGGTGGCACCGTTTCCAACCGTTACGCCGTAAGTCGATACGGAAGTCGGAGGAAGACCCACCAGATTGTTCTCACCAGCACGAATCGTCGTACCAGCTCCGGCGAGCGTGATCAGTCCGTTCACGTCAAGAAAGTGGTTCTTCGTATTGAGCGTGATGCTATTTGAGAGGTCTAGGGACTGGATCTCGTTGTCCATCGCCATGTCAACCACATTGTCGGTATTGAACACGGCATCGTCATCGGGATCGGGCTCGTCGATCCCGGTCCAATTGAAAATATCCCCATCCCAAGGGTCATTCCCTCCTACCCAAGTGCGAATTGCGGCTGAAGACGGCGTTAAGGCGAGTGCTAGCGACGTAAGTGCAGCACACAGCGCTAGATTCAATCGTTTGACAACAGACATGACTGACTTCCTTCTCCCGAGAGCGAAATTGCAGGCTTTTGGGAAGCTCTCTCCGATTTAGGCAAGTAGCCGGTGCGGACGAGAGAACTCTCCCAAAGAACAATCAATTTCCGGCTGTCAGAGATGACAACAGATCGCAAGAAAAAGTCAGAAAGTGCGACGAAAGAGGCGCAAATGTAGAATCGCGAGGAGTAGGCGAGATAGCCGTTCAAGCTGCGATGAGAAACTCGCCTACCACATGACGCCGCCACCGACATTGAAACCGAAGAAACCGAGATCGGCGTCCTCGCTGGAGGCGCTCCCCGCATTGCCCCAGATTTGGCCTTCCATTGCTGTGGAGAACATCCACTGCAGGCCATTATCGTGAACGTCGCCCAGCCATTGTAGACCGACCCGGGCCTCGCCAATGGATAGAAGGTCGTCACGCAAGGTTGTCCGTGTCGTGGTGAACGGTGTCGATAGGTCGAGATCTTCACCGGCTACCATCACGGACTCTCCGTCGCCAAACAGGAGCGAGCCTCGTGCCGAGCCCATCAGGCGAACTTTACCGAAGAGAGGACGACTCGCTGCCAACGAGACCGTTGGGCCAAATCCTTCCAGGTACTGACAAAAGTCGATTCTGCCGCGCAGCGTGTTCACGCTGTTGCGTAACTCAGCAAGGTAGTTCTGTTCGCTCGATGCGTAGCGGATGCCGTAGCCCACTTCGAGATTCCAAGCATTCAAACGGCTTCGCTTGAGGGCTTCCAAATCAATCGTGTAGACATCCAGTCCGCTGGCAGCCGTGAAGACATCCGAAGGGACGTTCGTCGAAATGTCGATGTCGTCTGCGACTGGGTCAAAGTCGCCGAAGTGAGGATGGGAAACCCGGCCAAATCCGTTCGCGGGAGAGGCAGATTCGACGGCGGGGCTTTCATCAAATTCCCACCAAGTCACTCGCCATCCCCAGTGGTCGCTGAGGCTCATACCCAGCCATACCCGGGGGGAGAACTCCAGGTCATAGTCGAAGCTTCGCTCGGTGAACGTCTCAACGCTTGCGCCATTGCTCGTCATCACTGTCAGCGCATTGTTCTGGCTGAAACGCGGTTTTAAGAGAACGTACTCGACTCCAACCTGAAAAGTGCTGCCGCCACATGAAGCTTCGCACCCGCCAAGCGAGCAACAAGGATCTTCAATACACGAACCGCAGTCCAACTTGCAAGAACCAACGTCGCAATAGCCATCATCGCAGCCGCAGCTCGCTTCACATCCGTAACTCGACTCGCATCCGCAGCTAGCCTCGGGGCAACCACATGCTGGGTCATCGCAACCGCACGAGGGCTCATCGCAGTAAGCCACCTGCTCGACGAAGTCATCGACGGCGCTATCAACCTCCTCGTTGTACAAAGCTCGGGAGGCATCGTCTTCAAGCAGATAGCTTGGTCGCTGACCGTAGTCGGCAGACTGCTTGGCATCGACTTGGCGAAGGTCGTTGAGATCCTCTTCGCTAGGCGGCGACGTTTCTGCACGCAACTCAGGATTGAACTCTGCCGCAACTTCGGCAAAGTCGCGCTCTGCGAAATGACTGCCCGAGCGTGCAGGAAATCGCTGCTTCTGCGCGTACGCTGGCTGAAGCAGAATCATCGAAGCCACCAGCGCGACAGCAGCACGCGGGATAAGTCTAAAAGGCAGTTTCGAGAGCCAATCGAAGTAGCAACTCACTTCGGCACACCTTCGATCATGCCTGAGGCGAAAACCCAGGTCACGATGCTAGCACAAGTGTGCCCCCCTGCAGTGCGGCAGGTGCGCTGAATGTGCGCATAGCTACCGCTACCAGAATCATCGGCTGCCTAATCATCAAAGTTTAACAAGTTCAGCGGACTGGCTGGTTTCTAGTTCGTGCCTCTAGATCACGACGTTCACGACTTCAAATGTGATCGTGACATTGTCCGCTTTGAAATCAGAATTCACGGCTCCAAACGTCAAAGTAAAGGTGCCGTTAGCACTAGGTGTCCAAGTGAACTGCCCTCCGTTGCTAATGCTCGGTTGGTTCTGCGCGTTGGGGACATTCTCAGAAAGTGAAAACGTGACGCCTGGAACTGGGGTGTCGATGTCAGAGACTGTCGCAGCGAAATCGAAGCTAAACAGATTATTCCGCTGGACCTGGATCGGCTGGCTCAGATCGGGCGTTGTGCTGCGGCCCAGAGCCTGCTGAATCGCACTAGCCAGTTGCCCGCGATCAATCACGGGGGCGTCGTTGACGCCAGTGATCGTGAGCGTCACCGTGGCCGTATTGCTATTAGAGAGACTATCGACGGCCAAATAGGTGAATGATATCGTATCGCTCTCGCCCGCTCCAAGCGAATCGAATATCCCGCTCGGGTCAAACGTCACTTCGCCAGATTGCCCAACCATAATGGTAGCGTCACGTCCTCCAGTACTAGTCACAGGCAGATTTGTGCCAACTCCCGAGTTCATCCCGTTGACCGCGAAGACCGTCAGCGAATCGCCATCAATATCCTGATCGTTGTCTAAGACGTTAGCACCGACAAGCGCCGTATCCTCGTTGGTCGTGAAGTTCGCTCCGCCATCATCAACGGCATCGGGCGCATCGTTCCTTCCGGCGACAGTAATCGTCACCGTCTGAGCAGGGACACTTTCACCGCCGTTAGCATCCCTGGCGGTGTAGTTGAACTGAACGGTCGCCGAGTCGTTGGCACCGAGATCATCAAAACCACCCGGAACGCCCGGTTGAGGGTCAAACGTAAAGGTTCCATCGGAGTTGACCGTCAGCTTGCCGTTGTAAGTGCCCGTTGTGTCCATAACGTCAAGCTCCATGCCCACGTTGGTCGTCTGTCCATTCACCTGCGAAACCGTCAAAGCAGCGTTGCCGCCATCGTCGGAGTCGTTACCCAAGACGCCGAACGCACGGTCCGTGACAGACAGCGTTTCATCTTCGTTGGCATCATAGGAGTCCGTCTGCGTCGTCGGAGGCGTGTCTACCCCACGTACGGTAATCTTTGAAGGCACATTGACCACGGCTCCGCTGCTATCTTCCACACGGGCAATAAAATCGATCTCGACGGTATCGTTGATCGGAATGTCCGCGAGATAATTCGGATTGAAAGAAATCCGCCGGTTGACGCTGTCAAAGGAGAAGCCCTGCTGAGCCAAAACTCCGCCCAAGCTGAAAGTGCCGGCGTTGTCCTCCTCATCAACATCATCGACGGCAGCGAAGAAGACCATCGGATCCAGATCGTTCGCACCAGATTGCTCATCTATTGTGAACATGGGCACAAGAGGCATATTCTGATTGTCGAGCCTTTGTGTTGGAGCGTCGTTGCGGCCAAGAATGGTGACCGTCGCGTTCGCCATATCGGTGCCACCATTCCCATCACTGATGGTGTAGGTAAACGTATCGGTTACTTCATCACCCTCATCAAGACTCTCGAACTGACCATTCGGATCGTAAGTGACACGGCCTTGCTCATCGACCGTGATCAAGGCACCACTCGACGGATGCGTGAACTGCTGACCAACGTTGAACTGCGTTCCGTTGACAGAAACTCCCGAAACCACAAGCGGATCGCCATCGGGGTCGCTGTCATTGTCTAGCAAGTCAATCAGGCCCATAAGTCCCAGCAGCGTCGCGTCCGCGTCCTCACTGATGTCGAACTCATTCGGGTAGGCAACGTCGTCTACAGCAACTGGAGAAGCGTTACGAATGGTGATGCGGAAAGTCTCCGTGTCGGCGGGGCTTTCATTAAAGCCTGTACGATTCGTGCTGTTATCGGTGGCGGAAATCGTAAACTCGAAAAACGGCGTGACACCAGCAGGAGTATTGCTCTTAATCTGTTGAATCTGTTCCGCGGTTGGCTGGAATGTGAAAGTCGTTGAGAACGCACCTTGTGAATTGCGAACGGTTTGTAGTGGCGCGGCAATCATCCCCCCTGAGAGACTGCTATTGGTGATCTGGAAGATGATCGAATCACTCGGTCGGCTGGAATTGATCCCCGCGTCCGGATCAGTGGCGTTGAGAGTCACCATGACCGTCTCACCGAAAGCAACGGATTGATTAGGGATTTCTTCGAGGTCGGGCTTATCGTTTGTCGGAGTGATCACAACCCGCGCATCTTGTGCTGCAAAACGATTGCCGTCATCGGTGATTTTCACCTCGATGAGTCGTTCCACCGCTGGATCATCCGAGGTGCTATTGTAAGTGAGCGTGCGCAACACGTTTTCGTATTGCTCGACGGTAGGCTGCACACCCATGGTGGTGCGGATAATAAGACTTGTAGCTCCATTCGGCCCAGCGAGCTCAAGATCATTCGGTGCCAAGACGCTTTCGTCCACCTGAATGGTCTCTCCTGGCAGCGGAGATTTGATCCGTACTTCGACCAAATTGAGTGTGCCACCTCTCGCGAAACTAATCCCAAAATTCGGGCCAACCAACGGCACTTCGGTGTCAGCAATGGGGGTATTGGGATCTCTTTCCGTGAACATGAACCCATCGTTAGGGACATCCAAGTCGAAGACCGGGTTATCGTTGACGTTCAGCCGAAACGCATAGGAATCTGAAAGGGGTGTCCCTTGCGCGTTGTTCCCGCCGTCTACGCCACTCCCATCATCACTGGCAATGATGAAGAATCGGAAACTATAGTCCGGCTCATCCCCCGTCATGGCGGCTTCGGCGTCCGCTGCGATTCGTTTTGCGTCCAACTGGGCTTCACTGGGCGTCCAACTAAAGTCCCACTCATTGTTCGCAGAATCGAAAGTTAGCGTAGCGCCTGAGGCCGTCGCTCCGTTGTTGCGTATGGCTTCGTCAGGGTCGAGTGAGAGGAAAATATCCTCTAAAGCTGTCGCGTTTGCGCCGCCATCGCCATAGTTGCTGTTACTGACGGGAACGCTAAAGGTGATGGCCTCACCGGGTCGGAACTGCGCCGAGGTTACCGGAGCTGTGAGGCCGTCCATCGCTGAGTCTACAAACTCCGGCGCACATTCGTTGATCCCCATCGGCCCTGAGACGCTCAACACCCGGCGTCCCTCAAGAATCTCGTATTTCAGCGAACGGCCTTTGAAAAACTTGACTCGACGACTACGGTTAGCTTTATCGCGAAGATTACGGAACATCGACTTAGGAGACATGGTGTTGCTCAATGCTGATTGTTGAAAGCAAAAAACCCGCGGGGACGACCGACGTGGAGAGACCGTAGTCTACCCACCCGTAGATGGGCATTGCAAACGAAAGCCCCATATCCTTCAGGCCGAATCCAGCACACCTTGTTACTCAACAACGATGACGAGACGGGCCTGAAAGAAGTCGCACCTGATCAACAGACTGATCTTGATTTGAGTTCGACGTAAACCCTGCCCAGCAAAGAGTTAGGAGTCCGATGGATAGTGAGAACACAGCATACAACCCGCTCAACGACGAAGAAACCTACGTGATCGTCAACAAAGGGACCGAACGCCCTTTTACCGGCGAGTACAACGATTGGAAAGCCGAGGGCACTTACCTCTGCCGCCGTTGCAATGCGCCGCTCTACAGCTCAGACGATAAGTTCGACAGCGGCTGCGGCTGGCCGAGCTTCGACGACGAACTACCCAATTCCGTCGCCCGCCACCCTGACCCCGACGGCCGCCGCACCGAGATCGTCTGCAAAAATTGCGGCGGTCATCTTGGCCACGTTTTTCACGGGGAGAGGAAAACTCCGAAAGATACGCGGCACTGCGTGAATTCTCTCTCGATTCGTTTCATCGAGAAAGGGAAAGAACTGCCCGCTGTCATCCAACCTTAGCAAACCGCCAATGGATCGTGATCTCAAATTCCTCAGCCGCCTGAGAACACTCAGCCTCGTCGAAGGCGTCTCCACGCTCTTGCTATTCGGCGTCGCCATGCCGCTGAAGTATTTCGCCGACATGCCCCAGGCAGTGCGGATTGTCGGTTCCGCGCATGGTTTTCTGTTTGTTTGCTTGGGCGTTGCTTTTTGGGTCGCGATCTCACGCGTACCGATCCCGCACAAGCTGGCCATCACAGGGATTATCGCAGCAGTCTTTCCCTTCGGACCGTTTCTCTTCGATCATCGACTGCGAGATGTTGAAGTTGCTGACGATCAAAGAGATTCTAGCTAGTAGGGGTCCGTAAAATCATAACCCGAAGCGTAAGCGAGGGAGAACGCCAACCAGCGTTCTCCCTCGCTTACGCTTCGGGTTATGATGATTGGTGGCATCCCATTAGAACAACGGGGCTAATATCGAGGCGACCGCAACCAACAGAATCAACACATACGTAATCCGCCGAAACAAGGGCTTCGATAGCCGATGCCCCAAACTCAGACCCAGCTTCAAACCGATCAAGATCACCGGCATCACCACTAGCGCCGTCGTCGCAGCCGGCAAAACCTTGCTGCCGTAGTCCCACCAGAAAGAAGCCGCCACCACCGGCAACGCAATTGCCGAGCAGAAGAACAGCAGCGCCCGCGACTTATGCGCGGTCCAGTCCAAGGCATTCACATAGATCACCATCGGCGATCCCCCCATCGCGGCAAAGCCCATCAGAAACCCCGAAGAAACAAACGCCAGCGCCTGCCAACCGACGCCCAGGGACTCTCTTGGCTTGACGCGGAGCCCCCATAACAGACTCACGACCACCAGTAAAAAGAAGCCGACAAGCTGCTTCGACTGCGCCAAGTTGAAGTGCTGATCAACCAGATAGGCGGCATAAGTACCAAAAGGGATCGCCAACAATCGAAACGTCACCGGCAGGACCAGTTCACTCTTCACAAGATGCGATCGTAGTTTCCAGGCCCCAGCGATGTTTTGCACAGCGGTCGAAGTGAGATTGATCGTCGCCGCTTCGGGAATCGAAAACCCGACGAGGACCAACAACGGTACTCCTAACAACCCCGAGCCGAAACCAACCGCACCCTGGACAACGCTGCCAAAAGCCATGATGAGGGCAACGAGGGCGATTTGGTCGAGAGGGTAGGTCATGAGGTGCGGCTATCTAGCACGATTCTGAATCCACGGAGTACCTGCGAACGAAACCACTTGAAGACTTGCAGATTGCCGGGACTCGACTCTATCTGATTCTGACCACCTATTAAGCGAATACAATGAAGCGCAAGAAAATGATTCTCTATGGATTCTTCACTACGCTAATCGTCGTTGGCTTTCTGGCCTGGAAATACACCTCGCGAACGGCCTACGAAGCGGCTGAGTATACCGTGGTCGAGTCCGAAGGCGACTTTGAAATCCGTGATTATCCCGAGTTGGTCTTGGCAACCACCGAAATGCGTTCGCGATCACCAGAGGGTGACGGCAGCGGCGATGGAAGTTTCATGCGACTGTTCGGCTACATCAGCGGCGAGAACGAGCAGCAACAAAAGGTCGCCATGACCGTACCCGTCTTCATGGAAGCCGGTGACAGTGAGGAATCAGGTCAGATGGGCTTCGTCGTCCCCAAGCAAGTCGCCGCGGA
The DNA here is from genome assembly GCA_040218535.1 of Lacipirellulaceae bacterium. Classification (NCBI taxonomy): domain Bacteria; kingdom Pseudomonadati; phylum Planctomycetota; class Planctomycetia; order Pirellulales; family Lacipirellulaceae; species Lacipirellulaceae bacterium. The sequence goes on along the minus strand of JAVJRG010000005.1, from coordinate 622,826 downwards.
CAACGTTCCCGAACCCACGAGCACACAAGTGAAAGTGCGTAAACGCCCAGGCGGACGCTTCGCCGTCATCCGCTTCTCCGGCAAGATGACCGAAGCGAAGATTGCCGAAGCAAAGGCGAAGCTCGAAAAGTGGCTGGCAGAAAAGGAACTCGTCGGCAAAGACAATTACGAATTCGCCGGCTACGATCCCCCGTGGACGCCGGGGTTTTTGCGAAGGAATGAGGTGCTGATACGGGTTGAGTGAACTATTCATCCCTGTTTGTGGGTGATGTAGACACATATTACGACAAAGCTTTGCGTCCACTACTGGCGATAACAGAATCGCTTATACCGATACTGAAGAGCTTTTTCTGAAGGGCGATTGCCTTCAGTAACCAGAAGCCGATTGCGAACGACATTAGCGTATTCATGCTTTATGTTCTTCGAGCAAATAATCTTGAGTGTTCCTGGTTCTATGCCTATCAGGTCGAGATCGAACAGTGTGTGTACATCTGCTCTTAACAGCATGCCATTGCCTACATGATGATCTTTGGTGCCTCGATGAGGTCTGATGTGCGCTGCTTCTATTACGTCTAGGAGTTCACTACCCGTAACTTGGCATCGCTTTCCATATCGCTTCAGAAGTTTGTCGCGGAAAACACGCTGACCGCGGCGCTCTTTCACTTGACGATGGGCTTCTTGCCTTTCGTCCTCATCAGTTGGTAAATACTCACTCGCTTCTTCAGCGAGTGGTCGCGGTAAGTAACCCTTGGATGCACAATCCAATACTGTCTTGATACGCTCAAGTAACTCTGGCTTTGTAACAGAACATAGAAACTGCGGAGACACCCATCCAATCTCGAATGGGGTGCGGCGTAAATCGTACTGCCAATTGATTGAAATCCTATACTCAGGGTAATCGCATCCTTTATAGACATGCTTTTGCTTATAACCCTTGCCATTCCAACTAGCTGTAACAGTCCCGATACCAACGTATCCTTTGTTATTCACATACATAAGCACGCGATCACCTGGGACCATTTTTCCAAGTGGGACTCCGTACTTCTCACGTTCATTGGCTGAGTACCCCATGTTTTCCTCAAACCAAATATCCTCAGCATTCCGAGATAACTGGGGCTGTTTCTCCGCGTTGAACAACCAGTAATTCATTGCAATCCTTACATCATTCTTCTGCGAAAGCATGACCAAAACACTTAGAACCCCTAGGCCTAGCCATCTGGGTCTAGAGCCTGTGACAACATCTCTAAAAACTCCCCCTCGCTAATCACCGCCACCCCAAGCTTCTCCGCCTTGGCCAACTTGCTGCCGGCTTTCTCTCCAGCGATCAGATAGTCCGTCGACTTCGAGACACTACTCGCCGCGCGACCGCCGTGTTGGCGGATCAGGTCGTGAATTTCGTCGCGGCTGTATTGTTCCAGCTTGCCGGTCACGACGAGGGACTTGCCTGCGAAAAGTTGCGAGCCGCCTTCGGTCGCCTCGGGTTGCGGCTCGGTGAGATCGACGCCCGCTTCGCGGAGTTCCTGAAAGACGAACTGGCCCCGTTCGCTGTGCAGAAAGTGGTAGAGGCTCTTGGCGATCTCTTCGCCGATGCCCGATTCGCGACCGTTGATTTTGAACGTGCGGATATCCTCCTCGCTTGCTGCCATCAGTGCGTCAAGCGTGCCGTAGTGTTCGGCGAGGATACGCGAGCCGGTCGAGCCGACGTGCCGGATCCCCAAACTACCCAACACACGTGCCAAGCCGCGTGATTTGACCTCTTCGATGCTAGCGAGAAGATTGTCGACCTTCTTTTCGCCCATCCGTTCCAGCTTGAGCATCTCTTCGCGATGGTCTTTCAAGCAGAAGATGTCACCGAACGAATTGAGTAGCCCCGCGTCGGCCAGTTGGATGATCGCCTTCTCGCCAAGCCCATCAATGTCCATCTGGCCGCGACCAGCAAAGTGCATCAGCCGCTCGCGCAACTGGGCCGGGCACTCCGGGTTGATGCAATAACGACCGGTCTCTCGTCCATTGTTGCCAATCTCGGGCTCGACTTCGCTGCCACATTCGGGACATTCCGACGGCGGGACGACTGGTTCGACGCCTGCGGGACGTTTCTCTTTGAGCGAGCGTACGACCTGCGGGATGATCTCGCCGGCCTTCTCAATGATCACTTGATCGCCAACCCGCACGTCCTTGCGTTCAAGTTCGCCAAAGTTGTGAAGCGTCGCATGCTGCACGGTCGTCCCCGCGACGAACACCGGCTCCATCCGTGCCCGCGGTGTCAGCTTCCCGGTCTTGCCCATCTGCCACTGGATTTCCAGGACCGTCGTTTCCGCTTGTTCGGTGGCGTACTTGTAGGCAATCGCCCAACGTGGGAACTTGCTCGTGTAGCCGAGCTGCTGCTGGAAATCGTAGCGGTCGACTTTCACGACGACCCCATCCACCCCGTAGCTGAGTTCTAGTCGCTCCGTGTCGAACGCTTCCAACTCACGCAGCACCTCGCGAATCGATTCACATTGGCGGTTCCGAGCGTTGATCGGCACACCCCACGCGGCAATCTGCTGTAGCAGTTTGCTATGAGCATCAATTCCCAGGTCGGCAATCTCTTCGCTCAATTCCCCGGAACCGTGAGCAATAAACTGCAACTTTCTGGCGGCGACAACCTTTGGATCAAGCTGCTTGAGCGTCCCCGCCGTCGCGTTCCTCGGATTGGCAAACGGCTCGTTCCCCGCAGCTTCCGCTTCTGCATTCAGTCGCAAGAATTCCTTCTGCGGCATGAAGATTTCGCCACGAACCTCGAGGATTTCCGGAGGCCTGAAGGACTCCGGCCCTTGTAGTACCAACGGGACCGAGCGAATCGCTCGCACATTAGCAGTGACATCATCCCCCGAAGTACCATCGCCGCGCGTCAAAGCTTGAACTAGCTGCCCACGCTCATAGCGCAGGTTAATCGCGACGCCGTCAATCTTTGGCTCGGCGATGTAGCCGCCGGGAATGGGAAAGCCCTCCTGGCCAGCAACTTCCACTTGAGCCGCTAACGCCGAGTGTAACCCTTCACGCGTTTCTTTCGCCAGTTTGCGTACTTTCTTGGCTTCGTCCGTTCGTTGCCCTTTCACTTCTGCTTCGGCCTGGTCGACTTCTTCAAATGCCGCAGCGTAATTGCCAAACGCAGGATCAATCGCTTCGAAGCAACGCTTCGCCCACTTCGTGAGGTCCTCCTCGTTGTAGCTGTTGTCAATCGAGTACATCCGCCGTGCATGAGGCACGGTCTGGAATCCATCGATGGGTTGACCACCGACACGCTGCGTGGGGCTGTCTGGCGTAACGAATTCGGGATGCTTTGCTTCAAGTGCTTCAAGGCGCTTGAGAAGCTCGTCGAACTGTTTGTCTGATATCTCCGGCTTGGCGTCGACATAATAGAGCCGCTCATGCCGCCGGATTTCCTGGCGAAGGGCTTCAATCTGCTGGGCGACATCTGGCATGAATATTGACACTTCTGTTTTTGACAGGATTTACTGGATCAACATGATATGATTGTCCTTGCTTACGAAATCTCTCAACTTCCGATCCTGTTCATCGTAAATCCTGTCTAATGTCCTATTCGGCTTGTTCCTGCGATTCATCCGCGTCCTGCTTGGCTTCAAGCACCATCGCGCCGATGGTCAGCACCGCTAGCACGCCCAGTTCGGTGAGCATGAGCCAATCGCCGTTGGTCCTGAGCCAGGAAAACAGGGGATGCCCCGCCTGCTTGGCCGCGTCCCCCGCGGCGTTGGCAATCGTGAACGCCATGTAGCCGTAAGCGCAAGCGGTGACGACGAATACGATCCCGACGGGAATCAACAGGATATAGAAAAGGTTCTTCCGTTTCTTGCTTGGCATGGCACGCATTGTAGCAACTCGAACCCCGGCGCGGTAAGCTGGTCTGTTTGCACGTAGCTAAATAGCCCCGGCTGTACGACTGCCGATTCTGAACTCCCACTATGTCAACAGTTACAGCATCAACCGTTACTGATCCTCCCCAGACCACCACTGCCACTGAGGACGTCGAATCCTTCGACGAAATCCGCGTACGTGGCGTTGCGGTCAACAATCTCCGCAATGTTGATCTCGACTTGCCGCACGGCAAGCTGATCGCTTTCTGCGGTGTCAGCGGCAGCGGCAAGACGAGCCTGGCGCTCGACACGCTCTACGCGGAGGGACAACGCCGTTATATCGAAAGCTTCTCCACCTACACGCGACAGTTCCTCGAACAGCTCGACAAGCCTGACGCGGAAAGCATCGAAGGCATTCCCCCCTCAATCGCGGTGACGCGGAAAACCGTCAGCCGCTCCAGCCGAGCGACCGTCGGCAGCGCGACGCAGATAAACGAGCATCTGCAACTCTTGTTCGCCCGCATCGGCGAGATCACCTGCCATACCTGCGGCCAAAAAGTCGAGCGAACTTCTGCCGATCTTGCCGCTCAGACTCTCTCACAACTCGCTGAAGGTACACGAGCGATGATCGGTTTCGTTTCGCAACGCGGCAGCGAACGAACCAACGAGGAATGGCTGGCTGATCTGATCTCGCTCGGTTATCGCCGCTTGGCCTTGGGAGAAGAAGTCGTCGAACTCACCCCCGAACTCGCAGGACAGCTACGCGAAGCCGATACGCTTGAAGTCATCACCGATCGCATCAAGCTCAGCACTGAAACGACAACGCGACTGCACGACTCCCTGGAAAACGCCATGGAAGCAGGGCGAGGTGTTGCCCTCGTTTGGTCGCAGAACGAGCGTGTCGAAACCGATAAGCAAACGACTCTCGCTGGCTCAACTTGGCAACGATATGTTTTCAGCCGGCGACTTCGCTGTGAAACCTGCGCGATCGACTACCCTGATCCTCAACCTCAGCTCTTCAATTACAACAATCCTCTGGGCGCGTGCCCGGCATGCGAAGGCTTCGGCAATATCACCGAGCTCGACATGAACTTGGTCGTTCCTGATCCGAGCAAAAGCCTTAAAGAAGGGGCGATCGCCCCATGGAATACGCCCTCCTACAACCACGAGCTCGAAGAGCTGCTGGCGTTAGCCGACGACTACGACCTGCCGGTTGATGTTCCCTTCTCCAAGCTCAACCAAAGACATCTCGATCTGATCACTCATGGCGTTCCTGAACGCGACTTTGGCGGACTTGATGGCTTCATTGCTTGGCTCGAGCGCCGCAAGTACAAGATGCACATCCGCGTCTTCTTGAGCCGCTGGCGAAGCTACTCTTCTTGCCCTGAGTGCCAGGGCGCGCGGCTCAATCCGGCAGCACTTGCTGTGAAAATCGCCGGGAAGAGTCTGGCCGACGTCGTCGATATGCCGGTCGAGATGAGCAGTCGTTGGTTCGAAACGGCCCCTCTAGATGAGTCACAGCGAGTCGTTGGTCGCCTCTTGCTTTCGCAAGTGCAGGAAAGACTTCAGTACCTCGACCGGATCGGCCTGGGGCACCTGTCACTCGCGCGTCCATTAAGAACACTTTCCGGCGGAGAAGCCCAACGCGTTGCGCTGACATCCGCCCTGGGTTCAAATCTCACGGGAATGCTTTACGTGCTGGATGAACCCTCAGCGGGCTTGCATGCCGCCGACGTACCACGGCTGGTCGAAGCCGTCACTGCCCTTCGAGATCGCGGCAACACGGTCGTGTTGGTTGAACACAACGAGAAACTGATCGAAGCCGCGGACGAAGTTGTCGAAATGGGCCCTGGTGCGGGTGAGTTCGGCGGCAAGGTGATCTTCCAAGGCAAATACGACGCAATGCTTCAGTCGCCTGACAGTCGCTTGGGGGATTGGCTCTCGGGACGCCGCTTCCTGCAACTTCCAGAAAAACGTCGCGAGACAAACCAGGGTTGGCTGAAACTAAGCGGGGCGCGCGAGAACAACCTGCGTGGAAGTAGTGAAGAAGGACTCGCCGTTGATTTTCCACTTGGCATGCTCTGCGTCGTCTCCGGCGTTAGCGGAGCGGGCAAAAGCACTCTCGTGGGCGAAACCCTCTACCCGGCGGTCGCCCAAGGTTTGAAGCTGGATACGAATGGCACGAACGCCAAATTCGACGATCTTGTGGGCGTCAGTCAACTCGACGACTGCATCATGGTTGATCAATCGCCCATTGGCCGCACGCCGCGTTCCAACCCCGTCACTTACGTGAAGGCGTTCGACCCGATTCGTTCTCTGTTCGCCGGCACGACCGACGCCAAGGCGGCCGGATTCAAAGCCGGACACTTCAGCTTCAATGTCGATGGCGGTCGCTGTCCAACCTGCCAAGGGGACGGGTCGATCCAAGTTGACATGCAACTAATGGCCGACGTCTTCATGCGTTGTGCCGACTGCCAAGGCACTCGCTACCGACGCGAAGTCCTCGAAATCCGTTACCGGGGACTCAGCATCGCTGACGTGCTGGACCTCTCGGTGCGTGAAGCCTTCACCTTCTTTCGCGGTCAGAAGAAAATCCTCACGCGATTGAAATGCCTGATCGACATGGGGCTTGATTATCTGCGATTGGGCCAAGCGGCCAATACGCTTTCCGGTGGCGAAGCCCAGCGACTGAAAATGGCCAACTACGTTTCCGCAGCGAAACGAGGAAGAACTCTGTTCCTCATGGACGAACCGACCTCCGGCTTGCACAATTCCGACGTGATGCAACTGCTGGATTGTTTTCAGTCGCTGACGGACATGGGACACTCGCTCGTGGTGGTTGAGCATCATCCTCTGGTGTTGCAGGCGGCAGACTACGTGATTGATCTCGGCCCCGGTGCGGCAGAAGAAGGCGGCCAAGTGGTCGCCACCGGAACCCCGGAGCAAGTGGCCGCGAATGAGCGATCGATTACAGGGCGGTATTTGCGTGAGGCTTTGCAGAAGACGAAAGAGTATGCGTTGGCTGCCGAGGAGGAGGAGATTGAATGAAATGAAGCTCCACGACTTGCTCACCGTAGAAACGCGCAACGCCACGGATACCACCGCGACGCTCGTATTCCACGATCAATCGGTGGAGCAAATTGAAAGCGTCACAGGCATCTTGCGGGGACCAAGATGTCGATTCTCTAAGACATTGCCATCAACTTTCTCATTTGAAGGCAAAGAACTACTCGTTACCGAACCGTGCTATTGGTCGCCCCGATTGCCGTTTCTCTACGAGATCGAGCTCGAAGTGAACTTGCAGGACGGCACCTCCCTGCAATTTGAACACCGCTTGGGCATCAATCGTTGGGATATTCACCATCAGAATCTTCGCCTCGAAGGGAAACGCACCGTTCTGCGAGGCGGCAGCGTCTCAGAATTCGAAGCCGATCTCGCACGTGAACTGGAACTCACAGTTTTTACCGAAGGTCCTTCTGAAGACATCTTGAGAAAGGCGAGTGAGTCCGGCGTTCCGCTCGTTGTCGATTTGCGTGGTCAGTCGTCGCAAGCCAGTCAGCTCGCAATGCTAACTTGGTATCCCGCGGCAGTCTTCGCAGTATTTGATGGATCAACGATTTCAAAAGAGTACGATGGACTGAAACTAGCGCACGCGATCACTGCTGATGCTACGCAAGAGTCCGTTGCTTATTTGGCAGACGCAATCCTCGTTGAGCTGCAACCGGGAGAACGACCACCAAGTTGGCTTTCCGCCATCAACAAACCGATCATGGTTCGAGAGTTGGCAGATTCAATAACTGGTGAGATAAGAAACAAGTGCGATAAGCTGCAAGCGTATCTAGCCCCCGAGTTCGACTGTGCTGGCTATTTTGTTGGATGAACCCTAATCAGATGAGTGAACCCAAGTCTAAGCTCGACCACGCTCAGCGCTATCGACGGCAGGTGAATTTCGCTTCGTTGGGTGAGGACGGCCAGGAGAAGTTAGGCAAGTCAAAAGTGCTGGTCGTCGGCTGCGGTGCATTGGGCTCCGTCGCGGCAGAACTGCTCGTGCGGTCTGGCGTGGGGCATGTCCGGATTGTCGATCGCGACTTCCTCGAACTCGACAATCTCCACCGCCAAGTGCTGTACACGGAGGCGGACGTCGCCGCGAATCTCCCCAAGGCGGTTGCCGCAGCGAAGCATCTCCAGGAGATCAACTCAACCGTGACCGTCGAGCCTCATGTTGCCGATGTGACAGCCGATAACATCAAGACGCTAGCCGAAGACTGCGAGGCAATCGTCGATGGCACTGATAACTTCGAGGTTCGCTACCTAATCAACGACTACGCCGTTGCCAACAACACGCCTTGGGTATTCGGCGGCTGCGTCGGGGCCGAAGGGCAAGCAATGGCGATTCTCCCCCGCGAGACGGCCTGCCTGAGCTGCCTCATGCCCGAGCCGCCACCGGCAGAACTGCAACCCACGTGCGACACCGCAGGCGTGCTGAACCCCATCGTGCAAACGATTGCCGCTTGGGAAGTGATGGAGACATTAAAAATACTCAGCGGGAACCTCGAAGCGGTCAATCGTAAACTACGGGTACTTGACCTCTGGAACAACCAACTACGCGACGTAGGAGTGGCTCGTCGCGTGGAGGAACCGCAATGCAAAACCTGCGTGACGGGTGAATTCCCCTGGCTTGAAGGAAAACGGGGAAGCACAACAGTGACTCTGTGCGGTCGCAACGCCGTGCAAATCAGCCCAACGAGCAGTGATAGTCCAACGCTCTCGGCTGTTGCTGAGAAAGTTTCGAAACTTGGGAAGGTAACCGTCAACGCCTTCTTACTCCGCCTAGAAACAGAGGACTACAAGATTACCCTCTTTGCCGATGGCCGAGCGATTGTCGCTGGCACTGACGATCCGGCTGTCGCCAGAGCCACTCTCACCAAATACTTCGGCGGATAACGGATACGCAATGGCAAACCCGCCACGGTCGGTACAGCTTCTCACCGGTGCTAGCAGAACTCGCCATTCTACCACTGAATTTGCAAACCGGGCGTCGAGTCACGCCTCGACTTGGGCCGATTGATACTCTCAGTCGCAACCTGTTCCCGACAGGTAGCAACGCTCTTTTCGACCCAAAACTTCTTTAGTGATAGCACCGCGCATGGCCACTGTTGAGCCCTCCGCCAGTCGCTCCCCTCAAGCGACCTCCGAAATATCCCCACAGGCACCACTAGGTACGCGGCAGAAGGCAATTGGCCGCATCGGTCCTTGGCAGCTCGTACGTCTGCTGAACGAGGGTGACTTGGCGCGCGTCTACCTCGCCCGTCCCGCCGATGCGCCCGAGGAGCAACGCGCCTCATACGTCATCAAAGTCTTGAGAAAAGAGTGGTGGCGCGATGCGGGGGCCATCGAGATGCAGCGCCGTGCGGCTTGGGTAGGGCGTCGGGCGACTCACCCCAACCTGTTACCGATCCTCTCCGCCGGAGTGCAACAGCCACCGTTCTACATCGTTAGTCCACGGCTCGAAGGAGAATCGCTCGCCAATGTGCTGAAGCGCGAACGCAAGCTGCCCTTGTCCGTCACGCTCTGGCTCGTCCGCCAGGTCGCCGAAGCACTTGATGCCCTGCATTCGAGTACCGGCATGGTTCACGGCGACGTCAAGCCCGCGAATGTGATGCTAGCCGAAGATGGTCACGCAACGCTGCTCGACTTTGGCTTTGCACATACTCCCGGGGAAGCCAAGCACTGGGCGACCCAGCCAGTGTTCGGGACGCTCAACTACATGGCCCCAGAGGTTGTCGCTTCAAGCCTGGCCTGCGACCTACGGGCTGATCTCTACAGCCTCGGCGTTATGCTCTACGAAATGCTGGCCGGCGTTGTCCCTCACAAAGCCAAAGATGCCGAGTCACTCGTGCGTATGCACCGCGAAGCGAAGCCGGTTTGCATCCGTGAGCGTGAACCGGAAACTCCCAAAGCGGTCGCGTCGCTGGTGCACCGGCTCTTATCCAAAGACCCACTTCGCAGGCCGGAGTCAGCAGGGATTGTGGCGGAACAACTCGTACGGTTGGAGATCGCGAGCTTTAGTTCGCACTAACCGTGGCTGGGGCCTCCAGCCACTTACTGCATCTCCACCGGCAACTGCTCTTCCGCTCCGTCCAAGAAGCCCGCCAGCGCCCGCGACCGATACGGCGATTGCAGTTTGCGAACTGCTTTCGACTCGATCTGGCGAACCCGCTCGCGTGTCACCGAGAAGATCTTGCCGACTTCTTCCAGCGTGTAGGTGTAACCATCAGCAAGACCGTATCGCAAGCGGAGGATTTCTCGTTCGCGATAAGTCAGTTCAGTCATTACCTCTTCGAGACGCTCCTTCAGAGCTTCCAAGTTCGTATCGTAGAGCGGGTCCTCATCGCGGTTCTCTTCCAGGAACTCACCAAAGTAGTTGTCCTCGTGATCGCCCACTGGCTGATCGAGAGACAAAGGCTGACGCGTCATCTTGTGCACGCAGCGGGCATCTTCGAGCGAGAGACCTGCGATCTCGGCAATCTCCTCCGGATTAGGCTCTCGGCCATTCTCCTGAACAAACTCGCTGCTCACGGCACGAATCTTACTCATCGTGTCGATCATGTGGACCGGCAAGCGGATCGTGCGGCTTTGGTCAGCAATCGCTCGCGTGATCGCTTGGCGAATCCACCAGGTCGCATAGGTGCTGAACTTGTAGCCGCGTGCGTGCTCAAATTTGTCAACTGCCCGCATCAAGCCAGTGTTGCCTTCCTGAATAAGGTCGAGAAAGCTCATGCCACGGTTGCGGTATCGCTTGGCGATCGAGACAACCAGTCGCAGGTTGGCGGCAGAGAGTTGCCGCTTCGCCAGATCGTAGTGCCGCTTCCGCTCATTGGAACGTCGCACCAGTCGAGCAATCGTCGCTGGTGTCTCTAGCGTGATTTTCATCAAGTACTGAAGCTCCTGGCGGAGTTCATGCTCGTTGTCTTTCAGCAGGCAGTGCTCGGGATCTGCCAAGTGCTTCTTGACCGTCGCCATCCGATGCGCGATCTCATGGAGCTGCTCCATGATCGGCAGCAGGCGCTGAATCCGAAGATTTAGTTCTTCAACCAACCGAATGACTTTATTTCGACGCACAACCAATCGTCGCCAAGCGTCCCGCTTCGTTCTGGCGGTCTCTGAGGTGCTGACGGCAACACGGTAGTCCTTCTGGTTCTCGCCTAGCAAGTGGCGAATCGTCTCCAGGTTCGGGCCAATCCGCTTGAGCATACGCTTTTTCTCCGCGGTGTTCGTCACGGAGATTTCAATCGTCCGATCAAGCCGCAACTCACCATCAGCCACCTTCTGCAACAACTCGGCTGCCGCGTGCAAAACATAGTCGTTGCACAACATCGTCCGACGGAAACGCTCGCGTGTCGCTTCGATCTGTTTCGCGGCGGAGATCTCCTTGTCACGATCGAGCATGGGGATTTCGCCCATCTGCATCAGATACATCCGCACTGGATCGTCGATCGCCGTGCCCGAGCCCGTGGAATGCTCGGCTGACTCCACCAGTTCATTCTCCGCGGTTGCGCCCTTCTTATTTGTGGCACCCTTATTGGTCGATCCGTTCATGAGCGATTTACTAGCGGCGGTTTGACGAGACGGGGTTTGCTTAGACACGGTGGCTTCCTCCCTGCGATTGACGAGCATCGGAACGCTCCCTTCAGTCGCAGTCCGTGTGCCGATGCTAAAAAGCCACCCAGGGAAAATGCCGCAAACCATTGTCACAAAAAGACTTGCGACTCCATTCCGCCGCAAAGAGCACTGTTTGTTCAGCGAACCTGGTTGAATCTGGTCAACATCCGCCGGACTTGCGTTGCCCTTTTGCAACAGAAACTGTGCAACAGAAAACTCGCGGCTACGGTAGGAGCAACATCGCGGTTACAGTCCAATGAGAGAAAGGAGTTTTAACCCAACAGAGCCATGCGATTTGCAACCATCGAAGCCACTGTCGAGGGACCCATCAACGGGCTGGAAGCCTTTGTTGCCGCACAGGGTCTCGATCTTCTGAATCTTCGCTATCGCCGCGCTCGGGTCGTGAATCCCACCGGCGAGGACTGGGTCTACCCCGACTTCAATCAGTCGTTTGCAACGCACCTTGGGCAACTCACCAAGTCGCTTTACCTTGAGCCCAACCTCCATGTGTTTGCCGACGCGGGTTGGGGAAACGCCTATGGTTGTGTCGAAGCGGCGGCGGCAAAACTGGTTGATGCAGGCTGTGGCGACCTGCTCATCTCTGCTGTCCGCGGGAGCAATCTCTTACCGATGCTCGACCAGCTCTACTTCGAAGGGCAACGATTCGAGCATGAAGCGAATGGCGAGGGCATCGACTTAGAGCACCACAAGCTCTTGGCCGCTGACCTACAAATCGGCGCTGGGCCGATCGAAGCGGCTTTCGCTGAGGGAGCCCGCGTTGTAATAGCCGGTTGTTGCGATCCCACGGCCAGCGTGATCGCCAAGGCTGCTAATCAATACGATTGGCAGTGGGATGAGCTAGAAAGAATCGCCGGAGCAGCGGCTGCTGCGGAACTCACGCACGAGCTTTCGCACCGTCGGTCGCTCACTTCGCAAAGTGTCCTCCCCGTAGTTGTTGGGAGCGTTGCTCACGAAGGGAACTTCACAGTGGGCATTGATGCCCGTGACGGTGCCGGTGAAATAGCCGAACTGCGGACACGCCCCCTGCTCTCAACCGCAGATGTCAACGCTGAATGGTCAGACGTGGAAGTTTCAGAAGTCAGCCCGAGTCTCACCAACGTCTCTGGCGTGGCAGGCGCAGCGAGCGATGGGACTTGGCGATTAAGTCTAATTCACGCCCGTTTCGCAACGACCATGGAGCTTGTCTTCCGGTCAAGAGAAGTCGCTGCCGACTTCCTGAGCAGCTTGCCGGCGGAAATCCCGAATCGGGCACAGGCCCCGACCACGCCCGTAGCCGGCTGCTATTATGAAATGCTTCCGCAAAGATCAGAGAAGGACGCCTGCAGTTACCTTATACGTCTGCTGGGGGATGACCAGATGCAGTGCGAGAGTTGGTTAAACCTATTTGCGCAAAAGGTCGCGCAAGTTGGTCCTTATGTCACTTGGATTTCAGCTCCCCCACAAGTGCAAGCGGTCTGCGAGGCCTGGCCAACGCGAATTCCACGCGATCAAATTGACATTGCGGTCGACACTCGACCCGCGAAAGAATGGTTCTAAGTCTTTCAACTACACCCAGCACGTATGAGCAACTCGATCAAGGTAAGCACTTCAGGCCATACGGGTACCATTGTCATTGATGGCGAGGACGAGCGAAACTTCCTCTCCGCTGCAATGGTAGGCCAACTCGAAGAAGCTTTGGACGATCTTTACTACACAAAGGCAGTCCGCGCGCTGGTACTCACCGGCAGCGGCAACCACTTTTGCTCAGGTCTGCAGCCCCAGCCGAATCAAGAAGCGTTATCCCCCGAGGATCAAGTGAAGCAGTGGGGCGAGGAGGCCGGCCAGTTGCGTGATTTGCTAGTCCGAGTCATGGAAATCACCAAGCCCGTAATCGCTGCCGTCAACGGCCCAGCCCTTTCCGCAGGGGCAGCGTTGGTTACCGCGGCTGACTGCGTGGTTGCCGGAAAAAGTGCCACGTTTGGTGTTCCTGATACGCGGATGGGCTTGGTGGGCGGGTTGGCGACAACACTCGTCTCGTTCCGACTCGGTGCTGGAAATGCCGCCCGCTTAGCACTCACCGCAGGAGAAATCGACGCCACCGAAGGCCATCGCCTCGGCTTGTTTCACGAAGTGGTCGAAGACGATCAAACCTGGGCCCGCGCGAACGCCCTAGCCGGCGAGATTGCAGGCTCGGCCCCCGAAGCCATTCAACTAACCAAACGGCTGATCAACGAAACACTCGGCGAAACGCTCTCGACCCAACTCTCCGCGGCAGCCGTCATCGACGCGACGGCAAGAACCACTGAGGCAGCAGCGGAGGGGATTGCTGCTCAACTGGAGGGGCGTAAGCCGGAGTGGAAGTAGAGCTAAACTGCCGATAGTGAACAGAAACTATTGGAACCACGGATGAACACAGATCGACACAGATAGTGCTCTTGCAGGACACAAAAGAGAATTCTTATCCGTGTTTATCAGTGTTCATCTGTGGTTTCTTACTTTGCGATCCTAGCTTTCTCGGTGGCTCAAAAAAACTTGGAAAACGCATTTGACTACCCCCAAAACGCGACATAGGGTTCAGTAGCGTCCAAGAATTGAACGCCAGACTATTCGCTCAGGGCAAGCCGGTCGCAAGGCCGTGCACGCAAAGCCATGGGTCCCAGAAGATGGGATCGCCAGGCTGCCGAGAGTCTTCGCACGGATGTGTGTCGATCTCTCCCTCTAACTGCCCAATTCACCAGAGCCTAAGAGTGCCTGTCGCACTTGCCTTGTTACCTTGATTCGTTTGTAGCCGGTTTCATTAACTGGTTATGCAGTCTTCCTGCCCCTGACTGCGTAACCACCCGTCGTCCGTCTTCGTCTGTTTTTCGAGCGCCACCTGCCCCTGTCGTCGTTGCCCTTATCCAAGGTTTGGGTCAACTTTTGAGAAGCAGCGAGGCGGACGACCTTTTTTCAGCTCCTTTTCCAATCGACTCTTCGCCAAATCACTCCTCTCCCTAGAGAAGTTTCGAGGATAAGCTCGGTCTGCAAGCCCAGTTGTGCCCTCAACTAGCAGCCGGGCTTATCCTCACTTTTTTTCTGTGTCGTCGGTGGAAAAGAGTTCACACACCTAGCGTGAAGTCTCCGCAATCTCAAAAAGCTACTGCGCCTCTAGCGCCATCTCCCGATACAACGGCATGTACCGGTAATAGACCTCAAGGGTCATAATCGCCATCGCAGTTGTGTAGAGCCGTCCCCCTTGCGTGCTATGCGCTTCGGGGAAGTACCAACTCCCGCGCTCGTGTCCCCGCCGGGCTTGCGACTCGATTAAGTACTCGCGCATCTTGGGGTTCCACTTCGTCCAGCCACGACCCCCGGCATGATGAAGTACCAGCGAAGCGTAGTAGTTGAAGTACATGTGGTTCCGATCGGGCCGTTCGGTGCCCAGTTTCGCCACGCCTTTCCGCAGGTGCGGACGGCTGAGCGGCCAGCCGGTGACCATGCGGCAGAGCAAACCGATCGCCGTGTTGCTGCCCGTCGGCTTTTCTCCAACGCGATAGCGATACTTATCATCCTCGCGTTGGACTGAATCGAGAAAACCTTCGATCTTCAGCCACGTTTCATAGGGAACCTTCAATCCGCCGAGCGTCGCGCTTTTCAGCGCCATCACTTGCCAGCCGCTAACCGTGGTGTCGCCACGACTGGGCGTCTCGAAACCTGGTGAATAGCGCCAGCCACCATCTTCGTATTGTGCGTTCACAATGAAATTCACAGCTTCCTGCGCCGGTCCTTTCAGCTCGGAATCGCGCGTCATCCCATAGCCTTCGGTCAACGCCAGGGTCGCGATGCCGTGCGAGTACATGTTGTCGCCACCCCCACGCACAAGATCGACTGCCGCCAAAATACCAGGGTCGCGTCCGACCTCGTTGCTCATAAAACGATCGCGCAGATCTCCGCCGTGCGAAGTGATTGCCATCACTTCGGAGAGATAATACAACCCGCTTTTCACTTCGTCCTGATAAGGCCCGTCCTGATGGGTGTAACCTGCTCCTAGAAAACAAAGCAGCGCGAGTCCTGTCGATGCCGTGCTCGAACGGAAGTAACCCGAGTCGCGACAATTGCCCAAGCAGTTCGGACAAGCCTCAAGATCGAATCGCCAAGAACCGTCCTCCCATTGGTGGGCGGCCAACCAAGCAAGTCCCGCTTCAACCGCGGCCTCACTAGCATCGGTGCCTCCGCCAGCAAGTGCCGCTTCGCGACGATTGCCAACCCTGCGGGCGTCGAATCCGCCCCCCTTCAGTTTCAAGGGAGAAGTGATCGCCGTGTTGAACGAAGGCATCGAGGGCAACACGGCGACTTGTTCAACCGCCTCGACTTGCGGCACCGTTACCAATTCAGCCGCCACGCTCTCGGTGGAGCCAATCGTCAGGTCGGGCGACCCTGGCAAATCCATGCCTGCGCTCAGGTCGCTACTCTCATCAATCAGAAAGTCGGGCGACTCGTCAATTTCGACGCTCGACAGAGCCGTCAACTCCAACGGCTCGCTCTTGCGAAGCTGAAAGAACAATGCTGAGAGAGCCAGGGCGATCAGCAGATGGATCGCTGCGCTCACCAGCCAGGCTGAACTCCTGCCAATGAAACGGCCAACCGACGGTGATTGAGACTCATGCTGTTTCTCTTCACTCAGCTCGTTAGAGAACAATGGCGGCAGCGTGACTTCGACATGCGAGGCACGTGGAACCCCATTCTCAAGAGTGCCTCCCGACTCCTTGGTCTGGGGCGGCAATTCCGCTGGCGGCGTATTTGGGGGTGAAGGAGTCAACGATTCGTCGCCAAGCGAGAGTGTTCCGGTCTCGGGTTGCCAGTCTCCGTGCCGGCTTTTCGACTGTTTAGCACTGCCCTCCCCTGCCTCGATTATACCCGCAAGCTGGGGTTCGGCGGACCGAAGAAATCACCACTGGAAGACCCGAGTGGATCGGGGTACACTACGCGATTCGCATAAACGCTTGAATACCAGCTTTATTCCTCCATTTCTGAGACTCTAGACCGATGGCCAAGAAAAGCGGCGGCAAACGCAAAAAGAAAGTCGAAGTTGTCTTCCTCGTTTGCGAAGAGACCGGCGACTACAACTACACGATTCGCCGAAAAATGGGCGGCGAAAAGCTGAAGCTCAAGAAGTATTGCCCACGGCTACGCAAGCATACGATGCACACAGAGAAGAAAAAGTAAGCCTCGTGGCTGGGGCTTCCAGCCCCAGTATTTCTTCCCTGCCTCTTATTCTCTTTGCATCACTGCGGCTGGAAGCCACAGGCACTCATGCCCAAGCGCTGGCGAATTCATCGGCACGATCCTTCCCGCGTGGCGGAGTTGGAGCGTTCCGCGGGGGTCTCGACCGTCGTCGCGCAGTTGCTCATCGCTCGCGGAATCAGCCAGCCTGATGAGGCAAAGCTTTTCTTAGCACCAAAGCTCACGGGTCTTCGTGACCCAGACCTGTTGCCAGGCAATACTAGAGCAGCAGAAATCTTATGGGGTGCGGTTCAGGCGAACTCACGCATCGTCGTCTACGGCGATTACGACGCCGACGGCATGACCGCCACGGCAATTCTCTATCGCTGCCTCCGCCTGCTCAACGCCGACGTTCACTACTACGTGCCCAACCGCATTGATGAAGGCTACAGCCTCAACACGGAAGCGATTCGCTCACTTGCCGCGCAGAAAACTGACCTGATCGTCACCGTCGATTGCGGCATCGCCAGTCTTGCCGAAGCAGACTTGGCGGCGGAACTAGGCATGACGCTGATCGTCACGGACCACCATCAGTGCGCCGAGCGACTGCCGCAAGCCGCTGCCATCATTCACCCGGGCCTTCCTGACAGCGATTATCCTTTTCCTGGTCTGTGCGGAGCAGCCGTCGCTTTCAAACTCGCTTGGGCACTCGCACAACAAGCGAGCGGCGAAAAGAAAGTCACTGACCGCATGCGCAACTTTCTCCTGCAAGCGGTCGGCCTTGCGGCACTGGGAACGGTCGCCGACGTCGTACCGCTCGTCGATGAGAACCGCATCCTCGTCCACCACGGACTAAACAGCCTCACGCATTCGCCGCCGTTGGGGCTGGAAGCCTTGATCAAGGTCACCAAGCTCAACGAAAAACGCCAACTCGAAGGGGAACATCTCGGCTTTCAACTGGCACCGCGATTGAATGCCGCGGGGAGACTTGGGCAGGCAGAAATCGGCGTGGAACTGTTGACCACCGACGACCCCACCAGAGCAGAAAAGCTCGCCCATTATCTGGACGAGTTGAACGAGGAACGCAAGTCGCTTGAACGCAGTATGCTGCTCGCGGCGGACAAACAGGCCAAAGAGAAATTCGATCCAGAGAACGACCCGGCACTCGTCCTCTCCAGCCACGACTGGCACCCGGGCGTCATCGGAATTGTCGCGGGACGCCTGGCCGAAAAGTACAACCTGCCCACGATCCTCATCGCCGGCGATCCGCTCGGCGTGAAGCCGGGAATTGGCTCTGCACGGAGCGCCCGCGGGTTGAATCTGCACCAAGCTCTGGCCGCTTGTGATGATCTACTCGAGTCTCATGGCGGTCATGCTGCTGCTGCCGGCTTGAAAATCACCGAGGCAAAAATCCCCGAGTTCCGCCGCCAGTTCTTCGAGGTCGTCCGTCAAGAAATCTCCAGCGAGGATCGCCTCGCCGAACTGAGCGTCGATGCTGAGACGGCGCTTAATTGTCTCACTCAGCAAACCGTCCAGCAAATCGAAAGCCTCGCCCCCTTCGGCCACGGCAACCACCGCCCGGTACTCAGTGCTAGCAACGTCCGACTTTCTGAAGCCCCGAAACGGATCGGCGGCGGCGGACGGCATCTCTCAATGACCTTCGACCAGCACGGCGTGAAAATCCGCGCTGTCGCCTTCGGCGGCGGCGACTGGTGCGATGAGCTGGCAGCAATCAACGGGGAGCTTTCTATCGCTTTCCGACCGGTGATCAACCACTTCCGTGGGCGGGCGAACGTGGAGATTCATCTGGACGATTGGCAAATCGAACAGAATGGCGAAGTGTGAATCTCGCGCAGAGACGCGGAGACGCAGAGGTTTAGCCACAGATGAACGCAGATAAACGCAGATGTCACTTTTGCTTTGGAATCAGCTGAGAACCACAACGCCCAGCATTCTTCTACTTACCCGACTCGCTGCAGAATTGCTCTTCAACAAGTCTCGCTAGGAATCTGCGTTTATCAGCGTTCATCTGCGGCTCTCATGACTTCTCTGTGTCTCCGCGTCTCTGCGCGAGTCATTCGTAGCTAGCATCATCAAAAGGTCGGACTGACATTTACGCAGCTATCGCTTATTGCGTACTCTACGGCCAGTGAAATCCCCGTCTTTCAGTCTCTACCCGTGGTACGCAAACCATGAGATTCGCTAGCACGCTTCTCGCCCTATCGATTTGTCTGACTCAATCCTTGCTTGCTGAAGCCGCTGAAGAGTTTCGCATCGAAACGGATGTCTTCATCGGTCAAGAAGAAGAACCGGTCAGCCAAAGCGTGACCATTTTCGAGAAGGAAGCGGTCTATGATTTCGCAGAAAAACCTGCGCAGATCGTGGTTTATCGCGACGCCACCAAAGAACGCGAGGGGGAGTTCATCCTGCTCAACCCGGAGAAGCGGCAACGCACCGTCGTGCCCACCTCCAAAGTCGATACACTAATGCGGAAGCTGGCCGATTGGGCCACCAAGCAGAACGACCCCATCATGCAGTTCTCTGCCCAACCGGTGTTCCAAGAAGGTTTCTCCAGAAACACTGGGCAGCTCTCCCTACGCAGCCCCCAATGGAGCTACGAGGTTCGCACGACCCCCGCCGATAGCAAAGCCGCCCTCACGCGGTATCGCGAATTCACCGATTGGTACGCCCGCCTCAACTGCATGCTGCACAGCACTCCCCCTCCCGGACCGCGTTTGATCTTGAATCAAAAGCTCATCAAACACGAGGTCGTCCCCGAAGAAATCAACCGCCGCATCGCCGGCCAAGATGTCGATGTCCGCGCGAAGCATCTTTTCAGTTGGCGACTCTCTCGCGCTGACCGTAACCGGCTGGATGAAGCGCGGAAGTATCTGGCGAGCTTTGAGAAAGTTGAGGCGAAGGAGTTCCTGAGCCGGTGAGAAAACTCGCTTAGCTCTTTCTCACGACTAGGCCTCAGCCCAACCCGCCTTCGACGCCGTGATATACTCCCTTGGCCCAACAAGCGAATCTTTCGGCACATTGGCCCCAAAGGTCCCCATGTAAAGGTGCCAAGTGGTCGCCTCGGACTGACCTTTGAAGTCCGTGAATAAGGCTGCGGCCGGAGCTTTCAAGCTGAACGCCCCCTCGTCGCCCAACTTCTCGGCAGCCTTAATCCGATCAGCGTCACACGGGTGCGTATCGTACCAGTTCGTCTTCTCCTTGAGAGCCTCGCCAACGATTTCATCGGCGATATTCGGAGGCATCATCTTGGTGTTGAGGAGGATTAATGCTGGCAAGTCTTTCACAAGTCGGCGGCTGCCAAGGTGTTCGAAAATCTGGGCATTTGATAGTTCCGAGGCGACACTGAGCAGGCGCATTTTCCGCGACGTGGAAGCGAAGGCCTTGTGCCCCGCGAAACGTGTTTCGCACCGGTCTGCGTCAAACTCCATTTGCCGCAGCAATAATCCGCTTACCCCGACCCCGATATGCATGAGAACCCATAGCACGCCACGTCCAAGAGCCACACCTCCTTGGGCAACTAAGATGATCCATCCGACCCGGATATCTACATCTTCGGTGGCAGAAGAAAGAGTCTCATCCCATTGGTCGCGCTCGTAAACCACCCGCATAAACCAAGACGAAATGGAGCGAACAACATACGACAGCCGCATCCCCGCACCCTGCGAAAAATGGCCAAACTCGTGAGCAAGCACGCCACCAAACTCTCGTAGTGACAATCCGGCAACCACTGGCAAACCAATTGTCAGGACCAAGTCTCTACCCAAGAAACTCAAGAATCCACGGCGGAACGAAGCCGAGGCGTTCACATCGCAATCAATATCAATTCGCTTCGGAACAGGCGAACCGACCGCTTTGCAGACCTTCTCGACGAAGTCAAACAACAGGGGCTCCCTATCACGATTGAGCGAACGAAACCGTTCAACCTTGGCCGGTCTTGCAAGCAACGGCTTGATAAGAAAAAAGATGATGATTGGTCCAATAATGCCCGGTGCAGCATAAACCAGGAACACCAGCACCCTCGCGCGACCGCCGCCACGCATCTGGAGCATTCCCGTGTGGTTGACGAAGTGATAGTAGACCCCGTAACAGCAGACGGCGATCAACAAGAGATAGACCGCGACTAGTCCGACCATTGTCATCGCAGCAAGCATAATTCCAATGCGGTAGGCAATCGAGGGTCGGTTCTTCTTCAGCTTTTTATCAAAGGCCGCTTCCAAGTGCTGATGAGTCAACTTCGGGGACGGCGATGACTTTTTACTTTTGCCAGAGGCGCTTGGCTTTGCTTGAGAAAGCGGCTTCTTCGGCGGCTGCGCGATGCTAGCCTTAGAAGATTGCGCGGGCTTCGAGTCTGGTTGACTACCATCCTTGCTTGGTGCAATAACAGGAAACTTCTGCTTGCACTTCGCACACGTCGCGCTCTTACCAATGGCAGCAGAGGCAACCTTGTACTTTGCTTGGCAATGAGGACAGGAAACCGAGACGGGCATGGCACTGCGAGAAGAATCAGTTTGTGCCGACATCAGCTTTGCTGGCCGCCACAGGGCGTTTGATAGATCAATTTATGATAATCAAACCCAGCGGCAGTGGTAGGAAGTAGCGTAGCGATTGACAGATGTGTGAACGCATCCGTTGTAATCCGCCCGATACGCGTTCATCCGCGTCCCATCAGCTACGCACCAACTCATGAAACCGCTTCTTCAGATCAAGCGTCATTGGCCCCGGCTTACCATCACCGATCACCCGGTCATCAACTTTCACCACGGGCACCACTTCAGCAGCGCTGCCGGTCAGGAAGCACTCATCGGCGACGTAAACGTCGTGCTTGGTGAGAGAAGTTTCCGCCACGTCCATCCCCGCTTCGCGGGCAAGTTCTAGCACGGCATTGCGGGTGATGCCTTCGAGAATGCCCGCATTGAGTGGCGGCGTCAGCAGTCGGCCATGTTTCACTAGAAACAAGTTGTCGCCGGTGCATTCGGCGACTTCACCCTTGTGGTTGAGCATCAGGGCTTCGACACAACCAGCCTTCAATCCTTCGATCTTCGCGAGGATATTGTTCAGGTAATTGAGCGATTTGATCCGTGGGCTAAGCGCTGCTGGGTGGTTGCGAATCACGCTGCTTGTGATCAGTTCCAACCCGTGGTCGTAATACTCTTGCGGATAGAGGGCGATCTTGTCAGCGATCACAATGATTTGAGGATTGCTACAACGGTTGGGGTCGAGCCCCAGAGTCCCCGCACCGCGTGTGACCAACAGTCGGACGTAGCCATCTTCTAGCCCGTTCGCTTTCACTGTGGCATCCACCTGGGCCTGCATGTCCGCTTGGCTGATCGGGATTTCCAAACATATCGCGCGGGCCGATTCATAAAGCCGCGTGATGTGCTGCTCATGCCGAAACACCTTCCCACCGTAAATCCGCATCCCTTCGAACACGCCGTCACCGTAAAGCAAGCCATGATCAAAGACGCTTACGGTCGCCTGTTCTTGAGGGACGAGCTTACCGTTGATCGAGACTTGGCGAGACATGGGTAGAAGTGATGAAGTATGAGTGATGAAGGGTGAATCGTTGGGTGCCGTCGTGAAGGGTTCCTACCAAGACGCAAGGCATGCCTTTTACGACAGAGTGACAGACCTGCAGGTTCGCTCAACAGATGAGCGACTGCTTGCTATCCCACAATCCGACCCTCGGCAATCTGCACCGTGCGGTCAGCCTGCTCGGCAATCCACGGGTCGTGCGTCACCATGATGATAGTGAGGTTCTGCCGCTGATTCAACTCGCGAAGGGTTTGCATGACCTGCTCGCCGGTCGAACGATCGAGGTTTCCGGTCGGTTCATCCGCTAGCAAGACGGAGGGCTCTAGCATCAACGCCCGGGCAATGGCCGTCCGTTGCATTTCGCCCCCGGAAAGCTCACTCGGCTTGTGCTTCGCTCGGTCGGAAAGGCCCACAAGCTCCAGCAACTCAATCGCCCGCTGACGGTACCGTTTGCGGTTTCTCCAATAACCGATGGTCGATTCGGCAATGTACACGGGGGCGAGCACATTCTCCAAAGCCGACAACTCCGGCAACAAATGATATGCCTGGAAGATCATCCCAAAGTAACGGTTCCGCAAAAGATCGCGACTCGCCGCGGGAAGGTTATCAATGCGGTTGCCCTCGAATAGAACCTCACCTGCGTCCGGCTTGTCGAGTGTTCCCAGCAAATGCAACAACGTACTCTTTCCGCTACCACTCTGGCCGATGATGGCGACAAACTCACCTTCGTTCACGCTGAAGTCCACGCCCTGCAGCACAGGGATCCCAACCGTGGCCTTCTGGTAGCTCTTAAACAGCCCACGACACCCCAAACAACCACCGCTCATCGGCTTAGCCATCGCGTCGTTGTTGTCACTGGTGACCAGCCGAAATGGGTTTGCTCGCGGCGCAACCTTCGCGTGGCTCAATGGACTACTAGCGAGTGTGCTACTCATAACATTCCTATTCGTAACGAAGTGCCTTCACAGGATGAAGCCGCGCCGCTCTACGCGCCGGGAGAATACTGGCCGTCACGGCAATCAATACCGCGCCGATGAGAATCCACGCCACCGTAAACGGTTGGACGATTGTGGGGATCTTGTAGAAGTAATAGACCGAAGGATCAAACACAGGCGTGCCCGTCAGCTTCCCGAGCCCGTCAGCAATCTCATTGATATAGCGAACGAACAACCAGCCGAGAATGAAACCGGCCCCAGCCCCAACCAACCCTAGGCTAAAGCCATAGGTCAGGAAGATTCCCATCACGCCCGAGCCCGAAGCACCTAGCGATTTCAGAATCCCAATGTCGCGTGTCTTTTCGACGACAATCATGTAGAAGATCGCCAAGATGCCAAAACCGGCCACGGCAATGATCATGAACAGCAAGACGTTGAGTACAGCCGTTTCCATTTGTACCGCGGCTAACAGTGGCCCCTGCTTATCGCGCCAGGTGCTCACGACGTACAACTCAGCCGGGAAGACCTCACGCAGCCGATCGCGCACGGCTTCTGCGTTCGCTCCTTCTTTCAGCTTGATCTGAATTGAAGAGAACTTGCCGATGCCGGTCGTCGGATCCACCAGCCCGCGGCTCTCCTGCAAAGCTCGCAACGGCACGAATGCGAAGTTCGCGTCGTACTCGTTCATCTTGCTCTCGTAATAATCGACGATCGTGTATAACTCGCTGATCGCCTTGGGAGGCTTCGACACGCCTGGGAAGCTCACCTTCACGTCGTCGCCAGGCAAGGCGAGAAAGTGATCCGAACCATCAGCGAGCCGAATCCCCGTGATACCAATCCCCAACACAATTCCTGCGTGCTGTTCCGTCTCGGGATCGAAGTCGACACCCTGCTCTTCTCCGTTCTCTGCCGCCTGCTTGGCAAACGGATCGAACACGCCGGCCTGCTCAGCGGGGGAGCCCGTCGATGCTTTTGCGGCAGCAATCGCGGCGCGTTGCTTTTCGAGCATGCCTTTGTAGCGGCGATATCCCCAGCCGGCAGTTTCCATCTGCTTACGAGGCTTCGCTTTCGCAGGGTCCTCCGCTTGGGAATCAATCGTGTCGTAGCCTTTTTCGCGCAACTGGAAATCAAGCTGCTTACGATTCTCAGGATGCTGCAGGTACTTGCCGAACTCGCTCACCCCCGCGTAGGTTTCTTGATCGATTCCCACGAGCGTGACCTGTCGCGTGACACTCTGCTGCGTGCCATCCCGGCCATAGACATCGAAGTACAGCAGCGAGGGTACCGTAACGGTCGGCGACATACCGACGACTTCCTCGCCAACCGTTTGGCGAATGGTCTCCATGTGCTGCTTCGCATCCGCCACGCCATCCATGCTACGAGCGTCAATCACCACGTCGCCCAACATGCCATTGAGCCGTGCCTGCATCTCATGCGTAAAACCGGCCATGACGCTGTTAACGACAATCATCGTCGCCACGCCGAGCGTCACGCTCACAATGCAGATCAACGCAATATAACGCGTGCGAAGATATCGCCAGCAGAGCAGAAGTTTGTACATCGACCCATCCTTGGGTTTCTTGTCACATAATGTTTACATCTATCTCGTAACCCGAAGCGTAAGCGAGGGGACTCTCTTGCACAGCTTCTCCCTCGCTTACGCTTCGGGTTATGATTTATTTCTCCGGTCGCAACAGCGGGAACAGAATCACATCACGAATCGATTGTGTCCCCGTGAGCAGCATCACCAAGCGATCAATCCCAATCCCCAAACCGCCCGCCGGGGGCATGCCGTGGCGGAGGGCGCGGATGAAATCGTGGTCCATCTTGGCCATCGAATCTTCTTCGCTCAGTCCAGAGAGCTGCGTCTTAAACAGTTCTTCTTGCAGGTCGGGGTCGTTCAGCTCCGTGTAGGCATTGGCGACCTCCATGCCTTGGATGAATAGCTCGAACCGTTCGGCAATGCCCGGATCGTCCCGCTTCCGCTTGGTCAGCGGGCAGATGCTCGCCGGGTAGTCGGTGACGAACACGGGGCCCACGAGCGCATCCTCGACCTTCTCTTCGAACACATCGTTCTTGATCACGTCAGGGTGACGATCCGCGGTTGGGATGCCAATCGATTGGGCCAACTCCGCGACTGCCTTTTCGTCGTTCGGATCGACACCTGCGTGTTGGGCGAACAACTGGTTGTAAGTCATCCGCGCAAATGGCGGCTTGAAGTCGATGGTTGTCTCGCCCCACGGCAAGCAGTAATTCGCTTCGCCCTCGGGCTGAATCGCTTCGATAGCGTTCACGATGCACGCCTCGGTCAGGTCCATCATCGACTCGTAATTGCCGTAGGCCTGGTAGACCTCAAGCATCGTGAACTCAGGATTGTGCTTCTGGCTGATTCCCTCGTTCCGATAGACGCGGCCTAGTTCGTAAACGCGCTCGATGCCCCCAACAAGGAGCCGCTTGAGGTGAAGCTCCAACGCGATCCGCAGATTCAGATCTATGTCCAATGCATTGTGATGCGTCTGAAACGGCTTCGCCGCCGCGCCACCAGCAATGCCGTGGAGCGTGGGGCCTTCGACCTCGACAAACCCTTGCGAGCCAAGCGTCTGACGAATCGAAGCGACAATCCGCGTCCTATCCAAAAATCGCGGCAGCACCCCGTCGGTATGGATCAAATCGAGGTAGCGTTGTCGCTGACGCAACTCGGGATCTTGCAGGCCGCTGTGCTTGTCAGGTGGCGGAGCGATCGACTTCGCCATGAAGTGCAGCTTCTCGGCAAGAATCGAAAGCTCGCCCGTGTTGCTGCGGATCAGTGTTCCGTCGACACCAATCAGATCGCCCAGATCGAATTGCTGGGCCAGTTCCCAATCGTCGCCCACCTGCTTCATGCCGACCATGACCTGCAGGTCACCCGTGAGGTCGCGAATGTCAATGAAGTGCAGCTTCCCCTTGTCACGATGCAGCACAATCCGGCCCGCAGCACGGACCTTCGGGCCAACCAACTCGCCTCGTCCTTGATCCGCTTTCCACTGACGGAAGTTCTTACGGTCTTCTTCACTCTCCAACGGCGGAAGCTCATGAACAGTCTCCCCGCCATCTTCGCTGGGCACCTTGTAGACGATCTCTCCAGCACGGGTACGAATCTCGCCAATTAAGGAACGGTCATCGAAGCGGCTACCCCAAGGATCGTGGCCTAACTCTTCAATCTTGGCCAGTTTCGCGCGGCGATTGGCCTCCAAAGTCGAAAGGTCTTCGGCGGGCGGGCCAGCTTCGTTGGAAATCGTTGCGGTGGAGGAATCGTCGGACATGGGTCTGTGAGACTGGAAAGCGGGGAAAGCGAGTCAAGATTCTAGTGCTTACGCAAGCACGGTCAACGTCAGCCGAGCGCGGCTTAGCCGGATTGGCTAGCATCGCCATGCTAGCACAATTCCCTCTCAAACTCTGCGGGTCTCAACATTGACCCCTGTCTTGGGGCCTCCTACGCTTCCCGCCGACGAGCAAGAGTCATGGAAGACACTTCTACCTCCCCTCGAAGGAGAAGCTCCGCATGAAGCGCCCTAAGAAGTATCTTGTTGGGACACTCGCCAGCCTGCTACTCATCACCGCGGGAACCACGTTCTGGGCATGGCGTGCTCTGCAAGACGTGTCGCCTTTCTATCAGCAGGCACTCAAAGTCGAACCCCCTCAGCTTCAAGCCGAAAGCGAAGAGTTAAAGAACCGTGTCGCTCGTCTAATCGACGAAACCAAGAAGCCCAAACCCTGGCAGACGGAATTCACCGATTCGCAAATCAACGGCTGGTTAGCCATTGCCCTCATGGCACAGTACGCGGAGCGAGTCCCCGAGTCGCTCACAGATCCGCGCGTAGCGTTCGAGGACGATCACATCACACTGGGCTTGCGATATCGCGAAGGCAAGATCAGTACCGTGATCACACTGGTCGCCACCCCCAGAATCGTGGACGCCGACATGCTGGGCATCCGATTGGATAGTGCCCATGCGGGCTCGCTGCCTATTTCCACAAGCAAGATCGCGCGGAAGATCGCTGCGGGTGCCGAGAAGATGGAAATCCCCTTGGCTTGGACTGAAGAAGAGGGGTCGCCCGTAGCGCTCTTTCCTCTAGCGGCAGCAATCTCCTCGGTCGGGCAACGGCGTCAACTTGAAACTCTTCAAATCGAAGACGGCAAACTCCGCTTTGCTGGTCGCACTTCGCTGGAGGACACGACGAAACGCTTGGCTAGTCGCGAAACAGAAACGCGAAGCAGATAAGTTCCTAACGGAGTAGGCCGTAACGAGCGACAGTGCTGTTACGGCACTTAACAATTGAAGAGCCGCCATGCCGTAACGGCACTAGACCTTGTTACGGCCTACTTCGTGATCAACTCGAAAAACGGCTTTCAAGCTCCGCGAAGAATGCGTCCCGTTCCTCGACGTCCTGGTTGCTCTCCGACGCACGCGCTGCTAGGGCAATCAGATCGCTAGAGGTTTGAGAAGCGGCAACCGCTGCTGTCGTTTCGCCGTATGTCTCTTGCCAGACAGTCAGATCCTGGGCATCCACGGCTTCATCAAGATTCGCATCGCCGTCGCTGCGAATTGCACCCGAAGTCGTCCCCGAGCCCCGTTGCCACGCCAGGAAATCCAGCCCCTCAACCGTTCCGTTACTATCGAAGTCGGCAGAAGGTTCGAACCGTCCAACCAGCCAACTAAACAGATTGATGGCGTACTGGGTGTTGTCTAGTCGGTTGATGTTGGTCCCAGCACCATTTTGGTTGAAGAACGTGTTGCGGTCGTAATGCCCGGCAATTCGCCCATCGTCTGCGTCGGCGACAACCAACACGGCGTCGTTCGCTGTGGAAGGTCGAGAGCCACCCTGCATGTTACCGCCAAACGGTGGCGTGTTCACACGCGTATTGCCTTCCGCCCGAGCGAGAATTGTCTCCGTGACGCCAGTGCCAGGTGAACCCACCATGATCGGCGTGACCCCTTCTCCGTCGAACGAGTTCACGCCACTGAAGATCGGATGATCAGGCACGAGGAATTCACCGCTAGAACGCGAGATCGTATACGTCCCCTGATCTTGATTCATCGTCCAACCGAAGCGGTCGAGGAACTGCTGATCAGAGTTCGACGCATCGGCCCAGTTGCCACCGAAGTTCGCGTCCGAAATGAATAGGACAGCGCCTCCACCACGTATGTAATCCTCAATCGCATCAACTGCCGCGGTATCGTAAACGGCATTGTTCGAACCAAGGACGATCGCATCGTACTGGTCGAGGTTCATGGTCTCGAAGTCGATATGAATCCCCGCCGCTGGTCCCGATGAGGTTTCAGAACCTTCGGTGATTTGCTCAAGGACAAAACCTGCGCCTTCGAGTGTGGTAGCAAGCGTACCCCAACCGTGATTGCCGCCGCTGGTGGAAAAGTTGGTAATGTCCGCGAGCTGCTCCGTGCGTTGAAAATCGTTACCCGCTTCCAAGAAACCGCCCGTGCGATCGCCGCCACGCACAAACAGCACCCGCTCGCCACCTTGCACTTCACCAATCACTTCGATCGCGCTCACTTTCGCGTTATTCACCTCCGTGAGAAACTCCATCGTAATCTGCCCACCGGCGGTAGCGGTTGCCGTAAACTCTTCGATGACGGCCTTATCCTCACCGCCGGCTTCCACGAAGACGTCGTAGTCGTCGATCACTTTCGTGCCATTGATCTCAACGTCAAAGGACCGCTGGCCACTGGCGGACCAGAAGATCTCCGCGAAGTGAAGCCGTATGTCGTACGAGTTCCCGGGGATGAGCCCCGATTGCAGATAGGTGAAGTCGGAGCCATTCGAACCGGTTCGCTCCGTCTGGTAGACAGCAGCGGGAGCCGGATCGACGACTCCGGACACGTCGACAGGCGTCGAAGAGGTAAAATTCGTGCCGCCGGTGAACGAATTGCTCGCGGCAAACATTCCAATGGCCGGCCCACCCGCGTTGACTGCTGTGAGCAAGAGCCTCGGCTCTAGCGATTCAATGCGCCCCCTCATCTCGCGACCTCCTAGTGTTCCATATCCCCCTCAGAATCTGAGCAATCGCTCAGCAGTGGAGATTATAGCCAAGAACAGAAGTCGCGGCACGCAAGGCGAACCAAAGTCCACAGTTACCTAGAATAATTGTCGGTAATACTTCACTTTCGGCTTACCGCCACCAGGCGTTGGCAGGCCAATCAGGAAGTCGGTCGCGTAGTTCAGCCGCTCGCGTTTCTTCTCAGGCACTTGGAAGTTATCGCCCTTCTGCATGATGACGCGAGCCGTGGGCATTTCGCCAAAGGCTTTCGTCCCTGCGGATTCAACGGGGAACCACTGACCACGCTCCTCGCCATCCTCAAGGTAAAACTCCGCGTATTGATGTTCATGCGCCCAAACCATCCGCGCGGGGATTTTCTCAGTGCGACACATGGCCACGAACAGTACGCTCACCGCTTGGCAATCGCCTTTGCAAAGTTTCAGCGCTTCGACCGAAGAGATGTTTTCACCTTCGACGTACTCGATCTTGTCGAAGGCGTAATCGTAAAGCGCCTCGACCTTATCCCAGTCGCTCGCCTCTTTGGACAATTCGGCGAGAGCCTCTTTCACGGCACCACGAATCTTCCGATGATTCACGTCAATGTTTTTACTCCGACCCAAGTAAATCCGCTGGTCGCGGTCAACCTTCTTAGGAATCGCAAAGTGATCGGTCTCCTCTGGCGGCGAAATGGTCTTCGTGCGAACGCGATAGGTCAACAACGCCCGCGCTTCAGCACCGGAATTGAGACGCGGAATACTCAAAGCCAATTGCTTGGCCTCACCACCCTTCACGTCGCGAATCCGCCAGTCTTCAACCTCGGCGGTGATGTCTTCCTCCTCAACGATCACTTCCTGTTCAGGAAAATTGATCGGCACGGGGACCGTCGAGAAGATATTCTGCACAGCGCCCCGAGTGGCTTTGACCGTTACCCCGACTTTGATTTGGAACTCGACCGTTTGGCCATACTCAACGAGTGGAGCCTCGTTGTCAGCGGGAGCCGCGATCTGTGCTTGCGCGATGTTCACGGCCAAGCCGTAAGCGATCAACGTGGCGTAAAAAAGTTTCGGAAGCGTCTTCCAACCATTCATCATTCATCACTCATCGTTCAACACGGTTCCAATACGTTCATCATACCTCGAACGCTTTCGCTTTGGAAAAGCGCGATTAAAACTCAAAGGGCGCAAAAAAAGCCGCCCGACCGTGTTCAGGATGGCACGGCAAGACGGCTCGTAACGATTTTCAGTTCTACCATTTGCCGCTTCGCTTGCGACGCGACAGGTGCTCTTCTTAGTAGCCTCGACGATTCGAAGGTCGCGGATCGTCTTCGCGACTACCACTTCCGCTAGGACTCGGCGATGAGGAACTTCCCGAGTAGTCCCGATCAACCACGCCTCCCTCGATCACTTGGCCTTCGTAAGGAGCACCGTCGTAAACCACGCCGCTGTTGCATTCCGCACAGCTCGCGTCGCCACCGCCCACATAACCGCCGAAGTAGCCGCTGGATCCGCTAATCCAGCCCTGTCCGCAACCACAGCCACAGTCGCCGCAGGAACCGCATACGTCGCCGCACGGCTCGCAGCACATGGGCTGACAAGGAACGCAAACCGGAGCCGCCCCGATGGGGGCCGCTTGAACGATCGGCGGGGCCTGCATCATGGGAGGCGCCTGCATCACCAGAGGCGCACCAAGTTGAGCAGGAGCCACGGTCGTTGTGCCGCACGGGGCGCCACGACGGAACAGACTGCGTACTTTTCCAACACAACTCGTACAACCTGCGTTACCAGCGGTAACCGCAGCCAACAACAAGAATGCTAGTGCTTTCCTCATGATCCGTACTCCTACGGAGTGCGAACGTGCCGGTCAGGGAAACCAGCAGGGACGCACGCTTCGCTTGGGGAGGGAGCTGAGACGAACCGTGCTTCGTTGCACAAGCCTCTCAGCCAATGGGGGGACCCCAAAGGCACTGCTTCAGGATGGGGACAGCGCAATCGAGGGCATTCAAACGTACCTCACAAGAAATGATGTGCAAACGCAACGCAGAATTTTTTTAGTGATTTCTTTTCGCAACAGCCAATAGAAGCACACAACGCGAGCAACTGAATCGTACATCTCGGATTTTTTTGAAAACCTAACCGCACACCTGCAATTTGCGTGCTACGTTTCCATAGCCCGCCATAAATCAAATCTCGGAGTCGGGCCAAAGTTCTGCATACCGCACGAAGCGGTAAGCATGTACGTCGAATAAGTTCACGTCCATTCTCCCGCGAGACATGAAGTCACCCACCCCATCCAACCCTTGGCGGTTGCTGCTGTTGCTATTGCTCTGCGTAAGCGGTGCGCGACAGGCATCCGCACAGGATCAAATATTCCTCGTGAGTACACGAGGCATCGGCACGAAGTGCAGCGCCGGGGCCATGCGTTCGGGAGTACATTGCGAACAACTCTTTCGCAACTCCAGTGGCAAACTGGTTTGGAAAACCGCGCCTTGGAGCGCCATCGCTAACGACGCAACACCTACGGTCGTCTACGTCCACGGCAATCGCATCCCTAGTGGCATCGACAAGCCACACGGCTTGCAGGTTTACGAGAAACTCGCTCGTAGAAACCCAGTGTCGCAACTGCGGTTCATTATTTGGTCTTGGCCATCAGAACAAATTCGCGGCCAATTAAAGGACTACCAAGTGAAAGCGGCACGCTGTCGTCCGGTCGCGTGGCAACTCGCTTGGGTTATCGATCAGTTGCCCGCGAATACTCCCGTGGGCATCGTTGGTTATAGCTACGGGGCTCGCGTGACCACAGGCACGTTGCATCTTCTGGCTGGTGGCAGCTTGAGCGGGCTAAAACTCACGCACCGCGAACACCCCAGCCGCCCTACAATTCCTACCGTGCTGATTGCCGGTGCCGTTCACCAGAATTGGCTCACCCCGCGGGGCTACCACGGTCGTGCCGGAAAAATGATTGACAGCCTCACGCTCGTTAACAATCGCCACGACCCCGCCATGAAGTTCTACGCCCTCGGCGTTGGCGACCGTGGTGCCACTGCGCTCGGCTATGCGGGCATCGCGGCTCGCTCGCTAACGAAGATCCACGGCAAGTTCCGCTCGCTCGATGCCACCAGCGGCGTGGGACGCGATCACTCGCTGCACAAGTATCTGGCAGCCGCGCCGCAGATTGGCTCGCTCCGCGACCAGGTCGTCGCCAAACGTATGCCAGCAAATACCGCCGTCGCTGAGTACCAACGGGACTCGCGTTCCTAACAGCTCCGAGCCGTCAGGCGTAAGCCGTCGGGTTGCACGCTCGCAAGCAGACCGGAGAGCTAACGCCTCTCGGCTCAGAACAGGTTACAATAGTAACCATGCACGACGTCACGGCTTACTGGAATGGCGATTGGGTTCCCCAAAGCTCACTGAGCATCGCGCTCGATGATCTCGGCTTTCTCATGGGCGTCACGGTGGTCGAGCGTCTTCGTACGTTCAATCACGAACCGTATCGTAGGGATGAGCACATGCATCGGTTGCGACGCTCGCTCGAAATCGTCGGCTGGAATCCGACGCTCGCGAAAGAGGTCGAGTCTGCCCTCAACCACTTTGTCGAAAAGAACTCAGTTGCGATGCAACCGGGCGACGATTGGTCACTGGCTGCGTTCATCACACCGGGAAAATCGTTCGACGGCAGCAAACCCAATGTCTGCGTCCACGGTAATCCCCTTCCCTTCGCGACTTGGGCAGAGCATTACGAAACAGGAATCGCCGCTGAAATCGTCGACACACGCCAAACGCCCGGCAACACGTGGCCCACGGAACTCAAATGCCGCAGCCGCATACATTACTACCTGGCTGATCGCGAAGCTCATGCGAAAACGCCAGGGGCTAGAGCGATCCTCCTCGATCAGAACGGCAACATTGGTGAGGGGTCGACTGCCAACGTGATCGCCTACTTCAAAGATCGCGGGCTTGTCACCCCGAGGCACGAATTCGTCCTTCCAGGAATCAGCCAACAAGCCGTGTTTGAAGTCGCAGCGCAACTGGGCGTTTCCTGCGAGCAAGCAGACATCACCCCAGAAGAACTTACCCACGCTGACGAAATCTACTTCGCCAGCACTTCGGTGTGTTTGCTTCCCGTGGTACGGCTAAACGGCAAGCCGGTTGGCTCAGGCGAAGTCGGGGCAGGCTACCAAGCACTCCTCGAAGCCTGGAACGCCGACGTCGGCGTTGAAATCGCCAAGCAAGCGCGAACATTCGCAAAGCGCTAACCCAACCGCTTGCGGCTTAGCCGTCACTAGGCTTACAGCAACCTCGGACTACAGCCCAGCAAAATAGTTATGCACCGCCACATCCACCGTGTCGCGCGAAACCTCTTTCTGAACCCCCGTGAAATCACAAAGATTCGTAATTTGCCTTAAGAGATCCCGAGGGTGGCAATACCGCAGTGGCCGGTTCTTCGTGCGGAAGTGGCGTTCGATCAGGTATTCAACCACCTGCGGATTACACGTGCATTCATTGCTGCGTGCTAACTGCAAGAACAGCTCGGTGAACTGTTCCTCGCTGGGGCTTGCCACTTCAATCTTGTAAGGAATCCGCCGTAAGAAAGCTTCGTCGACTAACTGGCCCGGCTCAAGGTTTGTGCTGAACACCAGCAGCATCTCGAATGGCGTACTCACCTGCCGCCCGCTGGCCATGTTCAAGAAGTCGTAGTGCTTTTCCATGGGCACAATCAGCCGATTGAGCATCTCTGAGGCCGGCATCCGTTGACGACCGAAGTCGTCAATCACCAACGCTCCGCAATTCGCTCGCATCTGCACGGGCGCTTCGCAGATGCCTGTCGAAGGATTGTATTGCAACTCAAGCTGCGCCATCGTCAGTTCGCCACCGACAACAATCGTCGGACGTTGAATCAAGATCCAACGACGGTCCCAAGCAAACTCACCAAGCAGTTCTTTCACTTCCGCTTCGTCAACGGCCACGTGGCTCCGTGGATCGTAGAGGCGCACCAACTCGCCATCAATCGTTACCGTGTGAGGTATCCACACGTACTCCCCAAAGCTGCTAACAACGCGTTCGGAAACGCTCGTCTTACCATTTCCTGGAGGGCCATAGAGGAACAAGCCGCGACCATCGTTAATCGCTTGGCCGAGCTGACTAAGCAATGCGCCTGTCAGCTTCAACTCGTGGAGGGTTTCCTTCAAATCAGCTAGTGTGATTTTGCTATGCTTCAGCGACTGTTGTT
The DNA here is from genome assembly GCA_040218535.1 of Lacipirellulaceae bacterium. Lineage (NCBI taxonomy): Bacteria > Pseudomonadati > Planctomycetota > Planctomycetia > Pirellulales > Lacipirellulaceae > Lacipirellulaceae bacterium. The sequence goes on along the minus strand of JAVJRG010000005.1, from coordinate 588,358 downwards.
CGACGGAGTCAATGTAAGCCTCCAGCGAAACCGGCGCAACACCTGCGTAGGTGCATTGCTCCGACAGCCGCCGCGCGTGATCGTGCCCCGCTTCGGTCAACTGAAAGACATAGTCCTCCAGCCCTGAAGACCCTTTAATCGAAACCAGCAGTTCCGCACGCAAGCGTTCAAACGCTTCGAGGACCAAAGGCCGAGGCAGCCCGCAGTTCTCGGTCGCCGCCCAACTGGTCGCCGTTCCACGAAACAGCAGTAGACGAAGCAACAGATTCTCAACATCTGGCCCCGTCAGACCGCAATCTTCGAGCGACGCCGGCTCCGCAGGCAAAAAGCCTTTCAGCGAACTCGGCGTCCCCCCGCTTGCGTCTTCGCCGTTAGGCGTCGAGGGAGGAACAATGCCAGACGCTTCGTCAGCGAGAACACTTCCTGCAACCAGCGAGGGATCCATGAGTGGTGTCGTCATCACAGCAACCGAGTTTGGGGACTTATCCAAGGATTAAAGAGACTCTCCAAGCAAAACATGCGTCACCCCCGCGTAGCTGTCCAACTCGCACCCTTCTCCAGAACGACACTCCCTGCGATCAGCCGCAAACCCGGACGCTTTATGACGACTGGTTGGGTTCTACCGAATAGGTCCCGCGCAGAGACACGGAGACGCAGAGTGACTATTAGCAAGCCGCAGATAAACGCCGATAAACGCGGATTTGATTCTGGGAACTGTTGGCTGCCTTGAGGACTAAAACAATACTCTCTACCCGGAATAGTAATGAACAAGTTGACCCCATCTGCGTTTATCAGCGTTCATCAGCGGCTAAATCAAATCTCTCTACGCCTCCCCGCGAGACTTCGAACCCCAGCCCGACGATTGCTGCTACCCCTAACTTTCCGATACAATCACTTTTTTGTCCCAAATACTCCAGCAGAAACAAACGAGTAGCTCAGCATGTTCGAAGGACTACAAGACGGACTAGGCAGTGCCTTCAAGACCCTCCGCGGCAAAGGAAAGCTCTCCGAGAAGAACATGCGCGACGGGCTGAAGCTCGTCGAGAAGTCGCTCCTCGAAGCGGACGTCTCCTTCGAGGTCGTCCGCGCGTTCATGAAGCGGGTCACCGAGGAAGCGGTCGGCGAGAAGGTCCTCAAGTCGCTCAACCCGGACGAGCAGGTCGTCGGCATCGTCCACCAGGCCCTCATCGACCTCATGGGCCCGGTCGATCACTCGCTCCACCTCAAAGGCAAGGGCGAAGTGACCGTCCTCATGATGTGCGGCTTGCAGGGCTCGGGAAAAACCACCACCTGCGGCAAGCTCGGACGGATGCTCAAAGAGTCAGGCCGCAAGCCGCTGCTGGTGGCCGCCGACCTCCAACGCCCCGCGGCAATCGACCAGTTGCACGTGCTGGGTGAGCAACTCGGCATCGACGTCTATTCCGACCGCACCAACAAAGACCCCGTGAAGGTCTGCAACGCCGCGGTCAAGGAAGCAAAGAAACTAGAAGTCGACGTTGTAATTCTCGATACCGCCGGTCGTTTGCACGTGGACGACGAGCTGATGAGCCAGCTCACCAACATCGACCGCCAGTGCGGTCCTGACCAGGCGCTGCTGGTCGTCGACGGTATGACGGGGCAAGACGCCGTCAACAGTGCCAAGGCGTTTAACGAAGCGCTCGAGCTCGACGGCGTCGTCATGACCAAGCTCGATGGCGACGCCCGCGGCGGGGCAGCGCTCTCGGTGAAGCAAGTCACCGGGGTGCCGATCAAGTTCATCGGCACGGGCGAACACCTCGACGCGCTCGAGGAGTTCCACCCCGATCGCATGGCAGGCCGCATCCTCGGGCAGGGCGATATTCTCTCGCTGGTCGAAAAAGCCCAACGCGAATTCGATCAGGACGAGATGGCCAAGCAGGAAGAGCGGATGCGCAAGGGCGAGTTCACGCTCGACGACTTCCGCAAGCAGCTCGGCCAAATCACCAAGCTCGGCCCGCTACAAAAAGTGATGGGCATGATCCCCGGCATGGGCGGCATGATGGACGCCATGGGCGACATCGACCCGGAGAAAGACATGAAACGCCTATTCGGCATCATCGACGCGATGACCGCCGAGGAGAAACGCAACCCAAGTAAAGTGATCGACCAAAGCCGCCGCCGCCGCATCGCCGAGGGCTCCGGCGTGCAGCCCAACGAAGTCAACGACCTGGTGAAACAGTTCGACGCGATGGCCCAAATGATGACCGCCATGGCCGGCAAAGGCGTCCGCGAACGCATGAAAATGGCCCGCGAAATGCAAGCCGCCGCCGTGAGCGGGGGGACGATCACCAAGAAGAAGCAAAGTACTGGAAAACGGATGACCCCGAAGGAGAAGGCGGCCGCGCGTAAGGCTCGGGCGAAGGAGGCGCGGAGGCGGAAGCGTGGGGGGTGATTCAACTCGCAGCATAGCGCGAACCCAAGGATTGAGCAGCGTATCCCGAAGCTCAATTGCTCAATCATTGCCCGAACGGGTGGCATAACATGTCTAATTTAACCTTTATCGAGAGAAAGAAGCTTGAGGACTTATTTCGTATGGCAGGTGGGTACGTCCTTGATTTCACTGATTTTACTTTCCAGCAATTCATGGTCGAAGCAGCCCGTGTCGACATTGATGATCAGAAGTACTACGAGAACGGAACGTCTAAGGCAAAAAGGCTTCGTGCATTTTGGAAGATAGAACCAAACCATGTTGTAGCAAACTCAATCGATGCAATGATTGAATTGGCCACCATGTCAAACCATGCCGTTGATACAAACGACATTGACGAGTGCAAGGCTATTGCTCAGCGATTGCTTGATGAGTCTCCTGTCCCGGAGATCGATGCTATCAAGGCTGTGTCAGATGACAGAGCGTTTGAAGCGCTCGCAGAATCAGTTCGCGAGTCGGTAGAGAAACACAAGACAGAAGAAGGCCTAGATCGCCTTCACACATTCCTGATCAAGTACATCAGAAAACTGTGCGTTGAAGCTGGAATCGACGCGAACCCTAAGAAAGCCCTGCACGCTGTTTTCGGCGAGTATGTAAAGCACCTCCGCTCTGAAGGGCTGATAGAATCTGACATGGCGGAAAGAATACTGAAATCAACGATCTCGATTTTCGAGTCATTCAATCACGTGAGAAACAACAGATCATTCGCTCACGACAACCAACTACTGACCTATCACGAGAGTCTATTGATATTCAATAACGTATGTGCGGCTGTGAAGTTTTTGCGTGCGATTACTGACAGTGCCCAACGCAAAGAAGCCGAACCAGTAGCTGCCGAGTTGATACCGCCAACGGATGACATACCGTTTTAGTTGCCGGTTCTTCGTCTTTGACACCCCACCGTCACACGCCATAATGAATTTATGCACAACCTCCAACTCCCAGACGCCCAGTTCGAGAAGCTCTCTCAGCTAGCCGCCGCAACCGGCTACCCCGATGTGCCTTCCTACATTGACGCGCTGGTTGAGGTAGCGACTTTCGATCCCCGCGGAGGAATGAGCGTTAAACAGTTGCGTGAAAGTGCCGCTGAGTGCGTGAGCATCAATGAGCGGATGAAAGCCGGCGCGGAACACGACGCCCGGCAAGCACTCATCGATCTGGCTAAGAAGCGCGGACTGCCGTCACCCCAATGAAGACCTACCGGGTGACCATTTCTGACGAGACGCTAGCGGGCGTCGAAAAGCATCTCGACTACCTCGCCGAGCAAACAGGCTCCGAGGATAACGGCATCCGCTGGTGGGAACGGGCGCTGGAGAAAATCTTCTCCCTCGAAAAGCTCCCCAACCGCTGCCCGTTGGCTCCTGAGAACGAGTTCGAAGAACTGGAGATCCGTATGCTTCTCGTCGGAAGTTGCCTGTTCCTCTTCACTGTCGACGAGTCAAATCGCGTGGCTCGCATCCTGAATTTCCGCCACGGTTCACAAGAAGCACGGCCTCTTTAGACCCTGAAAGCGTAGTTGCCTACGAGCGACGAACCGGCTCCAGCTTGCATATTTCCTTCGTCGCTTCGCTTCTCATGGCGTGCCACAAATCCCAGTCGGATTGCAGTCCCAACCAAAAGTCAGCCGGCATCCCTAGCACCTGTGCTAGGCGAAGGGCCGTGTCAGGGGTGACGCTCCGCTTGGCATGGATGATTTCATTCACCCGCGGGAACGAGATTTCGAGACGTCGGGCAAGTGCCGATTGAGAAATCCCCAACGGCTTCAAGAATTCTTCGTTGAGCATCTCCCCAGGATGCGTCGGCGGACGGTTGCTGGGGAGTCGGCGCTCAACGAGTTTTGCTTGAGCGGCTTCTTCAGTGGTAGTCGGTGATTTCGACTTCATAAGCGTCTCCCCTCTCCCAACGAAAGCAAATGCGGAACTGATCGTTAATGCGAATACTGTGCTGACCTCGGCGATCCCCACGTAAGGGCTTCAATTTGTTACCAGGAGGAATGGCCAGATCACGCAGATCGCTGACTCGGTTGATCTGGTCAAGTTTCCTGCGTGCGACACCCCAAAGCTGTTTCGGACAGGTTTTCGCTGCCGCTCTCGACGCTAGCCCATTAAAAACATCCTCCGTCCCTCGATCTCGGAATTGAGCTATCACGCACCCCATTATACCTCGCAAACTGAAAAGAGACAAAACCAATAGAAGAGTGCAGAGCGGAGGTCGTTCTGAAGCCCCTTTCGGTTCCCGTAGCCCCCAAATTTTCACCCGTCCGGCACTTGCCAACCCGCCCCTAAATCTGCCACAATGCTGGGCTTGCGCCCCTTCACCGGGGTTGTCCGACCAACACGTGGGATGTTCCCACAGAATTATCGGCTAGGACCAGTTAGAAATAGGAGTAGCGCCGTGGCGGTACGTATCCGCATGAAGAAGATGGGCCGGACCCATCGACCGTTTTTTCGAATTTGTGCCATCGACAAGCGAGCCCCCCGTGATGGGCGAGTGCTCGAAGAGCTCGGCACCTACGACCCCCAAATCGCCGACACCGACGCCCGGGCGACGCTCAACAACGAGCGGATCGACTACTGGCTAAGCGTCGGTGCCCAGCCGAGCGACCGCGTCGGTACGCTGATCAAGAAGTACGGCACCAACGGGACGCATACCGAAGCCTACACTGCGGCCCGCGAAAAGCACGCCGCCCCGAAGACCGTCCCCGACGCTGGCGAACCGGTCACCGTTGAGCGCGATCGCAAAGCCGCTGAGGAAGCCAAGAAGGCAGAAGAAGCAAAAGCTGCCGAAGAGGCGAAGGCCGCGGAAGAAGCTGCCGCTGCTGAAGCGGAGGCTCCGGCTGAGGAAGCTGCTGCCGAGGGTGGTGAAGAAGCCGCAGCGGAAGCTCCTGCTGAAGAGGCCGCAGCCGAGGAAACAACCGAAGAAGCTCCCGCAGAGGAAGAGAAACCCGCTGAGTAGTGTCCGACCTAATGAGCCGCTCGTCGGCTTAGCCGTCACCATGCCGTGCAACTATGCGTTTCGACATCCTCACGCTCTTCCCCGAGATGTTCCCCGGGTACCTGAGCCAGAGCCTGTTGAACCTAGCGATCGAAAACGGCCTGGTCGACATCCAGTTGCACAATATCCGCGACTGGTCGAGCGACACAAAGCACCACAAAGTCGACGATCGCCCCTTCGGAGGCGGAGCCGGCATGGTCCTGCAAGTGGGACCAATTGTTGAAGCAGTTGAATCCGTCCGAGAGTTGACGCCCACGGCTGGCAAAGTCGTGATGCTGACTCCCGGCGGAGAGAAGTTAAACCAACGCGTCGTCGAACGCCTCGCCACGCAAGAGCGGCTCATCCTGCTCTGCGGGCGGTACGAGGGCTTCGATCAACGCATTTGTGACATTTTAGAACCCGAGGAGATTTCCCTAGGAGACTTCATCGTCAACGGCGGCGAGGTCGCCGCGATGGTGCTGGTCGACGCGGTCGTGAGACTCGTCCCCGGCGTCCTGGGCGACGAAGACAGTAACCGTTACGATTCATTCTCCACCGGAAACCGCCTCCTCGAATACGCCCAATACACCCGCCCAAGAGAATACCGAGGCCACGAAGTCCCCGAGGTACTACTCAGCGGCGACCACGAAAAAATAGCCAAATGGCGGGAAGAGAATAGTTTAGAGAGAACCAAGCAGAGACGGCCTGATCTTCTCGACGAGTAGCTATCAGCTGTCAGCCATCGGCTATCAGCTTTCGAGAAAGAGCATTAACCGCCAACTAAAATCATCCAACAAGTAGCTGAGAGCTGACGGCTGAGAGCTGACAGCCCTCGAACAACGGCCCGGTCACGTTTGTTGCAACGGCCTAAACAACCAAAAAAGAATCCGAAACGAAGGGCCTAAGCCATGAACAAATCCGAAATTCTCAAATCTGTCGAACAAGCGAGCATGAAAGAAAAACGCCCGCAGTTCGAGATTGGCGACACCGTCGATGTCCACACGAAGATTCTCGAAGGCGAGAAGGAACGCATTCAGGTCTTCTCCGGCGTCGTGATCGCCCGCAACGGTTCGGGCTCGAAAGAGATGTTCACCGTCCGCCGCATCGTGGCGGGCCAAGGTGTCGAGCGGAAGTTCCCCGTGAACTCGCCCCGTATCGACCACATTGAGGTCAAACGCAGTGCCGTGACCCGACGTGCGAAGCTCTACTACCTCCGCGAGCGTCAAGGCAAGGCCGTCCGCCTCAAGGAACGCCGCGTCGAGCGTGCGAAGTAAGCTCGGCCTGACGAAAACAAGCCTCGCTAGCCCGCGACCTATGCGTCGCGCGGAGCCTTTCCTGAGGGTCTCCGCGCGAGACGTAGCTCGCGGGCTACTTTCGATGCACGTAGAATAAGCGTGTGATGATTCTCAGCTCCATTCGCGAATGGCTTTCCAAACGCACACGCCCCGTATCTCTCGGAGGCCATCTTTCCTTAGGACAGAGGGGCGAACGAGCTGCCGCCAAGTATCTCCGCAAGCAAGGCTACAAAATCGTCGCCACGCGCGAGCGAATCCGCTTCGGCGAGATCGACATCATCGCAGTCGAAGGTACGAAGAAGGTCGGGCGGACGCTCGTTTTCATCGAAGTCAAAACCCGTCGCCGCGCCGACCAAGGCCGCCCTGCTGAGGCGGTCGATCTCACCCGCCGCTCGCGAATGACACGCGCCGCTCTCGCCTTCCAAAAAGGCCACGGCCTGCTCGAAACACCAAGCCGCTTTGATGTCATTGAGGTCATCTGGCCCAAAGAGTCTGCCCAACCGGAAATCACGCACCTGAAGAATGCGTTTGAAGCGGAGGGGCACGGGCAGATGTATCGGTGAGACGAAAGCCTTGTGTTATCGCCTCCCTTATGGATAACCCCTAGCCCTGGCGCAAGCCTCGGGTTCGGAAGTTCAGCAACTCCGCTACAGAACCCGAGGCTTGCGCCGCGGGCTAGGTTGCAGTGCGCTGGCGTTTCTGACACTACCGCTCAACCCCAAATTCACCTACAATACAATCCCTGTGGCATTTCTCACTCCTGGCAACGGATTACCCACAGGCATCTCATGGCAAAGCATATTTTCGTGACCGGCGGCGTCGTCAGCTCGCTCGGCAAGGGCCTCACCAGTGCTTCGATCGGCATGGTGCTCGAACGTCGCGGCCTCAAAGTGCGGATGCAGAAGCTCGACCCGTACATCAATGTCGACCCCGGCACGATGAGCCCCTATCAGCATGGCGAGGTGTACGTCCTCGACGACGGCAGCGAGACAGACCTCGACCTCGGCCACTACGAACGCTTCACCAACTCACCGCTAACGCGCGATTCCAACTACACGACCGGCCAAATTTATCAGTCAGTCATTAACAAAGAACGCCGCGGGGAGTTCCTCGGCAAGACCGTTCAGGTCATCCCGCACATCACTAACGAGATCAAATCGGTCATCAAACGCTTAGCCGGCGGCTCTGATAGTGAAGGGGGCGATGACGGCGCGGATGTCGTCATCACCGAAATCGGTGGTACGGTCGGCGATATCGAAAGCCTGCCGTTCTTGGAAGCGATTCGTCAGTTCGCGCTCGACGTGGGCAAAGAGAATTGTCTCTATATTCACTTGACGCTCGTGCCGTACTTGAAAGCGGCTCGCGAACTAAAAACGAAGCCAACACAGCACTCCGTCGGCCAGCTTCGCGAGATCGGTATCCAACCCGACATTCTCATTTGCCGATGCGAGCATTCGATCAGCCGTGAAGACCGCGAAAAGATCGCTCTCTTCTGTAACATTTCCTACGACGCAGTGATCGAAGAGAAGGACAAAGACTTCTCGATTTACGAAGTACCCATTAGCCTCGTTGACCACGGACTCGACCGGCTGATTTGCCAGAAGCTACAACTGAAAACCCCCGAGCCCGATCTCACCCCCTGGCACGATCTGCTCAGCACGCTCCGCAACCCCCAGCACGAGATCAGCATCGCCGTCGTCGGCAAATACGCTGAGCATCGTGACGCCTACAAGTCGATCTACGAAGCCATCGACCACGCGGGCATGGCCCACGCCGCTCAGATTCGTGTCGCCAGGATTCAAAGCGAAGAAGTGGAATCCGAAGGGGCCGAACGATTGCTCTCCGGCTACGACGGCATCCTCGTCCCAGGAGGTTTCGGCGAACGGGGCATCGAAGGCAAGGTCCAAGCGATCCGCTTCGCTCGTGAACGCGGCATTCCGTTCTTCGGCATTTGCCTTGGCATGCAGTGCGCCGTCGTCGAGTTCGCCCGCAATGTCTGCGGCATCGAGGATGCCCACTCCACGGAGTTCCACAACCAAACCCGCGAACCAGTCATCTGCCTCCTCGACGATCAGCGGAACGTCACCGACAAGGGCGGCACGATGCGGCTAGGCGCGATGCCTGCGAAGCTCGACCCCGAAAGCCACGCTGCCAAGTGCTACGGCACCACCGAGATCGAAGAACGGCACCGTCATCGCTACGAGTTCAACAACCAGTACCGCCAGCGCTTCGAAGCGAACGGTTTACGGATTGCCGGTACGAGCCCAGATAACTCGCTCGTTGAAATCGTTGAAGTGCCCGACCATCCTTGGTTCGTTGCCGTACAATACCATCCTGAATTCAAGTCGAAACCGACCAAAGCCCAGCCGCTATTTGCCGGGTTTGTCGGAGCGGCGGTCGAGCATCGGCAAAATCGCCGCAGCCAATCAAAGCAGGCACAGGCTACCAAAGAGGAGCAAAGCAATGTCGGAAGCTGAACAACCCGCGGGCCAAAACCCAGAAAAGAAGAAAATCATCATCGACGAGGATTGGAAATCCCAAGTCACCGCAGAGAAGGAAGCCGCTGAGAAACAAGCAACCGAGAGCGAGGGCGACCCCGCCGCCGGGGCCGGCATGTTCCCCGAGGCCTCCTTCGAAATGCTGGTCAGTATCTTCATGACCGAAGCAATGGTCGGCATGGGCCAAATCCCCCACCCCGCCACCGGCCAACCGCACCCGAGCAAAGAGCAAGCCCGCTACGCGATCGACATGCTCGAAGTCATCCAAGAGAAAACCAAAGGCAACCTGGATGAGCAGCAAGAGACCACCCTCCGCGACCTCCTCCACCAACTCCGCATGGCCTTCATCAGCACGCCGGACGCTTCACCGACACCGGAAAAGCCCTCGCCAATTGTGACCGAGTAGGATTTGAACCACAGAGGGCACGGAGAACACGGAGGCATGATTGAACCGTTTCCGAAAGATTGGGAATTGCTGTCTTTCTTTGAATGTGATCCTAAGAATCAGGATGAAGGGCTGGTTCTCTTTGATTCCCAACGAGAGACGTGTAGGGTTCGTTGTGAAATCTGGAAGCTTGAATGTGAAGTGTTGCTTCGGTGGTGGCTTCACGAATTACCCGCTGGCCAACTGAAACTTCGTTGGGTTCAAAGTATGGAACTCACCACAGGCGAGGGCGTCGAAGCAATGGTTATCACATTCCGTGAGCCTTGCCTGCTGCCACTTCGATTTCAATTAAAACCGACTGTCTGCTTAGAGTGGGGAACTGAGTGGTATCCGTAAGAAAGAAGGAAATACATTTCTCTATGAACCTCGGTATCCTCTGTGGTTCAAAAAAAGAGTCGCGAGAGACGCCACATTTCGCGGAGCAGAAAGAAAACACCACACCCAGTCGGTCACTTCTGTTTGGCATCCGTAGCCAAGGTTAGCCCTTCCGTAAGCGACTTGCATTTCCGGATCCGGTGACAACGAATCGGGTAAATGAAAAGGCTAAATAAAATTCAACTTGCCGACTGGGCGTGGTATAGCTCCATAGAATCCTGGTGATCTAGCTGGCGAGTTGCTCAAACAACTCGCGGAAGCCAGGCATGTGTTCTCCAATATGATTTCCCCAGGCCTCAGGGCGCCACAGCTCGATGCAGGTGGCCGCTCCAACGACCAACAGCGTGCCTCCTGGCTCAACTCCCAGGAACTCACGAAAGCTGTCGGGGATCGATATTCTTCCTCGTCCGGTGATGGGGATCGTTTTATGCCGGGTCGATAACAAACGGCCCAGCATCTGCACTTCGTCTCCTTGACGGGCGAGTCGCCCACTCTTGATTTTTCCTAGCACAAGCTCGAGCCCCTCGGCGAGCCAGTGCTGCCAATCCTCACTTCGCCAGACACTCACGCACCCAGGCCGTTCTTTCGCCAAGGTGCATTCGCTTGCGTCGCTTGAAATCGCCTCCGCCCAATCAACGGGAAGCGAAACACGGTAACGCTCATCCAGCGAACGGCTCCACTCACCTACAAACAGCTCCGGAAACAGTTCCGAATAGTTGTCTTGGGCAAGTGTTGCCATGTGATGAACCTAAATATGACGACATTCCGCCGACGGTGAACCCCTCCGTGGAGTAAATTGGGCGTTTTTCCCACAAATTTTATCTATCAAAAATTTATATGGGCCTATTACCCACACAAAAATGATAGCACTGCATTTCTGATCCTCAATCCCCAGCCGCCTGCCTATTCTCTTAATCGTGAAACCGAACTGGCGGCATCTGGCGAAATCTCCTAATTATTCCAATCGCACGGCCCTCTCCAGAGCGGTCGAAACTCGCCCACCACGCGTCAGCAAAGAAAACACGGGAAGCAAATGGACGATTCGATCGTCATCACAGGAATCGGCATGGTCACCGCCGCGGGCGAGACCCGCGAGGCCACTTGGCGGGCCGTCTGCAATGGCCAAAGCGGAATCAAGCCGCTGACAGACTTTCCGGGCATCGAACCGGGACGACTTCTCGGAGCAGTCGTCGAAAGCACGCCGGCAAATACGCCCGAACAACGCAACGTCCCCTTCGCCCTGCAAGCCGCCCACGAGGCACTCGACGATAGCGGGTTGAATCTGTTGGAAATCGACCGCGAACGCTTCGGCTCATCCGTTGCCGTCAACACGGGCGACATGCCGCTCAACGAAGCGACCCGTGTTGGCACACCCATCGAAGCAAGCCCGAACCTTTGGTGGCGGCAACTTCTTCCAAACACGACTGCCTACACGGTCGGCCAGCATTTCGACTTCCGTGGCCCACGTCTGTGCAACTCCACCGCCTGCGCCAGTGGAACCGTTGCCGTGCTACAAGGAGCGCGTGCCATTCAGGATGGCCAGTGCGATAAGATCCTTGCCGGCGGCGCTCAAGCGATTCACCCCTTGCTCGCTGCCGGCTTTGATAAGATGCGCGTGCTTGCCAAGCACGACGATCCCAGCCAAGCTTGCCGTCCGTTCGATGCCAACCGCTCAGGCTTCGTCATGGGAGAGGGCTCCGCGATGATGGTTCTCGAGCGCAAGACGGACGCCATCAATCGCGGCGCGCAAATCTATGCCGAAATCACTGGCGGCGCCCTCTGCGGCGATGCCCATCATGTGACCGACCTCAGCACCGACAGCACCACTTTCACGCACTTGCTCAGGGAAACCCTCCGCAAGTCGCGGCTCGCCCCGAGTGACATCGGCTACATTAACGCCCACGGCACCGGCACCAAGCAGAATGACGTGATGGAAAGCCGCGGCATCCGCAATGCGTTTGACAACCAAGTCGGCGACCTCTGCGTCAGCTCTACAAAAGCCGTCCTCGGCCACTTAGTGAACGCCGCCGGCGCGGTCGAAACGGCCCTCACAATCCTCGCCCTCCGCGACGGCTACGCCCCACCCACGATGAACCTCACCACCCCCGACCCCGAATGCGACCTCGATTGCATTCCCCTCGTCGGTCGGAAACGTCCGCTCGAACACGCGATGAAAACCAGCATCGCCTTCGGCGGCCACCTAGCGGCAATTGCCCTGCGACGCTTCACAGGTGCGAACGAACGCCAATCGCTTCTCGAAGACCGCCTCCCGCTCGCGGCTTAGCCGTCACAGAGGAGCAATTAAGCCAACCAGAATTGGAACTCGAATCAGACTTGCGGTAACATGCTTGCAAGAGGTGACGACCATGGCAGAGAACCCAGATAAAATCGAACTCACGAAAGAGCAGCGTGAGTTGCTGGCGAAGCGTGCGAAAGAAACAGGCCGTTCCGCTGCGGAACTGCTTGCGGAGTTATTCTCACGTGTCGCTCGCCCACGCCGGGAACCACGTGAGGGACGAAGTTTGTACGATGCTATGAAAGAGTATGGGTTGATAGGGGCGATGGAAGGCCCCGGGGATCTCAGCACAAACCCTGACCACATGAAAGGCTTCGGAGAATCGCGTGCCCCAGCGGATACTGATTGACACAGGCCCTATTGTGGCGATTCTTGATTCCAAGGATCAACACCACAATCAGTGTGCGCACACGGCATCGAATCTACCTGACATCGTGCTAACTTGTTGGCCCGTCATTACGGAAGCCTGTTACCTGCTACGCTCAAGACCTGATCTAGTAGATCGGTTCTTAGAAATGATTCACGACGGCGTCTACGAAGTGCTCGACATTGATGTCGGCGAAATCACCGAGGTTGGCGGAGTCCTCGCCAAGTATCGCGACCAACAAATCGATCTAGCCGATGCCTGCCTTGCCCACTTAGCGGCTCGCGAATCGATCGACACTGTGTTCACCGTCGATCAGCGACACTTCAGCCTGTTCCGAAATGTCGCCGGAGATGCGTTGCAGCTGATTCCTGACTTGCGATGACCGCTGCGGCGATTCCGAAGGACGCCGGGTGCCACTGGCTCTGCCAACTACTTCTCCCCCAATGTCTTCTTCCGCCTCAGCAAGTGATGATAGTGCTGCGCAAACCGGTGCGATTCATCCCGCACGTATTGCAGCAAACGCAACGCAAACGCATGACGGCTGATCTTGACTGGCTCCGGCTCGCCCATGCGGTAGACCAGTTCTTCCTTCTTCGCCAGCGACAGTAACAACGGCGGCGTCATGCCCTGGGCTTCGAACGCCTGGATTGCTTTGCCGAGTTGCCCCTTGCCGCCGTCGATCAGCAGGATGTCGGGGAACACATCACCCTCGTCACTTAAACGCTTGAACCTGCGGCTGACCACTTCGTGGATGCTCGCGTAGTCGTCGATGCCCTGGACTTCGCGAATGCGGAACCGGCGATAGCCCGGCTTAAACGGCAACCCGTCGATGAACTGAACGAGGCTCGCGACGGTTTCCGTGCCGCCGAGGTGCGCGATGTCGACGCCTTCAATCGTCCGCGGCGTTTCGGGCAATTTGAATATCTTCTGCAGGCCGGCCAGCCCCTTCTTTGGATCAACGTAAAACACTTCCGGCTGTTCATGCTTCTCAAGATCGCCTCTGTCGTGGATCGACTCGAGCATCTTGATCTCGTCCCGCAGCCGGGCAGCTTGCTCGAAGCGGAGGTTCTTTGACGCCTCCTCCATTTCGGCGACCATTTCTTTGAGCAACGACTTCCGATTGCCGTCGAGAAACTTTTTTAGCCGGGCGATGTCCTTCCGGTACTCTTCCTTGCTAATACGTAAGTTGCAGGGTGCTGTACACTGCTTAATCGAAGCTAACAAGCAAGGCCGAAACCACCGCCACTTCTCGTCGCCATCCTCAATGTCGAGCGAACAGTTCCGGAACTGAAAAACGCGCTGCAATACTTGCACCGCCCCACGAAGCTGCCCCACGTTAGCAAACGGCCCGTAGAGCTTAGCCCCCGTGGTTCGCGGTTCACGGGTGATCTCTACCCGCGGGAAATCCTCGTGCGTCGTGATCTGCAAGTAGGGAAAACTCTTGTCGTCACGCAGTTCCCGATTGAACTTCGGCTGTACGTCCTTCACCAGCCGTGCTTCCATCAGCAGCGCGTCGACCTCGCTCTCGGCATCCATGAAGTCGATGTCGTAAGCTTCCTTGACGAGCTGCTCGGTCCGCTGATCCTCAGCCGCTGCCTTCAGAAAATAGCTGCTCGCCCGGGCCTTCAGATTCTTCGCCTTCCCGACATAGAGCACCCTGCCCTTTTGGTCGAGGAACAGATAGACACCCGGCGTATCGGGAAACTTCGTACGCACCTTTTCAGCCGCGAGGAGAAAGAACTCTCCTTGCGTCTGCACAGGCTCACTCTCCGGCAACTGATCATCCTCATCCGACATGCCATTCATCCTAGGCGTGTCCGACCATTCAGAGAAGGTGGGCCGGAGTTTTGAACATCCCGACGCGTCGGGACAAGGATTTCACGGATCACTGCATTGGATCAAACAAAATCCGTGTCATCCGTGCGATCCGTGTTCAAAAAACTACGCTAGACCCCAGCAAACCCACGCAGGTCTTTCTCAAACGAATCCAGCCGCTCTTCCAACTCTTCCCGTGTCCGCCCCATGTGAGCGAGTTGCTCCGCGGGTTCCCAGGCGAACATGTAGAGCTTGATCTTCGGCTCGGTGCCGCTGGGGCGGATGGCAATGTAGTTGCCTTCGAGAGCGAGGTCGAGAATCACCAAGTCTCCGTGCGGGCCTTCCAAGGGCTTAGGCTCTTCGCCGCTGACGGTGACTGTCTGATTCAGGTAATCGCGAATCTGAGCCACTTGGTTTCCGCCAATCGATTCCGGCGGGGCGCTTCGGAAGCTGGCCATCACCTCCTTCATGCGATCCATCCCTTCACTGCCGGGCATCATCACGCTGACGGTTCGTTCCGCGTGGGCACCGTGCTGCCAGAAGAGGTCTTCCAGTTTTTCATGAAGCGTCTTGCCTTCAGCTTTGAGCTTGGCCGCGAGTTCGCAGAGTAGCAACGCCGCGACGCCGCCGTCCTTATCGCGAACGTGCGTGCCGGCCATGTAGCCGTAGGACTCTTCGGTGCCGAGGACGTAATTGTCCGCTCCCCCGGCATCAATCGCTCCAGCAATCCACTTGAAGCCGACCAGCAGGTTGTCCACGGTCTTTACACCGTAGCTGTCGCCTATTCGTCTCGTGAGTTGCGTCGTGACGAGAGTGATGATGTTGAAATTCTCCGGCGTCAAAGTTCCCGCCGCCTTGCGAACTTCCAAACAGTAGTCGGCAAGCAACGCCCCGATCTGATTACCCGTGAGAATATCCCAGTCCGAATCTTCTGCTGTGGTGAGCGGTGCTGAGCAACCAATCCGGTCACAATCAGGATCGCTCGCCACGGCCAGATCGGCACCGACCTGTTTGCAATGCTCGACGATCTCATCGAAAACCACGGGCCGCTCCGGATTAGAAACATGCCCCGGGACGTTGGGGAAATCGCCGCTCGGCTCGGCGTGCGGGCCGTAGACTTCCACGTCCTGAAAGCCGGCTCGCTCCAGCACCGGGCAAACCGCCGTCGCTCCAACGCCGTGCAGTGGCGAATAGACGACTTTCAAATCCCGCGGTCCGTCGGTCGACTGTTTCAGAACCGCTGAGATATACGCCTCGTCTACTTCGTCCTGGCAGATATCGATCTTGCCCGCGGCAACCGCTTCGTCAAACGGTGTCCGCTCGATCGTTTCCACGTTCATCACTTTGTCAATCACGCCCTTGTCATGCGGCGGCAGCAACTGTCCGCCGGTTGACCAGTACGCCTTCACTGCATTGTCACTCGGCGGGTTGTGACTTGCCGTGACCATGATGCCGCACGAGCAGTTTTTGTAACGCACGAGGAACGACAACTCCGGCGTGCTGCGGTGCCCCTGGAGGTAATAGACCTTGAACCCCGCCGCGACCATCACTTCCGCGCAGAGCTTGGAAAACTCCACCGACCGATGCCGCGTATCGTAGGCGATGGCACAAGAAAGTTCACCACCTTCATTATGCTCCTTTGTGTAGTTCGCCAGCCCTTGGGCACTCTCACCAATGGTCCGCTCGTTAATCGCATTGCTGCCGAACTCATACATCGTTCCCCGCCGACCACCCGTGCCAAACGGGATGACGGTCCAAAACACATCGTCCAGCTTCTGCCACTTCTCGTCCGCCACGTGCTGGCAAATTGAATCGACATAGTCCGCATACCGCGACTCCGTGAGCCAGCACTTGAGGTTTTCAAGGGCACTAGCGGTCAGCTTTTCGTCTGCGACGGCTTGCTCAGCGGCGGCAAGGGCTTCTTGGGCGTTCATGTTATTTCTACGGGAATTGTGTATGTTTAAGAGACGCTGCAAAGCACCCAAAATACACCATTGAGAGCGAGCTGGGCACCCGTGAGTTTTGTCAACGAATGACACGAACTTCACGAATGGGTTTATGGCGAACAAGATTCGTGAGATTCGCGTCATTTGTTGACAAGTATCTAGGAGTAATCGAGAGGCAGAATTTCCGACGATGAACACCGACCTCACTTTCCATGCCCTCCTCGACCTCCTCACAGAGCTGTCGTTCGGCCCTGCCGACGATGCTTCCTGGATACTCAACCCCGGCGACTTGGGGCTTTCTCAAACACTAAAGAACCTGCCAGCCGCCGTCGCCTCACAGCAACCAACTCCCGGACAAAACTCAATCGCCTCCCACACGCATCATTTGGTTTATGGCTTGTCACTCCTAAACCGCTGGGCCGGGGGAGAAGAAAACCCCTTTGCCGACGCTGACTGGAACGCGAGTTGGCAAAAACAAACCGTCAACGAGGACGAGTGGAAGAGCCTGGTCGCGGAGCTAGAAAAGGAATCACAAAATTGGATCGCCGCCGTTCAAGAGCCGCGAGAATGGGACCGCATCGCTCTGACGGGAGCAATCGGATCAGCAGTTCATCTCGCGTATCATTTCGGTGCTATTCGGCAGTTGATCGTGTTCGTTGAAAACCGCGTTTAGAGAATCGAACAAGCTGAGGGCGCGTGAGCGATAGCGCAACGCACCATGCGAATCTGAGCAAGAGTCAATTGATGTGTGACTTTCGAATTGAATTCACCGGTCCTGCCGAACGATTTCCTTGCCTAGCTCGTGTCTTTAGTCGCTTGCAAGAAGTCAAAACGGATAATCCAGCTCTCGAAGACGGTCAACGTCACGAATTAGTAGACAATCCAGCTTGGTTAGATTTACTTGATGAAACTGCAGTAGAATTGCTCACGTCTGAGATTTCTTGGCCTCTTGAGGATATCCTAGACTGCTTGCTTGCAGGCGAATACGAACTTGTATCACTATCATATACCGAAGGTGCAGGCAAATTGGTCTATGATCCATGGTCATTTCCCTTTGGTGGCACTGACCCTTTGAAGGGCATGCTTGAATCCTTTGGCTTCGAAGTCCAAATCGACTCGTTCTATGATTTGCGATCAGTCAGCCACTCCTCTTGTAAGAAACCACAATCACTAATCGCCAGAATAAGACACATCTTCCGGAAATAGTCTTTAACTTCAGTCCAATAAACTGTCTATGAAATTCGCCTTGGCTTTTAATTTCGTATTCGCATGCTTCGTTCCAAGTCTTGGACATTCGAAGGAACCCCCGAGACGCGCCAAACCTCCCGTATGGTCACGCGACGTTCTCGACGCCTTCTTCGACGACGCCCGCGAGCATCTCGTCGGCGAACGGCCGGCATCAGCAAACACTACGAACACACAATTAGCTTCGAAAAACGCCGCCGGTGAGCAACCCGCCACTGGAGGCTTCGCGTGGTCTCAGCGGATCAGTGCGGAGACGGTCACGCAAGAAATCAAACGCGTCGCCAACACCCTCCGCACGCCGTTGGCCAACCCTAGCCGCTTCAAGTCGGGCGGCTTTCAAGAGTGCCGTCAGAGCTTTGCCCAACTGGCCGTGCTGTTTGGAATCCTCGCCGAACACGATAAAAAACCACGGTGGCAGCAGGAAGCCACCGGGCTGCGAATGGCCTTCGCCAAAACAGCCGAGAATTGCAAAGTCGCCACGGACCAAAGCTATCGCGATGCCACACTCCGCAAGCAAGACCTTGAGGACCTCCTCCGCGGCCAGCGTCCTACCATCGAACCGGCTGAGCTTCCCAAGTGGAGCACACTTGCCGACCGCGAACTGCTCATGCGTTGGATGGAAACCTCCCAAGAAAACGTCGGCCCGATGCTCGCCAACGAACGCGCCTTCAAACGCGAAAACGAAAAGCTCCAACAACAGGCCCAGCTGCTCTCCGCCCTCGGCGAAATCGTCCAACGCGAAGAATACGACTACTGGGACGACGACGGTTATCTCGAATACGCCCGCGCGCTGCAAACCAGCGCCAGCGAAGTTAGTGACGCAGCCAGCGTAGGCGATTTCCCCAAGGCGCGCGAAGCGGCAGGGCGAGTGGGGCAATCGTGCAGTCAGTGCCACGAGGATTATCGCGGGTAATTCCCCCGCCACACGCCGAACCATTCTTTCAGCAGTTGCTCCAGCATCCCCGGGTAATGCTGGTAGTTCTGCAGGGCGATACCTACCGTGTTGTCGTAAGGCCGCGGGTGAATCGTCCACTCGGGGCTCACTTCGATGTCACCCCGCTCTGCCAGTAGTGTGAGCATCAGCCGTGCAATGTGTCCATTGCCTTCGGCGTAAGGGTGAATCAGGCAGACCAACGCGAATATCCGCGCGCAAGCGGTTAAGTGTCGTTCTGCAGGCAGCCGCTCTTGCCACGTTGTTTCGATCAGTACGTTCAGATTGTCCATGGAACGAGCCACATCACGCGGATGCATGGTGACGTCGTATTCTTTTAAGCCCGGCGTGTCCGGGTAAGTGATCACCGCGCGGCGTTCAGCGAGAATCGTCCCCGGCTCGCCCCGATAGGTTCCGGCCATTTCCTCTTCACCCGCCGAGGTTAACGGCTCGAACAACCGGTGATGCACCTCCCGTGTGTCGAGCAAAAACGCAAGCTGCTCCTGCTCACTTGCTTGCCGTAACTCGGCCAGCACCCGCGGGCACTCCGCTGCCAATCGCTCTTGCGCCTCGGGCCTGTTGTGCAAGTCCCAAGCGGGGGCAATCGGCGGCGACGGTTCATTTTGATCGGGCATAGGGCGTGTCAATTCGCGTCGGGAAAACGGCGTAGCCCCGGCATCGATGTCGGGCTCTCAACATTATGCCCGAATTTTTCCCGGAGGGCAGCCACAAGTAGCCCTACCGCTCCGCGGTAGGAAAGCCGGAGCCTTCATAAACACCTCAAAACCTGCCGGTCGCCCATACCCGACTCAGCTTCTGCGTTTCCTATCGCGGAGCGATAGGGCTACTGGTGAAGTGCAGGTACTCGCCGGGCTTCAGTCCGGCTTTATCACCATTGCTGGCAATGTAACGACGCAGGGCTTCGTACTGCTCGACCGAGCGAACCAAGTGATCGAAGCCATCTTGTTGCCAAAAATGCCCTGACCGTCCCACCTGTTTGTTGATTAATCGCGCATGGTAGTGCTTCCAACCGGCACACTGCTTCAGCATGGCCTCAGCATCAGCAAAGGAGGCAAGCAGATGAACGTGGTTGGGCATGACGATGAAATCAGTCACTTGATAGCGATCGCCATCAAACTTGAGAAGACTGTCGCTCACAATGCGGGCGAGACACGGCTCTCGCAAGAGACAGTCGCCATGACAGTTATCGAGATGCCGATGCCAACGTCGAGCAAACTTGCGAGTGAACTCACCGAGCAATCGAGTATCCAAATGTTTCAGTTGCGTCTTCCAATCAGAAGCCCGCGGGTCGATGCGGCGCTCCCACAACCAATCGTCTTGTTCTGCGCGCCAACGCCTTAATACGGATCGGGGGATTGAGTCGATCGTCCTCCAAGTCATGAAACAGACAGTTCCTGCTTGCGCCCAATGCGGTAGTTTCCTCTCCACCACCGTGAACTCGCTCGCCGGGTCAAAAACTTGCAGCGGCCACAAACAATCGCTCATGCCAATAAGTATACATATGTTTATGTTCACTGCAAACCGTAGCCCTACCGCTCCGCGGTAGGAAAGCAGCATCCTTCAGATACGCCCGATTTCCAGGCGGTCGTCCAAGCCCCACCCAGCTTCCACAGTTCCTGTCGCGGAGCGACACCCCAAGTAGCCCTACCGCTCCGCGGTAGGAAAGCTGAAGCCGTCAAAAGACTTACATCATTGAATAGAGGTGCGAAGTTCCTCACAGCTTCTGCGATTCCTGTCGCGGAGCGACAGGGCTACATTTTTGCCCCCTACTCTGGCGGGGCGTGGTGCTGTGCCTTAACATAAACGCACCCGGGATCGCTCGTCCTGCCCACCCTCCTCTTGCTGCAAGGCCCCTCCTGATGCCGCTTCCTTCTGCTGCTGACTTGGCTCGTGAGGAGCACGCACTCTTCGATTTCGTCAGCCGCGCGACCAATCCTGCCGCGTCAATGTCCGGCGAGTACCCTTGTGATCATTCTGGTGCGCCCGATCCCCCAGTGGTAGGAAATACGAGCGCGATCTTTGGCTTTCACGGCACGGAAACCCAAATCGACCTGACGCTGCAGAACCCTTACACCAATGAACAGATTTCGATTCAAGGGCTCTACAACGTCAACAGCGGGGAGTACACCGGGGACACACGCGATAATTCTCTTATCTTTACTCCACTAAGTGACTTCCTTCAATTGACGAGCGATCAAGGAGAGCAAGTCGTCTCTTGGATTGACATTATGGAAGGTGGTGATGGCAACGACGTGATCATTCTGTCGCACCCGACCCTGCGTTACGGCGACACGACGATTCTTGGCAACAATGGCAACGACCTTATTTGGGCGAATGCCTGCCACGATACCATCTTCGGCGGCGACGGCGACGATGAGATCAACGGCGGGCCGGGCAATGATGAACTTCGCGGTGAGGACGACAACGACATCTTGAGTGGTGCTAGTGGTCACGATGATCTATATGGCGGTCATGGGAATGACCTTCTTATCGGACATGAGGGAAACGACCTGTTAAACGGCGACGCGGGCAACGACTTCCTCAACGCCGGTGCTGGCGTGGATGCGTTGCATGGCGGCCCGGACACGGACAACCTTTACTTCAACGCAGATAACACTTGGAACGACTTCGCGGCAGAGCGTGGGGCTAGTTTCATCACGCGCAATGCGGGCGACCCGGCCAATCCTCGTAACGGTGGGCAGCGGGTATCGCTCGCGGGCTACAATCAAACGTACGATTTGTACGATGGGGGAGACGACTTCAGCGACGCACTTGTGCTCACTGACGGCAGCGACGCCTTTTTCCTCCATGATCTCCAAAGCCCCTTCGCCGAAGACCCCAGCACGGCGCGCCTGCGGCAGACAGAAGTTATCGACGCGGGCGAGGGTGACGATCTGGTCGACCTGACTTCCAACTCCCTCACCTACGGCCTAATCTTCGTTCTGGGTGGCGACGGGAACGACATCATTTGGGCGAATGCCGGTAACGATTTTCTCTCTGGTGATGAAGGCGATGATGAGCTTGCTGGCAACTCGGGGGATGACGTTCTCTCTGGCGGCGTTGGTAATAACATCTTGTATGTTGGCTTAGGCCGTGATGAGATTCATGCAGGCGATGGAAGTAACTCGATCGTCTTCACGCACTTCGACGAATTCGAAGAATTAGTCAACGATTTCACGACCAGCGGCACACACGCTGACACGCTCGACCTCTCACGCATTCTTCAAGGGTATGATCCGGCGACCGATGACATCAACGATTTTGTCTCGATCGGAACGTTCACCGACTCAGGAGACAACTCAACTCACCCCGGGCTCTTCGTGAACCAAGATGGCGATGTGGGCGGGGATTTCACAGGCCTCGTGGTACTGCTCGATACTACGCTCAGTGGCACGGTCGAAGACCTGATCAACGCTGGCGTCCTCATCGTTGATCCCAGCACCGCCCCCGCAAACTTCGAGGATGCGGACTTCGATCTCGACGGAGCCGTCGATGGTGAGGATTTCCTCGCGTGGCAACGGGGCGAGGGGGACGCCAACGGCGACGAAACCACCGACGCCGCGGACCTGGGAGTCTTTGCAGGCCAATACGGCACCCTAGAAGTCCACCCCACCGGCCCCGGCGGAACGCCACTCGCCGCCGTGCCCGAGCCCGGGGGCATGAGCCTGGTAATCAGTGCCCTACTGCCCGTGTGCTGGTGGATTCGTCGGAAGCGCGAGAGTTAGAGTGCTAATGTGATCCGCAATCCGGCTGGATGATTCTCAAGATCATCCGGATTGTCGTCGTCTTACCCGATCCGTTGGGTCCAATGAATCCGTACAGCGATCCCCGCGGCACGGTCAGCGAAAGATCCGAAACCGCGGTGTGTTCCCCGTAGGTCTTGGTGACGTCGCTAATGCGAATAGCGTCCAATGGAGATCTCCTTGAAGAGTAGCGAATGAAAGCGTGTTTCGTTTCGCGGCACCATATCTTGGAACCGCCAAGTCACAATTCGCAAACCTTTCGATCATCGATTCGCAGCGGACCTAGCTTCGGGCCTGCCTCTTTTTGTCTACAAATTACCGCAAGTGACGAGGAGAAACACGGTGAATTAGGCAATAAGGTCATTCAAAGAGAAAGGCACCTATTCAACACCGGAGACATTATTCTAGTGAGAATGCACACCTCAGCGTGTCTTTTCCTTGGTTTTCTCATTTGAATTAACGGAACAGGATGAAGCCACAACTTACAGACCTTGGTCGACGTCTACAGCGTCGTTCAACTCGGCAAAATCACTACGGATTCGAGCAACTTGAACCACGCAACTTGCTGGCCGTTGTCGTCGCGGATTACGTCAACGACTATTCGGCCCCCAGCCCGTCGGGCAACTGGCAATATCTGTGGAATGCCAGCGGCGAATTCGGCACACCAACCAATTACGCCGCGATGACGCACGAGGCTTGGCGTTACCGGCCTTCTGCGACGACTGAGTTCCCCTACTTGGGCGAAACCTTCGCTCACTCGGGCTCCGGCGTGGACGAAGCGGATTCGGGAGGAATTGATCGCTACGCGATCGCCGCGTACACCGTAACCGAGGCTGGGCACTACGAAATCACCGACAGTCTGGTTACCCGTAATGGCATGTACGGCGATGGCGTCGAAGTCTCAGTCCATGTTAATGGCGAACCCGTGTCCCAGTTGTTGAGCCTCGCTCCAGCGAGCTCAGGAAGTTTCGATACCGTGTTGGGCAACCTTACCGCGGGAGATACGATCTACGTCGGCCTCGGACCAGACGGACCTGGTGCTGGCTCTGCTAAGGGACAAGATGGCGTAAGCTTCGACTTTTCGATCACGATCGATGAAACGGAACCGGCCGAACCGGTGACCGTCTCCGTCGATCTGGAAACACAGCGTTTCCTGGGCGATGTCTCGGAGTTAGATCGCGACAAGTATTTCACGTTTCATTCTGGCGCAGGCTCTGATTCCCAAATCACCGCCTTCCGAAACGAATACGATGTCGAGTTCGGGCGTCGTTTCTGGGGCCCCCTTCCCTATGCAAGAAACCAAACAGGGCAAGTCGGCGTTTATCCTAACGTCACACCTTCCTCGGATCAGTCAGTGCGACCGGTTTATCGAATGGTAGACACTGGTCACCCACGGGATGCCCTCCGTTGGGACACCGACGTGCAAGCCGCTGCCGATTGGGTGACGACCTACTACACAACCGTCGTCAACGACGTCCCCGAGTTCTACGAGCCCATGAACGAGCCGTTTGTGCACGCCGGGGATTCTGAGTTCTCCGATGCTCCCAGCACAGCAGCGATGCGTCAGAAGATGGCCGAGCTATACGCCGCCATTGGTGAAGCCGTCGATAACACGCCCGCTTTGGCCAACATGAACGTCGTGGGGTACGCCAGCGCGTGGCCTTCGATGGAGCTCTGGGACTTTGGCCACTGGGACACCCGGATGAAGATGTTCATGGATGTCGCCGGCGACCATATGGACGCTTTTTCGGTGCACCTTTACGACGGTGTGAACGTCACGGGCCAGAACAATCGCCGGTCAGGGAGCAATTCGGAGGCCATTCTCGATCTGGTCGAAACCTACAGCTACGCGAAGTGGGGCGTCGTCAAACCGCATGCTCTCACCGAGTACGGCGGGATTGAGCAGGGCTACGGCGACACCTACAGCGACCTTCGCTCCGCCCAAAGCCTCCGCTCGATCAATCATCTGCTTTTCAATTTTCTGGAGCGGGAAGATGATGTCCTGATCAGCGTGCCGTTCATCACCGACAAGTCGGAGTGGTTCCTGAACCCGGCCAATAATTGCGAGCCCTACGGCGGGGCGCTTTGGAGGCTCGCCAATCACAGCGGTGGCAACTGTAACGGAACCTTCGAGTACACCTGGCGCATCCACTTCTTTGACCTTTGGAAAGACGTCCAAGGCAAACGTGGGGTGATCGACACTTCCGACCCTGACATTCAAGCTCAACTGTTTGTCGATGGCAACACGGCTTACGTAGCCGTCAACAATCTGGCGGACAACACACAGACCGTCGATCTCAATTTCCTTTCCGGGTTAGACGGCTTGCAGAACGTCGAGATTCGGGAGATGGAAGTCCCCATCAACGGCACGCCGACTTACACGGAAACCAACCAAACCACGGCACCCGAGAGCGTCACGCTCAACACGGGCGGAACGGCGGTGCTGGTCTACAACTTCGATTCCCCGATCGAATTCAACAAGACGGTCCACTCGGAGAAGTATTACACCTCGACGCACCTTCAATCGATTAATGCGAGTCAAGCAATCACCTTCAATTTCAACGGCGTCGAAACCGCCAGTGAGGGCGAAGGGATCTTGCGTATGAGCATTGGTCGCAAGCACGATCGTTCAAAAGCGCCCGTCGTCACCGTCAACGGAACGAACGTCGACGTTCCCGTCGACTGGAAGGGCTACGACCAAGCCAATCGCGACGACTTCTTCGGCATGATCGAAATCCCCGTGTCGATGGATCTGCTGGCGACAAACAACACGGTTTCGGTGACTTTCCCAGACAGCGGCGGACGTGTCAGCTCGATGATCCTCGCCGTCGAAGCGGTCGAATCCACAGCTACCGGCGACTTCGACAGTGACGGCGACACCGATGGTTTTGATTTCCTCACGTGGCAAAGCGGTTTCTCAAACCCCTACGACGCAACCGACCTCACCGACTGGCAAGACAACTACGGACAATCCTCGCCGTCGACCACAGTGGCAAGTAGTCTCGCTGCAATCGCAACACCGTCACTCGATGCCGAACTCTTCGATGCGGCCCAGGCCATGCACTTGCAAACAAGCATCGAGGAATCTGAACAAGAACCCGCCGCAGATCATGCTCCACTCGAAGTGGTCTTCGCGATCGCTGGCGGAACTACCGATTCGGTCCTTCAGGCCGAACCAGTGGCTATCGATCAGCTAGCCCTCGCTGAAAGCGAAGCAGAGTCCTCCAACCAGACGTGGCTAGACGATGAATTGCTTGAGAAGGTCTTTAGTTAGTTCGCTCTGCGTAGATCGAGGCCACCTTCGGAGCCAATGGCCCCGGCAAATATTGCCTTAAAGTACTGCACGGTAATAACTTGCGTCCGAACTAGGATTTCCCTTTTTTTCTTCCCATTCGCGCGAACCCAACGCCCGATGTAGTAGTCTTAGGGGCGTTCAGTGGGAAATCTGGTCCTTTAGGCTCAGGATCGCAGTTCATCTTTCGCTTGACCTGACGGTTTCCCCCTGACACACTTCACTTAGAAGCAGTGCAGATCCTTTGTTCCCCGAGGCAACGATGCCTCGCAAAGACTGCCAAACTCTCTCGAACGGCGTTAAGAGCGCACGAGGGTCATTATGCGTATTGCAATCACAAATATCAGCAACCTTGGCAACATCATCGCCCGCGGCATCGTCGCAGGTTTCAGTGCCAAGCTGATTGTGCGCAATGACTCGACCCTCAGTGGCTTTTCACAGCGCCTGCCCGTATTGGGCCAATCAGCAAGAGTCGTCGTCGATCACCTAGTTGATCGGCTAGGGGTGCTAGCGCATGCCCTAGCTGCGTCCACTTGGATGGCGCGACTCCACGCGATGTGGTTGGGAATGCCTACGTTAACGGCATCCCCGATTACGACGCCGGCGACGGCCACCTGTTATCGCGGACTGTGTTATGCAGCCACGAAACAAGGCCAGACAAAACGCTTTGCCAAGCGTCACGTCGCCGCCGGCTAGCAAGCCGCAAGTTACCGCGAGAAATCGCCTAACTCACATCGGTTTGCTTCGCTCCACTGAGCGGAACCTGTGCTACTCGCTAGCACCCACGGTTTTGCTCCACCGGATCCTTTGCTGAACACTTCACGGCCTTTCCAAAGCATCCTCCACAAGTGAGGGCTTTCAAGGGCCAGATTCGAGAGAACCATGGCTACTGCCTTATTTGAAGCATCATTAGAACCCCAATTTGCTACCGAAGAGTCCAACGCTTTCGTTGCACCTGAGTCGATCCCTGTTGACTACAGCGAATTAGACACCGCCGAGTTGGTCGTCCTCTCGCAAGAGGACGACAACGGCGCGTTCAACGAGCTGTACAGCCGGTTCGAGCGCATGGTGTACGGAGTCTGCTACCAGCGGCTTCGCGATCACGCGGACGTCGAGGAAGTCGCCCAAGAGGTGTTCATCAAGGCGTTCCAGAAGCTCTACCAGTTGCAGGAGCCTGCGGCTTTCGCAGGTTGGTTGAAGTCGATTGCCGTTCGGCAAGCGATCAACCGCAGCGTTCGACGTCCGAAGTCGGTAGCTGTTGAGCCTCAGACTTTGGAGAGCGTCGTGGGCGAGGATTCCGTCGCTTTGGAATCGCTGCTCGGCGACGAACGCGTCGGCCAGTTGCACGACGGCTTGAACCGCCTGGCGAAGTTGGATCGCAGCACTTTGGTTGCGTTCTACTTGAAGGGGCGCACTTTGCACGAAATGAGCGACGAGTTCGCCGCTCCGCTGGGAACCATCAAACGACGTTTGCACGTAGCTCGGAAGCGACTCGCGAAGGAGTTGGAGTTTCTGCAAGCGGTATAGCTCGCTTGAGCAGAATGAGTTGGTTTCTCTGAAACCGAGAAGATGTGTTATTCGCAAAGCGCGGCGTCGTGGGTAGAACTTGCGACGTCGCGTTTTTTCGTTGAAACCTTTTGTAGCGCGCGAGTAATCAAATACGCCGAAGGCGTTACGCAACATAGCCCAGGGTTCGATCATCACGAGCCCCAGCGAGTGTGATCGTACCCTGGGTTATGGTGCCCCACCCATGAGCGACCGAGCGAAACGGATCGAAAATTCATCACGTATGGCCGAGGTCGCAACCAGTTGACGTCGACTTTTCTTGGAAAACACGGCTTCAAGCCTCGATCTTGGTCCAAGCATAGTACGCCAACCGCCCCCACACCACGAGGAATGCCAGCCCACCGATCGGCGTGATCATCCCAAGTTTTCTCCAAGGCTCCGGTCCGAGGGTCATCGCGTAGAGCGAGCCGCTGAATAACACCACGCCGAGCAAAAAAGCGATGGCAGCAAATCCCAATTGCCTTTGCGGGAATTGCATTGCTAAACAGGCCAGCCCGAGCAGGGCTAGGCCGTGATAGAGTTGGTACCGCACACCAGTTTCGAGCCACTCGGCCCGTTTCTCTAAGTTGTCTGTACGGCCTAGTCGGTCGAGTGCCTTACCTAAGCCATGGGCCCCGAACGCACCAATGGCCACGCCAGTGAGCATCACCAGTGCTGCGGAGAGAAGAATCAAACGTACTGACATGTTTAGGCTCATTAGTAGTTGAGAACTGTTTCGCCGCGGGAACTTGTACCGCGCTCTGACGTAATTCTAACACGCACAGCCCTAGAGAATACCGCTGCACCTGGGGAGGCGTAGCTCCCCGGCTACTCACTGCCTACTGCCTACTGCCTACTGCCCACTAAAAAAAACGTCGCACGAAACCAATCCGGCTCCGCGCGACGTTGAGATTCTCGAGATCGATCTAGCTTCAAGCTAGAACGATAGTCCCAGTCGTTCTTCCTCTTCCTCCTGAATAATGATGTGTGGCGTGACCATCATCATCAGGCTGTCGGTTTCGCGACCGATACCCACGTTACGGAACAAGCGATCTAAGTACGGCACCTTACTCAACAACGGTACGCCAAACTCATTACGACCTTCCTGCAATCGTTTGATACCACCAAGCAGCACCGTGCCACCGTCGGGGACGCTTACCGTTGTTGCTACCGAGATCACCTGGAACGTCGGCAACTGGACCGTCGTACCGCTACGGATGGTTTGCTGAGAGTTGTCGTCCGACTCGTTATTCCCATCATCGTCACCATCGGTGGTGTTGCTGGTGTTCGTCGTGGTTTCTGAACCATCGAAAGTGAACGTCTGCACGTCACCAATCTGACTGAAGAATGGCACCAGGGTGAGACGGACATAACGCCGGTCATCAGAAACCACTGCCTGCACCGTCATCATCGTCCCCTCGGAGAGCACCACAATCACCGGCTGCTGGGCAGCAGCAAACTCACCGACCACTGGAATCACGCTAATCACGAATGGCACGAACGCGGTATCCACAACGATCGCCTGTTGTCCATTGAAAAGCGTCACCTTCGGTGCGTTGAGCTGGTTCGCACGACGGTCACCCTGGGCGGCCGTGATGAAGAAATACGCCTCGATGTCGCTCAGGATTGAGAAGCCAAACGTCGCGAAGTCGCTCGGTGTTCCAAATTGAGGGTTGGAGAGCGTGAACGATCCCTGACGAAACTCAGTGTCCAGAGCCACGTTGAACAAGGGTCCGGCGTTGCCATCATTGGCTCCAGAAATACCGACGATAGAACTTGGCTGGCCTGGGGCATAAGAGGTTTGAGCCCCAGCACCCTCCGTCACAGGGACAAAGGGAATGTTATCCTCGATGTTAAAATCGAAATCGATTCCGATCCGCTCGAAGAACTCATCCGAGAGCCGAATGAACCGTACTTCGATCGTCACCTGCAAATCTTGTTGACGACGCAGTTGCTCAAGCAAATCGCGAATCTGTTCGTGGACTCTCTGCGTTTGGCTGATTACCAAGCTGAGGTTGGTGGGGAAGGGTTGAATCTCCCCTTCACCCGTACCATTCTCCATCCAACTATCGTGCTCGACGGTCGAAACGATCAAGTCGATCAGCGAATCGAAGTCAGCATTTGCAGCTCCACCCAGCGGAGGTCCGCTCCCTTGGGAAGAGACACTCCCCGTACCGGGGCCACCGAAGTTCGCTTGGCCAAGCTGATTACGTCCGAGCGGTCCCGCGGCCGGCGCAACTCCGCCACTGTCCACCAAGCCCGCCATTGGGCCAGGCGTGCCGAGATTGCCCGTCATGGCCGTCGCGGCATAGGCATCGTTGATCAAACCTTGGAGTCCCATATTCGTGCTTGGCACAAAGTTCGGGATGGGAATGACCAGGTCAGCCACGTTGTAGGTTTCGACCATCACATCACCATCGCGAATTTCCTCGCTGGTAATCTTCAGCACTTCGTCCTTGATCGTGTAAGTCAGGCCGAGAGGCTCAAGGATCAGTTGCAGTGCGCTCTTGAGCGACACCTGTCGCTTGAGATCAATCGTAATTGGTGTATCCGATCGTACGGCCTGCTGGCTCAAGCCGAGTGGATCAAGGTGAATGTTCACCCCAGCTAGGTCGGACAGACCCTCAATAACCGAAGCGAGCGGAGTTTCGTTATAGCTAACACTAACGTCCGTTTTCAGCTTCTGCTCAATCTCCAACTCGCGAGCATTTCGTCGCGAGGTATAGTCGCTTGAGCCCTTTCGCTTGGCAATCTGTTCCCAGTCCTGACCGAAACCATAGTCACGCGTTGCGTTGACCATCGCATCAGCGCTGACGCCACGAATGTCGAGCATCGTCCCGGCGAATCCTTCCTCGCTCTTGTCGATGATCTCGCGGTTTAAGTCTTCGCGACGACGTGTTTTCGCTTGCCGCCAAACTTGTTGGGCGACCAACTCTTTGGGGGCCATCTCGTACAACTTGTTTGCCACGACCTCAGCTTCGGCGAAACGTTGCTCATCGCTCAGCTTGTTGAACTGGTCAACCAGTTCAGCAATTCGCTCACCGACTTCCACCTTCATCCGGCTGCGACGGTCGTTCTCCTCCAACACGGCACGGTTGGCCGCTTCGAGGTCGATCTCTGCTTGGTTGTCCTTGATGTACTTCTCTGTTGAAGCAAGATTCTTGTTCACGCTAGAAAGCAGCCGTCCCTGAGTCCTTGAATCAAGGCCCGAGTCTTCAACGAGCTTGGTTGCTTCCATAAGCAGTTCACGCGAACGGAGCGGATCGAGCTCGCGAATCCGCGTCGCCTCGGATTGCTTCTTGGACACGTCTGACCAGATTTGTCGTGCCAAAACGGAGCGTTCATCATCCACTGAGCCGAGCAGGCCGCCGCCAGCCTGAGGGGCAGGCAACTCACGGCTGTCCGCCGGGGCAACTGATAGCATCTGCAAGTGGCCCTGCAACCGCTGCTGGCTGACGAGGTCCAATGAGTCCTTATTCTCAAAAGCCTCTTTGAAGGAATCCAATGCCGCGGCACGCTGCCCGCTGCGCAAGAGCTCTTCACCTTGCTTGAGCAGTTCATTCGCATCGACAGGTGCTGGCTTCGGAAGAGGAAGCACTTCCCCGTCGTAACCTCCTGAGATTCCTTGCGTCAATTGAACGTTTCCGCCAGACGATTGCGGAACTTCCGCACCCGCTGGGGTCACTGCGTTGTCTTGCTTGATCGCGTTTGGAGCCGCAACTTGGCTGGGCTGCGTTGCCCGAGCGGTCTGCGAGTTCGCTTGCTCGCGAAGCATCGCGATCTGTTGCAGTACATCCTGAGGTGCCACTTCATTAGCAGCAAATTGATTGCTCAACTGTCCAGCTTCGCTGGCAGTGCGCTCAGCCGTTTCGAGATCGCCCCAATGGGTGAGTGCTTCAGACTGAACTACTAAATACTTCGCATAGGCGTGCCGCCAAGAGTCGCCCTGTGGATCAGCTTTACGAATCTGAGCGATCCGACGACACTCGTCGATCGAAGCTTGCACGCGTTCAGGCGAGTCCTCATCCGCCTGATAGACGACCTGCTGCTGTTGAGCATGAGCAAGGAACTGCTGAGCACGAGGCAAGTCCCCCACGGACAGTGCCTGGCGAGCTGTCAGCAATGCATGGTCACTTGCTTCACGACCACTTTTCGTAAGATCGCGCTTCACTCCAGCGATGATTTGTGTTTCGCCATCGGGCACTTCAACAACTGTTGTAGGTTTCACCACATTGATTTCAGTGGGAAGCTTCACCTGCTGGGCTGCGGCTGTCGTACCGGCCAGAAACGGATCTTGCTTCGGCGACTCGGGCTGTCGTTTGAACGCAGCCAACGGATTAAAGCTAGGTCGCTTGCTGCTTCCCTGCTCCGTCACTCTGAGCCAATCTTGGCGAACCTTCTTCGCGGTATCACCAAAATGGAGCTTTGGATAACGAACCTCCGAGCGTTCAGCAACGGTGAGCAGACGGTTCGCCTCCTCCAAGTTACCTGCCTTAAGAGCGGCTCGGGATTGGCTGACTAAAGCGTCTAATTGCTGGCGATTCTCAGGAACCACGAGCTTGCTTTTTCCACCCTGGGCCAGCGCCAGAGGGCCAACAGCCGTAGCTGTGAGCAGTGCAAGTAAACCAGCAGCGATTACGTTTGAAGTCCGTTTCAACTCAGTTCTCCTTATCGAGACGCCCCTTCGTTTCAGCCAAATCCTTTTGGCCGAATAGGACGTCCTGAGCGGAATCAATTACTAGTTTCCGTTTGAAGCATCCACTGCAACTCACAAGAAAACCTTGTGAATTAGGCTGAACGCCCCAAACCACCCGCAGTTGTGAGCCTGCCTCGAAGCATTTTCGGGGCAGATTCCTACGAGAAGGGTGGGATAATTACTAGCCAGCCGAAGAGCGGTCAAGGCCAGTCGCTAGACTCAAATAGAAAAATCCAAGGAACCGCCCAAACGCTAGCAATGCAGACAGGACAGAATCGCTTGATCAAGGCGAGCCCAAAAGAAAACACACGGTGGGTGCAAGCACCCACC
This sequence comes from Lacipirellulaceae bacterium, assembly GCA_040218535.1. NCBI lineage: Bacteria > Pseudomonadati > Planctomycetota > Planctomycetia > Pirellulales > Lacipirellulaceae > Lacipirellulaceae bacterium. Next base: position 556,099 of record JAVJRG010000005.1, on the reverse strand, counting down.
GTGTGAAGCTATTCAATCGGTTCGATTCGTGGCTAAAACTCACCCCCGCCGTACTCGCCACCGAATTCACCACCATACTCGCCGCCGTAGCCGCCACCGCCGCGCCCTTGTGACGATTCTTTCGATTCCAAGATCTCGTTGAATTCCTCAACGGGTTCGAGATCGTCGAGTTCGCTCTGACGGATGAGCCTTCCTGAGGCGTCCATAAACAGAGCGCGCGTCGGCTGGGTCAGCTTGTCGTTCTTCTTGGTGAAGGGTTCACCACCGTAGAAGTCGACGAGCGTCATCCCCGTGTAGAACGGAAACTTCGGCTCTTTCTCACCCTCTTCGAGCTGGAACTTTGAAGCCCAGATCACCTCTGCATTGTCCAGCACGTTGATCACGCTTCCGCGGCGGAACCACTTCGAGACGGCCACTTCTGCGGCGTACTTTGTATCGAGCGCTTTGACAATGAGCTTCGCTTCCGGCTCGTCGCTATAGTTGCTCTTGTTTGCCTCTTCACCACCAGCGACAAAAATCAAACCCGGCAGCGGGACGCTGGCAACAGGGCTCGGCTCGCTCCACTCGGTCAGGCGGAATCGACGGGCACCCTTCGACAACGCCTTACGACGTTCCGTAACGGTCTTGTCGAGCAATCGCTCGGGGCGATCATCGTTGACGTCATAAAGGGCAAACTTCACACGGTAGCGGTACCGCCGCCCAGGGACGACCGTATTGTCGAAGTATCGGAACAGCAGATCCGAGGTCTTTTGATCCCACACAAACTGTGGCAACTCTTGCGGCCCGGCAGAGGTTGGCGGGCCGCCACCATATTCACCCCCGAACTCGCCTCCGTAGCCACCTCCGAATTCACCTCCGTAACCTCCGCCATACTCGCCTCCACCCCCAAATTCACCTCCATAGCCCCCGCCATACTCGCCACCACCACCATACTCACCGCCGAATTCACCACCGTAACCACCTCGACCATACTCACCGCCCCCATAGGCGCCACGACCCTTCTTCCGTTTCGACTTGTCAACGATTGGCTTCCCGAAGGCATCAAGTTCGACCTCGCCTTCTTCCGCATTCGATTCAGCATCGGCACTTTCTTCGATGATGGGCTCGAGGCTCGGCAAAGGTAAGTCAGAATGGGTTACGTCCTCGCCCCAACTGCGGACCGCCATCGGAGGTAACGGGTGGGTCAGCATCGGGTGCACATAACGCTTGTCAGCAACTTCCTGTTGTCGAGCATTACGCGGCCATTCCTTTTGGATTTCCAGAATGTAAGCATCGCTAACCGTTTCTAGGTCTTGCCATTCGCCTGTTTTGCCGTTGATCACCTCGGCTCGCTGAACCTTGTAGCCGTAGTATTGGGGTGCATCCAACTTCTCTGAATAACCGCGGGCATTCTGCAAGGCATCGCGATAGAGTTGCATTTGTGTTTCATAAGGTACTTTTGCCAGCACGGTAACCCAGGAAGTTTCTTTAATGGTTTCGAAGCCCTGAACCTGACCACCGCGGGGACGCACCACAATGGCCCCATCGGGATCGGTCGAGGCTCTTCCAGAGGCACCATAACCGCCGCCTCCATACTCACCCCCAAATTCTCCGCCGTAGCCGCCTCCCCCATACTCACCCCCACCACGCGGACTCTTCTTTGCGTCCCGATCCGCTTTCTCTTTAGCACGCTCCTTCTCGCGTATCTCTTCCTTGGCCTTGTTCCAGGCTTCAATCCGGCGTCGCAGGATTTCGTCTTCGTCGGCTGAAGCCCACAAGCCTGAGCCTGCATTCACCTCCAAATCGATAGGGGCCAACAAGGTTGGGTCCATCCGATAACCGACAGCCGCTAACACCGGACGCTCTAAAGGGTGCTTGAACTTAGGAAATGCGGAGGCAGATATCTTATCCATCACGCCCGAGCTCTGAGGGACGGCGCTCGCTTCGAGCCGCTCCCCGGGGTCGAACGACTCCCAGCTCATGTTCTGAACGTGTTGGTCTGCCCGTCGAGAATTGCTCTCAAGCTTGTCAGGGTAGTTCGCTTCCGGGAGCCGCTCACGGCCCATTGAGGACCAGACGAGCATCCCCGCGCAGGCGAGGATTCCTAGCATGACGATTTTCTCGCCGTGCTTGAGTAACAGTCGGACGATCGCATTGCCGCTTTTCAGTTGTTTACTCATCTTGAAACTCTCATTCCGAATTTGGGGAGTTACCTCTGACCTAAAACTATTTCAACGTCGTCTCAGCAGCAGCCGTGGATAGGTCTTCCTCTTCCTCGCCTCCGACGCTTGGAATCTCTTCCTGCTGCGGAGGGAAATAGATCGAGACCACACCTTCGATTTCAACGGTCGACAGATCACGCAGCCCACCTTTATAGCTGCTCTGACCCCGGCCGCCATACTCGCCCCCTCCGCCGCGGGCTCCAGAAGTCCCGCCAAAACCTTCACCCGATTGATCCTGGTTGACGCGTAACCGAGTGACTTCTACTGGAAGAGTCGCATTGGCACATTCGACCAACACCTTGGGGATCCAACGCTCGTCCATTTCTAAGACCATCCGCACAGGTAATCGGCGGTAGGTCTTTCCAAGTTCACTTGGCTCAGAGGCTTCAATCGGGGTACCCGTTTCATCAACGTAACGTCCCGACAGTAACGTCGAGTCATCGGCACCCGCTCCGCCACGCCCGTATTCACCGCCAAATTCTCCGCCGTAACCACCACCATACTCACCGCCGAACTCGCCGCCACCATAACCTCCTGCTTCACCGCCGCCATAGCCTCCGCCGTACTCACCGCCAAACTCACCGCCTCCACCGGCTGAGGGGGCGACCGGCATGAGAATACCTCCCTGAGTTCCTTTGCTTGAGGCAGCCTCCTTGCCCACCTTTAGAGTCAAGATAGCACGAATTGCCGTATTGTCGGGACGATTGGCACCTTTGGCTTGGTTGGTATTGGCCACGACCTTCAATAGTGTTTGATAAACCCACAGATCTTCTTGAGTGACCCAAATCTGGCGGGATGAAGGGGCTTTCTCGAAATCCATCTTGTTAGCGACTTCTTGCTGATCGACCCAGCGGACGAGGTAGTCATCGTCTTCTTCGTCGGGTGAGCTTGGCGTGTAGCTGGCCCCGCCACCATACTCTCCACCGCCGTATTCGCCGCCGCCATACTCACCTCCACCACCTCTTGAGCCAGTGCTACTACGCTCGTCCTTCGCCTTGACGATGGTCAGCAGGTCATCAAAGTTCTCTTTGATGTAGTTGAAGTAAACATTACGAGAGGTTCGCGAGATGCTATCGTCGAACTGCTTGTTGCTAATCTCGTTGACAAACCTCGCTTTGAGATCTTCCTCAGGCCAGATGAGGGCTTCTTCTTTTTGCTTCTCGTAGAGTGTTTCCCACAGTTTGAGAACACGCTTTCGGAGTATCTGGGCCTGCTTGCGATCTTTCTCATTAACCTCAGGATTCCCGTGAAACTGGGTCGAGTTGATCTGCTGGATTTTCTGAAAGCCACCCTTCACTTTCGTGATCTCTGCTTGGTACTGCTTATCGATATCACTAGCCGCAAGCATCCAGCATAGTGAAGCGACGATCAGCGCTGTGATGCTCAGCACCCAGAACCGCTGCTGCCACATGACTCGAAAGAAAGCTCTTATTTGATCCATAGCTAATACACTCTTGGTTTTCTGCTCTTTGAGATAAATACGATCTGCAAGAACTCACAACCTAGTTCGCTGCAACTTCGTCTAACTCCGCAGCGGCCTCAGCCTCAGCTGCTTCCTGTTCTTCAATCTCACGCTGCTTGCGAATCTCCTCTCGCTCAGCCCGTGTCTTGGGGGTCCAAGCAAACTGCAGGATAAAATCGTAACGCTGCAGTTCGATATCTTTGGAGACTTCTTCTCCTTCTTCATCCTCATCTTCTGTGGTAGCCGTGGTCCTACGAGGCTTGCCGCCGGGACCAAGCAGCGCTTCGTCTGGGTTTTTGAGTTCCTTGATCAGGCGTTTTTGATGCGAGACGAAGGGGTAGCTGATTCCAAGATCAGCAATGGGGACATCGATCTCTTCTCCGCCGGGGCCGTCGGGTAGCTTCACGGTGGCTTCTTCCAAGTTCTTCACGAACGTCTCATTCACAAAGTCGAGAAGCTGAAGACCATCGCGCTTATTGTGGTAGTGATAGCAAGTAAGTTGGACGACCCAGCCAGAGCCCTCCAAGGTACTACCGGCAGACTCTTCGTCGTCGTAGCCAAGGTCTTCCTCGACCGCTTCCTCTTCTGAGTCACCCGCCTCCTCAGCGTCCGCCTCGCCAGAACGAGCATCTTTGTAGACTTCCTCAACGTTGGCGTACCACTCAGCGTTAATATCCTCGAAGAACTGTTGATCCATCGCTTTGATGTGGATCTCTTGACGTGACATGATGTCGTCAGCGGTCTCTTTTCGCTCTTCGACTGGCCGTTTGTCACGTGGCAAGGCGGCATTGATGGCCTTCGTTAACTCGAGCCATGCCAAGCGTCCTTCAACATTGCTGACCAGGTCATCGTTAAGCGTCTGAATCTCCTCAAACGCGGTACGTGTTGCACTGCGTTCACTCTCAAACCCACCCGCCTTCTGAGCGACTCGATCCGCGTCGCCCAACGCTTTGGTCATGGCGTCGGTTTTTGTCTCTGCCCATGCGGAGACGTGCGTAAAGTAGTTAAACGTCAATCCAGCGAGAATTGCGGCGGCGCCAGCAACCATCCAAGGTTTCTTGGCCCGGATAAGACGCGTCCGCACGATTTCTTCGGGCAGCAGATTGGTCCCGATCTCTGCTTTGTTCATTGCCTGAACGCACAGACCATAGGCGGGAGCAAACGAGAGAATATTCTCTTTGTAAGTCGCCGTGCCAGAGACGCTGCCCGCAGAGAGGTTTGCAAACTCCTCGACGGCGTTGACCGGCTGTTCAAGGTTCTGGGCCAAATAGCGTTGCAAGCCGGGTAGCTTGACGGCATTACCCAGAGCAATCACGTCCCCAATTTTGGCAGACTTGTCGATGCTCTTAAAATACCCGAGCGAGCGCTGGATCTCAGCCAGCAGGTCACTAAACACGGGCCGCATCGCTTGGAAGACGGCTTTCGGATCGTCCGCCTTCGTCGCGTTGCGTTTCATGTGCTCCGCTTTTGCGAAGGTGAGCTTCAATTCCTTACTTAAAGCGCGCGTGAAGTGGCTTCCGCCAATGGGGATATTCCGTTGCCAAACCCGATAGCCATTTGTTACCACAAGGTCAGTAGTATCAGTACCGATCGCAATCACCACCGTCGAGGGTGGTGGGTCCTCGGGGTTGTAGGACTGGCTGCGGAGGTCTCCGAGCCGATCGAAGCAAACGTAATTGTAAACGGCCAAGGGCGCGAGCTGGATGTAGTCAACATCGATACCCGCTTCTTCAAGCGGCTTAAGCGCGCGAGCCACTTGATCTCGCTTCATGGCGAACAGGCCGACCTCAGGCTCCAAAGCAAAGCCATCTTCCTCGCTGCCACCAGTGAGCTGCTGATAGTCCCAAACCACATCTTCCAATGAGAATGGAATCTGTTGGCGTGCTTCGTACTTGACGATGTCAGGAATCTTTTTCGATTCCACAGGGGGCAATTTGATGAATCTTGCCAAGCCGCTCTGGCCGGGAACGGAGATCGCGACCTGATCGCCGGCCAGATCGTTTCGCGAAAGAAACTGCTCGAGCGCATCCTTCACCAACGCTTCAGCATCCGCCTCAGGCTGAGTGAGAATCTTCTCGTATTCGATGAAGTCGAAAGACTCCACGACGAGCTGCTGCTCCTCAGTTTCGTGAGGACGGCACTTCAACGCCTTTAGCGCTGTTTGCCCTATGTCAATTCCCCAGACCGCGTTGCCCTTGGCCATCTTAGATTTCCTCTGTTCCGACGACGTATCGATTCAACAGACCATTGAGCGGCGCAAACGTCTTCGTCCAAGACCTTCGATGCCGACTCACAGTCGGTGGCTTCCGTTACTTGCCGGTAGCGATTGGAAGATGAGCCTATGCTACCGCCCCCCGTGCCTCTGCTTCTCTCTTAGAGAATTATCGAGATTGGGGCTGGACTGTCAAATTTTCCCAGGACTTCGGCAAGTAGCTCCATTCTAGTCAAGAAACGACCAATGTATAGAATCGGCTTCGAGTTACGTCACAAGTCGTCAGACACAAAGGTGCCGCTTGCAGGCGGGCCGGTTTCCGCCGATAAAGGGCTATCAACGCGACGTAACGCCTGTGTAACGAGGCGGCTTCCGTCCGACACCTCTCAAAAGCGTTCGTGACGACCGCTTACCGCCCCTGCCGACTGTCCCCCTCAGAATCCGCATGATCGTTACCATCGACGGGCCGGCTGGCTCTGGGAAAAGCACTGCTGCAGCTGACCTGGCACGTCGACTCGGCTTCCGCTTCCTCGACACGGGGGCCATGTACCGAGCCATCACCCTAGCCGCCCATGAAAAAGGAATCGATCTCGCAGACGAAACCGCCCTCGCACAAGTCGCCCTGGCGGTCGAGCTTCAGCTCGACGGAACCAAAGTCCTGCTCGACGGCAAAGACGTCACTAAAGAAATCCGAACCTTCGAAATCACCTCTCTAGTGCGTCACGCGGCAGACAATCTCGCTGTGCGCGAGCACCTCACCAAATTACAACGTGAATTCGCCGAACAAGCGGCCGTAGCTGGGAGCGGTATTGTCACTGAAGGACGCGACCAAGCAACCGTGGTCTTCCCAGATGCCGAGTGCAAAATCTTTCTTACCGCCAGCGAAACAGCACGAGCCCAGCGACGGTACGAGGATCTACTCAGCCGTGGTGAGCAAGTCGACTACGAAGGAGTTCTGGAAAAACAACGTCGCCGGGACGAACAAGACTGCCAGCGCAAATACGGCGGTCTCGCTTTGGCAGAGGATTCGATTACCGTCATGACCGATGGGCTGACGCCAGAAGAAGTTGTCGCCAAGTTGGAAGAAATCATTCGCCTGCGGCAAAACCAAGATTAGAAATAGTTCGGGTATCGGGTGGCTGGGGACGAGCCCCGCGAGCCCCCAGTCGCTTAAATCCTCTGTGTTATTCTACTGGGGGCAGCCTCAAGCTGTCCCCAGCCACCCGTTGCAGTGCATCTGATTTTGAAAGCACTTTCCATGAAATCCCTAGCTATCTTTTTCGTTCTCTTCGCTTCATCAGCTTCTGCTAACGAACCTTACTGGCCCGAATTCCGCGGCCCCACCGGCCAAGGCATCGCCGCAGACGAGTCTACCCCCCTGACCTGGAGTGAAACCGAGAACGTCCGTTTCAAAACCGCTATCCCCGGTCGCGGATGGTCCTCGCCCGTCGTCTTGGGCAATCATATATGGATGACGACCGCCGTCGAAACTCCTGGCGACCCCACGGAACTTCAAGAAGCTGCGAAGCAACACAAGTCGATCGGTAGTGACTTAGAACTCTCGGGTCGCCTTTCACTCCGAGCCGTCTGCGTTGATCGTCAAACCGGCGAGCTGCTTCACAATGTCGAACTCATCGAGGTTGCCCAACCGAAGGCGATCCATTCCCTAAACAGTTACGCCTCACCAACCCCCGTTATCGAGCCGGGCAGACTCTACTGCCACTTTGGAAGGTACGGCACGGTTTGCCTCAACACGGAAGACCTCAGCATCCTTTGGAAAAAGGCCTTCGAAATCGAACACTTCGTCGGGCCAGGCAGCTCGCCCGTTGTGTGCGACGATCTGTTGATCCTCACCTGTGACGGTGCCGACAAGCAGTTCATCGTCGCGGTCGATAAGCTCTCTGGCGAAATCGCCTGGAACGTTGACCGCCCACCGATTCGCGATCAAGAACCCGACTTCAGAAAGTCCTACTGCACGCCCTTGGTTATCGACCACCACGGAAAGAAACAGATCGTCATCACGGGCGCGCAGTGGTTCGTTTCCTACGCCCCTAAAGATGGGAGCGAAATCTGGCGCGTCGACCACGGGCACGGCTTCTCCGTCGTGCCACGACCGGTTGCTGATGAACAAACCATCTACTGCCCTTCCGGATTCACCGGGAAGGGGATCTTCGCCATCCGCACCGATGGCCAAGGGGACGTAACCGACTCGCACGTTCTATGGAAGAACCAGCGCAAAGCGCCAACTCAATCTTCGCCCCTACTTCATAACGACCGCATCTATACTGTGACCGACATGGGCGTCGCCCAATGCCTCAGCGCCGAAACCGGGGAACCACTTTGGTCGAAGCGACTAGGTGGCGGCTACTCCGCTTCGCCACTTCTCGTTGGCGACGCGATCTACTTCTTCAGCCGCGAAGGAGAGACCACAGTCTTCTCTACCGAAAACAAACCGAAAGTACTCGCTCGCAACCAACTCGACGGTCAGCACATGGCTTCACCCGCGGTCGCTGAAGGGGAACTCATCGTGCGGACCGATACGCATCTGTACGCGATTCACGAAGTAAAGGCAGGCCAGACCGAGAAGGCTGCTATTCCGCAGTAATCTCCACGGAAACTTCAGCGGTCTCGCGACTTGCCGACTGCAATCGCACCACGGCTTCTTTATCTGCGGGCACTTTCACGTCGAAAGCAATCACCTCGGCCGCCTCCTCGACCCCCAGCAGGTTTTCAGGCGGCTTGCCGAGCGTAATCATCCGCTCAATCGCCTGTTCGTCTGCCTTGAGATAGACATGCAAGTCAATCGACCCACCCGTCGAAGTCGCCGCAACCTTGATCGTGCGTTCCTTCCCCACGGCATCAACCGTGATCGCCACGATCTCGCCCACTTCCAAGGTTACCGTGCGTTTGTCGGACAGGCTGGGGCCACAGCCGAGGGCAAACGGTAACAAAGCAACGAGCAAGCAAAAGGGTTTCATCAGAACCTCAGCAAGCAGATAGGATTTCATTGCAGGATTCTATCATCAGAAAACGATCAAGTTGACAAAGCTACCCGGACTTCGACTAGCGGTTCTCAGGTGGTCGTCTTCGCAGGCTGCATGAGTCGTTCGATCGCCGCGCGGATTTTTTCCTGCCAGTCCTCTTTGGTCGCCCAGACGAAAGCCAGATGCTCGGGCGCTTTCGCCTCCCACATTTGGCCGACTTGGCGTTTTTTCTCTTCTTCGGGATTGCCCGCTTGTTGTCCCTTGTACTCAACCACCAAAAACTTTTCGTTGATCAGCCCGAACTCTCAGGCCAGATAGAGCTGCTAAAGTGAAGAAAGCGGCAAGAGAAGCATGTGGCTCGGGCACTAACGTAACTGTCAGCGTAACGTTACTCGCAAAGTAGCTAGATGCTTGATTCTCTTGAGTGTAGAGCCCGTAGCTGAAGGGCGAACCGTCTTCGAGAAGCCCCGAGAGTATCACGTCTCGTTCTGCAAGCACCAGTTTCTGTCGGTATGCCAGTGAATGGATGGGGACGCCATTTAGTTGGAAATGGCTGCCGCTAATGTTGATGGTGGCCCCAGAAAGGGCGAAGATATCGTCTTCCAAATGCCCTCCTGAAATATTTACGGTGCTGTTTCGGTCGGCTATGAATCTGGGGCCAATACTGCCTCCAGAGATGTTGACTTCACTACCAGACTTTGCTTGAAAATACTCGACAACCCTACCGCCAGTTATATTCACAACGGTGTTCCAATGAGCAGAAAACCCCTCTTCGACTATCCCTCCTGAGATATAGACTTCGCTACCATCATCGGCTTGAAAATAGGGTTCCACGACCCCGCCCATAATATTCACTTCGCTGCCGTAAGCCATGAATTGTCGGCCAAGAGTGCCGCCTACAACATTGACGATACTAGCTGAATCTGCCTCGCCACGAGCTTCAGTAACTCCCCCGTATATATTCATCACGCTTCCGAATATCTTGAACACCCGCCCGATAGTGCCGCCAGAAATGGTAACTTCGCTTTCTGGCAGTATGTGAAACGACGCGCCAACGCTGCCGCCTGATATGGTCACCTTGGAGCGGACTACCTCAAGCCGCTCTACTAGACCTGCCTCGACATTGAGCGTTGCATCAACGGCTGCAAAGTTGTTTCCTAAGACCCCACCTTCTTTCACCGTAAGCGTTTGTCCAGCTCGCAAACCATTCGGAGCATCTGTTCCGTCAATAATCATTGGAGACATATCCACTGGCGGAACACTAGTATTGACCAAGTTCGTATCATAGAGATAGTCGATGAAAGAAGTGAATGAATTTTGGGCACCCGAGAATATAAAGGGGGAGCCATCTTCTAATGTACCGGTCAAGATGTCATGGTGCGTTTGAGTGATCGTAGAATCACTAAGTGGAATTCCGTTTAGCACGAATTCGCCACCAAGAATTGTTGCACTCCCTGGTTGAAATTTACGTCCTACTGTTCCACCAGATAGTCGAACGGTATCTCGGGAACCCGAGAACGCATCACCAACTGTGCCGCCAGATATGGCAACCGAGCTGCCAATCTCCGCCAGGAAAGCTCCGCCCACTACGCCGCCGGAGATGTTCACATTACTGCCCGATCCTGCAACATAGTAATCTCCAACGAATCCCCCTGAGATTTCGATTTCGCTATCGTAGCTTTTTGAATGGTCCCCCACTTTCCCCGAGGATACATGGACCTCACTGCCTCCAAAGGCGCTGAACCCTAGCGCGACATTTCCACCAGCTATCTCTAACTTAGACTCTACTACTTCTAGCCTTTCCGCTGTGCCTCCGTGAATCTTGAGGGTCGCCCCTACTGCGGCGAAGTTCTTATGGAGAATTCCCTCGCTGTCCAAAGTAAGGTTTTGCCCACGCCGTAACCCATTGGGACCAACTCCACGACTAATAGTTATCGGCGTCATGTCAGCTGGCGGGATAGGGGTTATGACAAAGCCAACACTGCTAATGTCGTCAGAGTTGTACTCAGAGAATATGAACGGCGATCCGTCCTTCAGCGTGCCCGTGAGAGTGCCATATCGGGGCGTATAGAGGCTATCCCTGGTAGGAGGTTCGCCATTAATCAGAAAGTTGTCCCCATAGAGTACGCCGCGGACCCGAGCTTGCTGACCAAACGTCCCTCCAGATACCTGCGTGTTGGTTATGAGTCTAGATTTATCTCCTATGAAACCGCCCGATATTGATACCTGGCTACCCGGTCCTGCAAGAAATTCATCGCCGATTTCGCCGCCTGAGATTTCTATCACTGTATCAGCCTCAACGTTGAGTTTATTGCCGATCTTCCCTCCAGTGATGCTCACTACGCTACCTGATTGAACGCTTAGTCGCTCGCCAATAGAACCGCCAGACATATTCAGCTTGCTTCCGTTTTCAATGTCCGACGAATCTCCGATGCTGCCAGAGGAAATGTTCACAATGCTTCCTTGCGATTTGAAACGAGCCCCTATAGTTCCTCCGGAAAGATTTACTTCGCTACCGTAGGAGGCATACAGAAAACTGCCGACGTTTCCTCCAAGTATATCCAAACGAGTTCCCGTAACCTCCATCCAATCAGCAGTGCCCCCGTTAACCATGATTTTCGCATTAGTTGCCGAAAAATCCCTTGGCAAGACTCCTCCTTCCGCGAGCATAAGACTCTGGCCAGGTCTTAATCCAGCGGGAGCATTGTTGCTGCTTACAGCTATGGGAACCGTGCTTAGAGTTGGTAGGGGCCTGGAAACGAGGCTGACTGCGTTAAGCCTGTCCGAGAAGTTTCCTAACTGAGAAAAGATGAAGGGGGAACCATCCTCCAGCGTCCCGCTCAACACGTCTAAACTTGAAAGAGTAATCTGTGTGGAAGCCGGGGTCCGACCGTTTATCAGAAACTCTCCTCCGAAAAGATTCACAGCGCTGTCAGTGGACGCATAAAACTTCCTGGAAAAAGTCCCTCCGGAAATGTTTACCTCGCTGTCCGTTTGAGCATAGAATCCCAGACCAAAATTGCCCCCTGAGATGTTTACGCGACTTCCTCTATGGGCCTCAAAATCGTCTCCAAAATCTCCGCCTGATAAGGTTACCTTGCTCCCGGTAAAGGCTTGAAAATCGTTGTCAAACTCACCGTTGGAAACGCTTACGAAGCTCCCAGGTCTAGCAGAAAAAGATCCTCCGAAAGTCCCTCCCGAAATGTTCATCTCAACGGTTCTCTCCGAAGAAGTTGGGACTCCACCGGCGCGAACGGAACGACCGAGCGTTCCGCCGGAGATGTTTATCACGCTGCCGTAGTTTGCAGTAAAGAAATCGTCTACCGCACCTCCCGAGATATTAACTTCGACATTGGTGCTAGACCCATCATTATTCCCTGCGTCGAAACGCTTGCCGATAACGCCACCAGCGCGTAGGTATAAAGTTGTGTCAGAGCCAATAGACGCCGAATCGCCTATTGAAGCTATATCCTCGGGCACACTGAGGACACCCGAAGGCAGGGTCTGAGCATTCAAATTGCTATTCAATAGTGAGAGAACCAAAATAGCTAGAACACAAAATACGTTGAGAATTCCCTTGCCCATTTCACTGTTTTCCTATTGAAAACTTGCCTTTGGGCCCCGACTTAAAGTCTGACCGTCTACCTCCAAGTAGAGAATCAATAACGTAAGGATTTATTGAGAATAGAAATAGGCGAGATTATGCCAGTCTCAAGACATAGCACCGCTCTATCCCGTCGCCCAGAGATATTCGGACAGCACTTAATTCGCTGCGCTTAAGGAAGTACGCGGAATTGATACGATCTTAGGCGGAGAAGAACCTGAAAGAGTTACCGAGCAGTGGCCAGTGATAAGTAACGACCTGAGAGACCCTGCAGGGGAGCGAAATAACGGCTGGTTTTAATAGCGTTTTGCAGAAGCTGGCACCGTCCTGCGATTTCTCGCAGAACGGCCTAGCTCCCCCGGTAGGACTCGAACCTACGACAAAGCGGTTAACAGCCGCTTGCTCTACCAACTGAGCTACAGGGGATCGGATTGTTTTCTACTGCAGACAAAGCGGTTAGTCCAGACGCGTCGGGACTTGCCCAAGTTTTGAAATCATGGACAACTGAGCTACAGGGGAATATCCTCTCAGACCTCTAAAAATACTCCACAAAACGGACCAGAGCAAGGGTGAGTCGGTTCGCGAAGGTCCCGCTAGAAATCGGCTATCAGGCCGACTTTGGCTGCTCCCCCCGCTCTTTCACGAGCGTTACGCAATTGCCGCAGTCGTTATATTCCATTCGCGTCATGTAAGCCTTGATTAGAGCCAACCCCCTGCCTCCTGGCACTTCGAGGCGGTCTTCTTCTCGGCAATCGGGGACATCGTCGGGGCAGAAGCCGTCGCCCTCGTCGCAGATTTTTGCCCAGAACTCGTTCGGGCTAATTCGGCACTCGACTTCGACTTTTTTGCCAGCATCTTCTTTGTTGCCGTGGCGGATAGCATTGCTGATGGATTCTTCGAGGGCCATGTGGATGGCAAACAAGTCGGGCGTGCCGGGCCAGCCCAGGGCCTCTAACTCATCAAGCACCTTTTGCACGAACCCGTGATAGCTATCAAGGGAACTTGGCAAAGTTGTTTGCAGCGTTCGTGCGTCGTGTTCCGCGGACATGGAGATCGCAAGCGATTTCGAATCGTGAGGTGCCAACCTGGGAGAATACAGACTTCAGATTCTAGAGAACTGCCAGTCCATCCGCTTCGGTATCTTTGATTTCGAACAACTTGTCGAGATTCGTGATTGCAAAGACTTGGAAAATCTCGGGGGAGATATTCGTCAGCACGAGCCGTGCGCCAGATCGCTTGGCCTTCTTTTCGAAAGTGATCAACTTGCCTAGTGCTGCGCTGGAAAGGAACTCGACGTCGGCAAAGTTTAGGAGAAGTTTTTCCTTGTTATCCCGCTCGATCAGGTCGAAGAGTTCGGAACCTAACTCCTGAATCGCTTCGGGGTCGATGATCTTCGAATCCTTGAACCGCACGACCGTTACGGACGCAGACTCGCTAACCTCAATTCGTTTCGTGGTTGCCATAACTCGCTTCGTTTCCGCTATTGTTGAAGGGATGTTCCGGGGCCTATGAACGTACCTAATTCTAGCGAATCACCATCGACTAGGCGAGAAGTGATCTTCACAGCTGAGAAAAGGGAAGTGGCCTGAAACGGGGGCTCGAAATGACACGAGAGCGAGACTACGGAATCACGGACTCGCTGGACGGCGTAATGACCCTAGCCTTGTAGACGGCCCTGGTAATGAGCAGGTGATTCTTCCCACCAAACTCGGTCACGATTCCGCTGACGCTCCACCACATGGTTTCCGGCTTGTCAGCTGTTTTGAGCGTTTCAAGAATCCGTTGCAAATTCAGATTCGGCAGGCTGCCGAACACCAAGCCATCTTCGGTACGGAAAGTGGCCGATTGGCTCTTGTGCTCGAAACGCCCCAGTCGGCTTTCGATTTTGGTCCCTTCTCGTAGGCGAAACGATTTGCCACTGTTATTGCTGTCCGTGCCCGCTTGACTAACTTCTGATCGCAAGCTTTCTGTCGAAGGTCCGGTCTTCCCTTGAACCTGCGCAGCGGGGGGCCAGCTTAGCAGGAGGACCAACATCCCCAGCAGCACCAATGCTGTTCGCCCAGGGGGAAAGTACGCCAGGTGTTTCTTATTTACAAGGATCATCATCCACCCGGCTTTCTCATCGCAAGGCTCTGCAACACGAAGACGGCGCCGACCGAAATCGTACACCAACCGAGCCAATCGGGTGGCCGTACAACTTTCTGCGGCGAAGCGCCCATGTCGGTCGCCAGATTGAAATTCGCCGCATCAGCATCGGAGCCGGCACGCTCAGCGAGAAACTGCGTCGTCTCTGAGTTGAGCACGTACTCCGTCACCATGCGGAACTGGATGCCCAACAGCAAGACGAAGATTCCGATAAAGAACCACTGATTACGATTGAATTCCACGGTACCTGCCTAACAAAGATCGCTGGGGAGGAAAGCGAATCGCGACTCGATGACCACGCCGCTAGGCTGCACGTCTCCTCGGAGCGCATGCCAGCGCGACAGACGAAACGGTCGCTAAGAGAATTATCGAATCCTTGAGCCGAAGAAAACCAACAACTCGATTCACGTGACTGTTGCGCGAATTCTGACGCAGCGAACGTCGGTAAGGAAGAACCCGTTATTTACGGCAAGCATGAGAAGTTCCGCAGAGACTAGTCGTGCTAGTCCGTGCGGTTCTAGCGATTCTGCGGATCGCCCAGCAACCGATCAATGCCGTTTTGGAGTGCGCCGTCGATCGCCGAGTTCATCAGATCTTCTTGTCCCGATTCAAACAAGGCTGCTGCAAGCTTGGGATGATTCGCCCAATCACGAGGCCCAAACTGACGGATATCGACGTAGGTAGCGGCCAAAGAAGTTTCCGCCTTAGGGACGAGGTGCATTCCATCCTGTGCCCTGAGCAAGTGGTAGTGCAACGCCATGTAGAGCAACGCACCGCCAACCACCATTCCCATGATAAAAGCAGAGAGTCGTTTCATGGCTAGCAGGCCCCGTTCCTAAAAACCCGTTCCTAAAGAGACTTCCCTAGAAAAAACCTCGATCACCTCAATACAGGCATCTCTTGTACGATAGTGTGTCGAATCTCGCACCGAGAGTACAGGTCAGATACGCCAGGCAACGACGAAGTGTTCGCTAACGAAGCTCGCCAATACGGCCTACTGACGGTTTGAGAACACTATCGGCGAGCCTTTCGCCGCAGACCGGGTAGTCGCTGCCCCGTGCTGGGGTCCTGCCTTTTCCACGGCGGCAACCATTCGAGACATCGACTCGGCAAAGAATCGCTTTTGGAATCGACGGACCAGCGGATAGGCAATCTTTGCTAGCCAATGTTGAGGCTTAGAAAACGCACGAATCTCATACCAAACTTGATCTTTCGCGTCGCGAACGATCAAAAATCGTTCCTGCCCGCATTCAACATGTCCAGGCAGCGTTGCATAGACAAAACCGAAGGACTGGAGGCAGTGCCCAGTTGCCGACAACGGGGCGGGGTATTGCTGATCGAAAGTTTCGACGACCCGGCAAGCGCTCTTCCAATACACCCCGTGAGCCTTCGCGACAATCATCACGACGGCACCAGCCTGCAGAATCGGCCGGTGAGGTACGAGCTTTATCCATCCCTGCGGGTACATTTCCCAACGCCGGAGTGCATCGCAAGCGTGCTGAAAAGCCTGTTCACCGCTCCCAAGAAATACCCGATTATCATCCAGCACAAACCCCTCAGGCGGTTGCTTGTCTAAGGGGGACGACTCGAAATAAGAAACGGGCTGGTCAGCCTGCTGCGTGAAAAACTCTCGAATCTGCTTATCGCTCGGCGGTTTTAGTGACCAGAGTCGCATCTTGAATTGCTTGAGAGTGATTGTGCAGAAGTCAGGTGGACATAACCGGTTGCGAACACCCAATACCGGATCGTAGCCACACTAGAGACCGCTCCGCATCTGACGCTTTAACCCGATCAGCGTGAGAGCGGCGATTCCCAATGAGCCGACCGTTCATAACGAAGTTGACGGTTGCGAATGGCTGTACCAGTTTTGCGGCAAATAGCAGGCACAAGCCTCAACTGAGATATTCGCAACTATCTCGCTGAGCAAGCCGAAACTGCGTTTAAGTGACGATGCGCCTAAGACTTGCGTCACGGTCGTTTGCTTGACATGTCGGCTAGGTCTGCTCATTCTAGACGGAGTAGTTAATTTAGGGTGGGAAAGTCCTTCGGTGGGCCTGCGCATACCCTAAATTTGTGGATCGGCAGCATTTGTAGGCAGGCCGATCATCAATCAGCACCGGCTAGGAAGTTTGTCGTCACAGCCAATTATCATCTCAGCGATCGCAATAAGAATGACGCCTCTTAGCTTTCCATACTGCCTGCGATCCTGCGTCTGCGTGCTATCTTTTGCCCTGTTCTTAGGAACAGGCTGCGATCAGACAACCAAGGCTCCCCCAAAGACCAGTGGGGCAACCTCCCCCGGGCCACGCGAAGTCGTCGCTCTCGGGAGACTTCAACCGGCGGGCGGAATCATCTCCATTAGTGCAATCCCCGGTGAACAGGTCATTGAATATGCCGAAGGTGTCCAGGAAGGCAAAACGGTTGAGCCCGGTAGCCGCCTTGCCTCACTCTCAAGCGATTCACTAGGTGAGAAACAACTTGAAGCCCTCCGCAAGAAGCAGGAGGTAACTTCCAAGAAACATGAGTACGACAAGTCCGCTGCCATGCTTCAAGTGCAGCAAGCAAAAGCGAGCAAAGCAGAGGCCGAGGCGAAGCTGGATGAGATAGCGGCACAGCGGATCAAACTCGGCGGATTAGAGAAAGCAGTCGAGATCGCCAAGCTCGATGTCCAGCTTCTCAGTAACTTGCAGCAGGAAGATCCTGAACTCGTCACGGATCACGAACTCAAGCGAAAAGAAAATGAAGTCGCCCGCGCTGAATCGGAGTACTTATCGCTTTCCTACAGTTTGAACGCTGCCGAGAAAGCCGCTAACGCTGCGATCAAAGCTGCAGAGGAAAGTCTCAAGATCGCTGAAAGCAATATTGAGCAGCTCGCAGGAATGAATCCGGCTGATGTGGTAAAGCTCGAAATCGAGGTCACTGAGGAAACGTTGCGGAAGTCTGAGTTGCGTGCCCCAGGCAATCCGGGTGACCCGCCGCTCACAGTTCTCAAAAAACATGTTGACGAAGGCGAATTCATTACGCAGTTGCCTGTCTTGCAAGTCGCCGACCTGAGCCAAATGGTGTGCATCGCCGAAGTCTACGAAGGCGACCGCACCCAGATCAAGGAAGGTCAGCGCGTGGTGATCCGAAGCGCTTCGTTTGGGAAAGAGTTTAAGGACGGACTCGAAGGCAAAGTTGATCTGATCAGTTCCATGATCGGCAACCCGGAACTCACCAACCGGAATCCGCTGGCCCCCAGCGACCGATCGGTTGTCGATGTCCGGATCGTTCTAGATCCCAAGGTCGAGGACGAGGCGAAAAAGAAGCAACTCCTGGAAGCCATGACCGCCGAAGCTGCCGACCGTATCGGCTTGCAGGTCACCGTCGAGTTCCAAGCCCTAGAGCAAAACGAAAAGACTGCCTCGACGGAAACCAAGGACGAAACTGAAAGCGAAGAATCGAAAAGCGACGAATCAAAAAACACTGCCGTTTCCTGACAACCAAAGCCCTCCCCGCTTCGCGTCTTCTCACGAAAGTCACGCCCCCAGGAACTCAAAAGACTCGCCTTCATGCTGCGTCGCTTCCAGTCAGCACCATAGGAATGAACTCATGGTGAAAACTCCGCTGGCCTGGAAAAACCTCGTCCACAACAAAGTCCGCACTGCCGTTGCGCTGGCAGGCGTTGGCTTTGCCGTCATTCTGATGTTCATGCAATTGGGCTTCTTGGGCGCAGTCCGAAAAACCGCCACCCAGATCTACGATGAGCTTGAGTTCGATCTCATGCTCCGCTCACCAACCTACTTTCACCTGACTGATCCGCGCACTTTCCCCCGCGAACGAATCTACCAAGCCGCCTCGCTGCCTGAAGTTGAGGACGCGAAGGCGTTCTACCTCGGCCTGACCGAATGGCAAGCTCCGCAGCCAGAGAACACCAAGCCGAAAGACTACAAAGGCGAATGGCGAGGCATCATCTGCATGGGCACCGATCCGGCCAACCCCGCCTTCAGGCCCGCGGAGATTCGAGAAAAAGTCAGACAGCTCACCGACAGTCGCTTCCTGCTCATCGATCGCAAAACCAAGGACGACTTTGGCCCCCGCGACGGAGTGCAATTCGGCCCCCAAGACATCGGCGTGAAAACGGTCCTGGGCAAGGAACGATTCAAGATCGTTGAAACCTTCGAGCTGGGCACCGGCCTGGCCGCCAACGGAGCTTGCATCACTAACCCCGATGGGTTTGCCAAAGCCTGCTACTGGCAACCGCTGCAACAAGTCAACTTCGGGCTCGTGTCCGTCGCCGAAGGGGCTAACCTAGCTAGCGTACAGGCGGAGTTGCAACAACTACTCGGTCCGATCCAAGAAAACGGCCCACCGACGGCGATCCCCGCCGACGTCGAGGTCCTCACCCGCGACGAAGTCAAGCTCCGCGAAGAGAAACGCTGGGTCGAAGAAATGCCCTTGGGGCAGATATTCAAGCTGGGTGTGTGGGTAGCGTTATTTGTCGGTGTGGCGATCGTCTATCAGGTGCTCTCGACCGATATCGCCAACATGATGGGCGAGTACGCCACGCTCAAGGCGATGGGCTACACCAACGGCTACCTCACCTCGGTCGTCCTCCATCAGTCCGTGCTACTTGCCTTGATCGGTTACATCCCCTCGATCTTTATCTCCTGGGGACTCTACCACCTGGTGACTTACTACTCCGGGATGCCGATGGCAATGAGTCTTGGAATCGCCTCGATCGTCCTCGGCTTGGCCGTCGTCATGTGCGTCGTCTCAGGCCTGGCGGCACTGAGAAAGTTATTCCAAGCCGACCCGGCTGATCTGTTCTAACCGCACTCCATTCGCTTGTTCGTATGCCAACCCTCCGCAAAACACCGCTCGCCTGGAAAAACCTGACGCATGACAAGCGTCGGTTGGCGGTTGCGCTGGCCGGGATTGGGTTTGCCGTGCTGCTGATGTTCACGCAGGTCGGGTTTCGCAAAGCCCTGTTCGCCAGCCAGGTGAAGCTGATCGTCGACCTCGAAGGCGATATCATCCTGGTAAGCAAAGCGAAATATACGCTCGCCGCGGAAAAGCGTTTCCCCAAGGAACGCATCAATCAGGCGAGCTCCTGCTACGGCGTGGCCGGGGCGTATCCCGTTTACTCCGAACTTACCCTTTCGGTGTTAAAGAACTTTGGTGATGGCAAAAAGTCGAAAGGCTATCCGATTCGCTCGATCGGCTTTCATCTCGAAAACCAACCGTATGTCTTTAATGCTCAGGGAATAAGCCAGCAACTACCCAAGCTCCGGCTGCCCGACACGGCACTGATCGATGTCCGTAGCAAGGAGATTTATTTCGACTTCCCGGTCAACGATCCCGCGGAGCTTTCCCAGCAGCCAACCGAACTTGCCGGCCAGCGTTTGCAACTGGCCGGGTCCTTCGAACTCGGGACCGATTTCGCCCATGACGGCAACCTTGTTATGAGCGCCAAGAACTTTGCAAAATACTTTCCCCAGCGCAAGCAATTTGGCGATCCGTTAGAAGTAGTCGACCTGGGCATTGTTCACGTGGAAGAAGGCGTCGATGTCGAAACCGTCCGGTCACGTATCGAAAGCCTTTTGCCCAACGACGTGCTAGTCCTCACACGCGACGGATACCGCGACAAGGAGCGCAACTTCTGGGACGCCAGCACGCCGATTGGCCTGATCTTCCGAGCCGGCACGATCATCGGCTTTATCGTCGGAATCGTGATTTGCTACCAGGTGATTTACACCGACATTGCCGACCACATGTCGGAGTTCGCCACCCTACGGGCGATGGGCTACAAGGACAGCTACTTCGTCCGCATGATCGCCGTCGAGGGGTTGCTCTTGGCAATCGTCGGCTTCATCCCGGGGATGCTCGTCAGTTGGGGCGTCTACCGCTACTTGGCCAATGCCACCGGCCTGCAACTAATGATGTCCACGCCTTCAGCGTTATTCGTTCTGACGTTAACCATCGTGATGTGCATCGCCTCAGGTTTATTGGCGGTGCGAAAATTACTGTCCGCCGATCCAGCGAGTTTGTTCTAACGCCTATGTCATTCCGACCGAGCCCCGCCGACCGAGAAATGACAAAACCGTGAACCGAAGAAGATAGTCATGACTGCCACCGCCAATCTTTCCTTGCCAGCCACCAGCGGCGCGTTTGCCGATGGAGCGCAGCTCCCAAAGACCGTCAAGGTTGCCGGGCTGAATCACTTCTTCGGCGAGGGCGAACAGCGCACGCAGGCGCTCTTTAACAACAACCTGGAGGTGCGTCGTGGTGAAATCGTCATCATGACCGGCCCCTCGGGTTCGGGGAAGACGACGCTCCTCACGCTAATCGGCACGCTGCGCACCGTTTGTGAGGGCAGCCTGCAAGT
Source organism: Lacipirellulaceae bacterium (assembly GCA_040218535.1). NCBI lineage: Bacteria > Pseudomonadati > Planctomycetota > Planctomycetia > Pirellulales > Lacipirellulaceae > Lacipirellulaceae bacterium. The sequence continues at coordinate 535,124 of JAVJRG010000005.1, read as the reverse complement.
CCTTGGCAATGAGCTCAACGGTGCCTCCCGCGACGAGATCAACCGTATCCGTCATGACATGGGTTTCATTTTCCAAGCGCATAACCTGTTTGAATCCCTGACCGCTTTCCAAAACGTGAACATGGCCTGCGAACTGCAAGGCATGAAGCGCAAAGAGTCCAAGGAGCGGATCGAGTACCTGCTCACGCGGCTCGACCTTGGGCACCGCATTCACTACAAGCCGAACTCGCTCTCGGGAGGTCAAAAACAACGCGTGGCGATCGCCCGTGGGTTGGTCCACCGCCCGAAGCTCATCCTCGCAGACGAACCGACCGCCGCCCTCGATGAAAAAACGGGCCGCGAAGTCGTCACGCTCTTTCAAGAGATGGCCAAGGAAGAGGGCGCCACCGTCATTATGGTGACGCACGACAACCGCATCCTCGACGTCGCTGACCGGATTGTGAACATGGTCCAAGGCCACATCAAGAGCGACGTTGCCGTGGTCGAAGCGTCGGTCATCTGCGAATTCCTCCGCCAGTACCCACTGTTTGCGGAGCTCACGCCCAATACGCTCACCGACATGGCCGACAAGATGATGGTCCTCCAATCGCTCCCCGGCGACACCGTCATCCAGCAAGGCGACACGGGCGATCTGTTCTACCTCATCCGTGCCGGTAGCGTAGAAGTCATCGTCGAAGAGGGGGGCAAAGAACAAAAAGTCGCCGAGCTAGGCCAAGGCCAATTCTTCGGCGAAGCCGCCCTCATCACCGAGCAACCCCGCAACGCAACCGTACGGGCACTGGAAGAAACGACGTTCTACACCCTCGGCAAAGAAGACTTCCAAGCCGTGCTGAACGAGAGCAAAACGTTCGAGTCCGAGCTGCGTAGCGTATTGGCTGGGCGAACCTAAAAGTGGGCAGGGGGCAGTCGGCAGTGGCCAGTCATTAGCCGGCGAGCTAGGCCTCACCCGGGAATCACCTAGAAAGCTATCACCGCCGCAAAACGTTAATCGGCAACTTCTTCCCCATCATCGGCGTCGCAACCGACGCTGGGTTTGCAGGCTCAACCGGCAGCGGCTGCAACACGAACGAGCTGATATCACGGTTCACGTAACGGCTCTTGAGCGTTTGCAGTACGTTTTGCCGTTTCGCCGCGTCGAGGGCGTTGTTGATTCGCTCTAGCAGATCCGTCTCCGGCTTCGCCACGGCAATGCCGTATTGGTCGACACGCATTCCGCGATAATCCTGCGGATAGTCACTCGACGCAATCGGAATCACCTTGCACGGACGGCTCAAGCGGCGGACTTCTTTTTGGGCGAAGTCGTAGTCGGTGATCACCGCCTCGATTTGGCCGCTAATAAGTTTCTCAAACGCCACTTCCGTACTGGGAACCCGCATCAGGTTGGTCGATTCCGTGAACGCCTCACCAACCGGCTCGCTGGATGTCCCCGCTTGGACGGCAATCCGGCGGTTGTGTAAATCCGTGGCGGTGTGAATCGTTCCCTTCTCACAGACCACGCAAGCCTGCCGAGTCGAGTAGTACGGCTTGCTGAACCGCAGCCCGTATTCTTCTTCACGCTGCGGAGTAATCGTGATGGTCGAGATGATGAAGTCCACCTCGTTGCGATGGACGGTCTCCAGCAGACGATTCCAAGTGTAGCCAATAAATACCGGACGCACCTCAGGCATGGTGGGCATCAGACGAGCCGCCAGCCAGCGTGAAAGCTCGATGTCGTAGCCCGTGAGCTGGCCTTGGTTCTCATCGTAGTAAGCGAACTCACTTTGTGCAGCACACGCCACGCCAATACGAATCACGCCCGTGCTGCGAATCCGATCGAGGCTGTTCGCGTAATACTCAAAATAGCCGATATCGCTGGTGGCCTGCACGACGCCTTGAGCATCCACCGCTTCAACCCGCCAGTAAACCGGTCCATGAGGAAAGCTCTGCGGCAAGCTGAAGTTGGTGAGCCGCGTCGTCCCGGTTCCCACGTGGCTGCTCTTAAAGTCCCGCCGCGTGTCGTAGTGGACACGATACAGCACTTCACCGACTTCGGTATTCTCGAAGTGCCACTCCAAACGCACCGAAGGCAGAAAGACCACCGTCGGATGCCCGGACGAGAGGGTGAACGGGCTGATCAGGCTGATTCGCCGAAACTGCATCGGCGTTAGTGCGGTGAGAAGCTCACGGTTCTGTGGAGCATTCGCACCCGTGAGCATCGTTTGCAACTTATCGTAGGTCACCACCTGGCTGGCGAACTCGCCGAGCGTCTCTTCGAGTTTACGATCACGATCGTCCCGCAGCTCTCGCTTCGCACTGATCACCCGCGATTCTAATTGTTCGAACTGCGAATCAAGCTGCTGAGCCCGGCTCTCCAAACGTTGCTTGGCGGTTTCGATCTTGGCGATTGCCGTATGCGTTTGCACAAGCTTATCGTCCATTTGATCGAACTGCGAAATGCGATGCTGGGCGAGCCGAATATTGTCATGCACGTCATCCAGCACATCCTCCGTCTCGCCAAGTTTCTCTACCGTTTCGACGAGCACCGGGCTGCTGACCACCTCCACCCGTCGGGCGACCATATCTTCCAGCATGTCTTGGAAGCGAAAGAGACTGAGCGTGCCAATCAAAAGCAGTCCGGCAACGGAGCCGATACCGATCCGGGTGATCCACTTCTTGATATCGATCAGACAGTCTTGCAGCACCTCGCGACGGGCGAGCTGGAACATCCGATCGTCGAGATCCTCACGCGGCGGCGCGAAGTACTCGTGGCAACGCCAGCACTTCTTCGCGTTAACGCTAATCGTCTCATAGCAGTAGGGACAATGCCGCGACTCCTCACCCGCTAGCACCTGCGCCGCCGAAATCTCCGACGGCTTTCCAATAACATTCAGACCAGCCTGTTCACGAGCAGGTTGCATGGGACGACACGATCGAGATGAGAGTAGAGTCTTCGAAAATGGCTTCAGAAAAGCGCTTCATCAATCGTGATCGGCAGGATGTGCGTTCGATCTTGCGGATAAGTGCAGAGAGGTAAAATAGGGAGCCTCGCAGTTGCTAGCGTTGACCAGCGTGTCATTTTGACCGAGCTTCCAGCCACCGAGGAATCCGGTTGGTAGCAGTGTTGAGTCATCAAGAGTGCAAACCGGATTCCTCGGTCGGCTAGCCTCCCGTCGGAATGACACAATTTATTGATTCGGAATTCCTGAAGCATGCTCACCCACAAATGGTTCGCCCGCCCCGCCCCTGAAGTCGCTCGCGATCTCATCGGTTGCCGCCTCATCCGCCAGATCAACGGCCTGAAGACCGAGGGAACCATCGTCGAGACCGAAGCCTACCAAGCCGGCGACCCCGCCACCCATGGACATCGCCGCAAGACGAAGCGCACGGCGGTAATGTTCGGCCCGGCGGGGTACATCTACGTCTACCTCATCTACGGCATGTACCACTGCTTCAACATCGTCACCGGCGACGATGGAGAACTGAGTGCCGTGCTGATTCGCGCCGTCGAATTCGACACTGCCCTGCCCTGGCACGCTCAGCAGTCCAGCGGAAAGATCGAAAGAATCGCCGCCGGACCGGGGAAGCTGTGCAAGGCACTCGAAATCGACCGCCAGATGACCGAATCGCCACTTGGCAAGCAAACGGGCATTTGGGTTGCACAGAGACTAAAGAGACAAGAAGTTCAATTGAGCAGCAATCCGTCACTCATCGTGAACACGACGCGAATCGGCATTAGCAAGGGCGTCGAAAAGCGGTGGCGCTGGTACCTAAAGGATTCGCCAGCTGTCTCGAAAAGGTAGCTACGTTCGCCAGAACGTGGATGAATCTGAAAGCGTCCGGGTGGCTGGGGACAGCTTGAGGCTGCCCCCAGTTGTTTACTCTTTCCTCGAAGCTAGAAAACTGGGGGCTCGCTCCACTCGTCCCCAGCCACCCAATCGCAACATGAGGTACTCAAGTGGCGGCTCTACTTCCCACACCGCATACAAGCCCCGTCGCAGCACCCTTCCGTGCAGAGGATGCGTGTGTACCCACACTCCTGACCAAGCACGCCCTGAGCCATCCGTAGTTTCACGCGGGCGATCTTTAGGTTGGCGATCTGCTGTATAAGCTCGCCCTCAGCGTCGAACAGGCGGCTCCGTTCGCGACTGATCTCAAAGATCGTGATGTCGTCGACCTCACGCTTTGCTTCCAAGCGATACAGTGCTTCACGTCGGTCTTCGACGGCTTGGCGTGCCAAGGTCACGCGTTGCTGCTGCAACGCAACTTTGTAAGCCGCGTTCTTGAGTTCGGCCGAAGCCAGTTGCTCCGTGTCGGTCAGCAAAAGCGCGAGTTGCTTACAGCGAACATCCACCTCATGGTCGCTACATCGAATGCAACGCAAACGGTGAATCCAACCCTCGGTCGGTTCAACCGAGCCGAGCGTCGAGTCGGCAATGTTCAGCACACCACGGGCAACACGCAGCGTTGGCTTCTCCAGTTTGCAGAGCACAAGCTGTAGGCCGCGAATGTCAGAGCGATGGGCCATTCCCTGTGCCACTTCACCAGCCACATCCAAGGGAGTGAGGTCGGGTGCCCACTCAAACGTTGGCCAATAGAATTGGTACTCGTTCGAGCAACACGCTAACAGCTTTTGCAACTGGCCGTTCAACTGCAAACGAGCGTAGTTGGCTTGTAACCGACGATCGTGCAGAGCGTTGATCACAATCTCTACTTCCCCGCGATCAAGCCCTTCGGTCGGCAGATCCTTCTCGACGAGAGCGTCAATCCGGGCCAGCGATTGCTTATTCTCTTCAATCGCACGATCGAGATAATGCAGCCGTGCTTCCAACGCTGCCAAGTTGTAGTACGCCTCCATCGCGGCGGCGGCAGCCTCGGCTCGCAGATCGTACTCATGCAGCACGAGCAAGTCGCGGTTGAGGCACAGATTCTCACGCACGATCCGCGAATCGCACTCGATGATGGTCGTCGCCCAATGCTGTTCGAGCTTCACCAGGTTAGCAAGGTTGGCGTTCGTCGCGGCGTTGCACTGACAGGTGGCTGGTTCGAGCAGACAGAACGTCTCGCTCGGGGCGGGCAACGGCTGCAGAATGCTAGCATCGTCGTAGACGGGCACCGTCGCTGCCACATCGGGCGGCGTTGCCGGCGGGAAAGCCGGTTCGCAAACGCACGGCGCCGTCGGCGTCGGCGGCAGGCAACACTTCGAGGGGCAGCTACACCCCGAGAGAAGCGTTCCACACGTCAGGATTGCAAGAATGAAGGGAATCCGCAGAAGCATGATATTCGTCGTAACGGTAGGAACCTGGCCTGGCTTGTTACGTATCGAATACCGATGGTGCATCTGACAACAGATGCCAGCAATTTTCCGCGTATGTCGCTCGGGGGGAGTTTAACGGTTAAAGCAACCTAATGGGTATTAGCCCTCTAGCAACGAAATCGGCTCCGCTCCCGCATCCTTGAGGATCTGTGCTGCTTGGTCGAGCCGCTGCTTATCGCGATCGGCAGGCTCGACGGAAACCAAAATCTTCCCTTCGGTCACCGCTTGATCGAAGTAGTCTGCCGGCTCCTTATCAAATCCGCGCTCAACCATCGCACCGGCAAGTCCACCAACAACGCCACCAGCAAGTGTGGCCGCAAACGCCCCAGCAGCTATTACGGGGATTCCGGCCACCGTGGCAAGACCGGCCAAGGCCATCAGCCCGCCTAACGAACTCCCCAAGGCTCCGCCAGCAATCGCGGCAGTCGCTGCCTCCGAGTTGTTTTCTACCTCGGAGAGATCATCGGAGAACTCTTGTGCTTGGTGCTTATCGCTGCAAAGGACCGAGACTTCCTTATCAGTGAACCCAGCCTCCTTCAGCGAGGCAACTGCCTGCTCAGCTGATGCTACGGTCTCATAGACACCAATACGGATGGGACGAATCGTTTCGGGCTCAGGCATGCGGGCGATCTCCTTGAAGCGGGCAGCAGACGAAGTGCCCCATGTTTGTGAATCTCTGTTGAACCTTTTCGTTATCTGACCGCTCATCATTTTGCGTGTTTAACGGGACTATTCAACCGCTAGACACCAGTTCTGGCCATCCTGAACGTCTTGTCATCAGTCCCTCAGCCCCTTAAACTGGGCGATTCGCTGAGGCATTTTGACCGTCAAAAGCGTGTCGGTGCCCCGGCTAACCTCCTGCTGTAGCTCAGTTGGTAGAGCACTGGATTGTGGATCCAGAAGTCTTGGGTTCGAGTCCCAACGGCAGGACTCTTGGCAGCGGATGAGCCTGAAGCCTTTCAATCAATGAGAAGGCGTTAGGCTCATCCGCTGTTTTCATGCCCCTAGTGGATTTGGCATCTTCATGGCGAAAAAGAAAGTCCTGCTCGTCGTCATCGATGCCTTGGCGACCCGTGTCATTGAGCCAGCTCTTGCAGAGGGGAAACTCCCCAACTTGGCGAAACTCGTCGAGGCGGGCCACTTCGTGCCACGCTGCACGCCCGCGTTCCCTTCCATCACGCCCGCCGCCACGACCACCATCGCTACAGGTGAGTATCCGGCAAGGCATGGGATTCTCGGCAACTACTGGTACGACGAATCGCAAGACAAAGTCGTTTACTTGGGCGACGATTTTTGGGTGCTGATCAACAAAGGCTTCGGCGAGTTCTTTCGCGATTACGTTGAGCAACTCAATTATCAGCAACTGCGTGCGAAGTCGATTTTTCAACTCATCGAGAAGCACGGGCTTGAAACTGCCTGCATCAACTACCTCTGCATTCGCGGCGAAGTCCCCCATGAACTGAACGTGCCGCTGCTGTTGCAACTGCTCCCAGGTGCCAACTTTCCGGAGAGAATCAGCGGCCCACAAAAGCTCTTTCTGGGCGACTTTATCTCCTCGGCAGTTTCTGATCAAACAAGCGAGCCACCGCGAATCGACGATACGATCTTCAGCCGGTATGGATTCAACGACGCAGCGAGCGGGAAGTATCTGCTATCGCTCGCGGAAGCTGAGGAACTGCCCGATTTCACGCTCGCCTATTTCCCTGACAACGACTACGCCAGCCACGACCACGGCCCTGAACAAGCGTTGGAAACCGTCGTCAAAGTTGATGAATGTCTCGGACGCTTCGCCGTTGCACGCGATGGATGGAAAGCACTGTTGGAACAAGTCTCCGTCTTAGTCACTGGTGACCATTCGCAAACGGATCAATCCGAATCGGAAGAGGAACGCGGCATCCAACTCGAAGAACTGCTCGCTCCATTCTCACTCGCAAAAGCAGGCACCAGTTGGGACAGAGAAGAGGACCTGATGGTCTGCCCCAACATGCGAGCGGCACAAATCTACTTACGCGAGAACCAAAAACAGTTACGGCAAGAGATCGTTGAGAAGCTACTCTGCGATAGCCGCGTCGATCAGGTCTTCTGGCAATCGCCGAATGACGACGACCCCGAATCACGCGAGCGGTGGACCATTGCTACCCGAGATCGCGGTGAGTTGAGCTTTTCCCACGCCAACGATCAAGGAGGGGCTCCCACCGACGAATACGGAAATCGCTGGCGACTGGACGGCAATCTGGAAGTGATCGACGCTCGGCTCGAAGCGGATGGAAAAATCGCCTATGGAAACTACCCCAACGCCCTCGAACGCATTGCCCTTGCTTTCACCAGAGAGTCGGGCGATCTCTGGGCAACGGCAGTTCCCGGGTGCGAGTTCATGATCCCAGACACTGAACTTCACGAGAGAGGTTCGCACGGCTCGCTCCACACGTTGGACAGCACTTCGCCGTTGATCGCAGCGGGCCTTCCTCTTGAGATGGAGCTGCCAGCGAATCCGCGGAGCGTCGACATCTTGCCGCTCTGCCTGCAGATTCTCGACGTGCCAACTTCACGCGAAGTAGGAGCGGGGCATCTAGCGGTTCCCCTGCTTACTCCGCAGAACCAACCTTATCGCGAATAAGTTTCTATCGGCAACACTACTGCAGCAACTGCCAAGCCGTCACCGCCACGCCCAGCGGCACGAGGTAGTAGGCAAACATCGCCAGCCGCCCGGCTTTCACCCAGCGGATCAGCAGCGACAGCGCGACGAGGCCCACGATCATCGAAACGAAGAAGCCGAGCGTCAGCAACCCGATCGGCGTCCCCGTGGTGCCTTCCTGGTAGGCTTCGATTCCTTCCAGCAGTCCGCCACCCCCAATCGCGGGAATGGCCATCAGAAACGCAAACGTTGCCGCCTGCTCTCGCTTCAGTCCGCTGGCCAAACCACCGACGATCGTCGCCCCGCTGCGCGAGATGCCGGGCAACAGAGCGCACGCTTGCAGAAGGCCGATCTTGAGCGACTGCCCGGGAGTCAGTTCGGTGTACTCGCCGTCGCTTGGTGTTTGTCGCGAAATCCACCACAGCGCCGCTGCAGTAATCGGAAACATCAAGCCGGCCAGCAGCGGGCTTTCCAAGACCGTTTTTTCCAGGCTCTCTGGCAGCCCTTTCTTGATTCCCAGCCCGAGGATCACTGCAGGGATTGTTGCGATCACCAACGGCGTGATCGCCCGCTTGTCTTCGGTGAGCAGCCGAAGAATTTGACGCCGGTAAAAAATCAACACTGCCGCCAAAGTGCCTAAGTGCAAGACCACGCTCACCTCGACGAGGTCCTTCACCGGCTCGCTGCCCAATGCCTCCAACACGGCATTGGCAACGACCAAATGGCCGGAGCTACTCACCGGGAGAAACTCCGTGAGCCCCTGCACGATGGCCAGCAGAATGATTTCCCAAGTCGTCATCAATTGATCTCGTTGTCGTGTTCGCCAGCAAACGGGGCCTTGTATTCGTTAGAACCGCCACGGGATGAACCCTTCGGCCAATCCTTTTAGCAAGGCACTATAATCACAGCAAGAAGGCCTGTCTGCGGCTTCTCGGTGCTTGCAGGTGCAGATACACTAGAAACTGGAACATTCTTCGATGGCGAGCGAACTCTCGCCCACCCCTCGTTTCGGTCCGCACGCACTATGGGCATCCGTTTCGCCTGCCCCAATGGGCACAAACTCAACGTCAAGGCTGAGCTCGCCGGCAAGCGTGCGATCTGCCCTAAGTGCAAAACGAAGCTGCTGATCCCTACCCTTGAGGAAGCAAACGAAAACAGCGCCGAACAGAAGGCGCCCGCAGAGCAGCCCGCATCAACTTCTGAACAACCGGCCGCTAAACAATCAGCTCCTCAACAGGCAGAGCCAACGCAGCCGGAAGCCCCGACATCGGCTGCCCCAGAGACCGGCCCGACCGACCTTGATCAGTCGATCTACATTCCTACGAACGACGCAAAGCCCGAAGCTACGGAAACTACTCCGCAGGAGCCTTCGCCAGCCGAACCCTCCCCGCCGGAGCCACCCGCGCCGCCAGCCCTTGTCGAAGAGCCCCAGCCTGAAGAGCCAGCAACCGAAACGGTCTGGTACGTCCGCAGCGCAACCGGCGAGCAGTTCGGCCCGGCCGGCTCCGAGGCGATGCGAGAGTGGATCGAACAAGGCCGTGTCGCCGCCGACAGTTGGACGTGGCGCACTGGCTGGGAAGATTGGAAGCCGGGCACCGAAGCCATCGCTGAGGTTAACGCGTCCAACCCCATCGCCCCGCCCGTTGAGCCCGCAGCTGCGATGGGCGCTGCCGCAGCAACGTTGAGTGAGCCCTCGGTTTCCGTTGCTTCTCAGAATCCGTTCAAGCAAGAGAAGAGCCCAACCACCGGCGCCGCGGAAGCGCGACGTTTGGCCAGAGAGAAGAAGAAGAAACGCAACCAAATCATCACGATCGTGCTAGCCGTGCTGACGCTCGCCCTCGGCGGCGTGCTGGCCTACGTCCTGTGGCCAAAGTCGCTGGAAACTCCCAAGCCGCCAACCAACTCAACTGAGCGAGTCGCTCCCGTCGCAGAGCCAGAGGAAGAGATAGCCGAAGAAGAGCCCATCGAAGAAGCTGATGATGAAGAACTTGAGGATCTTGAGGAAGACCTTGAGGAACGCTCAGGAGGCACTTTTTGAAACACGAACCTCGATCACCAAGGAATTAAGATATGCCCTCCCTCTCCAAGAAACTGAATAAGAAAAAAACGAACTACGCCATTACGGCGCTGCTACTCGCTTGCGTCTTCGCCGTGCCAACAGTTAGCAGTGCGCAAACCGATCCGGCCCAAACGGAAGCACAGCCGCAAGCGGGGAGCGAAACGAAAGAAGAAACCAAACAAAAGCTACAAACGCTGGAACTGGCCGACGGCGCTCTGACGCTCTCAATGCCCGCCGAGTGGAAAAAGGTCCAACCCCGCAGCCGCATCCTCAAGCACGAGTTCTCGATCGCCCCAGCCAGATCTGACGACAAAGAAGCGAAAGAACCAACCCCCGGCCGCATGACCCTCATGAGCGCCACCGGCGGCGTCCAAGCCAACGTCGCCCGTTGGATCGGCCAATTCAAGAATGCCGACGGCACCGGCCTACAAGCCCTCAAGCCCGACGACAAGGGCAACCCACCTGCCGCTGACAAAGAGGGCGTCTACGTCGAACCCATCAAAGGCGACGGCGTCGAATCCACTCTGGTCGACCTCCGCGGCACCTTCGCCGACTCCCCCCGCGGCCCCTTCGGTCCCAAAACGGACCGCCCCGGCTATCGCATGCTGGGCCTGATCATCCCCACCAAAGAACACGGCACCTGGTTCGTCAAATTCTACGGCCCAGCCAAACTGGTCAACGCAAAGGCCAAGGCGTTTCGTACGATGGCGAAGGGAGCGAAGTATAGTCCTTAGGTCATGCTTACCGCTCTCTGCGTCTTGATGATCTGCACGTTTACGTGCTCTGGCCTTCTGGCTCTCTGGGCTTCAACTAGTCAACGGCATTGGTTCGTGCGGACGGGGGCATTTCTTGGGGTACTTGCACCCTTACTATTGATCCCTGCGTACGAATTGCTGGTAGCCTTGTTGGTACAAGGAGCAGTAGTTGCACTTGTCATCTCAATTGTCCGCGGGTTACAGCGTTGCAAGGACCAAGAAAAAAAATCTACTCCTGACAACGCGGAATACGGAGCGCTCGATTTTCTTCTAACGGTCGTACTGTGTGCTTATACCGGAGCGTTCTTAGCGAATTTGACAAATCTAGAAATCAATGGGCCCGCTTGGCAAGGCGCTTGGTTTGTTGGACCTGCTTTAGCGTTGTTTGCATTGGGGACTCTCGTTTACCGCTGGGATAAGCGTCGCCGACGGTCTACACGGCAACCTAAGGAACGCATTGTGTCATTACGATTCGGGCTAGCGGATCTGTTGCTGGGAATGATCGTTCTTTCGTACCTGGCTGCGATAGCTGCGAGGCTACCCTCTCTAGATCTCAACGAAGTTGCGTGGGGAAATGTCGTAAGCATTGGCGTGTCTGCCGCCGTGTGGACTTATCTCGCCTGGGTGACTGTCGTCGTCAAAACGAGCCACCGATGGCTCGTTGCAGTTGCTTGCATCTTTTTCACGATACTATCAGCCATTCTTTTGGCACGCTTCGACTACTTCGTAAACTACTTTGCAAGCCAAACCTATGGTTGGCCTCCGGTCGAACCCAACTGGCCGTCATTAACGGCTGGGGATTTCATCAAACTACGCTCGCTGAATCAACAGAACTTTGCTTGGTGTGTCGTTGCCTCTTGCTCATCGATACTGGTAGCCCTTTGGCTATGTGGATTTGTCTATGCGAGTAGCCAGAAGCCTCGAAAGAAAGCTGCTACTTTCACCTTCCTATCTGTATCGCTGATCGCAATGGTTCTTCCGCTATTGGCCACCTTTTGGCGATTCGTCGATCCACCTGACGCACCAGAAGTCCAGCTCCCAGACCCTAACGGATACGACCGACTCGTTGCTTTGGCTACACAGACGCAAAACTCGACGATCAACGACTCCATCTACGGCTTAGTTGTTGCTCCAACCCCTGAGAGAGAAAAAGCGGTTGCGGAAGTCGAACACCAAGTCAGGCAGGCCCGGGAAGCTATGCGATTGGATTCGGTCGTCCCAATCGATTATCAAACGCGGGTGAACTTGTTTACCAACACCGACTACTTCGCAGACATCCAGGCTTTGCGAAGTCTAGCACGTTGTTTGTCTGAGGTCGCAAGCGTTCATGCCGTGAATCGAGAATGGCAAGACGCTTTGGAGGTCAACCTGGATCTAGTCGACCTAGGGCGAAAGACGGCTAAGGGCGGCTTAGAATCTCATCACCTGATAGGGGCATCACTGAATCGAACCGCGTACTATCAGATCTGCGAGATTCGTAACAGACTGAACGCGCAACAAAGAACACAAGTCTGCCAACGAGTAACTGCTCATCTACTCTCTAGGGAACCGATCCAACAGATCGTCAAACGCAACCGTAACTGGAAAGTGCTAACCTCAAGCTGGATGGGTAAACTTCGCATTCACCTTCAAGAAGTTTTTGAAGACGCAGATTCTTATTACGCCAATCACCTTATCGAGGTATTCCGAACAGAAGAAATGGAAGCCCGCATGCTACTTGCAGCGATGGCAATCATCGACTTCCAAGAGGCACACAATGCACTTCCAAAGATGCTAGAAGAGACAAAGCCAATTGGTGGAATTGACTCCTTAGTAGATCCGTATGACGCCGAAAGAGGTTTACTCCGCTACCGAAGACTTAGCGATGAAGAGTTCTTACTCTACAGCCTTGGCAGAAACGGTACTGACGAAAACGGCACCTACGAACTCGATGACTACGAGGGTGACGTGAAGGACATCACACTCGAATCACTTTTTGAGCGTGACCGCCTCGAAGCCGAAGCTTTTGCTGATGAAGTAGATGCTCTTGACAAAGAATCCGCCGCAGACAAACTCGAAACAACCGAAGAGTAGCCCTACTCATCCTCTACGGCGGCGCAACCACGGTCTGATGAATCGATCGTAGCACGGGCGCGGACACTCGCCAAAGGCCACCACGAGCATGCGCCCCTGGCTACATGCTGGCGCCGCTTCGCGGCTATTTCCCAACACCGTCGCTCAAGTATCTGTCTGCACCCACAACACGCGGTCGTTCTCTACCGCTCCGGTGACCATCGGGAGGAGGCATTCGAAGAACATTTCCCGCGGCGTGTCCTCACCTTCTTCCAGCGTGGCGAAGTGGCTCTCGACTGACTTCACTTGAGTTGCAAGCTCACTGAGCTCCTCACCAGCAAACACGGAATACATGGGGTACACGCCACCGTCACTCGGCTTGCCGTGGTACCGGAAACCGCTGTTGCCGAACTTCGGTTCCGCCATCAGCGAAGCCCCTTGCGCGGCAGCGATCTCCGCACAATCCCAGTAGATGCTCTCGTAGTCAGACATCTGCGGGTCGAGGCCGATCTCTTCGCCCGGCTCGTCAAAGAACAAATCGTGGAGCCGATCCCAAACCAGCGCGTTGTCGAGCGAAAGGTCCGAGTACCAGTCAGGCATGGCCAGTCGCTTCTTGATAAACGCCGCTAACCCCTCTTCATCCGTTGGCCACAATTCTCGATCCGACTCTTCTTCGACATCCTCCAAAAAGTCTTCCAACTCTTCGAGAAACGCTTCGGCAAGCAGCGTTGCCTGTTCATCAGAGGGGTTGGTGATGAGTTGTTCAAACTTCGCCCGATCTAGGGTCGAGAGAAAGTAACCAGCCATGATTGGTCGTGCCTTGGGTTCATTTTTTAAGAAGTTGTTTCAAAAATCGTAACCCGAAGCGTAAGCGAGGGAAAAACCCTAAGAGCACGGCCCCTCGCTCACGCTTCGGGTTACGAGAACTGATTACTTAAACTGCTACCAGTGAAAACGATCGAGGCGAATCAAGGAAGAGCCCAGATTGTAGCCGACGTTTCGTCGCTTCAACAGCAGCTCCGCGTGGCAATTGAGCGAAGATTCAGCATACCACCTAGCCGCGGAGCTACGCCTCCGCCGGTGCTTCCTTGGGCAAAAACACTAACGTCGCGGTAAGCATCGTCAGACAGAGCATCACGCGCCCACTGACAATTAGCAAGAGAAGCCACACGACGAGCCCAGCCGCGAGCACCAGTGGCCGCGTCCAGCGTCCCCACACGAGAATCGGGAACGCCGCCAGATAAAGAGTGACCATATGAGCCAAGCCACTGGCCAGTTTGCGATTCTCAAACCAAGCGCTGAGATCAATCAGAGGCATCCCCTCACGCGAAGCCAATAGCCACATCCCCTCGCCAGTCCACCAGACACCTTCGGGCTCGGTAAGTTGAGCAATGGCCATCATCGCGTGCACCACCGCCAAGTGAACTTGGATCAGCCGGAGCGAAACCTGATTCGCCACTCGTGGCTTAGCCGCTGTGACTTCTTTGCGATTGAATCGCAAGCAGAGATGTTCCCAGCAATTCCCTACGCACAAGTAGATCAAAACAAACGAGAGAACCGTCTCGTAAGGCTGCACCAACAGCGGAACGCGATTCAAATAGGAAAGCAGAGCAATCGCCGTCGCAATCACCGACCACCGACCGCCAATCCCCAAGATCATCAGCACGGCAGCCACTAGCGTCGCGATCCAGACGGGCGTTAGTAGTGAGCCCGGCACGAAGTCGAACAACGACAACGACAGCGGGTAGTGATCACGAACGAAATCACGAGGCAACATCCCCTCGCCGGCAACAAGCCACTGCAAATCGCTGCCGAAAGAGCCCATCGTGATGAGCGCCAGGACGCCCGCACCGATGCGTACCAGTCCCAAAGTCTCGCTGCCACTGGGCGCGAACCAAAACCGATTCCAGGCGATGCCGGTCGCGTCGGCAAGCTCGGAGAGATACTGACGGGCAATGCCGATCATGGCTGCTCCCCGTCTGTTGTTCGAGGATCAGAGTCGGGATCAACCACCGTGGCCGTCTGGCTCGCCTCCTCGACGAGTGTCACCAGCAAATCGCGAGAAGGTTCGTCCCACAATAGCTTTAAGAGGATGAGCGATTCGGGCTCAGAGGAATCCGTGTTACCGTCTTCCTCGCTCTGCCAGCGGACGGGAGCTTGTCGCAAGCAGGTCAGCTCGTAGGTGCCTGAGTCGATCCCCAGCGATTCAAGCCAAGCTGATGCGATCTGGTGAGGCAACTCCGTGCGAGCATCAGTGTTCTCCTCGTAAGTCCGATCAAACTGAGCGGTCCAGAAGGCCAGCGTCTCGTACCTTGCTCGACGCAAGCGAGACATCGCTTCCGCGGGCAGCGAGGCAGGAAACTTTTCCGACTCGCCGCTGGCAACCAACATATGCTGGCCGTCCTGCACGGAAGCACCAGCCATCGGAAACTCATAAGAGCGATTCATCCCCAAGACTTGAAGATAAGCGGGAGCGAGCGGCACATTCCCTAATGCCCCACGGATCGCCGACTCGCGACCGGCGTTACTCAACACGCCCAGGCTCAAGCAAAACAGATGTAAAAGAATTGCCACCGTCGCCGCAGTACGCCATCTCGGCTGCTCTTTTTCGATGTCTGATTTACGTGACGATGCCATGCTAATTGCTCAATGGGAAGTCGCTACCTCGCGCAGAGGCGCTGAGACAGCAGAGGTCTGCTATCGTTTGCCCAGGTGTTTATTGTCTTTGCGATGGGTCAAAACCCCCGCCTTCAAGCGAAACCTTTAGGGTCTTATTAGCCCTGGGATTTATCCCAGGGAAACAGGTGGTTTGTCGGTGTTCGACCGAATTATTAAGATTTTTGGCCAACGGAGCGTTGCTGAGGTCGAAATAGGCCGCGGCTCATTTCGGTCTCGGTAATGCCCCGCCTTTCGATAACGCTTCTTGCTCGACCGATGGTTGGATACTCCCTCGGAACCCCGGGATAAATCCCGGGGCTAATAATTCGTGAGCGAAGGACTTCAGTCCGAAGCTCACGAATCCCAAAACCCATCGGCTTCAGCCGGTGGTAGTTCAGTTGCTATGCCAAGACTAATCCCAATCAAGCTAAAAGCAACTGGGGCTAAGCTAGACAATCCCACGAGGTCGGGCACGATCCAACTCTGCGTCTCCGCGTCTCTGCGCGAGTCATCTTCGCAATCACTATTGAAAAAAAGCCGGACCCCATGAAGAGGACCGGCTTTCGGTATTAAACCCATTGAGTCAAGCAATGCTCGATTCAGGTGGTTTCGTCAGAAGCAGGAGCTTCTGGTGCATCTTCAGCGGCTGGCTCAGCAGCAGCCTCTGCAGGAGCAGCGACTTCTACAGGAGCGGCACCAGCGCAAGTGCTGCAACCTTCAACAACAGCTGAAGCCTGCATCACGACAGGAGCGGCACCACATCCACATGCTGGAGCAGCAGGAGCAGCAGCGGCACATCCGCAAGCTGGTGCGGCTGCTTCGCAACCGCAAGAAGGAGCAGCTTCGCAACCACAGGAAGGAGCTGGCTCGCAGCAAGCTGGAGCTGGTGCTGGGCAGCATGGCTCTGGCTCGGGGCAGCACGTTGGTGCTGGAGCTGGGCAGCAAACTGGCTCAGGGCAGCAAGTTGGCTCTGGGCAGCAGCAAGCAGCCTTCTTAGCAGCACGACGTGCCTTCAGCTTCGCGAACAAACCTTGACGACCACCGCACTCGCATGGATCTGGAGCAGGCTCGCAGCAGGCGGGCTTACCGCACTTGCGACCACCAAACAAACCAGCTTCTGCCTTCTCTTCGCCCATCAGGGCGAAACCGACGACAGCAACCATCAGGGCAGCTGTCCAAATGACAACACGATTCATCTTAAATCTCCCACTCTAAGGTACGTCTCGAGAGAACGGACTCTCGGACACAGTTACCGTCTGTTTTCTACGGGCACCAATCGACGCGACGGTTGGCGTGATCAGGGCTTAAATTTCTCGATAGCAACTCTTCTCGATAGCTTATGTGAAGCGCCACCTACCCGCTGCATCCCACTGGTTCGATTCCATCAAACAAGCTGGAAAGATTATGAATTCAACGAGCCCTCAGGGGCGATTTCTGTCTCGACTTAACTTGCACTGGCTCACAGGTAGGATCATGCCATTCTCAATACGGCGAAATACCGTGGAAAGTAGGCTGACTTTGAGCATCAGGAAACTTAGGCGACAAACCTATCATGCTTGCATAGGGTGTCAAGTGGCCGCTCCGTCAAGGCAGGCAATTCACGTAGAATTGAACGGACGCTCTTCAAACAACCTAGCACGTTCCGACACGGTCGATCAAACGGCTAAAGGGCAGATTGCACAAAATATCGAAAATCAACCTGACAATAAGAAAAGCCCCCGATTCAAAAGAATCAGGGGCTAATGTACTAAGACGCTATTTGGCAACGGGTTACGACGAGGCTAACGGAGCATGATGCTATCGCACCACACCCTGTTGAAATGGATCAGCAGCCTCCTGCTTGGCCTGACGCGAAATATCAGGAGCACCGTTCTGCGTAGGTTGCCCATATTCCGCAGGATTCTCGAAGTCACAGATTACCGGATTCTCGCCATTAGGATCGGCCACCATCCCGGAGACTCTCCAACGACCTTCAACCAATCGCAATGCCCATAGCATCACCTCATCCACGCGATTGCCATCGACATCGAGATCTGACCAAACGGCGTCCACGGTGGCCCGCTCCGAGTCGTGCTTCTCCACTTTGCCAACACGAAACTGAGCCGTTTCGCTGGCCGGCATCACAATGCAGCTGTCACTCTGTTGCAAAAGCTCGAGCGCTACAGGTGTGAGATGCGAGTTGGCGGCATCGGTTTTTCCTTTTCGCAGCGCATCGAGAAACTCATGCACAACACGCTCCGTTGGATCGGTCGGTGTGCTAGTAGCAGCCTTTCCAGCTGCTGATGTCGCCGATGTGCTCGTCGAAGACTGCGCGGCCGGAGCCGTCGAACCCGAGTCGCCACAGCCCACCAGCAGGCTCGCAGCTAGCAGGGGGGCAAATGCGATCGCTGAGTGATGATTCAATGGAAACAACATTGCGGGGGATCTCCAATCCGTTGGTCGACCAAGTCATAATCCGCTAGGGCAGTAGCGGGGCGGGAGTGTGGCAAATGACCAACCGCCGGTCAAGCCGAGATACTAGCTCTGAGGTTCGTAGCCTTTCGCTCCGCGACCGGGCGACTAACCTGCTAGCGTCTCATCGACCGCTTTTTGGTCGCGCTGGTAGATTGCTAGCTGCGTCTCAAAGGTCGACAACGGCACTTGCCAAGCCGGGTCCGTGTCCACATGCGACTGACAGTGGGCGACCATCAAACGGTACAGAAACTTGAACAGATGACGTGGCACCCGCAGCGTGGCAAACGCATCAATCAGCCGCCGCTCGTCAATTGACTCCTCAAACAAATCCTGCAGACGCGGCTTCTTCGATTCTTGCTCCGCACAGGCCGCGACTCGTGCGTTCGCCAAGTCGTACAACGACTGGCCCGTCCATTCGAGCGAAGGAACCATGTTCTGCTTGTCAAGCCTTGCCCGCTGGAAGAAGTCGCGGTTCTCATTCAAAGCGAACTCGGAGAGTTCGGCAGGCAGTAGCAGCTTCAGGCCGAAACCCGGCTGCTTCAGGAACTTGTTGTCGAGCATCGGCCAGACAAAAGCTTTCATCTTAGGCAAAGCGCCGCCCGTCAGATGCGGCTCGTCAACGCGATCGACCAGCACGACTACGCCTGAGTATCCCAGAGCTTGCAGAACGCCTTGGAACTTGTAGAGCAACTCGTAACGGTCGTCTGTACGGTACTTGCTCGGTAAAGGCTGGCCGTTGATGTCTTTGCCTGAGAACTGCATCAGTACCTGACGCAACGGGTGAATGTCGCGATTCACAGAGCGTAAGTGCTTGCTTACGCCCCACGCCTGCATCCACCACCGCCAAACTTGGGCAAGCCACGGCGCCCAGCCCAGTGCGATCACCAGCCAGAACCAAACCGACGTCAACCAGCCGTAGTTGCGTGTGTACGCCATCACGCCAATAGCGGCAGTTTTTACAGCGACGCCAATTCCGCGAATGAACCAACTTTGCCAGGGATAATATCCCAGCTTCTTACGCAACCGATACCACCGCGATTGGAAAGTCTCGGTGAGAGAATTGTCATAGCATGCCGCAAGTAGCAACAGGTCGCGTTTTTGAAAACGATCCAACCGCTTGGCGACATCGTCCGGCAGCAAATTCGCGTCTTGTCCGTTGTTACCGTTACGCCGCGAGCCGAGCACCGAATCAACCACGTCGGTCACGCCCAGCGACAGGATCGAGTCCATGTGATCCCAAAGCTTCCACTCCGCGAGCACCTTCTCAGGTTGTCGTCGCTTTCGACTGCTCAGCCGATCAGCAAATCGATCGAGAAACGGATTGAAGTCGTCATACTCAATAACGAACAACTTCGACGCGGCATCCGACTGGTTGTGCTCACGAATCTGGCTGACAATTTGCAACCGCATCGCTGTTTTGCCGGCACCCTTTTCGCCAAACACAATCGACGTCGCAGGACTGGTCGGGTCGCCATAGATTTTATCCCAGTTCGGGTGGAACACGCTCGTGCGACAACGCCCCTGAAAGACCGGGTCTGTCTGCGCATCCTCATCGGCAAACGGATTGGCACTTAAGCCGTGATGTTCAAGCAAGTCGTGAAGATTCATGGGGAGGTTTTGACCGCTGGCGGTTTTGAGACCAAAGAAGCGAGCTTCCTACGTCCCTCGCCCCTTGGGGGGAGAGATTAGGTGAGGGGGCAAGAAAGCTCGCAAGTCATTCGATAAGTGTACCTCCTTCTTGGCAGGTCTCACGCAATTTGACCATTACGAAGCGTACCGGCAGTTGGTCGGTCGTGACGATTATCGTTAGAATAGCGAGTAGGGGGCTCGCTCTTACGGATAGCACCGATCATGGAAACCAGCGACCACAACGACGAATTCCAAATGGCAGGCGATGAACTGCCCCGCGTAGAGCCCCCCAACCAGCTCACCGCACGGGAAGAACCCCGCTACGGTTATTACCCATGGTGGCCCGAGGACGGAAACGCCTGGCTCCATCCAGAAGAAGTCGAACTCGCCCGCTCGCTGATCCCCAGCAATCGCGTCTTTCGACGGGAACAAAAGCCCGGCGAATTCGACCTGCTCGTCTACGGCAATCACACCCTACGGGTTCGCCACGTCCTGTGGAAAGAAGTGCAAAGCGAAGGCTACGAAATCGGCGACTGGGTCGAAGTCCTCTCCCGCGGCATGGCCAACACCCCCTGCACCGCCGTCATCCGCGAGATGCACTGGGACGACAAACTTCGCGCACTTACCTACCAGGTCGAGCACAACGAGAAACTGATTCCCAACTTCTACCAAGCGCGCGACCTCACCCACGTCGAACCCACGACCGATCCGACTCCGATGGCACGCCTCGAACCGAGCGAAGATTCGGAATCAATCTCGCTGGAAGACGACAAGTAGAATGCGTGAAACGCATCTGAGACCAGGTTGACCAGCGTCTTGTGCAATAAGTCTCAATGAAGCTGACGACAATCTGAAATGTCGTTCCAATCCGAGCATGCGAAACAGTCGTTAGTCGAGAATACGATTCCCTCGTCGAATCATTCCCGACGTTAATCAATGGTTGATACTGCGGTTACTCGAGGTCCAAGAGGCTAGAATCTGTCAGTTGTTATCTGCACCTTCGTCCTTCCAACGGAACACGACCCATGCCGAACATCACGAGACGACACATGATTGCCGCCGGGGCCGCTTCACTCGCCACCACCGCGATGGCACAAGAGGGCGGAGAAACGAACGCCTTCCGACCAGTCCCAACCAAAGACGGATACACCACGCTCACCCCCGACGAGGCCTTGCAATTCCTGATCGACGGGAACAACGCCTTTCTCGACGGGAAAGATTCAAACCCACCGATGGGCACAAAGCGACGGCTTGAATTAGCCAAAGGGCAATCTCCGTTTTGCGCTTACGTCACTTGTTCAGACAGCCGCGATGGGTTCCATCGAGTATGCCGTTGCCGTGCTCAAGGTCCCGCTCGTGGTGGTAATGGGTCACGAAAGCTGCGGTGCCGTCGACGCCGCTCGAAAAGTCATCGAAGAGGACGCCCGCTTCCCGGGGGCAATTGACGATATGATCCATCCCATCCTGCCTGCCGCGTTGGGTGTCCGGGACAAGCAGGGGAAAATCAATCTCGACGACGCCGTTCACGAAAACGTCCGCCGCGTCGTCGACCGCTTACGCAACGAGTCCGACCCGATCATGCTCGAGCCCCAAAAGCAAGGCAAGTTGAAAGTCGTCGGAGCCTACTACGATCTCGACCGAGGGGCCGTAGAGTTTTTCGACCGACCCTAGGGAGTCTGACAACGCGTCGTTTCTGGTGCGCTAACTTTCGAAGAACTCCGCCCGCTAACGCTTTCTCCAGCAGGCGAAGAATCCCCCGGCAAGCGACAGAAGTACCAGACCGGTTGGCTCAGGGACCGTTCGCAGTGCGGTAATTGAGAACTGGACGACTTTGTTGCCATTGCCTGGGTCCAAAAAGATCAAACGGCCATCTCTAAAATCGAAAGAAGCCAAGTCCGGCGCGATCGACGGCAGGTCCTCATTCGTGAAGACGGTCGAACTTGTGTCGATCAAGCTAAGAATGAAAGCTCCCAGCGGCAAACCGATCACGGGTTCTGCGTCTGGATTCGTCGAGAACACCGAAAAGACATCATTCGTGGGAGGCCCATCATTCGTAAAAAGGTCGTCGTCGCCCCCTTCCTCAACAAAATATCCGTTGGCAAATCGGGCGCGCAGTGAAGTGACGGCTTCGTCGTACTTAGTCCCAGCGTTCATAAGCGGCGTACCGGGAGTCGCCAAATCGTAAGTGTAATTTCCCCGCAACGGTTGGCCGACTTGAAAAAACCCCTGCAGCTCATTAGAGAACGACTCGACCTCACCTTCGAAAGCAAGTGTGACATGTTGCCCAAAACTCTGTTCTATTGAGCACCCAAACATGAACAGTGTGATGAGAAACGAGCGATTGAAAAAAGAATGCATTAGCGGACTCCATGATTGCGAGCAATAACACGCCGAATAACGTGATGGCGTGTCTGGGCTTGAAATAGCCTACTCGAACCAGCTTCGTTGGGCAAAGTAATTGAGAAAGAAATGCAATCTGCTCACCGTTGTAGAAATCCTCGCCAAAACCCTCAATCCGCACCTCAATTCTTCCCGCCGCGTCTGCGAAGTAGGTAGAGACAAAACCCGATAAACACGATGGCTATCAGCCCGAAGGAAATCACGACGGCAGCCGAAGTACCATCTTCGTATCTTTCCAGACGCTTATCTATATTGCCGATCGTATTTGGATCGGAAGACTTCCTTTGCTGCCACGCTAAGAACTCGTCGCCGCTGACCTGACCGTCCACCTCGTTTTCACCCGAAGTCGTTGGTAACTGGGCAAGTGAAAGCAGCGGCAGGAACTCGCCGATGTAGCGCAGATGCTCGAGATGAGCATCCCCATCGTCACCTCTCGCTCCCCAAAGCTGGAAGTTGCCGCTTTGGGCATGTCGGTAGAACTGCAGCGTGCCTAGCCCTTTCGTTTTCACGCGACTTGCAGCGATCCCCAAATGCTCGAGCAGTTCATCGCCCGTCTCGATGGTGTTCTCGTAAGTGTGCGTCAACACCTGCGAGTGAGTAAACACGAATGTCTTCTCGCCGCCTTGCGCCATGCTGGCGAAAGCCTTGAAGCCGGCCATCTGCGAATCCAACGGCGTGCCATCCTTAGCGGTCGTCGCATACAGCGAGTCTGCCGCCAGCAAAACGTCGATCTCGCTCACGTAGGCTTCGTTCTTGAGAATCTCCCGCACAGCACCATAACCGGCACTGAATGACGAAACAGCAACCCGATCCCAAGCTAAGCTCGTGGGAAAATCCTCATCGGACCGTAACTTATCCAATGCCTCGCCAAGCAGCGCCCCAAACAATTCACGGTCAGAAAAAGGCCCCGAGTACGCGCTCGACAACCCGTTGTAGTTCACGGTCACGACCACCGCATTGAGCTTCGCGTACTCCGCGTTGTTCCAAATCGTCTGAGGATTGCCATGAAAGTGAATCAACAAATCAGCAACATCCGCGGGCCGATGCTGATAAGTATCAGGAACAAACAACTTCCAAGCTGTCTGACTCATGGCGATCTGCCGACCCGTGGCGGTGGGGAGTTGCGCCGTAGCGGTTTGGCTCGCCATGAAAAGACAAGGCAGCATCAGTGGGAAAATCGTCCGCATAGGACTACCAGCGTAACTGAAAACGCATCACCAGAGCGAATAGGTTTCCCCTAAAAGCGTTTTTGTTGGTGCTCCGCACGTCGCGCCGGGTATCACTGCCGAAATCTGAGTGCCACTGGCTCCGCCAGTGCCTTGTCCGTGAAACGAATGGCCGATCAGCAGAGTTTGAGGCAGGCTTTGGACTAGGTCAATCTTGAACTCAGGGACGGACTGCAAGGGACTAGCGAGGTGCGGCCCATTTTGCATTTACGAGATAACACCATTTTCGAAGCCGTTGTTCTACCTAAACACTCCCCACTGGCAGAGCCAGTGGCACCCGGCGAATAGACTTCGGTCAAACGTCACGTTTCGTCGGAACTCACCACATCAAGCCGACTTAACCTAGAAGATCAAGCAACTCGCGAAAACCGCAGTGAGCCCAGCATACCGATGCAACCTAGCAGCAGCAAAGAACTCGGCTCCGGCACAGGGCTTCCGCTTGCCGTTGAGGAAGGCCCGGTAAACTCCCGCTGCCAAGCCAAGAAGTCGAGCCCATCGCTACTGCCATCATTATTCACGTCGCTGTCAGCATTCAGACCGTAGTCGCCCTGCCACTGAGCGAGGTCCGCACCGTCAATGTCCCCATCGCCATCGAAGTCGCTGGTGGCTCCAGGGTCCGGAAGATCGGGTGCGAGTCCGTACCACCAAGCTAGCCCAAAATCTTGACTATTGCCCACATCAGCGTCTTGCTGCCGAACCCATAGTTCATAAGCACCATCTTCGGGTATCTCAAAGAAAAGATGTTCGACAGTTGCTCCTGTGTCATTAGATGAGAGTGCAACAGCTTGACCAAGATTTCCCGCAAAGGCTGGCATCAAGTACAGCTCAAGGTCATTTACTTGCGAGTCCGCAGGACGAAACTCGGGGTCGTCTGTGTAAGGAGCGAATTCGTCGTTCTCATCAAATTCATTGACGGTTCCATTGTCGGTTTCAAACTCGACTATCCTGTCCCAGGCTAAAGTAGCTGATATGAAGTGTCCTTCTTCTAAGTCTTCGTTGAATCGATATCGTGCGTAATCAGTAAATGCGGTACCCGTAGTTGTTCCGAAGTCCCAACCGATGAGGGGTACTGTTTCACCACTGATCCCAAATTCCTCATGTTCTCCTGGAATGAATTGCTGCAAAGCACGTTTTGTATTGAGGTGACCAGCTCCCATTTCTTCATCAACTGCGTAAGCCGTGCCGATGCCTGCGAAGGCTGTTTCGTCATATGCAATCGAGTCGAACCAAGTTGAGTTGTCTTTTTTTCGCACGGTACGTTCCATGCCTAAGAGTCGGCCTTCGGGAATAAGGTCGTTTGTTCCTGGATACATTACGGATTCGTCATCCTTCAGCTTATCAGCCGAATTCATAATTACAGCCTTAAGAACTTCGTGGCGAATTGCAGTTTGTTCAACAGCACCTGTAACGCTGGTCGTGCTGGTCCACCCATCTGCTCCTGCCGTAAATCGTTCGGCGGCATACTGCTGTAACATCACTGCCGTTCCAGTGACATGAGGGGCTGCATAACTGGTTCCTGTAAGTCGTTGCTCCCCTAAGGTTGGATTGTTCGCTGGAATAGGGCTGTCGTTTACCTCGGCAGTTTCCACCAGTACACCTGGAGCGAGAATATCGGTGTACGTTCTAATTCCAGCATCAAGTGGTTGGAAATTCCCATTAGAAACATCGCGAAATACTCCACTTGAATCCCTTGCTGACCTTGCAACGGTAATACCATTGAAGTTGTCAATTGGAACTGGTCTACCCGTACCTCCCGTCAATGCTTCTTGGTCACCGGCTTGTACGTTGAGGATGTTGTAGCGATTCGCAATCCAGTCCATCCCGAGTGTTAGCTGAGAGTTTCCGTCCGATTCCGTTGCTACTGGGCTTGGCAGTTCAGTAGACCAGCTATGGTTGATGACCTTAGCACCATTAGTGGCTACCCACTGTGTTGAGAGCAAAGCAGCATCGTACTCGCTGATAAAGGCTGGGTTCCCGTAGGCTGACGCTTTAAGCTGAGCCATAGGGACAATTCCAACAGGGGTAATTCCGTTGTTGTTACTGTCTACCGTGTCCGTGGATATGAGCACACTTGCTACTTGAGTAGCATGCGGGTCTGTTGCTAATTCATCATCTGCAAGACTAGACCCTTCTCGTTTAACGACCATGTTGGGAATTACTTGAGTGTTGAAATTTGTTTCGTCATCTTTGCCTGGTAATCCAGGGCGTACGTCTTCAACTTGCCCGACGATGATGTTTCTTCCATCAAGCGGCACACCATCAAATTGAGTTAGTCCTATCGCGTTCACGCCATTGCTGCTAATCGAGTCCGAACCTCCAGAAGCAACATCCACAAAATAAATGGCCAACAGCAAAACGCTAAGCATATAAGTCTTCATGGAAACCTCGTCTACTCTTTCAGGGAGTGACAGTAAACTCAAACGACTCCGAAAGTATCACCTTTCTTTGCTCCTTATCGGGGTGGGATACGCGACGGCCATCTTCGAACTCTTTCTTTTTCTTCGATGGGGCTAAAAGCACTTGGTAGGTTCCAGCTTCTAGTTTTCCAAGTGGTACTAATGCGAAATGTTCTGTGACGGATAACCCAGGGTGTGAAATGTAGTGGTAGCTAACATGAATCTTGCTTCCGATTCTCTTGACTTCATCGAGATAAAAGTAGCGAGACGACCGCTTAGAAAAGACGACCAATGTCAAAGCGGTTGCAGTTGTGAATTTGTCGACCACATTTTGAGGCTTTAAGAAAGATAAATAAGCATTCTCAAATGCAGTAGAATCGACTCCAGGGACAACGAACGCTGGCCTAGCTTTTAAGCGTCTTGGAGTGACAACAAGTTTGTCCCTTATCTCCTCAACTTTCTTCTCCGTTTCAGCACGTTGGCTCTTATCAACCTGACGAATATCTTTCGTGCCAGGCACCTTGTAGGCCCAAGCACTTTTGAGAGGGATAATTACAGTTGCTGCCTCACGACCGTTAGGTGCTTCCTCCAATGGAAGCCCTTCGCACTTTGGCGAGGGAGCCTCTGATTCAGAAGCCAAGGAAGACTTTGTGAGCACTGCTCCAAACGCTGTCACTAACCATGCGCGGCGGTTACAGACAAGTTTGTTCATCGCTATTGCCTTTTTACTCTGTTACTTATTCCAGATGAAACAATCTTGGTTCAGCATATATCCAAACGGCTTCACTGCTCTACAAAACATTTAAATCTGGCTTGTTTCCGGCTGAGCCTAGGGAGGTTCAGCGGAAACAGTAAACAGCGGAAAACTGGAAGCAAGTAAGAAAATGATGGTCGTTGTTCTCATACGTTTCGTTCTACCCAATTCACAGAACCCAAGCAAACATTGCAAAGAACACAGCGGCGTCTTCGCACCAAACCGATTTGCTAGCTATTCAAAAGAAAAGCCATGCCGCAACTAGCCAAAATTTCACACAAGAAATTAGGCCACCCCTCCCACTAAAATGAACGGTTCTCGCGTCCGCAACTTAGGGTGCGATCTTCAAACCTGTGGAGGAGAACCAATGGCCCTACCAAAACCCCGCCCCGAGCTACCGCCACCTATCAACGACGGACGGCCACGTATTTTGGCCGATCACGACAAACGTCGTTCCCTTTGTGCAATGATTGCCGTGGGGGCCGGGCTCGATGCGGCGGCGCGGCATGTTGGCTGCTCGATCTGGACCGTGCAGCGCGAGGCACAACGCGATGAGGAGTTTGCCAAGCAACTCCGCGAGGCAAATTCCACCGCCGAGTTGCTTCCCCTGCAAGCACTCCGCACAGCGGCAAAAACCAATTGGCGAGCTGCCGCTTGGCTGCTTGAACGAACCCACCCCGAGCAGTTTGCCCGTCGCAAGCCAGACACCTATGCCCCGGCAGACATTTTCAAAGTGCTTGAGGATGCGGTCAGCGTTCTGCTGGAGGAATGTGAAGACAAAACCCAACTCGAGCAAATCCGACTGCGTCTCCTGGCACTGCTACCGCCGCTCGACCCGGCAGTATCGTGAGTCTGACGATTGTTTTGCTAAGCAAAAGTGCCTCACGCAGCACGACAGCAGCCACCAGCAAACACTAGAAAACAAGTGGTTCCATGCCCATCACCGCTTGAATGGCACCCCCACTTTTGCTCAGAAAAACGCTTGAAGCAAAAGCCAAAGGCCCGGCCTGGAGCCACTAAACACGTCACCTAAACGATGCCCACAAAACAACTTAAACCAATTGCCCACCAGCCGCCCCTGTGGTAAACTGCCGGGCTTCGCTCAGTCGGATTTTCGAGGAGTGTCTTCACGTGAAGGCAACGACGACTGGCAATACTTTAACCAACGAGGAACTTCGGCAAGTGAGCAGTAGGCAGTAGGCAGTAAGCAGTCTCGATCATTCATCGAACAAGACTGCCCACTGCCCACTGCCCACTGCCGACTCGAACCGGGCGAGACGTAACTCGCTTATCTAGAGTCAACACTGCGAATACTCCTCCACGCAGGTCCCCCTTTCCCCATGGTCAACCGTAACTTAATCCGCGAATTCGACGTATCAGAAGAAGATTGGGAAGCAGCAATTGGCGAAATGTCGCCAGACGACATTAGCTGGCTCGGCGGCGAAGATGTCGATGTCAATCAAATTGTTGAAGGCACCATCATCCGTATCGATGAGGAGTTCGTCCTTGTCGACGTCGGCTACAAGAGTGAAGGACTGATTCCCAAGAGCGAATGGGAACCTGAAGTCGAAGGGGAAGAGATCGAGCCTCCCCAAGTTGGCGAAAAGATTCGCGTTCTGGTCGAAGATGTCGAAGACGCCCAAGGTCGCACCGACGACCGGGGGATGATCGTTCTCAGCAAGAACAAGGCTGAGAAGATCGAGAAGTGGATGAAGGTCATGGAGACCGTCCACGAAGGGGATGTTGTCTCCGGCGAAGTCACCCGCAAAATCAAAGGCGGCCTGCTGGTCGATATCGGCGTCAACGTCTTCCTGCCCGCCAGCCAGGTCGACATCCGTCGTCCGCACGACATTGGCGAGTTCATCGGCAAGACGATCGAGTGCATGGTCCTCAAGATCGACGAAGCCCGCCGCAACATCGTGGTCAGCCGCCGCAGCCTGATCGAAAGTCAACGTGCGGAAAAGAAGGCCGAACTGCTCAAGAAGCTGGAAGTCAACGATCGTGCCACTGGTGTGGTCAAGAACATCGCCGACTTTGGTGCGTTCGTCGACCTCGGCGGCATCGATGGCCTACTCCACATCACCGACATGAGCTGGGGCCGCATCAATCACCCCAGCGAGATGGTCAAGATCGACGACGAACTGGAAGTCGTGATCCTGAACATCGACTACGACAAAGAGAAGATCGCCCTCGGACTCAAGCAGAAGCAAAAGAGCCCATGGGAAAACGTCGCCGAGAAGTACCCGGTGTCCGAAAAGGTCAAGGGCACAGTCGTCAACGTGATGAGCTACGGTGCCTTCGTCAAACTGGAAGATGGCATCGAAGGCCTCGTGCATATCAGCGAAATGTCGTGGACCAAACGCATCAGCCATCCGTCGGAGATCGTCAGCATCGACGACGAGATCGAAGTCATCGTGCTGCGGATCGATGAGGGCAAGCAAGAGATTTCCCTCGGCATGAAGCAAACCCAAAGCAATCCTTGGGAGAAAGTCGCCGACAAGTATCCCACCGGTGCGATGGTCAAAGGCAAGGTTCGCAACCTCACCAATTACGGTGCCTTCATCGAAATCGAAGAGGGCATCGACGGCCTGCTGCACGTCAGCGACATGTCGTGGACGCGCAAGATCAGTCACCCCAGCGAAGTGGTCGAGAAGGGCGAAGAGATCGAGTGCAAAGTGCTTTCGGTCGACCAAGAACGTCGTCGTATTGCCTTGGGACTCAAGCAACTCGACGAAGATCCTTGGTCCTCGGACATCCCCGATCGCTTCCAGCAGGGTCAGCTTGTCACCGGCAAGGTCACGAAAATCACCAACTTCGGCGTGTTCGTCGGGTTGGAAGATGGCCTCGAAGGTTTGCTCCACATCTCCGAGCTTTCCGACGACAAGGTTGAGAACCCGCAGGACGTGGTGAGCGTCGGCGATGAGCTCGAAGTAAAAATCCTTCGTGTCGATACCGAAGATCGCAAAATCGGACTCTCTCGCAAACGCGTTGAGTGGGCCGAAGAAGACGAGATTCGCGCCGCCGAAGAAGAGGCCGCCGCACGAGAAGCACCCGCCGACCTCAAGGGCGGCATGGGTGGCGACTCGGGACCACTCTTCAAGATGGCGCAGCCTTCAGCAGAAGATTCGCCAGCCGCCGACGATTCAGCCGCGGAAGAAGAAAAGCCGGCTGAAGCCGAGGCCCCAGCTGAAGAAGAGTCCTCTGACAGCAGCGAAGCGGAAGCTCCCGCCGAGGAAGAAGCCGCCAAGAGCGAAGCCTAACAACCAACGTGGCTGGGGCATCCTGCCCCAGTTTCGAACAATCAGAAACGCAAAGCTGCGGCTGGAAGCCACAACCACAGCACCGACAACGACCCCGCGGGCACAACCCGCGGGGTCGATGTAATTGGTACCTCCGGTTTTCACCGAACAGACGTTGCACAGGGAAACCTTTGCCAGTGCGTACAGACGCTAGCACCGCCACGACGATGCTTACCTTGCAAGGCAAAAGTTTGGCCAGGCGCAGGAAGCACGCCCCCAAACCAACCCTGTTTAGCCACGGTGCTCGCACCGCGCTGACCCCCGAGAAAGTACCACAACCCCAGCCCACCCCAGAGAATCCACACCCAAAGAGTCCCCACTCAAAGAATCATCATCGCGCCACGCAGCAAGGATGCCGTGCCACTGGTCGCGTTGGATTCTCACTTAACTAACCCAGCAATAGCTCGAAGCACTCGTCCGATCCACTTCACCAAGCCCCGGTGAAGGCCGCGATCCGAAACCTTCGGCAAACGCAGAAATCGGTATCCAACCTATGCCAACGAAAACCAAGTCCCGCCGCTCGTCGGTTCAAAGCCCGCTGGAAACCTACCTCCGCGAAATCAACGAGACGGCACTCCTCAACGCCCAGGAGGAGAAAGACCTCGCCACCGCGATCGGCCAAGGCGATCTCGCGGCACGCGATCGCATGGTGCGTGCGAACCTGCGTCTCGTGGTGAACATCGCCCGCGGATATTCCGGCAAAGGATTGAGCCTGCAAGACCTGATCGAGGAAGGCAACCTCGGCTTGCTGCGAGCGGTCGAAGGGTTCGACCCAACGATGGGCACGCGATTCAGCACTTATGCCAGTTACTGGATTAAGCAGTCAATCAAGCGAGCTCTGATCAACACCGGCAAAACGATCCGCATCCCGGCCTACATGGTCGAGCTGCTCAGCAAGTGGCGACGTGCTAATGCACGACTGACCGAAGAACTCGATCGCACCCCCACGCCCGAGGAGATCGCCCGCATCCTCGGCCTGCCCAAGAAGAAACTCCCCATCATCAAGAAGGCCATCAAAATCTACAACGCCACCCCACAAACCGACCAGGCCGAAGCGGGTTGGTCGTTGGGCGACATGGTGATGGACGAGCGTCAGCAGAGCCCCGACGAGCAACTCGTCGAGAGCGACAGCCTTCGCCATGTATTGCAAATGCTGGGCACCATGGACCAACGTGAGGCAACGGTCCTGCGGATGCGGTTCGGCCTCAACGGCTACGAGCCCAAGACGCTCAAAGAGATCGGCGAAAAGCTCGGCCTCACAAGGGAACGGGTCCGCCAGATCGAGACCGAAGCACTCAACCGTATGGCTGACAGCATCGAGAACGACATGCCACTGGTGGCACCGCAAAACTAACAACATCAAAGGAGCCGAGAAGCGTCAGCTCTCGGGTTGTACATTCATCATGGACCCGAGAGCTAACGCTTCTCGGCTCAAGATTACCGTGAGAACCCAAGACTAAAGCTAAACACTTGCGTATCGTCGAAGTCTGCTTTGGCCACTGGGAACGCAAAGTCCAACGCGATTGGGGCAGGTCCCATCGCGGGGACAGTGATTCGCAGACCCACACCAGGAGCAACACGGAAATCGTTGATTTCGATATCCGGCTCGACCGTACCAAAGTCGACGAACGCGACGCCATGCAGCATCTCGTCGGCGGTAATCGGGAAAAGGTACTGGAACGAGTTTAGCCACTGGAAGTGACCACCCACTTCGACATTGCCGTTGGCCACGTCGATTGGCGAAGCTCCGCGGAAGTCAAAACCACGCATCGTGGCGAAACCACCTGCAAAGAAGTGTTCGTAGATCGGTGTCTGTGTTCCCGTGTAGCCAAAGTTGGTGCTGTAGCTCAGCACGTGACGGCCTGAATGGTCAGGGCGCTCGAACAATAGGAGATGCTCACGCAACTCAGCCGTGACCCGGGGGTAATCGAAGGAGCCGATCACCTGCTCGCCGGCAAGTTCGATGTAGTGACCCTGCGTCGGCAGGAACGCACTATCGCGAGTATCGTTAATCACGCTCAGCCGAAAACCATGCAGCGAGTTATCGCCAACCGCTGCAGCCAAGTCAGGTTGAGCCGGATTACTAATGTCATGAATGTTGACGTTCTCGCCACGGTAAGAAATCGTCGCGGAAAGATCACGCTCTACCCACTGACGACCAAGCGAAATCCGACCACCGAGGCGTTGCTCATCCCAGTTCCGATAACGGCGATCAAAGTACGAGGCACTAAGTCCCAAGCTAATGGGACGATCGAAAATGTAAGGATCCTGAAAACTCACGAGATAGCGGTTCACTTCGCTACCGGGTGAAGCATCAATCCGGAACCGCTGACCGTCGCCACGAAAGGCATAGCCGTTGCGAATGTCGTCAAAGCTACGCGGAGGTCGCCGCCAGTTGAAGTTCCGCTCATCGATCACGATGTTACCAACAACGCCAGCATCGGAGTTCACACCCACGCCAAGCATGAGTCGTCCGGTTTGGGTCTCGTTACCGTTGATGTAAATGTCGACGACTTCCTGAGGATAAGGTGCCCCAAGCGCACCATAACGCCCATCGGGGAAAATCTGAGATCCTAAAAGTGGCC
The DNA here is from genome assembly GCA_040218535.1 of Lacipirellulaceae bacterium. Taxonomy (NCBI): domain Bacteria; kingdom Pseudomonadati; phylum Planctomycetota; class Planctomycetia; order Pirellulales; family Lacipirellulaceae; species Lacipirellulaceae bacterium. The sequence goes on along the minus strand of JAVJRG010000005.1, from coordinate 502,929 downwards.
CCTGGGTGTTCAGCGGAGTCGGCGCGATCGAACCTGCCGGGGGTTGGAGTTGCGGTGAATACTGCACGGGTTGCACGCCACCCTGAGCGAGATTCGCCTGCTGTGGACCATGTCCACCTGCTTGGATGACTTGTCCGCCCGGCGGCAAGCCATACGTTGGCTGTGTGCTGGGCTGAGCGTTTACCTGTGCGTAGGCCTGCTGAACCCCTTGGGGGCTTTGGCCTCGCACAGTTGCCGGCTGGATGCGTTGATAGGGCGAGGCAGGCCGATGGGCGACTTGCCGCCGCGGCCAAGGGTGTTGGGCGGGTTGTTGGGTCGGCTGTAGCAGAGCGAGTCGCTGATGACGCATTTGGGCGGCACGGTGTTCGAGCAGTTGCATCGTGTCAGTGATCACCGGCTCGGGGCTCTGTCCTCGGAAAGTAACGGCACTGGCAGTGGATTCAACCGACTGCTTTTCAGGATTCGCTTCACTATCTAGCCAACGCCTGAGATGCTGCTCATCATGGCAGTGAATGTGAATTTCGATGTCATCACGACCCGGTATCTTCCGAGCCATCTGACGTCTGAGAGTTTGAGGCTGAAGCGGCTGCGGAGTTGCCAAGTGTGAAGCACCTGGAGGTGGCAAGACGGGCGGGCCGACGGGCTCAGGAGACTGCCCACGGAAGGTATCGCTGGAACCCTCAGCTAAGCCAAATTCGGCGTCGTCGGGAATTCGATAGGTGATCTTCGGTCGCACGCCTGTCGCCGCGTCGGTTTCCAGCAGGCCGCTGGCAACGAGGCGACGTTCGCTCGCTTTGAGTTCGCGAATGTCCATGATATCGCCCGGACGGAGTGAGAGACGATTGAGCGCAATTTGTCGCCGCGAGTGAGGAGTATCGCCGCCGATGTTTACAAACACACGACCGACACGGAACTGCCCACCCTCTTCAATGTTGTAAACAAGATCGACTTCGCCGGGTTGCTCCAGGAAAATCGTTTCGGGCTGAATATCCGCGAAGACATAACCGTGGCTGCCGTAGAGTTCTTGCAACCAGAGAGCATCCTTTTGCATCTTGGACTGTTCAAATTCCTGGCCGCCGATGAGCTTCGCGTTGCTCGCCATGGCCTCGGGATCAAATTTTGTGTTGCCGATGAATCGGACATTCCGCACCTTGTACCGCGGACCCTCGTTGATCACGAACTTCAGCGTTACCCAGTTGCCTTTCTCGTTGTAATCGAGCTTGCGACCAACGCGTGCTTGAAAGAAGCCAAAAGCTCGGTAATAGGCGGTTAGTTGCTCAACGTCGTTATCGATCTTCCCTCGATCGAGGAACCCTTTGAAGAGTTTCAACAACGGCGGCTTCGACTTAATGAGAGTCTTCAAGCGACCATCGCTCACGAATTCGTTGCCGGCGAACTCGACTTTCCAGATGCGTTCTGAAACGCCTTCGTTGATGAGATAAACGACGCCCTTGTCAGTCGCTTTCGTCCCTTCAATGATCGTCACTTGTGCGTTGTTGTACCCTTGGCCTTGGTAATAATCGCGCAGCTTGCGCCGGCCTTCCTCAACGGCGAAGGGATCGACCGCGCCACCGATTTCCAGATTGGTTTGCTTCTTAAGTTTCTTGTCGCTGATCTTTTCGTTGCCAAGGTAAGTCACGTAACGAGTTGTCGGGCGTTCGGTCACTTCAAAAATCACAATTCGACCCTGCGGAGTCTTTTTCGAGAGCGGCTTCACATCGACAAACCATCCCAGGTTCGCTAATCGTCGAACGTCGCGCTGCAAGACGCTGCGATCGAAAGGTCTGCCAACCCGTGTTGTGATATTCGCCGCAATTTGTGCGGCCTCGATGGTATCGTTGCCAACGATTCGCACATCGACGACTTGTTCTTCGATAGTCTCAGAATCATTGGGCTGATTCTCTAATGAACCGCTAGTAGGCAATGTCTCGGAAGCCTGGCCGACAGTACGCGGAGGCGGAAGGAGTTCGCCAGTCTGCGCGAGGGCAAGGCCTTGGACCGCCACAACCATTAGGGAAAGCAGGGCACAGATGATCGTTCGTCGAGGGAGCAGCATGAGCAATTCGAGCTTCTCTAAAAGGGCGGATTATGCTCCTGCAACGCGAAGTGATAGCCCGCGCGCAGAAGTCCTCTGCTATTAGGACCGCGAAGAAATAGCCGATTGCGTAAAAACGAACAAGACCGCTCGCGGCTAAGCCGCAAGCGGCGGGCTTTATGCTTACTAGCGTTTTCGGCTTGATGAGAGCGTCGTTGAGAGGGTGAACGCTAGCATCAGGGCCAGCGCCGTTGGTTCGGGTATAGCGCTGGTGGAGCTGATGCTGTCTGTTCCGATTCCTTCTTGCAGTTGCCAAATTAGCAAATCTCCCCCATCTGCAACTAAGCTGCCATCCCCATCGCCATCGGTGTGAGCCGCTGGGAAAGTGCCGTAGTCGCCTTGCCAGACAACCAAGTCGTCAGCGTCGACATCGCCATCCTCGTCATAGTCAGCAGCAAAGAAGTTCGTGCTAGCGATTTCGAGTACGATCTTGTTCGGGTCTGAAAAGTCGATCGGTTCCCATTCGACCGAAAGTCCGCCACCAGATTCCGCCAGGAAAATGTTGTCAAATGCTCCAATCAGAGCGGAAGTCGATTGAATAATCGTAAACTGATCGCCGGCAGCCGGCACGTAGCCGTTGCCGATATCTGTGAAGGTGATGAGCAAATCACCATCCAGGTTGAGCGTTCCAGTAGAATCGAGCTGGTCGAACTCACCAATCGACGTACCGCCAATCTGAAAGTGCAGTTCGCCCGAATTGGCGATCGTGTACTCGCCACCAACGGGAACACTCGCGGTTGCGAAGCCAGAGGCACCGTCTCCAGGAGCATGGACATTGTCGATTCGCACATTTTCTAAAGCCCCATCGCCGCTGAGGCGACTGTTCACTTCGATGATCTCGGTCGCGGAAGTGCCCACAAGACTACCATTATTGACGAGCGGCGAGTCAATTCTTCCTTCGCCTTGGATCGTATTATCCATGTTTGTCAGTGTGGCATTAGCAATCGCGTTGATTCCTGGATTATTGCCCTGAAATGCGAGCGTCCCCCCTCCGGTCAGTGTCGCCCCTCCGGCTTGTACTTCCAAATCAGTCGCATTGAAGGTCGAGGCGAGCGTAATCGTCCCAGTATTTGTGATGGTACCGCTGACGCCAAAATCAGAGTTATTGGCAGCCTCAATTTGTCCCTCGATAGTGACATCGGTAAAGAAATAGTTCTGACTAGTACTACCACGGACGATTCCTCCTCCGGTGCTTCGCACGGTACCGCCGAGCACTGAGGCATTCGTGGTTAGCAGCACCTCTGAACCGGCACCGACCGCTTCGATGATTCCGCCCGCGTTGACGAATTCGCCACCAGCATTGCCTGTCAGAATCACAAGACTACCGCTGGTTGCCTGGATGGACCCTGTGTTATTGAGACCGTTGACAGCATCGGGGTCAAGCGTCAAGGATTGCCCGGCCACATTCGCGTTAATGAGCCCCTGATTAACAACACCAATCGTGTTTCTCCCAATGAAGCCCTGCCCTTCAATCGTATGCGTTGCCGAGTTCGTCAAAACGGAATTGCCAACGCCGTTGATTCCTGCGTTGTTACTACTCGTCGTCGTCAACACGACTTTCCCAGTCCCAGTTAGCGTGACACCACCAGCTTGAACTTCGACATCGGTATTATTACCAGCCGAGGCCATCGTGATGGTGCCGTTGTTGGTTATGGTGCCGCTGATACCAAAGTCAGAGTTGTTGTCGCTCTGGATGGCTCCTTCGAACGTGACATCATTGAAGAATACGTTCTGACTGGAATTCACGCGTACCAAACCACCATCAAAACCGCGGACAGTTCCACCATTGATGCTAGCCGTGGTGATTAATCGGACCTCAGAATCCGCTCCCGTCGCTTCGATGGTTCCCCCTTCGTTTGTAAACACTCCGCCTGCGTTGCCCGTTAGTAGCAGCAAACCGCCATTCGACGCACGCAGGGTGGAATTGTTATCCATTCCAGTGACCGCATCCGGATCAATCGTGAGGAATTGTCCGTTGACGTTAGCGTCGATCAATCCATCGTTGACGATGCCAATCGCGTTTCTGCCGATAGCCCCCTGCCCTTCAATCGAGTGAGCAGATCCGTGGGTGAGGACTGCGTTGCTAATGCCGTCGATGCCAGCGGCGTTACCGCCAGTACTGGTGAGTACCACTTTGCCACTACCTGTCAGCGTGGCACCACTGGCTTGGACTTGGACATCGGTGTTGTTGCCTAGGGACGCCATCGTGATAGTAGCGTTATTCGTGATCGTACCGCTGATGCCCAAGTCAGAATTGTTGTCAGCCTGGAGAGTTCCTTCGAGAAGGGCATCCACGAGGAAAACATTGGTGCTTGCGTTCACACGGACAAGTCCGCCGCTGCTACTGCGAAGGGTTCCGCCTGTGATCACAGCGTTGTTTGTCATTCGCACTTCGGAACCGGCCCCCGTCGCTTCAATCGTCGCACCGGTGTTCGTGAACTCGCCGGCAGCAAATACCAGAATCCCACCATTGGTAGCGCGCAATGTCCCTTGGTTTTGCAAACCGCCAGCAGCGTTCGGGTCGAGGGTCAATGTATTGCCGGTACTATTTGCGTCAATTAACCCGCCTACTTGATTGATGATCTGTAGTGTGTTTGCACCGATCTGGCCTCGGCCTTCCAGCGTATTATCAACGTTTGTGAAGACGCCATTCGAGCCGCTATTATCGGTGATACGGCTGCTATTGGTTGAGCCCGCGAGCGTGACCGTTCCACCACCAGAGAGGACCGAGGCAGTTGGAATAACAATGTCTGTAAGATTTCCGAGGTTATTGACCGTGAAATTGTTCGACTGATTGATCAGCGTGGCACCGAGAATTAGGTCGCTATTGTTGAGCATTTGAAAGGACCCGACGAGCGTGACGCCGTCGAGTGTGGCATTCGTACTGCCGGGAACTTCAATGACTCCTGTACCGCTGGTCTGCAGAGTACCACCAGTAACGTTGGCCGATCCGGTAAGTGTGGTTTTTGACGCGTCAAGAGCTTCGACAACTCCCCCAGCATTGTTGAAGTTACCCGCCTGGAGAATGAGATTCGCTCCAGCAGAAGCACGCATGGTTCCTTGATTCGTCAGACCGCCACTTGCATTCGGGTCGACGACGAGCGTGCCGCTACTGTCGTTCGCGTTAATTAGACCACCGGCCTGATTAATAATTTCGAGCGTGTTTGCGCCGATTTGGCCTCTGCCCTGAATCGTGTGGTTTGCATTGGTTAGCACGCTGTTGCCACCACCATTGTCGACGATGCGAGCATTATTATTGGCTCCTCCGAGAGTCACGGTACCGCCACCAGAAAGTGTCGCCGAAGTTGGAATGATGACGTCGGTGAGATTGCCCGCAGTCGTGATTGTGAAATCGCTGGACTGATTATCGATCGTGCCGTTGATCAAAAGATCGGAATTATCGAGTTGCTGAAAATTTCCGATGATCGTGAGATCGTTAAGCGTGGCAATGTTGCTATTGAATACGCGAACAACCCCGGTCCCGGTCGTTTGCAACGTACCGCCAGTTAAGGTTGCAGAACCTTGGAGCGTTACCAAAGAAGCATCCAAGGCTTCAATCACTCCGCCGGTGTTCGCGAAGTTTCCGCTGGTGAGAATCAGATTACCACCAGCGGAGCCTCGCAACGTACCTTGGTTGGTCACCCCTCCGCCGGCGTTGGGGTCCACGGTTAGTGCTGCCCCACCAGCATTGTTGGCATCAATAAGCCCGCCAGCCAAGTTGGTGATTTGCAAGGTATTGACGCCTATCTGCCCGAAACCCTCAATGGTGCTACTGTTGGTGAGGTGTCCGTTCGCGCCGCTGTTGTCGACGATTCGGCTATTGCTATTGGCTCCACCGATACGCAACGTACCGGTGCCTGAGAGTGAGACTTCGTCTCGGACGATCAAGTCGGTAATGTTGCCGTTGGTGAAAAGCTCGATTAGGCCATTGTTTATAATTGCCCCGCTGTCAGGTCGACTCACCTCAGTGGCGATCGAGAAATCGTTGTTATCACGGATGGTAAGCACGTCACCCGAGTCGACGGTCAAGCTATCGATCACTATGACGTCGCTAATGGCCGTCATGACTGCAGCATTACTCAGGTTATCGCTGTCGATGATGGCGTTGAAGTTGCCCGGCGTATCAGGAACCCCTGCTGACCAATTCACCGGATCGTTCCAACTGACTCCGTCACCAGCACCGGTCCAGGTGGTGTCGATTTGAGCCTGCGTCAACGTCGAGCAGAAGAACAGAGCCAAAAATCCAAGTAAGAAGCTGCTTAGACGATTAGTCAGCTGCATGAGAATTCCCCTCCTAGGAAGTTCAGTCGAAAGTGCGTTGGCGAAAAAGCTGAAATAGGCCAATTTGCCGAGACTGGTTCCGAAAATTGCATCCGCTCTCACGGGATTTTTGCAATTCCTTGCGCTTAAGATACCGCATTTTTTTCTTGCGGCAAGACGCAGAGCAGCCTTTGTAGGGATGCAATTTCGCTTATTGGCACCGCAGCAATACGTGAGTTTTGACCACGGAATCCCTTTCAGGAGAACTAAACATTGAGCGACGGAGGGCGAGAAAGAAGGGCTTAGGGTTGCTGTGGTGTTAGCTAGCTGCTCAAAAACTAGCCTCGGGCGGTGTGCCAAAGTCCTGAAACTCCGCATAGGCCTTGTGCGAGAAGTTGCGGAAGCGGGTGAATTCGTGGACCCAGGTGAGTTTCACGTCGCCGGTTGGGCCGCTTCGTTGCTTGCGAATGAGAAGGTCGGCTTCACCGCGGACCGCCTCGCGATCTTCTTCATTGGTTTGATAATACTCGTCGCGGTGGACGAACATCACGACATCGGCGTCTTGCTCAATGGCTCCCGACTCGCGGAGGTGACTCAACTGAGGCTTGTTGTCGCGGGTGGATTCGACTTGGCGGTTGAGTTGGGCAAGGCAAAGTACCGGCACGTCAAGCTCGCGGGCTAGGCCCTTCAAGCGCCGGGCGATCTTCGAGACTTGCTCTTGTCTCGGATCGCGGGCGTTGTCAGGCTCAATGAGTTGTAGGTAATCGATGACGATTAGCCCCAGGCCGTGACGCCGCTTAAGCCGGCGGGCGTTCGCGCTGATTTCCGTCATGGTGCGGCTGGGTGAATCGTCGATGAATAGTGGGGCTTGGCTCACTTTGGCGGCAGCTTCCACCAGTTGCCGACGCTCCTCGGTGCTGATCGTTCCGTTGCGGAGGCGGTTACCATTCACTTCAGCAATGCCGCAAAGAAGCCGGTCGCCCAGTTCGAGGGCGGCCATTTCCAAGCTGACGAACAGTGTGGGAATGTTGCCTTGCATCACGGCATGCTCGGTCATATTCATCGCGAGTGCCGTTTTCCCCATACTGGGGCGTGCGGCCAGGATGATGAGTTCCGAGTTCTGTAACCCACCGGTGAGTTGATCGAAATCGTCGAATCCGGTTTCGACTCCGCCAAACGCGTGGTGCTGATCCATCCGCGCATCGAGCCGATCAAGCGACTCTTGCAGCACGTCGGAAATCGCGTTGACCTGCCCTGCCCCGCGGTCTTCAAGTATTGCGAAGACTTTTTCTTCCGCTTTCGCGAGTTGCTGGCGAGTCTCAACGGACGGATCGTAGGCTTCGTGGAGAATGTCCGTGCTGGCGTGAATGAGCGAACGCAGCACGGACTTATCAGCGACGATCCGTGCGTAGTATTCCGCGTGGGCTGCCGTGGGAACTTGCTTGCCGACCTCAGCCAGATAAGCGGCTCCGCCAACCGCTTCATAGATGTCTGCCTTGCGAAGGCGATCGACCAGCAGCATGGGGTCGATCCGTTGCCCGTCATCGTGCATGGCGACGAGGTGCTCATAGATTCGCCGATTCGCATCGTCGTAGAAATCCAGTGGGCGAATGACGAGAGCGACTTCGTCGAAGACTTCGGGCAGCAACAGGATACTGCCTAGGACGGCCCGTTCCGCGTCTAAATCAGCAGGGAGCTGACGGTCGATTGGCGAGGCGGCTGGCTGTTGCTGACGACCATTGCCGTTATAGCCATTTGAGGATGCCATGGTTGTGGTCCTTCACTTGTGAATTAATCGACGCATGTCTGCAAATAAAAAAGAGATCTGCTGATAAGGCCGGTAGAGGCGTAGCTCGACGGCTATTTGGCGTCCCCAGCTATTCAATTTAGCGTTTGAGAATGAGAAACGCACGACTTCCGATGAGGGAGCCGTGCGTTTTGTGTTGATCTCGTCTGATCGGCCACAATCAGTCGTCTGCACCGACTTGTGGTACCACCCAAACCTTGAGTTCGCCTTCGACCTCGCTTGCTAGGCGGAACTTGACGGTATAGAGGCCGAGTTCCTTGAGCGGGCCTTCCAGGCGAATCTGATCGGCGTTGAGGGAAATATCGCTCTTCTTGAGGGCTGCGACAATCTCTGGAGCTCCAACGCTTCCGTAGAGGTGTCCGTCTTCGGTCGCGTTGGCCTCAATCGTAATGCTCTGCTTCGCAATTTCCGCAGCTTGCTTGCGAAGGTCGGCTTGGCGGGCCTTTTCGATCGCTTGCAGCTTGGCCTTGTGCTTCTCAACCATCCGCTTGTGATGGTCGCTCGCTAAGGTAGCCAAGCCTTGCGGAAGCAAATAGTTGTTCGCGTAGCCAGGACGAACTTGAACAACGTCGCCCTGCTCGCCTAGGCTCTCCACTCGGTGGATCAGCAACAATTCGATACCGCCATGATCACCCTTAGGAAGCCGCTTGATGCCTTTCGGGAGACGACGTTTTTTCTTTTTGGTTTGTGAGGTCATGGCGTTGAGATTGCTGATATAGGATTGTTGACTTTAGATTGCAGCCCTGAGGGGGTAACTAGAACGGAATGTCATCTTCAGGGGGTGCTGAACGGGCGGGCGGAGCATCGTAGCTGTCGTTGCTCCCGTAGCTATCGTAGGAGTCGCCCGAGGAAGTACTTTGGGAGCTGCCGCGACTGCGACCTCCGCCACCACCATCGCGTCCGCCGAGCATCTGCATCCGCTCGCCGATGACTTTCAGCTTACTTCGCTTCTGGCCGTCTTTTTCCCAGGTATCAAGTTTGAGACGGCCTTCGATGAGAACCGGCGAGCCTTTGCTGAGATACTCATTGCAAACTTCCGCAGTACGCCCCCAAAGGGTGATGTCTACGAAGGTCGTCTCGTCGACCCACTCGTTATTTCGCTTCACTCGGTCGTTCACGGCAAGACCGATATCCGAGACGGCCATTCCGCTGGGGATGTGTCGCAGTTCGGGGTCGCGAGTGAGATTGCCCACCAACACCACACGATTAAAACTTGCCATGGTTATGACTCCACGTCAGGGGTGACGTTTAGCAGTGGAAACTTGTTTACTCGGCGGCAGCCGCTTCGGCCGGCTCGCCTTCTTCGCTGGCAATGGTAGGCTCACCACCACCGCGAACATGCTCAAGGATGGGTTCAACCAGTGCATCTGGTAGTCGCACGAACAGTTGGCGAAGGATCGAGTCGTTCAGTTCACACACGCGAGTGAGTTCGCCCACCTTCTGCGTGGGAAGCTCGAAGTAGATGAGCCAGTAGGCGCCTTTGCGTTGTCCGTTGATGGGATACGCGAGGCGACGCTCTTCCCACAGACGGCTGACCTCGACCTTGCCGCCAGCCTCGGTGATTGCTGCCTCGACTTCCTTGGCCAGAGCGTCGCGATCACGCGCGTAGCGATTGGCGTCGAAAATGAATAGGCCTTCGTAAGTTGCTGTCTTGTCAGCCAATGTGTCTCTCCTCGAAACGATTCTTTTTGCGGCTCAGCCGAAGTGCGGCTATTTTTGTTTTCCGTTGTAGCGATTCATCGCGGCGGTGGGGCCTTCGGCGATCCAAAGTTGGATGGCGTCGGCGGCTCGACGCGTTTGTATTTCGATTTCTTCTTGCTCTTTCTTGGCAAACTTTCCCAACACGAAATCAGGGGCGGCCCAGCCTTCAGGCACCGGACCGATCCCTACCCGAAGGCGGGCATAATCGGTTGATTTCAGTTGGGCCGCGATGTCAGCCAAACCCTTTTGACCACCATCACGTCCGCTGGTACGCATTCGCAACTCTCCAACAGGGATGTTGAAGTCGTCGCAGACGACCAGCAACTCTTCATTCTCTAGCTTATAGAAGCTCATGGCCTGTTTCACGCTACGGCCACTGAGATTCATATAAGTATGAGGGGCAAGAATCAACAACTTCTCGCCGTCGACAATCGCTTCCCTCAGTTCACCTTCAAACTTATTTCCTGCCGGCTGAGCAGTCGTGGCTTCGGCAAGCCGAGCCAGAACTTCCCAACCTATGTTATGGCGGGTTCCCGTGTACTTTCGCCCCGGGTTCCCAAGGCCGACGACCAGCTTCATCTGGTGACTCGCGGCATTTCGCTTGATTCTGGTTTCAGCGCGGTGCGAGCACCGCGGCTAAATCAACTTTCTTTACGTATCAAAAAACGGGCAGTGTTAGCCCTCGCTGGCTTCTTCTTCCTTGTCGCTCTCGCCAATGACTTCTGGCTCAGCCGCTGCGGCACCGACGGCCTCTTCTTCTTCGACAGGTGCGGCTGGCTCGACGCAGTGAACCACCAACTCTTCCTTATCGGTGAGAAAATCGGCTTCGTCGGGTAAGCCCTGCAAGTCTTTCACATAGACACCGTCATGCAACTGAAGCTCATTGAGCTCTGCCGTCAGGTGCTCAGGAATGAACGCGGGAGCAGTTTCAATCTCAACCTCGTGCAAGACCTGATCGATGATGCCGCCATCGTTCTCACCCGGTGCCGTCCCGTGCGTGTGGACGGGAACCGTGACCGTGATGCGTTCGCCTTTAACGACCCGCAGGAGATCGACGTGCAAGATGTGCTGCTGGAAGACGTCCCACTGGATGTCTTGCAACAGGGCTTGGCCATCGGAGGCTCCCTTCAACTGCACCACCTGGGCATTGTGCCGGAGCGTTGCACGGAGCTGGTCGGCGGGGACGATCAAGTGCTCGGGGTCTTCGCCATGGCCGTAAAGCACTGCTGGGACGAGCCCTTCAACACGCAAGCGGCGGTTGTGCAGCTTGCCAGTCTTTTCTCGCTTTTTGACTTCGATGGTCTCGGCCATGGATTCCTCGGGGGCTTCTTCCGCTTCTTTAGTACTTATGCACGCCACACGGCTAAGCGACAAGTCGCTGGGGCACGGTGGTCGAGAATGATCTTCCTGGAATCTCGCAATTGTCGAGGTTTTCTGCCGGATTTCAAGCCCTGATAAGTGGAATTCTGGGCCTCGCAAGGGCCTCAAAATGGGCACCTTACTGGAATAACCGGCTTACGGATTCATTCCGGTGAATCCGCTTGATAGCTTCGCCCAATAGCGGGGCGACGGTGAGGACTTTTGTCTGGGGGAGGATCTGGTCCTCGCGGAGGGGGATCGAATCCGTACAGACGATGCTCGCAAGGTCTGCGTCACGAAGCCGCTCGACCGCCGGGCCGCAGAGGACGGCGTGGGTGGTGGCAACGTGGATTTCCTTGGCACCACGTTCTCGAATGATTTTTGCCGCACCGCAAATCGAGCCCGCCGTGCTAATCATGTCGTCGAACATGAGCACGATCTTTCCGTCAACTGGGCCGCCAATGATGTTCTCTTGCACCGTTTCCTCAGCGCTGGTGCGACGCTTATCCACAATCGCCACGGGGCCGCCGATCCGTTTGGCGTGGCCGAGAGCCCGCTTGATGCTGCCCTCATCGGGGCTAACGATCACGATGTCTTCTTTGGGTAACCCAAGGTTGAGAAAGTGTTCGTTCAGCACTGGAGCAGCATAGAGGTGATCGACCGGCACGTCGAAAAAACCCTGAATCTGGGCGGCGTGAAGGTCCATCGTCAGCACGCGATCGGCCCCCGCGCGGGTGATCATGTTGGCAATCAGCTTCGCCGTAATGGGGACGCGGCCTTCATCCTTGCGGTCTTGGCGGGCATAGCCGAAGTAGGGCAAGACGGCTGTCACACGTTCCGCACTGGCCCGTTTGCAACTGTCGATCATCACCAGCAGCTGCATGATGTTGTCGTTGACCGGCGGACAAGTCGGCTGAAGGAGGTAGACGTCACGCCCGCGAACGTCCTCCTCGATCTTGCAGGAGATTTCGCCGTCAGGAAACGAGCTGAGCGAGATCTTGCTTAGCGGGACGCCCAAGTACTCCGCGATGCGTTGACTCAGAGCCAGATTGGCGTTTCCGCTGATAAGTTTGAAGTCGGTCATGCGGGGTGAGGGAGTTGGGAATAGGAATTAGGGTTTAGGAACTCAGCATGACGTGTTGTTGCAGACTCAAACACTTCCTGTTTGCATGGTTTTCTCGACCTCGGCGAGGTCTTCCATGCTGTTGATGCTTAGGGCCTCGCAGGGTTGGAGGACTGGCAAGGCGTCGACGGACTTTCCTTCCTTGAGAAGGATCCCAGGGCAGTCAGTAATGTAGTATTCGCTTTGGGCGTTGTCGTCGGAGAGCTGGTCGAGGGAGTGCAGCAGATCGGGGGCATGGAATAAGTAAGTGCTGACGTTCACTTCGTTAATTGCGCGCTGCTCGTCAGTGGCATCCTTCTCTTCGACGATGCCGACGAACTCGTTCGCTGAGTTTCGCACAATGCGACCAAACCCGGTCGGATCGTCTTTGCTGACTGTCCCAATGAGGCAAGCGGCGTTGTCCTGGCGGTAGGCCGTAATTAAGGCCTCCACGGAACTTGCCTGCAGCATCGGCGAGTCGCCAGCAACCACAATGACAGGACCGTGGGAAGCGGCCAACTGTTCGCGGCACATCATCACGGCGTGACCGGTACCTAACTGCTCGTCTTGGACTCCGAACTCCAGGGCTGGCACGTCGGCCAATTCCTCGCGTACCAACTCCTGCTTATAGCCCACGACGACCACGATCCGCTGAACTCCAGCTTGCTTTAGTGCCTCGACGACGTAGCGGATCATCGGTCGCTGACAGACCGGAACCAGCACCTTGGGAAGCTCTGACTTCATGCGAGTCCCCTTGCCGGCGGCAAGGACAACGGCAACGGGGTCAACTTCTGAGCGAGCGGGAGGAGACATGCTGGCGAGCCGATGGGTGGTTCGAAGAACGAGACCTTATTCTGCCAAAGACTGCGAGAAGTAGCCAGGGTCTGGATCTGTCAAGTAACTGATCAAGTGGCTTGAGACCTTTCACCCATGTTCCTCGAGGCATAGAATGTGGGATTGCCCCTAGTGACCGATAGTCAGCCATTACAACCCGCCATGGTCGAAACTCAACAAGCTGCCATCGAAAAAGCCGACGTCCTCATCGAAGCGATGGGGTGGATTCGCCGTTTTCGCGAGAAGACGACGGTCATCAAGCTAGGTGGTAGCGTCATGGAGGATCCCGAGGCGTTGCGGCACTTGCTCGTGGACATCGTTTTCATGGAATCGGTTGGCATGAGGCCGATCGTGGTTCACGGTGGCGGCGCTGCGATTAGCCGAGCGATGGAGGAAGCAAAGATCGAGCCGCGGTTCATCCAAGGGCGTCGTTACACGGATCCTGAAACGCTGGCAATCGTTGAGAAAGTGTTAGCCGGGGAGATTAACGAGCATATCGCACAGCGGATCGAAGATTTCGGCGGTCGCGCCATGCCGTTGAATTTCGTTGGCGAGACAAACAACAACGTCTTGTATGGCGAACCTTTAAAGCTGCAGGGTGAAGCAGGCGAGGACGTGGACCTGGGATTCGTCGGACGAGTGACCAAAGTAGATCGCGACACGCTTGAGAACCTCTGCTATGCCGGGCAAGTACCGGTGATTCCCTCAATGTGTGAGACCGAGGATGGGCAGCGGCTCAACGTCAACGCAGACACTGCAGCGACGGCTGTGGCCCAGTCGGTGGGAGCAGAGAAGCTGGTTTTCCTGAGTGACGTGAATGGCGTACGACTCGATAAGGACGATCCCGATTCGCTCGTCCACTCATTGACGGCCTCACAAGCAGAAGAGCTGATCGCCGATGGAAGCATCGCCTCGGGGATGATCCCGAAGGTCGAAGCCTGTCTGGAAACGCTTCGCAAGGGCGTCAAGAAGATTCACATCATTGATGGGCGTGTGCGACATTCCTTGCTACTGGAAATCTTCACGAATTTAGGCGTAGGAACCGAGCTTGTCTCTGAACCTGCCTAGCACTTAGGCTGTCCTTGCCGCATTGATTACCGCAACCTTCCTTTTTCATTCGTCGAGACACTCATGACCGCCGTCGCCGCATCAGACGCCACGGGCATGTCGCCCGAGACTGCCAACCTGTTCGATCAGTATGTCGTACCGAACTATCGACGGTTTCCGGTGACGCTTACTCGCGGCGAAGGGTCGTATGTCTGGGATGATCAAGGCAAACGGTACCTCGATTTCTTCCCAGGCTGGGGCTGCAACCTATTGGGCCATTGCCCGCCTAAAGTGGTTGAGGCCGTACAAAAGCAAGCGGCTGAACTCATTCACGTGCCCAATACATGGCACATTGAAGCCCAGGGCCGATGGGCGAAACTGCTCAGCGACCACAGCTTCGGCGGCAAGGCTTTTTTCTGCAATTCAGGAGCGGAGGCTAACGAGGCGGCTATCAAACTCGCGCGGCTGCATACGCCAGCGGGGAAATACAAGATTATCACGTTCGAAGGTGGTTTTCATGGAAGGACCTTCGGCGCCGTCAGTGCCACGGCTCAGCCAAAGTATCACGAAGACATCGGTCCCATGGCGGCCGGTTTTGTTTATGCTCCGTTCGGCGACTTGGAGCGGGCGGCGGCGAAGATCGACGACGAAACGGCAGCCATTCTTGTCGAGCCGATCCAAGGCGAAGGCGGGATTCGACTTCCACCCGAAGGCTTCCTCCAAGGCCTACGTGACTTGGCCGACGAGCACGACTTGTTGTTGATGTTTGACGAAGTCCAAGCCGGCTGCGGCCGAACGGGCGAATGGTTTGCCTATCAGAATTTCGGCGTGACGCCCGACGTGATGACGCTGGCGAAGAGCTTGTGCGGCGGAGTTGCCGGGGGTGCGATGCTCACCACTGCGGAGATCGCGCCGAGTCTGCGACCCGGGATGCACGCGGCGACTTTCGGCGGCAATCCGTTGGCAGCCGTCGCAGGAATCGCCACGCTCGAAACGATCGAGCAGGACGGATTGCTGGAGCGAGCAAAAACTCTAGGTGCGCAGTTTGAAGAAAAGCTTTCTCCGCTCGTCGAAGCGCTACCCCATGTTTCCGAACTGCGTGTCTGTGGTCTGATGATCGGAATCGAGCTGGCCGTGGATGCCACTCCGGTTGTGCAGGCTTGTATGGATCGACAGCTGCTGATCAACGTCACCCAGGGCAATGTCGTACGGCTGCTTCCCGCGATGACGCTCACTGACGAGCTACTCAATGAGGGGTGTGAAATCTTGGCGGACGCATTGCAAGGGTTTGAAGTTTAATTGAATTTTGGACCTGAGTTTTCTGACACGGATTGCACGGATAACACGGATATTATCAAAAACCGATCTGTGTCATCCGTGCAATCCGTGTTCCTAATTCAAGCTTGCGATCACGCTGAGGACTGAGCTCTTAAACAACGATAGAAAACGCCATGCGACATTTAGTTACCCTGAAAAACGTTTCCACTGAGCATATCCAGACGATTTTTGCGCTCAGCGCGGACCTAAAGTCGAAGTTTCAGGAAGGGGTTCGCGAACCCTTGCTGCCGGGCCGTGTGATGGCGATGCTTTTCGAGAAGCAGTCGTTGCGGACGCGGGTCAGCTTCCAAGCGGGGATGGCCCATCTGGGCGGGACGAGCATGATGCTGGGGGAGGATGCTGGCTTTGGCAAACGCGAGAGTATCGCTGACTTTACGCACGTCTTGAGCGCCATGGTCGACGTAATCGTTGTCCGTGCGAAGGCGCATGCAACGGTCGAGGCGGTGGCTGAGCACTCCGCATGCTCGGTGATCAATGGGCTCACCGATTATTCCCACCCGTGCCAAGCGTTGGCCGACCTCTTCACGATGCGTGAACAATTCGGAACGCTTGAGGGAGCAAAACTGACCTGGGTGGGTGATGCGAATAACGTCGCCCGTAGTTTGGCTTTCGCCTGTGCGAAACTTGGGGTCGACTTCGCGGTCGCTTGCCCGGCGAATTATGCGTTTTCGCCTGAGGAAACTACCGAGCTGCAGACCATGTTCAACAGCTCAGATTTCTCTTGCACGGACGATCCTCAAGCAGCCGTGGCAGGTGCTTCTGCCGTGTACACGGATGTGTGGGCCAGCATGGGGCAGGAAGCGGAACAAGAACAACGGATTAAAGATTTTGCCGACTACCAAGTCAATGAACAACTCATGAGCAGCGCTCCTAACGAGGCGGTCTTCATGCACTGCCTGCCAGCTAAGCGTGGTCAAGAAGTGACCGATGCGGTGATGGACTCTCCGAGCAGCGTTATCGTCGAACAAGCAGCCAATCGAATGCATGTGCAAAAGGGCGTTTTGGCTTGGTTGCTGGGGGTCCAGGGCTGATTCTTTCGACTGGCTCCGAGAAGTCTCTCATCGAACTGTTTACTTAGGAATTATTGAACCATGCCGACTCGCCATTATGGCCGTGCTGAGAATCAACTTCGCGAATGGTCGATTGAACCAGCCCCTTTTGGAGCCGCTCAAGGCCGTGTGCTGATTCGCGCTGGTAAGACAACGCTCCTATGCACGGCTAGCATTGAGGAGGACGTGCCTCCCTGGATGAAAGGGGAAGGAAAGGGCTGGATTACTGCCGAGTACAACATGCTGCCAAGCAGTGTCTCGCCGCGTAAGCGACGCGAGCGGGCAAAGGTTGATGGAAGAACGACCGAGATCCAACGACTGATAGGTCGTAGCTTACGTGCGGCGGTCGATCTGAACGCCCTAGGTGAGCGAAGCGTAACCGTGGACTGCGAAGTGCTGGAAGCCGACGGCGGAACTCGCACTGCGGCCATTACCGGGGGCTATGTGGCACTTGCTCAGGCGTTGCTGTCTTTGGATGAGTTCACCTCGATTGAGGACTCACCCATCAAGGAAAGCATCGTTGCAGTGAGTGTCGGGATAGTGGACGGCCAAGCTGTGCTCGATCTCGATTACCACGAAGACTTTGCCGCTTCGGTCGACATGAATGTCGTGATGACGGGGGGCGGTCGCTTTGTTGAGCTACAAGGCACAGGTGAAGAAGCGACATTCGATGCCAACCAGCTACAAAGCATGATTTCGCTGGCGCAAACAGGGACGCGTGGACTCAGTGAGTTGCAGGAGCAGGCGCTGGCTAGCTAGTTGCTTGTCAAGTGAATTAAGGGGCGGCCGCGCCATCACCATCACCCCCATCCTCCTCTTCAACAGCTTCGGCGGCACCAGCAAACGTAAAGGTTGTGACGTTACCAATCCCGGTGAACGATGGTGAAGCGGTAATCCGAACGTAACGGCGATCAGCAGAAATTACGGCGGTTGCCTGCATTTGCGTACCCTCGGTGAGAGTTTGGATCACCGGCTGGAAGCCAACTGCTCCGCCGCGTGCCAAGCCGAGACGACGCCTCAAATCGAGGCGGCGGTCCCCAAGTCGTCCGCCAGGTAAAGCGGACGTATCGGCAAGCGAATTGATTTGCTGAGCAAGTACCGCTCTGCTAATTGCTTCTTGGCGATTCACCGCGGCTACTAATTGTTGCTCTTGGATCGGATCGGTGCGACGGCCCGAATCGAGTTTGAAGACAACCATTGCGTCGTCTTCGCCAACCTCGATATGTTGCCGTTCGTGTTGTTCATTCTTACTGCGGTAGTTGCGGTAGACGTCGACCGTCACTTTGCCGGCGACGATCTCCCCCCAGACTTTACGGATACGAACCTTGTAGTCACCATTAAAACCACGGGGGCAAATGTAGCTTTCCTTGAAACTGGCAGTCCCCTTGTCTTCGGACTGTTGGTCGCTGGCGTAGGTGTCGCCCAGGCAAACTCCACCGCCGGAAGTGCGTGGGTCGCGGAGCGAGCAAATGGTTCCACCCGGCTCTTCTACGTAGACATCAATATCCGCTTCGCCCGACCAGGAGACCTGCACGACGCAGTCGCGGACCAAAGCGTTGTTGAGCTGCTGTTCGTATTTTCGATAGGCATCCATGTCACCAGCAGCTTGCATCTCATCGAGCGTTGCCTTCGCGATACGAAAGGCGGTCGTGCGCACGATGGCTTGCTCGTTCGTCCAAGCTCGCTCTAAGACCTGAATCGTGAACCAACGAATCGCCTCGGTATCTTTGGCTCGTTGGGCAGCACGCAGGCCGAGTGCATAGGCTTCGTCATGCAGAGGGGAAGCCTTCACGACCTGTCGGTAGACCTGGAATGCCCGATGGTCGAGCTCCAAGTGTGAAAGGTAGCGGGCAATCAGCATCAATTCGTCAGGGCTGTTGCTGAAGTCGCAAGCGCTCATGATCGCGCGTTCGATCTGCTCCTTGGGAGCCCCTTCGAGCTCCATAGCGATCCCAAGAGATTCATACATCCAAGGGAGTGGCTGACCGTTGCGAAGGGCAGCTTCGATGAGTGCCACAACGTGATTCGAGTGGCCGCGCTTCATCAGTCGGCGGACGGCCTGACGCAAAACATCTGGGCTTGGTTGGTTATTTGCGAAGTAATCGTTCCAGAATTTCTCCGGAGCGACGCTGTTGTCGATCGAAATCCCAACAACGCTGGGAGCGTCTTCTTCGGAAGAATCCGCTTCGGCAGGAGCTGCCGCGGTCTCAGAGATATCGAGGGAAGTCTTCGAGAGGTCATCCGGAACGGCAAAGAAACCGCCGCCACCGCCGCCGCCACCAAGGCCGCCACCGCCGCCGCCGAAGCCGCCACCGCCGCCACCAAGGCCGCCGCCACCGCCGCCGAGGCCACCACCACCGCCGCCACCGAGACCGCCACCACCGCCGCCGCCAAGGCCACCACCACCGATTGGTAGGTTGATAATCGGCAGGACGAGGTCAGCTACGGGGTAGGCTTTGACGGTGAGTCGCTGTTGGGCTTCGTCTTCGGAAGTGATCATCATCACTTCGTTGTCGATGATGTAGGTGAGGTCTTCGACTTGGCGAAGCATGATTTCCATCGCCGAACGGAGCGTGATGTTCCGCAAGTTCACCGTGATTTCTGTCTCTTCACTAATCGCCAGTGCTTCGAGTGCTTGACGATCGAACACGATAGGAATGTTGTAATCGTCGGCGATCGCCTGGATGATCTGATTGAGGGGAATTTCCACGTAATCCAGAGGCAGTTTCAGCGGTGTACGTAGTGCCTCCTGAATACGTTGTTCCGCTTCTCCCTGTGAACCGAGGTCCACAGCGGCGAATTTCTTACGACGGTTGGTTAGGTCTTCCCAAACGTCTGCTTCGGGGTAGATGATCGGCGGGTTATCCGGGAATGGAATGTGGGAAAGCTCGATCTGGTACATCGTGTCGAACGCCGCCTGGTGACGAGCCGCTCGGGCAACCTGCTGCAGGTAGTGATGTCGCTTGTGGCGAGCCCATAGGGTCGCTTGCTGAGGAACCAAGGCATCAGGGTCAATTTCCGCCATGATCGTGGCGACTTCGCCCGCTTCCACATACTTGCGTTCATCCATTAGAGCGTTGAATCGATTCATCAGTTGCTTTTCGCGTTCGATCCTTCGAAAAAGTCTGCTGTTGAGCAACTCGCGCTCGCGTGCTGAGGCAATGCGCTCCTCGGTCTGACGGTCGAGTTCTGCCTGAATGTCAGATTGTCGAATCGCTTCTTGAAGAGCGATATTCAGCTTGTCGAGAAGTTCCGCCCGACGTGCTTCGTCGATGTCTTTGACACGCTTCACACGATCCAGATTTAGCTTCAAGTCCTGGATCACTAGATCGGGACTGGTACTCATCGAGTCCCTAGCATTCTGCACAGTGACTTGAATTTCTTTTGCGAGCAGATTAGCGAAGACGCTCCGCTCCTGCTCAACTTGGTCAAGGAACGACCCATCGCTACCAACGCGGTCAAGCAAACCCTCTTCGGCGACGACAGCACCCTGAATGGGAGCGGGTCGGGTGAGGATAATCTCACCTTCGACGGGCGCTGCTCCTTCGATGACTGTTCCCTCAACAACTTGACCTTCAATCGGCTGGCCCTGAATGATTTCGCCTTCGATGGGCTGGTCGAAGAAAAGTTCCTCGTTTTCAACAACGTTTTGGACAGTACGAGCACGCACATTGCCGGGGTCGGCTTGCAGAACCGTCTGCACGATCTGGCTAGCACCTTTACGGTCGCCTGAGGCGATGGCCCGCTCAGCGAGCATCGTGAGAGCATCGACCTGGGCGCCGATCATCCGTGCGGACTCGGTGAGACCGGCAGAACCGACGGTAGGAAGCGTCAGGCCCCGATCACGGCTCGCGATGTTCGTTAGCTCGCCAAGGAAAGCACGATCATTATGCGGAGCTTCGGGGGTGAATTCCCATTGGAAGCTTTGTTGGCTGTTTGGTCCTTCAACCGTTAACGAGATCGCTAGCTTGTCGCCAAGCGACTCGCCGGTTCGACCTAAGAGAATCGTGTCACGATCAGAGCGAAGCGGTGGGAAGGTTTCCGGATAGGTTTCTCCCAACTCATCTGCCATCTGTACGCTCGTCGGCCACAACACAGCAGCTTGCGTCCAAGCGGCCATCTGCTTGCCGACCGATTGTGCTTTGCGGAGGTTCTCCAGCCGGGCACGTTCATCGGAGATTTGCTCAGCTTCATTCTGCCAAACAATTGGCTCAGCAACGTACAGGTTGCCGCCGGTGTGGTTAGCGAGCACAGCAAGCAACTGGGCATCGGTCTTGGGGCCAATCGCGTAGCTGCTTACTGGGATGCGATTCTCTTTGAGCGAGTTAACGACCTCGCCGAGCGTTGAGGAGTCGAGCAAATTCGCCACACTGATACCGTCACCAATATAGACGACACTGCGGTTCTTCGATCTTGCGGCATCAAACCGCTCGGCAGCGGCCTCGAAGGCTAACTGCAAATCGGTCGAACCCATCGGGGTGTGCTCTTGTAGATCGGCAAGGGCTTCCTCCATGTCAGCACTGTTGCCGGCGACGAAATCAGCGGTGAGTCGCTTGGCACCCAGATCAACGGCAATCAGTTCGACGCGGTCGCTAGGTCGTAGGTCAGCGAGTAACGACTGCAAAGCGGCGAGGGCTTTCACGCGGAACGGGCCTGTTTGACTCGCAGAAGTGTCGAACAGAACAACCACGTCGGTCGACTCTGGCGTCGCGACTTTGCCAGTCGGAACGACGCTTAGAGCATAGGAGGTCTTGCCATCCTTCTCGTAGGTGATCAATCGAGACGCATCGTCTGCAGAAGCGGAGGAGGCTCCGACGAGAACGACGACGGCGAGTAAAGCAGCCGTCTTCGCTAAGCTTGCGGATTTTCTAAGTTTCATCATCACCATGTTTCGCATGCCTGAGTAATGTTTGGCTTCGGCCTGAATCGTTCGAGAAGTACGCATCAAAGCGCTCCCACTAATAAACTGTATGCGTAGTCGCCTACCGTGTTCCGGAGCGGCAGATCGAGCAACGCCGAAGATGTCTTTAGTCTTTCTTGATTGTTCACAGGACCGAGGATTAGCGCAATCGAGCTAAACCCCCAGCTATACCTAGTTTAAGCTGATCTCAGCAGGGCTTCCACAAGAAAGTCCCGTTTTCGAGCCTGGGCTTCATGGAAACCAGTTCCACTTAATCCGTTTAGGGCCCGCACGCTGGACTGACACCAGCGCAAACCCCCACCTCAGCGCTGCATTTGCCGTTCCAATCCGGCTAATCGGCACACAGCTTACAATACGAAGTCAGCCCGGGGCCACCCGAGTCAGGCACTGGCGGATCAAACCCAAACCAATGGCATTATTGGAGTTGCGGTTGCAGTTGAGGAGTTTTTTTCCGAGACTGCCCGACGTCCCTTAGAAGAGGTTTGAAGCTGAGTGCTCCTATGTGACGAAAAACCCATTCGATTAGTGCGGCCCTTTCGATGACAATCGTTCAATTCTGCTCATTTACTCCGTAGCCTCCGTCCCCTGATGG
The DNA here is from genome assembly GCA_040218535.1 of Lacipirellulaceae bacterium. Taxonomy (NCBI): domain Bacteria; kingdom Pseudomonadati; phylum Planctomycetota; class Planctomycetia; order Pirellulales; family Lacipirellulaceae; species Lacipirellulaceae bacterium. The sequence continues at coordinate 480,824 of JAVJRG010000005.1, read as the reverse complement.
TAGATCAATTGAGGCAAGCGATTCACCTGAGCGAAGTATCCCCACGTTCTGACGAACGTGACTACAGAACTCTAGCGTGGGATTAAATGTCCCTTCCACATGCAGCCTGATCTCTCATCTCTGATGCCTCTGTTGGCGGATGCCGCACCTCTTGCTGGTGACGCCGACGGCGTGCAACTAACGCTGCATGGTAAGATCGCGCTCGCTACGACCGTCGCGGTGTTTTTGGGAATGCAGCGGAAGAGTCGCACGCCGGTCGACCTTTTGTTTCTTGGTGGCTTGGTGGTGGTCACGCTGACGGGAGTTCTCAGCCCCGACGAGGCGCTCATGGGTTTCGCCAGCAAGGCGGTGATTATGATCGGCGCTTTGTTCGCCGCTTCAGCGGGACTTCGAAATACTGGAGCGCTCGACTGGCTGAGCAGTCGTTTGCTCGACAACGTCAAGTCTGAGCGTGGTGCTTTGGCGCGATTGACAGCGGCGGTGCTGCCGTCGTCAGCTTTTGTTTTGAATACTCCTTTGGTGGCAATGCTCGCTCCCGTAGTTGTTGATTGGTGCCGACGGCGGAGTGTTTCTCCCTCGCGACTGCTCATCCCATTGAGCTACCTGACGATTCTGGGCGGCGTCTGCACGCTGATCGGTACGAGTACGACACTTGTCATCAACGGCGAGTTGGCGGGACTCGGCAAACAGTTGGGCGAGCACGCCTACCCCGCTTGGGCTGCGGAGCGAATCGGCGAGTTGCGGTTCTTTGAGATGACTTCGGTCGGTTTGCCGCTCGCGCTCATCGGGGCGGTCTACATGCTACTAATCGCACCGCGACTACTTCCCAATCGGGCAGATCTGGTTGAACGCTTCGGCGAGCGGCGTCGGGAATACTTGGTCGAGATGAACGTTCAGCCCAATTGCCCGTTGATCGGAAAGAGCGTCCAGGAAGCGGGACTGCGGAACCTGCCGGGGTTATTTCTCATCGAAATCGACCGCACCGACGAAACGATTACTCCGGTCACCCCGCGGGATCGAATCCGCGCCGGAGACCACTTGGTGTTCAGCGGCGTGGTAACGACCATTGCTGATCTAGAGCGTATCCCCGGCTTGGTCCCCGCGGCTGACGATGGGTTCGAGCACAAGCCGGCTGATCGAGTACACCGTCAATTGACCGAAGTGGTCCTCTCGCGAACCTCGCCGCTGATTGGCCTGACAGTACGCGAGAGCGAATTCCGCAAACGGTACAACGCTGCTGTTGTGGCAGTGCATCGTAACGGTGAAAGGCTCACCAACAAGATCGGCACGATCCGGCTAGAGGTGGGCGATACGCTGCTCCTACAAACGCGTACGCAATTCGTTGACGACCACCGTAACAGTCGCGACTTTTACTTGGTGAGCCGTGTTGACGGTACCACAGCGCGACGACACGACCGAGCATTGCTGGCCGTGCTGTTGTTCTTGGGCCTGATCGTGTGGCTGACGGTCAGCAGCCTTTTCCCAGACACCATTCCCTTTGGCAACTTCACGAAAGGGGTTCAGGCAATCGCTGCGTTGACGATCGTGCTAGCGATGGTCGTGACTCGTTGCCTGACGACTTCCGAAGCGAGGTCGGCGATCGATCTGCAAGTTTTGCTCACGATCGGTGCGGCAATCGGTCTCGGGAAAGCGCTCCACAAGAGTGGTGCCGCGGCGTGGCTTGCCGACCTGCTGGTTTGGGGCGTGAAAGGGATCGGCTTTTCGAGTGCCTGGCAACCGATTGTGCTACTGGCAATCGTTTATGTCGTCTCGCAGATCTTTACGGAACTGATCACCAACGTAGCCGTGGCGAGCATCATGATCACTGTCGCCATCAAAGTGGCCATTGCTGCGAATTGCGACCCGCGTCCCTTCATCATCGCGGTGACGATGGCCGCCAGCCTGAGCTTCGCCACGCCGATTGGCTACCAAACGAATCTTATGGTCATGGGCCCTGGCGGCTACCAACCGCGGGACTATCTGAAGGTAGGTCTCCCATTGGCGCTGCTGACGACGGTCTCGGCACTTGTTCTGATCAGCGTGTTCTGGCCGCTCGCTCGTCCTTGACCAAGAACTTATAATTTGACGGGCCAACACTAGGAACCCAGCCATGATGAACAGGATGTTTTCGAATCCTGGTGATCCTGTAAATCCCGTCAAACGAACCTGGCTCCGCGACAAACGTAGAAAATTTAGTCGTCGATTACCAAGCATTCTTAATCAATCGCCATGTCACGAGCACTGAGTCTTTCTGCCATCTTAGGAATCCTCCTCGTCGGGATCGTCATCGGTGTGAATCTTAACCGCGAGACTGAGCCCCAGCTTTTGCCCTCGGCTGCCGCTCAGCCGGCGACGACGCAGCGTGAGACTCGCCGGGCTTTGTTCGATCGTGGCAATCGGTCGCAGCGGCTTTCTGGCCGGGAGATCTACACGGCGGAAGAGCAGACGAATATCTCGGTCTACGAAACGGCGAATCAGAGCGTCGTCAACATTGACACGAAGACCATCCACGTCGACCATTTCATGCGGCGGGCTTTGGAATCAGAAGGGTCGGGCTCTGGGGCTATTCTCGATCGTGAAGGCCACATCATTACCAACTATCACGTTGTCGATGGTGTGCGAGACATTGAAGTCACCTTGGCCTCGAACAACGCCTACCCGGCAAAGCTGATTGGGCACGACAAGGAGCACGACGTCGCAGTATTGAAAATCGATGCTCCTGCGGATGAACTTGTTCCCATCACCATGGGCACCAGCGACAACCTGCGCGTGGGCCAACGAGTGTTTGCCTTGGGGAACCCTTTTGGTTGGGACGGCACGCTGACGACCGGCATCATTTCCAGCCTAAATCGCAACCTGCCTAGCCGGATTCCCAACGTTGATATGAAGGCGCTCATCCAAACCGATGCAGCCATGAACCCCGGCAACTCGGGCGGACCTTTGCTGAATACTCGCTCAGAGATGATCGGCATGTGCGTAGCGATCGCCACAAGGACCGGTCAGAACGCTGGCGTTGGGTTTGCGATCCCAATCGATCGGATTCGCATCTTACTGCCAGAACTCATTGAGCATGGACGCGTAGTGCGTGCGGACTCAGGGATTGTCACCGTTATGGAAACGGACTCGGGACTGGCCATTGTTCAACTCAAACCCAACGGTGCCGCCGAAGAGGCCGGACTCCGTGCGTTTCGCCGGGTCGTAAAGACCACCAAGCAAGGCAACTTTATTTACAAGTCGGAGACGATTGATCGCGAGTACGCGGATCGAATTCTCGCGATCAATGGCGAGCCGGTCGAAACGGGCGCACAGTTCCGTGATAAGATTCTTGAACACAAACCGTCTGACGTGGTCACGCTCACGGTGCTGCGTGACGGGAAGCAGATCGACGTACGTGTCACCCTCGACGCAAGTTGAAACGGATTTTCAAGGAAAAATCCGCGCAAGCTAGGTAAAGCTGGAAAGGCCATCGCCGCTTCGGAGAAATCTTTGGAAGAGCGGCTTAACTTGTTTCATTACAGCGACTAACGACGCTTCGCTTCGTCGAAATGCCATCTGGCCCTACGGATTTCCGCAGCAATCCTCGCGCTTTGCCGAGCAATCAAATCCTTGCAAGCATGACTCAATGCGTTAGGATTCGGCCCTGATGCGAAGCTTCACGGGTTCTTCACGTGAAATGCATCAGAGAGAACCCTTCGAGAATCCCACCCAATTGATCCCACCGACGGTAGATCCCCAGCAAGGACGCACTGAATCGTTCCGCCAACAATGGCCGACGCTTCGCTTCTTTCTGTAACTACCTACTAGGCTTGTTGTAGGCCAGTTTGAACCTTGCCGACGTTTCTCGAAGGTCGTCGGCAGACGAGGTAGAACGAGCTTAAACAAAGTCCGAATCATGGAGCTTAAGAGATGATGAGTGTATTGGCTGCCGCTACCCTGGCTTTGAGTGCTGTTGTTGCCGCCCCCGGCGATGCCGCTGACTGGCAAACCGACTATGGCAAAGCTCTCTCCGCCACACGCGCTGACGATCGCCCACTGCTAGTGGTACTTGATGATTCCACCAAGACCGACGCCCAAGTCGATGAAGCCCTGCTTGAGGGTAAAGGGATGAATGACGACCTCTTGGCCGCTTACCAGCTCTGCCACGTTGACGTCAGCACCGACTACGGCAAGAAAGTCGCTAAGGTCTTCGGTGCGACCGAGCTTCCTCACACGACGATCATTGACAAGACTGGCCAAAAGATTCTTTACAAGAATCGCGGCGACATCGACGCCAACCAATGGAAGTTGGCGCTCAACACCTACAAGAAGGGTGAGCTCGTACGTCAGATGACCCAGCCGTACACCACGTACTTCCGCGGCGAGGTCAGCACCCCAGTTCAATCGTCTTCGAACTACGTGCAACCCGCTACGACGATTCCAATGAGCACTCCTGCCGTCTCGACGCCGGGCTACTGCCCAAGCTGTCAGCGTAACGCTGGATTCTAAGCTCGAAGGACAACTGAGTTTCTCCGATCGCGGTCGTGAGCCTTGTGGGGCTTGCGACCGCGTTTTTTCTTGTCTGGCACGGCTGAACTTCGTCGATGTTTCCCAAGAACAGGAGCAATCTCCAGAGTGATCAATAGACTACGATTTAGCTTCTTCAATGGGAGAACTCGGATAAGCAATACAAACCGATCTGGAGCCGGAGCTTCGGCTCCCAAAGCGGTAGCTCTCCGGTATTTTTCTAGGAAAATCATGAAACTGCAGTCGATTTCATGAATTAGATTCCCATAGCCCTCTCCGTAATACACAACACCCAAGACGGTGCTTCGTGTCAGCCATTGGTACGCAATCGGTCGGAAGAACCAACGCATTCGTGCGTCAGATCGAACGCACAAATGCGCAGGTTGCGAGGTCGCTGGAGCGGCTCAGCACTGGAAAACGCATTAATCGTGCGAGCGATGACCCCTCGGGTTTCATTGTTGCCGAAGGCCTCCGTGGAGACCTCGTCGAGCTGAGGGCTGAATCTCGAACTTCGCAAACTGAACGATCGAACCTGCATCAGAACCAGTCGAAGCTTGCGGCGATTCAAAGCATCGCTACGGACATCCGAGGCAAACTCGTTTCAGCAAGTGATGGACTGATCACCGATTCTCAACGTCAAGCGATCCAGCAGGAAATCGATGCTTCGCTGGATGCGATTGATCGGGTTGCTTCCGGGTCCGACCGAGTTGGTAACTCTGGTTCTCTTGGAGAATTGCGAACGGGTGGCTCAGCGAATGTCGTAGACGGTGATATCGAATTCGCAGCCACGCTGGTCGAAAGCAAGACTTCCAGCTTGAATCGCACTCGTGCAGCGATAGCCGCTTACGAGCGTACTCAACTAGACACTTTCGACCGTATTCGTGAGAATCAAATCGTGATTACGACGGAGGCGCTAAGCCAAATCGAGGATGCCGACTTTGCCCAGGAGTCTGCCAACTTCGTCCAAGGACAGATTCTCTCCAGAGCAGCTGCTGAGGCTCTTACGTTTTCAACGAACGAGCTAAGGGAACAGTTGGAGTCACTGCTTGATGGCATAGAAATCAAATCCTAGTAGACTTCACTTTTCAGGCCGTTTGAACCCCGGCAAGATATCAAAGTCCAACTTCTCCAACATCCTCACATTGAACTTTTGGGAACCGATCAGCTCACCCCGGGAACGATCTTCGACCGCCCTTGCCATTCTCCGTACTCAGCTAGCGGTCGAAATCTGAGTGTGGTGAATTCGAAGTGGAAGTCTTTCCGCTCTCGTTCGACCATTGCGTCAGTGTGGCGTCGTGGGCTAGGCACGCTACTTCGTCCATGGACCATGTCGGTCATTTCTTGCTGCGATTTCCAGATCGTAAACGTCGAGACCGTGCGAGGGAGTCTCATCGCGGCGAGTGCGAGGGTTATTCCCGGATGGTCACGGACAAGCGTTTCGACCGGCTTCCCCCATCGGATAAATCGCGGCACTTGAGGAAGCCTCATTCTTGCCAGCGTCACGGCAACAACGGGGGCTGCCGGATCTTGAGCTCCAATCGACTTGGGAAGCCCCTGAAACTCGCTTACTTTTCCCCAGCGTCGAGTGAACTCCATGCGAACGTGCCAACCGCTCGCAAGCTCCTTCCCCAACTTCGAGTTTGCAAGGAACTTGTCGATTGCCGTGTCGCTCTCCCACGACGCAAACATCGCTAGGTTATGCAGCTGCATACGAGCTGGCGAGAGAATGGACGCCCCCAACTTCATCATTGCCAAACACTCGGCATGATTGAGCCCGGGAAACTGATGCCGTTGCAGCGGGCTATACAAAGCCCCCAATGCAGTTCGAATCTCTGTGCGAGCAAGGTGGAAGGAAAAAATGGCCACGACATCGGTCCTCGTGTTTTGCCTGAATCGCAACTCCCCTAAGTTTTCAACCGCAGACTCGTGGTGAAACTCTCAGCAATTCGCGAGATTCGTTTTCAAAAGCTACCCCAAGGCCTGTCACCTTTGGGAGGAAGGCCACCGCAACCCGGGTGAGATTTCTAAGTCCAACTCTTCTAACAACCCCGTGCTAAGCCGTTCGACTAGTCCCAATAGTCTTCGAAGTACTCATCAAATCTCCTATAATTTCCTAGACCTAAAGTGTTGAACTCATCTTTACCGAAGCGTTTCTTTACGCCGATCATTCTTAGCGCATGATTGATCGCACCTGCAGAAACACGTTCCGACGCCCACAACGGTGATTCTTGCCCGCTGCGATAGACGGCCGCTATTTGATCTCCAACACCTCCGAAGCAATCGGTTTCGATAATCGCGTATTCATCTGTCGCCGCGAACTCAGCAATGTGGTGAACAAGACTATTGTCGAGAATGATTTTCGTTTTCCCTGAACGGAATCCTAGCCCTAACCGCTCAGTCCAACTGTCACTATGGTAAGCATCCAGAGGCACTATGACGAAATTGCCAACCGGGATGTGAGTTAGGTCGTAGTCGACCAACCTTTCAATCCCGGCTGATGGTTTACAGACTAAGGCTGAAATAGAATGGCCCATCTCAATAAACACCTGGAATTATTCTGAGTCGCATGAGTTGCACTTCACGCTCTGTGTTTTGTTTCACTTCCCAGGCCGCCTTAGCCCCGGCGAAATATCCAAGTCCAACCCCTCAAACAATCCCGCGTTGAATCGCTCAACGGCAATCGCCCCCATCGCGGCGTTGTCGGTGCAGAGGGAGCGGGGGGCGATGTGGAGCTCGATACCTTCACGTTCTGCCAACTCCGTGAGTTGATCCCGGAAGGGGCCATTCGCGGCGACGCCGCCGCCGACGCAGAGTGTGTCCAGGCCGGTTTTTTCGACCGCAAGCAAGGCTTTCCCTAACAGGCAATCGATGATCGCTTGTTGCACGCTGGCGGCCATGTCGGCGACTAGCCCACCTTCGATAAGCCCGGCGTCGAGTTTTTCTACGTCGACAGGATTAGCGGGGCCGAACAGCTTGTACCGCACGGCGGTCTTCAAGCCGCTAAAGCTGAATTCGAGACGGTCCTTATCACTGAGCAACGGCCTGGGCAGTTTGAAACGCGTGGCGTCGCCCCCTTCGGCGGCACGTTGCATCGCCGGGCCACCGGGGAAGCCGAGGCCCAACATACTGGCGACTTTATCGAAGGCTTCGCCGGCCGCATCGTCAATCGTTCCGCCCAGCGTAGTGAACTCGAGCGGTGAGTCGCAGCGGTAGAGGCTCGAATGCCCGCCGCTGACGATCATGCCCACGCAAGGAAAAATGTCACGGCCAGCATCCATCCGGCAGGCGTAGATGTGGGCTTGCAGGTGATCGACGGCGATCAATGGCTTATTCAAAGCGAGACTAAGCGACTTGGCCGCCATCAAACCGACGAGCAGCGAACCGGCAAGGCCCGGCCCGTTCGCCACGGCAACGGCATCGAGTTCTTGGAGACTCGTTTCTGCTTTCTTTAGCGCTGTGTCGATCACCGGCAAGATGCGTTCGATGTGCGCCCGCGAGGCGATCTCCGGGACGACGCCCCCGAAGCGTTCGTGCAGTTCCTCCTGAGTGGCAATAACCGACGAGAGGACGTTCCGCTCGCCATCAATCACGGCGGCGGCAGTTTCGTCGCACGTTGATTCGATGGTGAGGAGTTTTGCCAACTTAGTCATGACGTCCGCAAGTGATGAACCCACGCGGGCGGGACATTCGCCATGACGCATTGACGATCGAAACGCAGACGACCGCAGATGTCACTAATGGATTTCTCGATACCGGCCAGTCGCAAACGCTCGGGCTGTCTGGCGAATAACGACTTTGCTTTACGAACACCGACGTACTCAAAAAAGCTGATCGTCGCGTTCTCAGCGGCTAGGCGTTCGAAATGACTGAGGATTTCGTTTACTAGATCAACAGGGAAGTTATTCAGAGGCAAACCCGAGACGATGGCGTCAAAGGGCTCCTCAGTCTTGAACTCTTGGACGGGCATCTGATGGATGCGAACGCGTTTTCGCACGTCGGCGAACTGCTCCTCTTCGTCCATGCGCTGCTGCAGACGCTCGACGAATCGTTCGTTCAGTTCCACGATATCGAGCGTGTCGGCAGGACCCATCTGCTGAGCGATCTTCGTGGTAACTACCCCCGTGCCGGGGCCGACCTCGAGGATTCTCCTGCTGCCTTCAGCAGGGACGTGGGCCGCCAAAGCCCGACACAACGCGGGACCGCTCGGTAGCACCGCACCGGTGCTTTGAAACGTGCGGCGGAACTCCTGCCAGAAGAGACGGTAGTCGTTGGGACGTTTGGACATCCGGCTATTCTACAACCGATGTTGGTTCAAATCCTAGTGCCAAGTATTAAGTCTCGCGCAGAGACGCGGAGACGCAGAGCAACAAGATTGGCCGCGGATGAACACAGATAAACGCGGATTTTCAAACAAAAGTTTTTGATCAAGAAATCTAGGCATTACCTATCTGGGAATTCAGATACCGAGCTATCAGTACTGAGAATCTCATCCGCGTTTATCAGCGTTCATCTGCGGCTATTTTTTTCTTCTCTGCGTCTCCGCGTCTCTGCGCGAGACAATCACACTATGCACTAGAAGTCAGCCCAGATGCCGCCGCCGATTTGTTGTTCGAATTGGTTGAAGAACTCGAATTGGCTCGACTTGCCATTGTGGTAGTGACCACCAATCCGCAAGGTGCGGCCGGTGTCGCCTCGCCAGAGCCAGCCCGCTTGGGCGACAAAGTTGCCGCCGAAATCGACTTCTTCGCGAAGGTGGCCATTGAAGGCAGCGAACGGCGTTCCGGCAGTTCCTGTTGGTCCTGGCTGCGCGATGTCGACGCCAAACTGAAACTCGAAAGGCTCGGAACCGCCATCGGTGTAGAAAGCCCAGCCCCCCTCAGCGTACCACCGCCATGCGGGTGAGGTGTAGTACGAAAGTCCCAACACCAAAACGTCGCGGCTATAGTTGATACGTTGGCCAAGAGCCATTTCGCGGATCGCGAACTCGTCACCCAGATGGGCACTCAAGTGATAGTAGGAGAACTTCCACTGCCAATTCTCACGAGCATAAATGAGCGGCATGCCAAAGCGGAAGTCGACCGATTCAAGATCCCAGTTTTCGTCCAAGTTCAAACGTGGCAGGGCGGCGCCTTCGATTTGGAACTCCCATCCTTCGGGCCGACCAGTGCGCGGGGAGGGGCCAACGGTTCCGTTGCGAAAAATCGCCATCCGTCCGCCGAGCGTAACATCAAGTAACGCTGCGCCACCTTGATCACCATAGACGACGCCCGAGATTCTCGACTCGCGGACGCCGGCCATGTAGGAGTTCCAGATCACTCCGTCGGGAAGCAACTGAAATCGCCACGGCTGATTCGCAGCAAATTGGTTTGGGTAGGGATCGCAAACAAAGGCGTTTCCCTCGTATGGGACCGCCGTCTGCGGGAATAGTTCGACGCTTTGCGATGGTGGAGGTAAGAAGACGGGGGCCGTCTCACCAACTGGGGAACCGCCGATTTGCTGGCTGACTTGATGAATGGTCGCCAGTTCGACTTGTGAAATCGATTCGGTGGGTGTCTCGAACTCACTGGCGATTGGTTCGACCGAGGTGGTATCAATCGTGCGATAGGGCTGCCAGGTCGCTTGCTCTTGAGCGAACGCAGTACACGTTGGTCTAAGACACGCGAAAAACGCAAACACCGATAACAGTAGGACCGAACGCACGAGACGACTCATCGAAACGAAACACAAATTGCGGGTAGAGAGTGAGGTCGTACCAGTGATGCAAAAACAGAAATGCTAGCGGAGGGTAGCTAAATTGCTCGTCCCGATGTAGATCGATCCTCGGAAAAACACTGGAAGTGCTAGCGTTGCCTCGACAAGCATTAGTAGGGGCATACAATACAAGCACGCAGCGCACGCAAGTGAATACTCACTAAGAATACCATTCACTTGCTTGCGCTGCGTGCTTGTAATGTCTCACCACTTTGGCAGCAACCCGATGGTTCTTCTAGAACTCAGCATTGTCCCGATGGGTACCGGCGAGGGCGTTAGTCAGCATGTGGCCCGCTGTGTCGACCTAATTGATCGCTCAGGACTCGACTACGAACTGCACTCGATGGGGACCATTATCGAGGGTGAATTGCCGGAAGTCCTGAACATTGTGCAGCAATGCATCGAACTGATGTCACAGGTTTCTGATCGGGTAACTTGTTCTGCAAAGCTCGACTACCGCAAAGATCGCTCGGGGCGGTTAAAGGAGAAAGTGGAGCGTGTTGAAAGTCACTTGGGGCGAGAAGTCAAGAAAGCAATTAACTAGAAAGCGATTGATCGGAATCGATGAGTGAAGCCAACGAAGCAGTAATGCAAGCACTGGGCCGCGTACCCAGCGGAATATTTATCTTAACCGCAGGCAAAGGCGACCAAGCCACGGGGATGCTTGCCAGTTGGGTGATGCAAGCCGGATTCGAACCTCCCATGATCAGCGTTGCCGTCAAGCAAGGCCGTTACGTTTGTGATTGGTTGACCGGAGGGCAACCCTTCGTCTTGAACTTGGTTGGCGAATCACAAAAGCAGTTTCTTGCTCACTTCGGCAAAGGCTTTGAACCGGGCGAGCCGGCCTTCGAGGGAGTTGCTACCACTGAAGCTACTAATGGCGTGCCTGCTCTTACCGACGCATTGGGCTATCTTGAGTGCACGCCCGCTGGGCATGTTGATTCAGGGGACCATCGCATCTTCCTTGGCGAAGTGACTGGCGGCAAGCTCGCGAATGAGGGCGACCCGATGGTCCATATTCGCAAGAACGGTTCGCACTACTAGCGTGCGACGACACGGAAATTCTCAAGGCTACTTTGGGCGGTGTAGCTACTTAAAAACTTGGTAACGTAAGGAGATACCTTTCCATGAGCCAACTGTTCACTCCCTTCGATCTCCGCGGACTAGAACTGCCCAACCGCGTTGTGATGGCCCCGATGACTCGTGCGCGTGCAGGCAAGGATCGTATTCCTAACGAGGTGATGGCCGACTACTATTCGCAACGTGCCTCGGCTGGGCTGATTCTCACCGAAGCCACAACCATTAGCCCACAGGCCAACGGTTGGAACGAGTCCGCCGGGATGTACACCGACGAGATGCAAGCGGGATGGAAGATGGTCGTTGAACGCGTTCACGAGGCGGGCGGTAGGATTTTCTTGCAGTTGTGGCACTGTGGTCGCGCTTCGCATAGTGCTTTTCACGGTGGCCAACCTGCGGTGGCGCCCTCGGCGATCGCGATCAACGAAGAGTATATTCACACGCCTGAGGGCAAGAAGCCGCACGAGACGCCGCGGGCGTTGGAAACCGACGAGATTCCGGGCATTGTTGATGACTACGCGACGGCAACCAAGCGCGCCCGCGATGCTGGCTTCGATGGCGTGGAAGTCCACTCGGCCAATGGTTACCTCCTCGACACATTCTTGCAGTCGAAGACCAACCACCGTGAGGATCAGTACGGCGGCAGCATCGAAAATCGCTTTCTTTTCTTGCGTGAAGTGGTCGAAGCGGTCTCGAAAGCCTGGCTCCCCAGTAAAGTCGGCGTGCGACTTTCGCCCAACGGCGCGTACAACGACATGGGCTCGCAAGATTATCGTGAGCAATTCACATACGCCGCAAAAGAATTGGACGGCTATGGACTCGCTTACTTGCACATCATGGACGGGCTAGGCTTTGGCTTCCATGACTTGGGCGAAGCGATGACGCTCGGCGAGTTCCGCCAAGTCTTCACCGGTCCACTGATGGGCAATTGCGGCTATGAAAAGAAGGACGCGGAGTTGCGGATCGAGAGCCATGAGGCTGATCTTATTTCCTTTGGCCGTCCCTACATTAGTAACCCCGATCTTGTCGAACGTTTCCAAAACGATTGGCCGCTCGCGCCGATGGCGGAGATGAGCGATTGGTACTCGCCGACAGGGGCGAAAGGCTACAGTGACTTTCCTACCCACCAGTGAATCGACCAGGGATCTAATCATTGGGCACCCGCATTGAACCATAGCGAATCCAGAAAATAGGATGTCGCGGAAACATCTTGGTAACACCCGGGTAACAAGTTCTTCCTACGATAGGGTCTGTCTCAGCACAGTCGGTGTGCCGAGCGTTCACCCTTTCGTTTCGGAGGCTAGTGATGGGTTATTCATGTGCGAAGTGCCACGATCAGAACATGCTGGAGGGGGTTCGCGTCGTTGACCGGACACTTGAGGAATGCTGGCTTTCGGCGGCAAGCGATCTCAAAGTCGAAGTTGAGACAAATCCGACCGCGCGGATTTTCAAGGGCGTCGTTGGTTTCTCGCTCAAAGCGAACGTCTGCGGCACCTGCGGCTATACCGAACTCTTCGTCACTGAGCCGATGGAACTCGGCAGGGCGTACTCACGTTCTGTCCAGAGCGCAGGATAGGTCACGGCTACTTACTAACTCATGATTAGTTCTTGTAAGTAGCTGACTAGGACAACGACAAAAGTCGAAGGGAAATAGTCACGATTATCCAGTAACATCTGCGTTTTGCGTTCGCTTAAGTGGGTAGAAACATTCCACCCGAGACCGGCCAGAGGCCCGGCTCGCTAAATCCCCACTATTGAACGGAGAAGAATGATGCAACGAATCACTTCAATCGCGCTGGGACTAGCCCTAGCAACTGTCAGTCTGCAACAAGCAAACGCTGCCGAGTCAGGGCTCAATCAGCAACTACCAAAAGTCGACTATGCCATTGGGCGAATCAAGCCCGTCGGTCAAGGATTCGCCATCCCCGTAACCAATCGCGGCTTTGCCATGTCGCCACAAACAACTATTTCCGTAGTGATCTACAACGCACAGAATCGACAGTTGCTGGCAACTAAAAACCTGCGCGTCGCTCCCTTAAAATCGAACCAAACGAGACGTTCGATCTTTGTTCCGCCGACACCAGGACAAGCCATCCTGGTTCGGGCCATGGTTGACCCTGGCAACAGGGTGCAAGAGTCGAACGAACGTAATAACAACGTCGTTTCGAGACACTGAAGCTAGAACTGGAAGCCACCTCTCCCCGGGGATCCGACCAGCTTGGTCGGGTCCCTTTTTTAGAGATTGACGCGGAATAAGACTACGTTAAGCAAGCAGAGATTACGCAGCTTTCGAGCATCAAATGCTAGGCGTTCACAGCTTTCTGCATTTCACCTACAGTGACTTCTTGATAGCCGAATGCTTCGACGGCTGATTGGGTTTCCATCCCTTTGCCCAAAAGTTCAAAATGCTCAAGCGTAATCTCCGCCGGGTGACTGACTCCGCACGCGCGAGATAATCTTAGCAGCTCTTTGCGGAGCGACACCAAATAGTTTGCGAGCCTCGCTGATTTGAGCTGCGGATCGAGTCCTGCCATCAGCCATTTGTTCTGCGTCGCAACGCCCGCAGGGCAGAAACCTGTGTGGCAGCGTTGGGCTTGGATGCAGCCGATCGAAAGCATCGCTTCACGAGCGACGGCAATCAGATCGCAGCCCATCCCGAAGGCCAACAGTGCCTGTTCGGGGAAGCCGAGTTTTCCTGAGCCGATGAAGGTCACGTCGTCCTGCAATCCTTGGCGGGCAAACTCGCGATAGACTCGACTCATGCCGTGCTTGAACGGCAGGGCCACATGATCGGAAAACACCCTTGGAGCGGCACCGGTGCCGCCTTCACCACCATCGATGGTGATAAAATCAACGCCACGGTCGGTGGTCGCCATTTGCTCGGCCAGATTATTCCAGAAATCAAGTTCCCCCACGGCACTCTTGATACCCACTGGCAAGCCGGTGGATTGCGCAATCAGTTCAACGAAATCCAACATGCTATCCACGCTGTTGAACTCCCGATGGGATGGTGGACTTGCACAGTCTTTCCCCATCGGAATGCCTCGGATCGCAGAAATCTCCGGCGTGATTTTCTCTGCCGGCAGCATACCGCCGACGCCCGGCTTTGCACCTTGGCTGAGTTTGATCTCGATCGCACGGACCGGGTGCTTGTCGACTGCCTCGATCAGGCGTTCGAGCGAAAAGTTCCCATGTTCATCGCGGCAGCCGAAGTAGCCAGTCCCGATTTGCCAAACAAGGTCGCCTCCATGTTGATGATGCGGCGAGACGCCGCCCTCACCTGTGTTGTGCAAAGCGCCTGCCAACTGGCAACCACGGTTGATCGCCTCAACAGCCGGTCCGCTCAAAGCGCCGAAGCTCATGCCGGAGATGTTGACGATCGACTCGGGTCGAAACGCATGCCTTCGACCACGATGGGCGCCAAGAATTTTTCGCGAGGTAATGGCGTAGTTTGGGTCGAAGTCTTCGTCCCCTGGGCGTGGGTCTGCCAATGGAAACGGGCTGTGCTTGATAACCAGATGATTGGGATGCTCTTCGAGGTCGAGACTTGTCCCAAAGCCAAAATAGTTGTTCTCACCCTTGGAAGAAGCGTAAACCCAGCGACGCTGTGCCCGACTGAAGGGGCGTTCTTCGTTATCGCTGGTAACGATGTACTGCCGCAGTTCCGGACCGATATGCTCAATCCAATAACGGAAGTGGCCTACGATGGGAAAATTGTGAAGAATGCTATGCTTCTTCTGCAAAATATCATGCAACGCCCACGCTAGGAGCACTACCACAACCAGCCCGACTGCCCACCACATACCTGCCGCCTTTCGTGCCAAGATCTAACTTTGGCCACACCCGCAGCCTGAAAAGTGTAGCCTTCTGTCGAAGGCTCAAGACGGCTAGACAGGGAAATCGCTGCACCTCAAGTAACGATTATTCCAATCGTCACGATTATGAGAATGAGGGTAAGCAGGACTGAAATAATCTTTGCCCGCTAATGCACAGCACGTGCGCGAACCCTTAGCGGCCGCTCGCCCTAAGCGTTGTTAGCTTGGCAACAATTGGGGTGCCTCAGAAGACATCACCCGGAATGACCTGTCCGTCGGCTTTGTCGCCAAGGAACTGGTAGGTCTGGTGGTCAAGATCCTCGGAAAAGAAATGCACACTGCCGTCGCCGAGGGCAAAGTTGGCACCGCCGGGGTGTGCGGAACGGAACCCGAGTTCGGTGGCCCAGTTGCACTTCTTATGTTGACCAGGCACCGGGTCGTCGTCGTGATTGCAGGTGTCGTAGTTGATAGGAATAACTGTTGAGACTAACCCGCTACCGTTGTTATGGCCTGCCCAACCTTCCTGGATATGGTCGGAACAATCGGGCCTAGCCTCTCCGAAGAAGATGGTATTCGATAAGCCGTCGGTGATTTGGACGAGCTTGGTCGGATGCTGCTGACGAGTAAATGGACCTGAGTATTGCGACAGGTCGCTGGAAGGAACACCTATGGCAAAAGCATTAAACTCATTTCTTATATCTTGAGGACACACACAATAGGGAGCAGTGCCTGTCTTCGGCATCGAACCATAAGACGCAGCATAGTTGGTCCGTGCACGTGGCGTATTCGAGCTACGGCCCAAGCGTACTAAGTCACCCGTATCGCTGGGGCAGACGTACATATCGACGACGAACTCTGCCAGATAAGTTCCATCGGCGAGTTGCTTCGTGTCGGTCGGCTCATCTCCCTCGGGATCAATGAGGTTGTGCAAGGTTGGGTTTTCCGCGTAAGGAAGAATTCGCACAAGGATGCCCGGGCGTCGATGAACGTACGGGGGAACATGATCTCGGAATACTGAACCCGGCGGCAAGATATCGCGAGCCTCTTCGTAGTTGAGCGTGGCCAACATCATTTGCTTCATGTTGTTTGTGCATTGCATCCGTCGGGCCGATTCCCGCGCGGCTTGCACCGCCGGGAGCAACAGCCCAATGAGCACACCGATGATTGCGATCACGACGAGCAATTCGACGAGCGTAAAGCCCAGATGACGGCGGACAACGAATGAACTTTGCTGGAGGTGAGCGTGGCGTGACCGCATGGGACTGCTTCTCCGGGTTTGTCGATGAGAGTTTCTGAGACAAGAGCTGCATTGCATGTTGTCTGCAATATGCAGCTTTCGTAGATGATGACCGTTTTTCGCTGCTTATGCAACCCTTTCTGAGAGAAAGCCGGAAGGATCAGACAGAGACTGGCAGCGTAGGGAAAACGAGACCGCCCTGCTATTTCCAGAACTGGCGACGAACCGCGTCCCATTTCAGTTCAAGCGGGTCGACCTCAACCCCACCGCGGGTGGCGGAGGAGCGACTAATCGGCCGTCCAGAATCAGGAGAAGAATTGCCCGCAGGGCCGCTGCTGACCCCAGCAATAGGTGCAAAGGTCACGGGAAGGTAATGCTCTGGCAAAGCAAGGAGTTCCTCGTCCTCGAATACCTCAACCGCCAAGGCCGCTGCGATGGCGAGAGCCGGGTCGGGTGAAGAAGGC
Source organism: Lacipirellulaceae bacterium (assembly GCA_040218535.1). Taxonomy (NCBI): domain Bacteria; kingdom Pseudomonadati; phylum Planctomycetota; class Planctomycetia; order Pirellulales; family Lacipirellulaceae; species Lacipirellulaceae bacterium. The sequence goes on along the minus strand of JAVJRG010000005.1, from coordinate 463,977 downwards.
CCTTCGGTTGCCGCTTGGACACTGCTGGAAGTGCCCTGGCCATAGGTAAGCTGCCACGCAGCCAAGTCACTCACATCAACATCGGTGTCGAAGTCGCTATCGCCCTCGGCTGGGGTTGCGTTGGCCATTCCAAAACCGCTTTGCCACGTGAGAAAGTCGAAGCCGTCGAGCGCGTTATCCGTATTGAAGTCTGCCGAGGGAACACCCTGGGCTTCGTAAGCACCAAGATCAATCACCACATCAGCAGGCACATTGCCATCAACAATGCGATTGAACGGCGCCCCGCGCTGGTCGTACATGGGTGGATCAACAATGCCAATATCTCCCGCATCAATCGCCGGGCTGCCGGGGAGCAGGGCGTGCGTTTGAGTGGGGCCACCGTTGTCGGCGAGGGGGCCGAGGAGGGGGTCGATGTTGAGGAGGTTGCCGGTGCCGGAGGTGGCGGTGATGCCAGAGCCGGTGGTGTCGCCGATGAGGCTGTAGTTGATGGAGGGATCTTGAGCATTCAAGTCATGGGCTTGACCATGCGATGTGTTGCCCGCAATGACTGAGCTTTCTATCAGAGTCGAACTCTGGGTGCCCAATCCTCCCCCAAAGAAACTTGGGCTGGCAAACGGGGCATGATTATTTATGATGGTTGATCTCACCACCTCTACTGAAGATGCAGAGCCTATTCCGCCTCCACCGAAAATACCTCGGGTCACATTACCACTAACCGTGCTTTCGACAAGTTTCAAATTGCCTTGAGAGAAAATACCGCCTCCGCTGCCATCCCCAGATAGACTACTGTTCTCACTTATCGTGCTCTGCGAAACTTCCAACTTACCGCTTCGAACTATGTTCTCTCCTGGTTCACCAATTGCGGTACCAGAATAGATTCCGCCTGCCACTCTTCCAGCCACACTCTGCTTTACCGTAGTTCTTGTGACGACCAGCTTTCCTGACCCAGAATAAATCGCTCCTCCGAGGGTATCGCTCTCAGATACTTCGTTTTCAGTCAATGTTGCATCATCGACTGTCAACTGACCTTCTCCGATAAAGCGAATCGCTCCACCATTGGCAGTCGTAAGGAAGCCCAGCGGATCGACAGTATTCTCCGATGTGGTCAATCCGTTCTTTAGTGTCATACTCCCGATATAGAAGTCACCCTGAATTGCGGTGATATTGATAACTCTAGAACTTCGCTGGGCATCAATCGTCAGCCACTCTTGTCCGGGCCCGCTGATGGTGAGCCCCTCAGTGATTTCCAATTCCCCAGCCGACAGCTGAATAATTCCAGGGCCGTCGATTTCTAAGGCAAACTCAATCTCATCATCCCCCGGCAACGCATTCGCATCGAAAATCGCCTGACGCAAACTGCCCGGCAAATCACCCGCGGCGGTGACCGGGCCGTCGGAGAGGTTGCTGACCGTGAACACAGCTAACAGGCGACGGTCTTCGAGGGGCTCGAACTTGAGTCGCTTGCTTGGGTGAGGATTCGAGGAGTGCATTGCGACTTTGGAGGTTTGGTCTAGTACGAGCGCGTTGCTTCGATTCTAAACGACGACCGGGGGAATCACCAAGAATTGTGGTGAGAAAGAGAAAGCCTTACGGCTTAGCCGACAAGCGGCAATCAGTCGGGGCGACACGATTCGAACGTGCGACCTCCTGCTCCCAAAGCAGGCGCTCTAGCCAGGCTGAGCTACGCCCCGTCAAAAAGCTGTCCCCGGTAGGTCGGGGTCAGCAATTGCTGAGAATCTTAAAGCTTAGTTACAAACGCGGTCCGCAGCAAGGGGCTGACTGTTCGTTTGGACACCCAGTAAAACCACGGTCCCCGTGGTTAGCTGCGAGAGAAAATAATAGCGTCTTGAATTGTCAAACCACGGGGACCGTGGTTTTACGCTGCCTCACTCGCAGACTCGCTGCCGGTGAGCAAAGTTCGCAGGCGGTCGAATTCTTCGGCGCTCGCAAAGTGGATGGTGATCTTGCCTTTGCCTTTGGCGTTTTGCTTGAGATCAACCTTGGTGCCGAGAGCGAGCTTGAACTCTTCCTCGAGCGCCTTTTGCTGGGCACCCGGTTGCAGCTTGGTCGTCTTGGTTTTGCCGTCGGCATCGACCACTGAGAGTAGGTCGCCACCCTCGCCACGGATGAAGTCGCTAACGGCTTGCTCAGTAGCGCGAACGGAAAGCGTTTCTTTGACGATTCGTTTAGCAAAGTTCGTCTGCTCAACTTCGTCGCCTAATGGTAATAAGGCACGACCGTGGCCGGCGGAGATTTCGCTTTTCTCGATCAGTGTTTTGACCGCCGCTGGGAGTTCCAACAAACGAATGAGGTTGGCGACCGTCGAGCGATCGACGTTCACTCGGCTGGCGAGTTCTTCCTGCGTGCAGTGGTACTTCTCTAGGTACTGTTGAAACGACGTACCTTTTTCAATCGCGTTGAGATCTTTCCGCTGGATGTTCTCGACAATGGCTAGCTCGGCCATTTGACGATCGTCGACGTGGCGAACTTGCACGGGGACGCGCTCCCAACCGGCCATCTGGGCGGCACGCAAACGGCGCTCGCCGGCGATCAGTTGGTAACCACCCTCGGAAGGTCGGACGACAATCGGCGCGAGGAAACCGTGGGTGCGGATGCTGTCGCAGAGGTCGGCTATCTCTGCTTCATCGAAAGTCGTCCGTGGTTGGTACGGATTGCGATTCACCGAGTTGACTTCAAGCCACTGCTGACCGTCGTCGCTGCGGGTGAGATCTACGGAAGGAACCGGTGCCCCAACCGATTCCGTCTGACTACTATATTGCACACTGTCTTCGACGTGGGCTTCGTGCGCGGTTGCCGCTTCTACTTGGCTTGTTTCGGTTGCCTCTTCAGCAGGCGTCTCAAAGGTGCGGCCCAATAGGGCTTCCAATCCTCGTCCTAGTCGTCGTTGGTTAGACACGTTCCAGCACCTCCTGACAAAGCTCGACGTACGCCCGAGCGCCCCGCGAACGGGGTGCGTAATCCATCACGCTGCGGCCATGACTTGGCGCTTCGCTGACGGCGACGTCTCGTGGAATCACGGTATGAAAAACAATCTCGCCGAAGAACTCCCGCACCTCGCGATCGACCTCGGCGGTGAGTTCCAACGCCGCGTCGTACATGGTGAGCAAGATTCCCCCAAACTCTAATCGGCTTTCGGGCCGCTCCATCGTTTGCCTGATTATGCCGATCATCTGGGTTAATCCCTCCATGGCGAAATACTCGCATTGAATCGGCATTAAAACTTCGGTCGCGCTGGTCAATGCCGTGCGAGTGAGGGGGCCTAGCGAAGGTGGGCAATCAATCAGTACCGTGTCGAACGAACCCAAGCTGCCCGCAAGGTGGGCCGCTAGCATCCGCGATCGCGTGTCGGATGAGTTCGCCAGGGCGTCGACATCTTCAAAGCTGCGAGCGCCGGGAAGCAGCGAGAGATTCTCCAAGTAGGTTTCGCGGAAGGACTCGCGAAGGGGTTTCGTATCGACGAGGGCGTGCCGCTCGTCCGGTTCATGCCCGAGGCCCGTGGTGGCGTTACACTGCGGGTCGAGATCGGCGAGGAGGGTTTTCTTGCCCGAGATGGCTAAGCCGCAAGCGATGTTCAGGGCGGTGGTCGTCTTGCCGACGCCGCCTTTCTGATTCGCTATACAGATGACTCGAGACATGCGTGAGAGAGTAGAAAGGTGAAAGGAGAAAGTGGAATACTCGTGAATTGACTGTAGCCCGCGAGCACTGTGATATCTGAAAATTGGCTCTCGCGAAAACCTGCTAGCAGAGGCCTGCTTTTTCGAGCGGATTGTAGGGAGGTGGGCGTTTGCCCGGAACGCCACTTCTGGGGGCTGGATAAGGTAGAATTCGGTAGCTATGCCGAACTTGAAGCCACTAACTGATGACGAGCGTGCCTTGCTCGACGAGTACCGTGCGACTCATCCCAAGGAGTTGCCGTGGCAGTTTTCTATTCGATGGCTGTTGCTACTTACAACTTGCGTGGCCTTGCTAGCAGCTTTGGTTGCTCGTACGAACATGGCAGTAGGGTTCCTTTTGCTCCTAGCGTTCGGAACGGCCGTGCTGGCACGTCGGCTTGGTCGACAACGGAAACGAGCGATGCGTGAAATTGACGAACAAATCCAGAGCGAAAGTGAATCACAGAAAACGCTCTACGAGCAACTCTCTCTGTCGCATGATCCCCGGATTCGAAATCTCCTTACCGGAATCACCGAAGAGCGAACAGGGGATCATCTCATCTCAGGGTGGTTAGGGACCGTAGCAGCAGGGACCCTTTACCCCCCTGTTATGGCGACGCTGGCGATTTTGTTCGATGGCCAACCACTCAGCATCCTCGGCTCCGCAACCTGCGCAGCAGCAGGCGGTTTTCTGTTGACCTCGTTCCTAGCAGCGCTGCTGATGGTGGCCGTTGCCCTCATGCTGATGTTGAGCGGGTTCCGCCCGGGCGGCTTTGCGGTTGGCTCTCTGGTGGGAGGCGGTACCGGACTTGTTGCCTGTGGGATTCTCTACTCAGAATTGGCCCAGGAAACACGAGCGTACTTTGTCGCCACGGCAATCGCAATTCTGTTGGGCCAAACGCTTGCGGTGTGCTCCGTGCGAAAGATGAGCAATCAGAAAACGCAGCGGATTTTCAAGCCAAAAGTAGTCGATCAACAAAGGCACTTTCGCCTGCGGCAGTTGTTCATGCTGACCACCATTGTGGCGGTGCTGTCGGCACTGGTCTCGCAGTTGGGCCTGAGCGAAGCCCAGGTAACGGTTTGCCTTGTAGGGTCGGGCTGGCTGGGGGGGACGATCCTGGTGGAGCGATTGCTTTTAGCAAATTCCCGTTCCACGTGAAACAAACCTCCCATTCAACCCAACCAACGCGTTTCACGTGAAACACGTATCTCACGCAAACCGCGTGAATCGTTTCACGTGGAACATATTAAAACCACGGTCCCCGTGGTCAGAAGCTGGTTGCGGCGAGAACTACCTCGCCAGTTGACCGTCTGAGCAGAATTCGCTCACTGGCTGCGCTAACCACGCGGAGCGTGGTTTTACTTTACTCCAGCGGATTCAAAACTAACCCGCTGAGCAGCTTCGGGTAGAAGAAGGTGCTCTTGGCAGGCATGCGTTCGCCGGCGTTGCTGATCGCGCGGATGTGTTCCAGGGTGGCGGGCATCACGAGAGCGCCGAGTTCAAACCGGCCGCCACTCCCTTCTTGGCCCGTGAGATCGCGACCGGCGGAGTCCCCCTCTTTGAGGCCGGTGGGGACTTCGTCGAGCGTGCGGACGTATTTTGGGGCGGGAAGATCTGCTTGACCGAGTAGTGTTTCGACGATCAGTTTGTGCAGCAGGCTCACCCCGAGGCCCTGCCAGGCGTCGCATTGGTCGGCGGCGACTTTGGCCATTTTTACGCGGCCGGCGTCGGTCAGACGCACGAGGGTCCACTTTTCGTCCTCGGCGGTGTAAAGGCCGAGCGTGGACTGGGAGTCTTCCGTTTCGATCTCTTCCCAGAGCGAGATGGCTCGATCTGGCCCCTCGCCGGCGGGCTCGCAGATAAAGTGATCGCCGAGCTTCTCGATCAACTGCCCAGAAGTCATCGCGGGGACGCCGCGGAACAGTCGGTGCGTTGGCAGGACGAGCATGCCGGGATCGTTCATCGAGACGCACATCATCAGCACGAAGTTGGCCGGATGTTCGCTGTCGAGTGAACCGGCATTCTCCTCAGCGAGTTCGTCTCGGTAGTTACAGGCGGTCTCGTAACGGTGATGACCATCGGCAATGTAGACCGGACGGCCTCCCATGGCTGCCGTGACTTGGGTGATCACCTCAGTATCCGTCACCGGCCAGAGGCGATGCTTCACGCCTAGGTGGTCGGTCGCTTCCAACGGAGTCACGCCGACGATAGCCGCTTCGAGCAGATTCTGGGCCGTGTTCTCCTCGTCAGGATAGAGACCGAAAATCTGGCTGAGGTTTGCCTTGCAATGCTTCCAAAGTTTCAGCCGGTCCGCTTTCGCCCCGCCGTGGGTCTCCTCGTGGGGGTGGATGTCGCCCTCGCCGAAACGCTCCAACCTTGTGCGGCACATGAATCCGCGGCGGGTGAACGTCTCGCCACGTTCCTCGAACTCCTGATGATATACGTAGATCGCCGGATCGCTCTCGACGAACAGCACCTTCTCTTGCAGCCACTGTTTGAGAAACTTCGCGGCACGCGTGTACCGATTCGAGTTATCGTCGTCCCCGGGCTCATCACGGTTGAGAATCAGCCGCACCGAGTTGGCCGGGTGCTTCTTGTAGAGCTCGTCCTGAAGCTCAGGATCGATGACATCGTAGGGAGGGGCGATCACGTCCGAGAGAGATCCAACGTGACCGAGATCGTAACGGATGCCGCGGAAGGCGGAGATGTTGGGCATTTTGAGAAAGGGGAAAGTAGAGAGCTGAAAGGGGAATACCGTGTCAATTGTGGCCACGTCGGGCGCTTGCTTGGCGTGCAGTGTATGCGAACCGGGCGCACAAAAAAACCGCCAGCTTGGGCTGGCGGCTGCGAGATTCTTCAAACCTTCACAAGCAACTCACGGCTGGCTCATCCGGTAGCCGGCGAGCCTCAGCTTCTCCTGCGGGCTGAGACTCCGAAGACAGCTGCCACCAGCAAGGCGACAGAACTTGGCTCAGGAACGAACAGGATTAGGTTCGTTGCAAAACCTGGCGACACAAATCCCGGTGTGAGAGAGTTCGTGGGCGAAGCGTCCAACCGAAAGACAAACGGCTCATGACTTTCGAGAGTTCCGCTAATTTCGATGCCGCGACCTGTGACGCTGAAAGGGACTCCTTCTTCCAGAGAGTCGAGAGGCACGCCGTCGATTTCAAACGAACGCCCGTAGACGTTCAGCTCGCCTGTCTCCGTGCCGAGGAAATTTGACTGCAAGAGACCACCGTGCCAATTGACTTGCCCGGTGATCGTAGCATTCATTCCCGCATCACCGCCAAAGAGATTCGTAATGCTATCGAGGAATCCAAAGTCGCCGAGTTTGCCGCCAAAGAAGTTGATCGTTGCCGCACTATTGATTTCGGTTGCATACTCAGTCGAACCGGCATCTCCAGCGAAGACATTAATCGTGCTGGAACCCGTGGCGTAGATTCCATATCCGATCGTCCCGCCTTGAACGTTCAATACGCTCTGGTCATTGAGAATGAAGAAATCGCCAAGTGAGCCTCCATCAAATAGATTCAGTATTTCTGTTCCGTTCAGCGAAGCCGGGGCGGGGTCTGATGGCACATTGATTTCGGAGGCGACTGCTAAAGGAGCAGATAGCGTACAAATAGCTAGCAAAAAGATTGCCGGCTGAATAGCACTTTGGTCCGTGAGTTGATTTGCCTTCATTAGCTTACTCCCACTAGGTCATTTCCAACACGCCGTCACATCGAATACTCAAGCTACCCTTGATCGGAACAGAGTGCAATAAAAAAACCCCGTCTTGAGCTGGAGGCAATTCGTTCGCACTTGTTGGGCGAACAAGGCGAGAGATGCTTACGCCGTTTTTGCGGAAATCTCTGGCGACTAGTTTCTAGATCGAGCGGTCGAGGCAAGCCCCGCCAAGAAGAGCAGCATGAGAGAGGCGGGCTCGGGAATAGGAGTATAGAGATATGCTGCTCCTGGTGGCACATAAGAACGCCAGTCACGTGCGGCGCCTCCTGAAATCAGCAGTCGTCCCTGGTCAAAGTCGAGGTCAGCACCAAAGATCTGTCGACTGAAAGGATCGGGATGAGAGATCGTCCCCTCGTAGTCCCAGGTGCCATCCTGCTGACGCCGCAGCAATTTCACGCGATAAGGATCTCGCCCCGCCTCCGACGTACCTTCCGTGTACGCAACCAAATCGCCTTCGAGAGCGACGCCTCCGGTGATCACGAACTGTGGTGTGGAAGAGTCTACCTCGTGCACCAGATCCCAGACACCGGCCTCGCGCTCATAGATGCTAACGATGCCTGAGCCTTCGTCACGCGTCACGGCGGTGTCTCCGTCGATTTCTACGACTCTTGAAAAGTATCCTCTGCTATTCGCCAGGTTCTGAGGAAAGCTTTGGGTTTCAACCCATTGCCCATCGGATTGACGCTCGAAGAAGTATAGCCCTCCATCGTTAATCGTTCGATCCACGAGTGCTGCTGTCGTGCCGTCGATGGCGACCGTCGTAATGGAAATATCGCGACCGGACTCTGGGAAGAGATTCGCTATTTCCAGCCACTGGCCCGCTTCTGACCGATGATACACGCGTGCAACTCCTACGCTTCCATCTGTTCGAATGGCGTTTGTTTCTTCGGCGATAGCCCAGTCGCCAGAGATGTCCACGGATCGCCCTGCTAAGCGGTTGCCCCCTCGCGCTCGCTCGGGAAAAGTTCGGAAATCGATGCCGCTAGTAGTGCGTTCCCAACCGTTCTGTTCTTTCGCGATAAACTGCAGAGGGCGCGAGCGCGCATCGGTGTAGGTATGGGAATAACCGACGACGATCTCTCCGCCGTCAATCGCCAACTCTTGCCCGAAAAACGGATTCCCCTCAGTCCCGCCAGCGTCAAAGTCGAACTTCTCTACTGGTCGCCAGAAATGCTTCCCTTGTTGTTCAAAGATGACTGTACTGCTGAAACCGTCGCCATCGAAGTAGCCTGAATCGCGTTTGATGGCTACGACGCCATCTTCAATCACCAATGCCGACCCAAAATAGTCAAATGGCTTTGGCTCGACCGCACGAAATGTGTACGAAAGCTGGTACGAGCTTTCAAATTCCGGATCCGTATTGTTGCAGCCGCAAGAGAAGGCTTTTTGCAAAGGAGCCAAGCTATAGCTGGAGTACAGGATTGCTAATCCTAAGAGGATTCTTTTCACACGATACCTCGGAAAACCATGTAACTATATCCAGAAGAGGAAAGACTATCAGACTGCTAACATGTTTTCAAATTCTTGATTCGAATCGCCTACTGAGACACAAGAAAGTCTACGTTGCGTAAAAAAGAACCCCCGGCTTGCGCCGGGGGCTGATCGTTGGTTCGAATTGTTGCGTATTCCCTAATAGCGATAGTGCTCGCTCTTGTAAGGTCCTTCAACTGGCACGCCGATGTAGTCGGCTTGCTCTTGGGTGAGCTTGGTGAGCTTCACGCCAAGCTTGTCGAGGTGCAGGCGAGCGACTTCTTCGTCGAGACGCTTGGGCATCAGGTAGACCTTGTTCTCGTAGTCACCTGTGTTTTGCCAGAGTTCAAGTTGGGCAAGAACCTGGTTCGTAAACGAGGTACTCATCACGAAGCTAGGATGACCTGTTGCACAGCCGAGGTTTACCAAGCGACCTTTGGCCAACACGATGATCGAGCGACCGCTGTCGTTAAACGTGTAACGATCCACGGCACCGACGTTCGAAGGCTTGATCTCCGAGCGGGTAGCCCGCCCAGCGGCGACTTCGCCTTCGAGCCAGGCGATGTCGATTTCCGTGTCGAAGTGGCCAATGTTGCAGAGAATGGCGTCTTCGGCCATTTGCTTCATGTGATCACCAAGGATGATGTCCTTATTGCCGGTGGTCGTAACGAATAGTCGGCCTTCTTTGCAGGCTTCATCCATCGTGACGACTTCGAAGCCTTCCATCGCAGCTTGCAACGCGTTGATGGGATCAATCTCCGTGACTAGTACACGGCAACCGTAGCGCTGTAGGCTGTGGGCACAACCTTTGCCAACGTCGCCGTAGCCGCAGACAACGGCGACCTTGCCGGCGAGCATCACATCAGTGGCCCGCTTCACACCGTCGGCGAGCGATTCACGGCAACCGTACAGATTGTCGAACTTGCTCTTCGTGGCGCTGTCATTCACGTTGATCGCGGGAACGGACAAACGGCCTTCTTTGTTGAGGACTTCCAGGCGATGGATACCTGCCGTGGTCTCTTCACTGAGGCCCTTAATGTTGCCGAGAAGTTCGGGGAACTTGTCGTGCACCATTGCCGTGAGGTCGCCCCCATCGTCGAGGATCATGTTCAGCGGTTCGCCCGAGGGGAACGCCGTGAGCGTTTGCTCGATGCACCAGTCGAATTCTTCCTCGCTCATGCCCTTCCAAGCGAAGACAGGAATTCCCGCCTTAGCAATCGCACAGGCGGCGTGATCCTGAGTGCTGAAGATGTTGCAACTACTCCAGGTGACTTCGGCACCGAGCTCGACGAGCGTCTCAATGAGAACCGCCGTCTGAATCGTCATGTGCAGGCAGCCGGCAATGCGGGCCCCTGTCAGCGGTTTGTCTTTGCCGTACTTCTCACGCAAAGCCATCAGGCCTGGCATTTCGTTTTCGGCGATCTCAATTTCTTTGCGACCGAATTCGGCGAGTTTCTCGAACTCTTGCTCGGGGACGGTCACGACCTTGTACGGTAATTGTGTTACTTCTGCTTGAGCCACGATGGCACTCTCCTGACAGTGTCTACTGTAGTTAGATGTGGTCGGCGTGAGGATGCAAGATTGTGAGGCAACACTTGCAGACGCCAAGAACGGGTTAAAACGCGGTCGTAAGCTAGTTGCGACGGGAAACGTCGGGCCGCCCGACCGAGGCAACGGGGCTCCGTTAACCCTGGGTGTGAAGCTAAAGTATAGGTCACAAAAAGAAAACCGGCAACCGCCAGCTTCGCTAACAGCCGACGTATAAATGCCACCCAGTTAGGGCTACCCAGTCCGGGCAGCATCTTCGAAAGCTTCTTTCGCTGTGCTGACGAAAGTCTGCATTTTCGTAGCGTCCTTTCGACCGGGAGAAGATTCCACTCCGCTAGCGGTATCCACCGCGGCAGGCCTCACCGTGGCGATCGCCTCATCCACATTGTCGGGCCTGAGTCCTCCGGCAAGGATGAGTGGAATCTCGCCGAGCCAGACTCTGTGATCCACCAGGGCTGCCCAATCCACTGTCTTGCCAGTCCCTCCATACTCGTCTGTGGTACGAGCATCGACCAAGACGGCATCGGGAGTGCGCCCGGCTGCTTGGCAAGCCTCGATATCCTCGACAATCGAACTCGTTGGATCGTCACTCGAATCGAGCCTGTGAACACGAATGAGGTCGAATTCTGGGGAGATCTCCGTCAGATACTCAGGCGGCTCGTCACCGTGCAACTGCACCCAAGCCAGTCCGACCGCCCTGGCGACCCGATTCACTTCGTCAGCTGGCGTATTCACAAACACGCCGACTCGTTGGGCGATCAGGTTTTCTTCATGGACGATTTCAATTGCGCGGTCCACGCTGACGACTCGTGGGCTGCGGTGATAGAAATTCAGTCCGATCGCGTCAGCACCCGCTTCAACGGCAGCCTGGGCGTCTTCGGGATCGGTAATTCCACAAACCTTGATTCTAAACATTGCGGGGCGTCGAGATCGTTGAGGTTGAATTGACGACTGATTTTATTCGATGGACGACAGAGACAAGCCACATGTGCACATGCGTCCACCTGCCACCGATCATTGAAAGTGCTGCATCGGTCTGGAGATAGCTTACCTAGGTTGCCGATTCAAAACCACGTAGGCGCTCCCGTTCTCGCGTCGACACCCGCAATTGAGCGAAGGCCGTTTACCCAGGAAGTAGTGATCCATGCCAGCGCGAACCCAAAAGACCAAGAGTCGTCCGTTTCTTTCTGCGCCTGCGGCTCAGCGATACTTTCCAGCCAGTGTGATCGAAGATGCTCGCTTGCGCCTGACCCAAAACATTGAACGTAGTTCAGGTGTCTCCTTGGTTATCGCCGGTGCGGGCCTGGGAAAATCGATGCTGCTCGAAGTTCTCGCGGCACAGTTTGCTTCCGAGCGTCCGGTGATCACTCTCGCCGGGGCGCAGCTTTGCACTCGTCGCGCTCTACTGCAGATGATTCTCTTTCAGCTTGGGTTGCCCTTTCGTGATTTGACTGAAGGCGAGTTACGACTTTCCATTCTTACCCATCTGCAGTCGCAGGCAAGTTCTGCTGGTGTTCCTTCTCGTTTGCTATTGCTTGTTGACGAGGCGGAATCTTTGCCCGTGAGGTTGCTGGAAGAGTTGCGCGTCCTCACCAATGTCGCTCAGGCAGGCATCCCACTTGTTGATCTTGTGCTCGTGGGCGGACCCGCTCTGGAAGAGCGACTTGCCGAGCCTGAGCTAGAAGCACTTAGCCAAAGGCTGGCAGTGCGATGCTACCTAGCTCCTTTCGGAAGAGAAGAAACCATCGGATACATTCGCTCGCAAGTGAATGCCGCCGGTGGCAATCCTGACGATTACTTTACGCAGGACGCCCTCGAAGCGATGTTTGCCGCAACCGATGGGATTCCTCGTCTCGTCAACCAACTCGGCGACCAACTAGCTTGGTCTGCTGAGCAAACCTCCACGCTGCCGATCAGCGCCGCGGCTGTGCAAGCGGCTTGGGCTCAGATTCAACAACTGCCCGCCCCTTGGAATGTCCAAGAGGAACCCCTCGCCGTCGTGACTTCATCACAACCTCCTTCTGACATTGAGATTGAAAGCTCGGTTGAGCCTGCCGGCGAAGGTCTAGGTGAAGCCAACGTGTTCGAGTTTGGGGGTGAAGAAGAGGAAACTAGCGAGGCCTCCATTATCGGAACCGACGAAGAGGCGATGCCCGCCTCCATTCCTTTCTCTCGCGTGGAAGAACGGACCTTGGAGGTTTCAACTGACGCAACGATCGATGCGACAGAGCGGCTGCTCGCCGAGCTTGGTGAACTTGGCAGCAGTGAGGCGGCGTTTGATTTCTCGAGCGACTCGACGATTGCTGAACCTTACTCTACTGCTGACGAGTCGACCTCAGAACCGGACACCTTCGATGATCCATTTGGCGACGGATTCGACGAGGAAGAAATCGTCATCGATCAATTTGGTGACTTTGAGCCCAGCATGCTCGCTTTCGCGCCGGACGTCATGAACTTCATGGACCTAGAGTTCGCTCAAGAGTTGGACACTTTCGCAGCAACTTCGCAGACGGCAACAATCGAAGCAAGACCATCGCTCGCCACCGTAGTCTTTGACGACGAGACAATTGACTCGGAGCCGCTTGAGGTGATTGAGCCAACGGAACTCGATGAACTTGATGAAGAAGTCATCGAAGAAATCGCTCCTGTAGCTGTCAGCGAACTTGCTTCGACTGTGACCATCGTCAAAGACACGGTTGAGGAAGCTCACGCAGAAAGTATCGACCTGGAATTTGCCGAACCAGTTCTGACGCCCGTCGCAGGCGCAGCCCCAAGCAAGTTGCTTGTGCTTGAAGACGATGGACGCGGTGCTGTTGAGATTGTTCCCGGGCGACAGTTTCGACGTTTGTTTAGTACGCTGGAGGCTGGAAGCTGAGCTCTTTCTTAAGACTAGGATTTCTTTGCGGCTAAGCCGCGAGGGCTGGCTCATTATGTCAATCACTCTTGTCACTGGCGGTGCCGGGTTTATTGGATCGCATATCGCGACCACTTTAGTGGAGCGTGGTGATCGAGTGCGTGTGCTCGATAATTTCTCGACGGGCAAGCAGGAGAATCTAGAGCACATTACCAAGTCCGTGGAAGTTTTTGATGCCGATTTGCTCTCCGAGGACGACCTTCATCGCGCTGTTCGTGGAGTAGACGTTGTCTTCCATCAGGCTGCATTAGCCTCCGTGCCGCGAAGCGTCTCGGAGCCGATGCTCTCATTTCAACAATGTGTGACCGGCACAGTCATGCTGCTCGACGCGGCACGACAAGCGGGAGTGAAGAGGTTCGTGTTTGCCGCCAGCAGCGCGTGCTACGGCGACCAACCGACCGCTGCCAAACGGGAGAGCGACCCGGCGACGCCGCTCTCTCCATATGCTGCAGGAAAAGTCGCCAGCGAGATGTTCCTCAAAGCGTTCGCCGAGAGCTACGGCATGCAAACTGTCGCCCTTCGCTACTTTAATGTCTTCGGCCCGCGGCAAGACCCTGAGGGGGAATACTCTGCGGTGATCCCAAAGTTCGTCACACGGATGATCGCCGGCAAGCAACCGATCGTTTTCGGCAACGGACGCCAGTCACGCGACTTTGTCTATGTGGGTGACGTGGTTGCCGCCAACCTACTCGCCGCAGAAGCCGACGGCGTTGCGGGCCAAGTCTTCAACATCGGCTGCGGACGCCAAACGGATCTGCTGGACCTTATTACCGCGATCAACAATTCTTTGGGCACGAACCTAGAGCCTGAATTCCAGCCGGCGCGAGCCGGCGACGTGATGGAAAGCATGGCCGACATCAGCGCTGCCCGACGCGATCTTGGTTACGAGCCGCAGATCGATTTCCAAGCGGGCCTCGACCTGAGCATTGAATACTATCGCAGTGTTGCGTAGGCTTTAGGTTGTTAGGCGGTAGGCTGTCGGGCTCGTCTGCTATTCTCAACCCTACAGCCTATCGCCTAGACACCTATCGCCTACCCAGGGCCCGTAGCTCAGTTGGTTAGAGCAGGGGACTCATAATCCCTTGGTCGGGGGTTCGAGTCCCTCCGGGCCTACTACTTTACCATTGAATTTTCCGTAGCAAAACGATTCAAATCACCTGATCAACCAGCACCGGCATCCGTTCGTGTCGGGTCATGTTTTCATAGTAGACGCTCGCTTGTTGGGTGAGCATGTACACGTGCGGGCGTTTTTGTTGGTCGCGGACGACGATGCCGCGGATGCCCTCTTCGATGTGGAACCAAACACCTTTCTCCAGGCCGAAGTTGGCTGGGATAATGCAGGGTTCGGGGTGAAGCCATTTCCATTTGCCGGCGTCGAAGCTTTCCTGACGGCACCAACCCGTTTTAGGCAGCTTGGGCGTTTTCCCGCCGCGGTTGCCCCACTCCATGATGTGCGTTTGGCCCTCGAACTCCACGGGCAGCATCACGACTGCGTCGGTGAACATGAAGTGCAACTCGGGTTGCTGCTCACTGACGCTATCGTCTTCGCCACGAGCGACAATCCGTTTGGCCAGTTCGTACTCGTCGAACAGTTCTTGTTTCAAACGGGCTTTGAGGATGGAGATACCTTTACACATAAATCACTGATGGGTTGAGTTTCTAAACGCGTTGACGGCGCTTGCCTTTAGCAAATACGATACGAGTCGATTTCGTTTTGCTTCGGTGAGGTGCTATTGTGGGAAATCTGCTTGCAGCCTTCTGTTTCGGACCATTCGCTATTCTTGGTATCCTTACGCTCACTCCCATCCCTATTGTGATGGACAACACTTCTTCTTTCCTCGAGAAGTGTGTTGCACTATCTATCCTTCTTGTAGTTCTAGTCCCAGGGCATAAATACGCTTTTCGAATCTTCAAGAGAATCAAACGTATGGAAAGTCATGAAAACAAGATGGGGTACAGTCGAGGAACTTGGCTTGTACTAATTCCCATATCTTATTTGATTGGTATTGGAATCATGGTTTTGGTTTTGATCGATCCAAAGTAAATCAACAGTGAAGTTCAAAAACACGTCTTCCCAGCGATGTCACAGATATCATAGTCGTTGGCTGGGTCGGCGTGCACGTCCTTAAGGGGCGTCGTCATACCGCTGCGGAGGGCGAACCGTCCGACATCAGCATTAACTTGCTCGATGAGCGTGGTCAGCGACTGGGCGCGCTGTACAAGCCGTTGGTTGCTGACGTGCGGCTGATCGAACAGGCTGCGTTGGGCTTTATTCTGCGACCTCAGCTTCCCAGCGATCACATGCATGTAGTTGACAGCAGCCTCCCGCGGTTGCCAGACCTGGGGCAAGAGCCAGAGTGCCGCCTGGCGGAGAGGCTCCACGGCATTGGTGCTGCCCAAGAGACTCACACGTTGGGCTCGTTCTGGGTGGTGGCGGAACAAGAGTGACAGGGTCAGTTGATCGCAGACCAGCTTGTAGTGCTCGAGTGCCTCGACGAGTCGCTCGACATTCCGCACCACGAAGGCAGCAACGCGATCACGGTCGCAACTCGCCCGACCAATCGAACCGCCACGGCTGACGAACTTGTGTACTGGCCGAGCGATTTCTACGTGCAGCACCGGCGTGCCGTTGAGTTCCCACCAAAGGTCTTCTCCCTTTTTGGTGAGCAGCCAACGGACGAAGGCACGATCGGCTGACGCGAGTTGATCGCAGGTGAGAATCCCATGGCGAGCCAGTTTTCTTCCTGAGCGTTTAGCGATGCCTGTAATTTCTGTAACTGGTAAACCTTCGAGAAGCTCGCGTCGTTCACTGTCGGTAGTGATCGCCCCATAGCCAAACGGCTTGACCGAATCGCTAATGAGCTTGGCGAGGGTTTTGGTCGGCGCTATCCCCACGCTGACGGGCACACCGACTTCTTGCCACAAGGCAGTTCGCAAGGCCTTGGCGTCGCTGGCGGTTGCATTTCCTGAGGTGAAGAACGATTCGTCAATCGAGTAGAACTCAACGCGCGGGCTGTGTCGCTTCACGACGTCGAGCATCATGCGAGAGAGGACTTCGTACCAGCGAAAGTCGCGTTTTACATACACACCCTCAGGGCAAAGCTTGACGGCATCCCAAATCGGTACCCCGGTACCAACCCCGGCAGCTTTCATCTCGTAGCTTTTGGCAATAATGCACGCACCGTGATTCCCAAGCACCCCCACCGGCATCCCAAGCAAATGCCGGTGGCGGACTCGTTCCGCGGAGACGTAAAAACAATCGGCATCGACATGACCAATCATGCTGGAAGTATACTGAACAATTGTTCACATTCCAGTCTCGGCGATGAATTTTGGACAAGAACAATAAACCCACAAGAATTTGAGCTTAGTGAAAGGGCAGAGCGCGGTGTGAGCACCGCGGCGAAACTACGAATGATCGCTTCTTTAGGAAGGCCCGGCTACGACGCGTAGTTCTTGCACTCCCAGGCTCTCGACGCTTAGCCGCATCGTTTGGCCTGGCTTCAGAAACGTCGGAGGAGTCATGCCGAGCCCGACGCCTGAAGGCGTGCCCGTGGAGATGATGTCGCCCGGCAGCAGCGACATGAACTGGCTCAAATAACTCACCAGAAACGCGACGCCGAAGACCATGTGCTGAGTATTGCTCTCTTGTCGCCGCTGGCCGTCGACTTCCAGCCACAGGTTTAGGTTCTGCGGATCAGGAATTTCGTCCTTAGTGACCAGCCAAGGGCCGAGCGGGGCGAACGTGTCGCAGCTTTTGCCTTTCGTCCATTGGCCGGCACGCTCCTTTTGGTAGGAACGTTCGGAGACGTCGTTCATCACGCAATAACCGGCGACGTAGTCGAGAGCCTCCGCCTCGGAAACGTACTTTGCTTGCTTACCGATCACCACGGCGAGTTCGACTTCCCAGTCGGTTTGCTTGGAACCCCGTGGGGTGACTACCTCGTCGTTTGGACCCGTGATGGCACTGGTCGCCTTCATGAAGATCTTCGGTTCGGTGGGAACGGTTGCACCCGTTTCCGCGGCGTGATCGGCGTAGTTCTTGCCAATGCAGATGATCTTCCCGACGCCGGCGACGCAAGGGCCGAGCCTTGCGTTCTCGACGAGAGGCAAATCCTCGGTGTTCAGATTTGCCAAACGCTTCAACGATTGAGGCGCGAGCGTCTCGCCGCCTAGGTCTACAACTTCCTCCTCAAGGGAGCGAATCTTCCATGCTTGATCCAGCAGACCTGGCCGCTCACTCCCGCGTTCTCCGAAACGTACCAACTTCATATCAGCGCTACGAATCTTTCTGAACTTCGGAGTGCGACTTCAGAAGTTGGTCCCCATCCTCCTGCTCAATCAGATAAGCGGGCTCATCTTCACTGGCGTCGCGGGTAACTTCTGAGCCGTCGAAACTGCGAGTTACCTTTTCAGTGAAAGACTCCTCAACTTTCCCATGCCCCCACCCGTTGCCCCATTTCCATTTAACCTTGGTGCCGACTTGATACTTATCCGACATGCTTGAACTCCTTTACGCGTTAATTGTGCATAAGCTCCAGTCTTTGCGATCACATCTGCGTCATCCCACCGTCTACGGTGAGTTCGGCACCGGTGATGTAAGAGGCTGCGTCAGAGAGTAGAAAGGCGGCTGCGTGGGCGATTTCTTCAGGTTCACCAAAGCGGCCTAGTGGAACTTGCGAGCGGATTTGCTCTGTCATTTCTTCCTGCTGCTCGTCGGACATTCCGGTGCGATCGAAAAAGTCGCTGCCGATCGGTCCTGGACTGACGGCATTGACGCGCACTTTTCGTTCCGCCAGTTCACGTGCCAGCACTCGCGTCACGGTACGCAAAGCTCCTTTGGTAGAGTTGTAAAGAACACCGCCTTCCATCCCGAGGTCTTGTGCCACTGAAGTATTGAGGAGGATTGAGCCGCCGTCGCGAAGCAAAGGGCTGAGAACCTTGGCGTGAAGTATCGGACCACGCACGTTGACGGAGTATTGCTCGTCGAACTGCTCGGCACTCACTTCTGTGTGAGGCACGAAAGCGCCGTAACCCGCGTTGAGGAAGATGCCATCAACCTGCCCGAAGTGTTCTTTAACAGCCTCAGCCAGTGCTTCGGCAGCGGCCGGATCGCCGGCGTCGTTTTTCAGGGCGATCAGTCCTCCGATTTTCTGTTGCGCATCGTCCAGCTTCTGCTGGTTCGTGCCCGTGACGAAAACTTGCCCCCCTTCGCTGGCAACCAGTTTGGCAGTCGCCTTACCAATCCCACCGGAGCCCCCGGTAATAACAAAAGATTTCTCTGAAAAGCGTGCCATGGTACTACTCCTGTTGATATTACTGAAGTGAGACGCCTGACACTCCCTCTGTTTCGCTGATAGAGCAAGCTTATGCAAGTGTCAAAATGCTAACCTTTCAGCGGAAAGGCGACATCCGAGCTTTCTCTCAGCGTCAAGCCACCCGCTTTTACCCACTGTCGATTAACCGACATGACCGCATCTAGAAGTCGGGCTCGTTTTTCTTTTTCAGAAGGTAATGATCAATGGCGAATTGTCCTGGGCCCGTGAAGAACAAAACAACGTAAACCGCTAGATACGCGGCTGCCAGTTCTTTCTTCTGCCAAGGATCCCCGCCGTGGACGACAAACAGTGCGATGATCATCGTGAAAGCGAGTGGCAGGCAAGCGATTCGCGTGGCCAGCCCAACGATTAGTAGCAGTGAACAACCAACTTCGGCTCCGATCGCCGCGATGAGGCTCGTGCGAGGTCCCATTCCAATCGGGTCGGCAAACTTCTCCGCCAAAGTATCGAATATCTGCATCTTGTCGATGCCGTGCTTGAGCATCATCAAGCCGAAGGCGAGACGGAGGATCAGAAGTCCCAAGGAAGTGAATTTCTCACGAAGCGTCATGCGTTGTCCTTTGGTCAATTCAAATCGAAGAGGATAATCTCTGCTTGCTCTTGGGCGGTGATGCGGAGTTGAGGCTCGTCGCTCACGGCCGCACCGTCGCTGGTTTGCATGGCTAGCTCGTTCAGCTTGACACTGCCGCGGAGCACTTGCAGCCAGGCATGACGATTTTCTGCAAGGTTGTAGCTTACTGCGCTGTCGGGCGAGAGGCGAGAGAGATAGATTCGCACGTCTTGATGAATCGTGAGAGAACCTTCACCGCCGTCGGGCGAGGCAACCAGACGCAAGTTGTCTGCTAGTTGCTCGTCGGCGAATTGCTTTTGCTCATAGCTTGGCGATAAATCTTGCTCGTCGGGCAATAGCCAGATCTGATAGAAGTGCGTCGGCGAGTCGGAAGAGGGATTGAATTCGCTATGCGTAATGCCGGTGCCGGCTGAAATTCGCTGGAACTCGCCCGGTCGGAGCACTTCACCGTTGCCGAGTGAGTCTTTGTGCTCGAGCGCCCCTTCGAGAACGTAGGAGACGATCTCCATGTTGTCGTGAGCATGCGTGCCAAAGCCGGCCCCCGCAGCGACGCGATCTTCGTTCATCACCCGCAGCGTGCGAAACCCGACATGCTCGGGGTCGTAGTAGGAAGCGAAGGAGAATGTGTGATAAGTGTCGAGCCAGCCGTGGTTGGCGTGACCTCGCTCAGATGCTTTGCGAAGTTGGATCATGGTCTTACTGTAAGTCTTTGCTCTGGGTGGCTGGGGGCGTGTTGAGCGAGCCCTCAGTCTCAACCATTCCACTAGCTGAACAGTTCGTGAACCACCCGCCCATGTACGTCAGTCAGGCGGAAATCGCGGCCGGCGAATTTGTAAGTGAGCTTCTCGTGATCGAGCCCCATCAGATGCAAAATCGTCGCGTGTAGATCGTGAAGATGAACCTTGTCACGGGCAGCAAAGTAGCCGAACTCGTCGGTCGCTCCGTAACGAACACCACCCTTGACGCCACCACCTGCGAGAAACATGGTATAGCCGACGTTATTGTGATCGCGGCCATTGGAGCCCTGCGTGGTTGGCGTTCGACCAAACTCGCCTCCCCAAACAACGAGCGTGTCTTCGAGTAGCCCTCGCTGCTTGAGATCTTGAATCAGGGCCGCAATTGGCTGATCGACTTCCTTCGCGTTCTTGCGATGGTTGGGCTCACAGTTGCCGTGGGCGTCCCACTTATAGCTGTGCGTGACCTGGACAAAGCGGACTCCTGCTTCAGCGAAACGTCGTGCCAGAAGGCACTGGGTGCCGAAGTTTTCCGTCTCCTTCCGGTCCATGCCGTACATGCGTTTGGTCGCTTCCGTTTCGCCGGATAGATCCTGTACCTCTGGTGCCGTGGTTTGCATCCGGAACGCCAACTCGAAGGATTCGATACGGCTTTCCAAATTCTGATCGCCGCCGCTGCGCGAGAGATGCTCTCGATTGAGCTGTTGAAGGACGTCGAGTTCTTGCCGCTGTAGGGTGAGCGGCTGGTGGTCGTGGTTCTTGATGTAGCGAATCTTTGCTTCTTTGGCTCGCGTGCTGGAAAAACCGATGGGCGTGCCGGCATGATGAGCGGGCAGAAAGGCGCTACTCCAAGCATTCGAACCGCCGTGACCGAGCGTCGGGCAGATCGTAATAAATCCGGGGAGATTTTGGTTCTCGGTCCCCAGGCCGTAGGAAATCCAACTCCCCATGCTGGGACGAATGAAGGTGTCGCTGCCGGTGTGAAGTTCCAGCAAGGCCGAACCATGCCGCGAGTTACTGCAATGCATCGAGTTGATGAAGCAGATGTCATCGACGCAGCTTGCGACATGCGGAAAGATTTCGCTGACGTGGATGCCGCTCTCGCCGTACTGGCGGAACTTGAATGGGCTGGCCATCAGGTTGCCGGTCTTCGACGAAGTCACCCGCGGCAGATCGTAGCCGAACGGCTGATCGTGATTGCGCTGCAGTTCGGGCTTGTAGTCGAACGTATCGACCTGCGAGGGCCCGCCGTGCATGAACATAAAGATCACCCGCTTGGCTCGCGGGGCGAACAAGGGCTCGGGGATCGCCGATCCGGCCGAGGCTTCGCTCGACAGTAGTCCTGCCAACGCCAAAGAACCGAACCCCGCACTACTAGTGCGCAGCATGTCACGACGTGAGAGTTGGCCGTTGGTGATCCAGTGGTTGTTCATAGGGTTTGAGGTTTGCAAGTTGGCTTATGGTTAATTCTGGCCACGGATTGCACGGATGACACGGATGAATCAAGAGTTTATACGTGCAATCCTTGGCTAAAAAAACTAGCGTCGCCCATCAATTCAGGTAGAGGAATTCGTTTGAGGAAATAACGATACGCGCGACACTTTGCCAGGCGTTAAGGATCGCTTCTTCGGGATTCATTCCTTCGGTCTTGTTTTGCTGTACTGCTTGATTGATGAAGTCACGTAGCATGCCAAGTTCATTGTCGGTTGGAGGCCGTGAGAGTGCCCTTTGGTAGAGGCTCTCGATACGAGGCTCGGTTTCTGAGAACTCTTCGAGCAGCCGCTCCGCGATGCGACGCATGTTCTTAGCCACTAACGGACTGTTCATCATCACGAGTGCCTGAGGGGCGATGACTGATTCTTGGCGGTCCCCGTTAGGCGTCGCCGGATCGGGGAAATCGAACGCGGTCAGCACATCGTAGACAGCACTACGGTAAATCGGTTGATAGACGCTACGACGGTCGTTGTCGTAGCTATGCGTGTTCGAACCGGTCCCCGTCACATAGGCCCGATCCTTCAGCGGCATGAGCGAACCGTGCATCGTGAAGTCGATGTTATCGCTGACAAACAAAATGGTGTCGCGGATCGCTTCTGCTTCGAGACGCTTTCTGGGGAACCGGTGCAGGAGACGATTCTCTGGATCAATGTCCGTCGCAGCCGGATTGTGCTGCGTACTCATCTGGTAAGTCGAACTGAGCATCATGCGGCGGTGCATCGCTTTGATTGACCAGCCATCCTCAACGAACTTTATGGCCAACCAATCGAGAAGTTCAGGATGCGAGGGACGTTCGCCAAGACGACCAAAATTATCCGTTGTGGCGACAATCCCTGTTCCAAACCGCCAACGCCAGATCCGATTGACCATGACACGCGAAGTGAGCGGGTGGTCTGGCGTAGTGAGCCACTCAGCAAGTTCCAACCGACCGCTCTGCTTCGTTTCGATTGGCTTCGGCTCTTCGCCTTCAATGATGCGGAGGAACTGTCGCTTGGTCTGTGCGCCCTGCGTCAGATAATTACCACGGAGGCTCACCTTCAGGTCTTCAGGCTTGCCTTCGGTGGGAGCCATCACGGTTATTTTCTTGGGGCGAGAGTTCTCACTTTCTTTGACGGCCTTCTCTAACTCTCGCCAGCGTTTTCTTTGCTCCTTCGGCACCCACTGTTGGGGCTTATTGGGAAGTTTAAATTTACCGTTGTTGAAAGCTCGCCGTTTCACTTCATCAGGAACAATGTCGTCCGCCAAGAACGACTTCTTTGCGTGTTCGATCCAGAAATCATCTCGAGCCTTGACGATTGGTTCATGCGTTTTATTAAAGGCTTTCAGCTTGTCGTCGTACCCCTCGGGTTTGACCTCATGCAGCCACACCGGCGCAACCACTTTCAAATGTTGCATCGTCCGCGTCGACTTAAAGATGCCCGCCATCGCGTAGTAGTCCCAGGCTGGGATCGGGTCGAACTTGTGATCGTGGCATCGGGCGCAACCAATCGTCATCGCCATGAAGGTTTGACCGACCGTATTGAGCTGTTCATCGACGATGTCCATTTTCTTTTTCTTGGGATCGTCGTCGGCGATCATCTTCGGCCCAAGCGACAAGAATCCGGCCGCGGAAACGCGATAGAGATAGTCGTCGCGTGTCTCATCGGGCTTCTGCTTGATGAGGTCGCCCGCGAGTTGGTGAGTGACGAACGTGTCGTAGGGAAGATCCTCGTTAAAAGCATCGATCACCCAGTCGCGATATTTGTAGATATGCTCGAACGCCCAGTTTTCATCGAGCCCATTGCTATCCGCGTAGCGGGCGACATCCAACCAGTGGCGACCCCAGCGTTCGCCGTAGCGAGGAGAAGCTAGTAACTCTTCGACGACTTTTTCGAAAGCCTCAGGAGATTCGTCATCCAGGAACGACTGGACTTGCTCAGGGGTCGGAGGCAATCCAATAAGATCAAAGTACGCGCGGCGGATTAACGACCGTTTGTCTGCTGGCGGAGCTGGCTTGAGCCCAGCCGCTTCGAGTTTCGAGAGAACAAATCGATCGATCGGCGACTTCGCCCAAGCCTCGTCGAGAACGGCGGGGAACTCAGGTTCGCTTGGCGGTGTGAAGGCCCAGAAGTTCTTCTCCGCTTCGGTAAACAGCGGCCCGTCTTTCTTGCGGGGACCTCGCAGTTCAGCCTTCTGTCCTGGCCAAATGGCGCCCTCGTTGATCCACTTTGCCAGGTCCTTGATTTCTCTTGCTGAAAGCTTGTCACCCTCAGGCATTTGCAGTTCGGCTTCGCTGTGATTCACCGCGTGAATCAACAGGCTATTTTTGGCATCACCTGGTATTAAGGCCGGCCCACGATCCCCACCGTCGAGGATGGCCTGCAAGTTATCGAGCCGCAAACGAGACTCAGCCAAATCGGCGTTATGGCAATCCCAACAATGCTCGGCCAGCAGCGGACGTATCTTGTTTTCAAAGAAGAGTTCTTTCTCCGGCGACGAAGTAAGCTCTGCTGCATCCGAGCAGCTTTGAGCTACAAGAGCGATACAGCAAATGAGTATCGGGAGTCGCATGGCATCCAGAAGGCCGGAGTAGGAATGTGCGAGGCGGGACTTTTATTGTAACACAGTTTGAACATCCACTGCAAACAAGCTAACCACTTGTCAGGCAACGAGTTCTGTTGGTTGCGTCGACAATTGAACTACGTCACAATAACTGCACTATTCATTCCGATTCTTCTCTTCCGAGGAACCCTAGGATGTCGACCTCTCCCGATGCAAACAAGCAAATCGACACAGTCATGCAGGAAAGCCGCTTGTTCCCGCCACCAGCGGACTTTTCGGCCAAAGCTTGCCTAAAGTCGATGAATGATTACCAGAGCATCTGGGATGAAGCAGCAGCTGACCCACAAGCTTTTTGGGCAGAGCTTGCCAAGAAAGAGCTGCACTGGTTCGAGCCTTTTGGTGAAACGCTGAATTGGAATGAACAGAGTTGCGTGGCGGAGTGGTTTGTCGGCGGCAAGACGAACGTCAGTTACAACTGCCTTGATCGCAACCTCGAACAGGGCCACGGGGACCGAACGGCGATCCTGTGGGAGGGCGAACCTGGTGACACACAGACGCTCACCTACACGGAATTGCACAAGGAAGTTTGCCGCTTTGCAAACGTCCTGAAGAGCGTCGGCGTCGAGCAAGGAGACGTCGTCTCGATCTACATGCCGATGACGCCTGAACTGCCCATCGCGATGCTCGCATGTGCACGGATTGGAGCTATTCACTCGGTGATCTTTGCCGGATTCTCTGCCGAGGCGATTGCAGACCGCAACAACGACGCCCAAGCAAAGGTGCAACTCACATCTGACGCCGCTTGGCGAAGGGGCAAGACGTTGCCGCTGAAGTCGATTGTCGATGAGGCCCTCGCCAAGTCGCCGAGCGTTGAAACTTGCATCGTACTGAAACGGGTCGGCGATGAGGTGACAATGCAAGAAGGACGCGATCATTGGTGGCATGATTTGACCGAGCAAGCCTCCGACGATTGCCCGGCGACCCCGCTCGACAGCGAGACGCCGCTTTTCATTCTTTACACAAGCGGTTCCACTGGGAAGCCCAAAGGAATCAAACACACGACCGCCGGCTACAACCTTTATGCGAAGAAAAGCTTCCAGTGGGTTTTCGATCACAAAGGCGAAGACGTCTTCTGGTGCACGGCCGATTGCGGCTGGATCACCGGGCACTCTTATCTCACCTATGGACCACTTGCGGCGGGTGCGACCTGCGTGGTCTATGAAGGCGCGCCGAACTTCCCTGACGAAAGCCGTTTCTGGGCAATCGTCGAAAAATACAAGGTGACCACGTTCTACACGGCACCGACGGCGATTCGCGCTTTCATCAAGTGGGGCGATCATCACGTTGAAAAGCACGACCTTTCCAGCTTGCGTCTGTTAGGAACCGTCGGCGAAGGCATCAACCCTGAAGCTTGGATGTGGTACCACGAAAAGATCGGCAACGAGCAATGCCCAATCGTCGATACGTGGTGGCAGACGGAAACCGGCGGCATCATGATGAGCCCGCTCCCGGGGGCGATTCCCACGAAGCCCGGTAGCTGCACGAAGCCCTTGCCCGGGATTATTCCCCAGATCGTCGATGAAGATGGCAACGAGGTTGGCGAGAACCAAGGGGGCTGGCTGACAATCGCACACCCTTGGCCGGGGATGCTCCGCGGCATCTGGGGCGATATGGATCGCTATCGGGAAGTTTACTGGAGCAAAGTCCCAGGAAAATATCTAGCCGGCGACAATGCTCGTCGCGACGAGGATGGCTACTACTGGATTATGGGTCGAATTGATGACGTGCTGAATGTCTCGGGACATCGGCTCAGTACGATCGAGATCGAAAGCGCCTTGGTAAGCCACCCGAAAGTCGCTGAGGCGGCTGCTGTAGGCAGGCCTCATGAACTGAAAGGGGAGGCAGTTGCCGTATTCGTCACACTCACCGATGCGGAACCGAATGATGAACTCCGCAACGAGTTGAAGCAGCACGTGCGGACCGAAATCGGTGCGCTTGCACAGCCAGATGACATTCGTTTTACCAACGCGTTACCGAAGACACGCAGTGGAAAGATCATGCGACGATTGCTGAAGGATATCGCGGCAGGGAAAGAAATCGTTGGCGACACGACCACACTCGAGGACTATGCCGCGTTGGCAAAACTGCGCGATGAGGATTAGCCGTAAAGATTCGGATCGTGTGTCGTTAGTGCTTCCAACACCGCCTCCTGCGCAATGTCTTCAGGCGTCGTAATGTGCGACTCGGGCCAACACTGCTCGGGGGTGATTGCAAAGATTCGTTCGCGTAGCAGTGCGTACGCAAACGCGGCTCCAATTGGCACGCCGAAAACGATTCCCAAAACGACGGTTATCTCAGCGCCAGGGGCAAGCATTACGGCGAAGGGAAACAACACGGCAGGAAGCGTAATCGTCAGAACGATTAGTGCCGTGGCGAGAATCGCTCTTCCACGATTGTCGTGCTTCCAAAGCGGATAGGGCCATTCAGGCGGCCAAACATTCTCGCGACGTGAATGGTGCAAATCGTGATGCACCCACATCCGTAAGTTGTTCTTCCAGGTAGTTAGTGAGGCGATGCCGACAACGATCACAAGAATGGCTGAAGCTCCGACGCCGACTCTCATCGCGGCGTGTATCTGCCGGAGAATTGCCTCGTTGGCACCAAACGCACGGCTGGCGAATAATCCCCAAAGAAGACCAATGATGAATACCGCCAAGATAGGGACGATGGCGGTCTTCCAAATGCCCGAACTTAGGTAGAACCAAAAGCCAGACTTTCCACGCGCCCGTACTGGATCGGTCCGACGGAGCCAGATAGCAGTGCGAAAGTCCTGCCAGCCGAATTTCAAGCACGCCACGAAGACGCAAAGCGTCGCGTTGGCGGTGAGCTCGAAAAGCAGCCACGCTAAGGCAAGCAATAGCGGAAGAACTAACTGCTGGGGCCACGCCGACTCCGTAGGCTCCCAATTGCCCCACGGCTGGAATTCGTCTTGCTCGGATTCTCTCGTTCCAGTGCCTTCCATTACGTCTAGATTATACGCAATGGAAGCCCATCAAAAGCAAGCAGATGTGTGGAATCACTCTGCCAGGGCTTCCTCGGCGGCAGCCTCTGCCATTTCGAGGGTGAATTCCGCGTCGAGTTCCACATCCTCTGCCGTGGCGGCATCGTCGCTATCCACCATGTGCTCGACATTTCCTAGCACGCTGGCAAACGGGCTGGCGTCAATGGGCAGATCGCCAAAGGTGATCCCTAAAGCGCGTGCTGCCTGGACGGCCGATCCGTTGGGATTAACCGTACGAAGTTGATTGACCGCCTCGATGATCGGCACGCTGGAAATCTCAGGTGGGTTGTAGCAGACCATGTGTCCGAATTGTTTTTCAACAACAAGCCGCACAGCGTGAGCTCCGTACTGCGTTGCCAAAACTCGATCGAAAGTGGTCGGCGATCCGCCCCGTTGTAAGTGACCCAAAACGGCGACGCGTGTCTCCCGATGCAGACGGTGTTCGATTTCCTGCGCTACGACCTGCCCGATGCCGCCGAGTTTGGCTTGGGCGCCTGCTTGCTGCTTGCCAACAAGTCCCCCCTCAGGAAGTTCAGCCCCTTCGGCGACAACAATCAACGAGAAACGATGGCCGCGGCTTTCGCGATCGAGAATCTTGTGGCAGACGTCTTCGTAGTTCCAGTTGATTTCTGGAATCAGAATCGCATTGGCGCCGCCAGCAATTCCGGCATGAAGGGCGATCCAACCGGCGTGGCGACCCATCACTTCGAGTACCATGATGCGTTCGTGACTGGCGGCCGTGGTGTGGAGCCGATCAAGAGCTTCGGTGGCGCATTGAATCGCACTATCGAAACCAAAGGTGAAGGCTGTCGCCGAGAGATCATTGTCGATGGTCTTGGGCACACCAACAACGGGGATACCAAATTCGTGGAACTGCTCCGCTACGGCAAGAGAGCCATCACCACCAACACATACCAAACCTTTGATGTCAAGCTGATTGATCGTTGTCTTCACGCCTTCGAGCAACTCAGGGTCGAGATCGACACGATCATCAACACCGACGGTAGCCGCGAAACGGCCCTTGTTCGTCGAACCGAGTATCGTACCGCCCTCGTTGAGAATGCCGGTCGTGTTCTTGCACGTGAGGTTGATGTAGCGGACGGGGTCGTAAAGACCTTCGTAACCTTTCAGAAAGCCAACACACTCATAGTCGAGTTGCTCAGAAGCCTTGACGACGCCACGAATGACTGCGTTAAGCCCTGGGCAATCGCCCCCGCTTGTGAGAATCCCAATTCGTCCTTTGCTCATCTCTACCGACCTCTCTTGAAATTGTTGGCAATCAACCTGATTCGTAAGAATAGGTTGCAGATCGGCCGCCCGATTGCTTTCCTGGAGTTGGTTTTGCCGTTAGAATCGCGATCACTGGCACAATCGTTCGCGATGTACGATCTCGGCGCCGTCTCTTCAATAAGCTCGTCCTCTTCATCGTGTTCAAAGGGAAGACCAATGCAAGGCCACGCATTCTTGTTCGCTGCAGCTTTATTGATTGCGTCGGGGTGCAGTTCGCCTGAGTTCCCAGGAAGTTCGGAAGCAGAGAGCTCTCAAGAGGTGGAATCCCCGGAGGAAACCTCTGCCGAGAAGTCTGAAGGAAAGACCCCAGCGAAGGAAGTAACGGTCGCCGACAGCGAGCCTACGATATTGGGCTTCACCCCTGCTATGCGGGCAGAGATGCGCAAGCTAATCGTTTTGCAGGATCCGACGACTGCCCCAGACCAAGTCGTCTCAAAGTATATGAACAAGCTCAAAAAAATGGCTGCCAAGCTAGGAGCTGAGCCCGATGAGAATGGAAACATTCCCCTACCAAGCAAATTACAAGAATCCGTCAGTCAGTGGCGAGATAAATCACGAGACGCAACTGGACAAGAACACCTACCAACAGCTTTTAAGGCGATCGCCGACGATTTTGGAATGGAAGTGCCGAATTGGATCCGTCCACTGCTCAACATACCGAAAGATAAACAACTAAGTCCCGAACAAGAGGAGCTGCTCATCTTGACGATTGGTCTTGATCTGATCTTTCAGCTCTCGGGGTGAGTTCTTGGGCACGTTTGCCATGCGACTTCGATCTTGGCGGAGCATGGAAGAGGAACTCAATCGCTTGTGGGAATCGCTTCGCCCAGGCTGATTCTGAGTGAGGAGCTTCTTTCGAGAAGAGATACCTGAGGTTTTTCTCTCGTTGGAACCCCTTCTGTTCCAGAGCTTCGATCATGGCGTCGACACCGGGTTGCAATCGGGTTTCCAATCCAACGCCACCATTGTCGATATAGAAGGCCACACCCTCAGGCGGTTGCTCCGTTTTCAAGACGGTAGCGACATAGTCGACCACCACTTCGCCGGGAGATTTTTCAAACTTAAAAGCCGGTGACATGCAAATCGCTTTGGAGAAGACTTCTGGACTCTCCCAAACCATGCGAAAGGCACCTATCCCGCCTGCAGATGAACCACCGACCCAAGTAAATTTGCGGCTCGGCATGGTGCGATACTCTTTGTCGATAAGCGTCTTAACTTCGCTGGCAACGAACCGCGTGTAGGCATTCCCTTTCTCGCCAGGAAGATACTCTCGACTGCGTTCAGGGGTGTTGTAAATACCAACAACGATGATTGGCCCGATGATCTTCGTTTCAATCAAGCGGGTGCACGTTTCGTCAACTTGCCAGTCCACCCCGAATGAGCTGGTCTTCGGATCGAAGAGATTCTGACCATCGTGCATGTAAAGGACAGGATAACAGTCTTTCGAAGTGTCGTACTCGGGAGGTAGCCAGACGACCACATCGCGGGGACGAATGTCTTTTCCCGAGAGTTGACGATGGTACTTCACCGTGCCCGTGATCTGGCCACTAACCTCTCTCTTCGATTTTGATGTCCAGTTATCGACTCGGTCTTTGATCGTGGCCGAACGATCTGCGTAGTATGTGAAGTTCGGCAGCGGATTCCCCTTCTCGTCCGCACCCTCTCTCGACCATTTGCCCAAGGTGTACTTGTATTCGAGATCCTGCGTCTTACTCAACTTCAGACGAAACTGCCAAACGTGCTCGCCAACATACTTCATTTTCTTGCTACCGGGATTCCAGTTCCCTAGTCCAGGAACGCTGCCGGTGATGTAAACGTCAGTGTCTTTCGCAAGTTCAGGGGAAGTCATCTGGAATTCTAGTTGGATCTCCTCCGCGTGAACTGCTTCATGTCTTGCCAATCCGGCAACTAAGAATAGGCCAATAGAGATTGCCGAATAGATCGCACGCGTTGAAGTTTGGAGGCTTATTTGGTTCGACTTCATCTACTTCGGCTCCGCAGTCACGCTTTCGAGTGGCCGGTCAGTCGTCGCCAAGCAAGTGAAAACAGAGTCCTGGCCTTTCCGACCGCTTCTCCAAAAGTCACTTTCGAGGCCCCTGCCCGACGCTCAGAAAACGTGATGGGCACTTCCTTTACTGTTGCACCATTACGGATGAGTTGCCAGAGGATTTCTTCGAGATACGAATAGCCGGTCGCCTTTAGTTTCGTGAAGTCGAGCTGACGTAGCGAATCAACACGATAAAGCCGATAGGCCGTGCTACAGTCACGGGCGGGCAAGCCAAGCGACAGGCGTGTTGCCGCATTTACCATTCGACTCACCAGATAACGAGAGTAGGGCCAGCCATCGATTTTTCCTCCAGGGCAGTAACGGGAACCAATCACCACGTCCGCCTTACTCCCAACCTCAATCATGCGAGACATAGCCTCGGGCGGATGGCTCCAATCGGCGTCCATCGTGATGATGCAGTCGTAGTTTCTCTCGACTCCCGTCTGTAAAGCAAGCCACGAGGCCGTGCCGAGACCCAACTTGCCTTCGCGATGCAGCACAGAGAACCAATCGTACTGGGCGGCTTGCTCGTCGCACCAAGTACCAGTTCCGTCAGGAGAGTTGTCATCAACGATCAGGATATCGGCATCTGGTAACTCTTTGCGAATAGCCTCGACGAGCGATGGCAGGTTCTCTCGCTCGTTGAAGGTGCAGATGGCAACGAGTGTCGAGGAGAGAATTTCCATCGCAGAGAATTCGATAGCCGCGACTTAACAAGTCGCCGGAGCGTACCGGCAAGCTGTTAGCCCGCGGTTAGGGATTGCATGGTATTCAAGATCACTCGACCGTCACGCTCTTTGCCAAATTACGCGGCTTGTCCACGTCACAGCCACGCAGGACCGCAATGTGATAAGCAAGAAGTTGTAGAGGAACTGCCGCCACAATGGGCTGTAGAAAATCGGCGACGGTTGGCATGACGATCACGTCGTCAGCAAGCTCAGCGACGCGATCATCTCCGTCATCAACAACAGCGATCACCGGGCCTCCACGCGCTTTGATTTCTTCGACATTGGCTAGGACTTTATCGTAGACACCTCCGCGAGGGACGATGAATACGCTCGGCGTGTTTTCGTCGACCAAGGCGATCGGGCCGTGCTTCATCTCTGCGGCTGGGTAACCTTCGGCGTGAATGTAGCTGATTTCCTTGAGTTTTAACGCACCCTCGAGCGCTGTGGGGAAATTGTATTGCCGACCGAGATACAAGAAGTTGTCGCACTCTGCGTACTTACCCGCGATCCGACGAGCATCGTTGTTTGTCCCAAGAGCCGTATCGATCTGATCGGGCAATGCCTCCAGGTCATCGATGATTCGCAGCCCGGCCTCGTAACTGAGGTGATGCAAGCGACCAAAGTACAGGGCGAGCAGTGCCATCACCACACATTGCGAAGTATAAGCTTTGGTCGAAGCGACGCCGATTTCCGGGCCCGCGTGAAGATAAATGCCTCCGTCAGCTTCACGAGCGATCGTGCTACCGACAACATTACAGATAGCCATCGTGGGGTGGCCTTTGCGTTTCATTTCGCGTAAAGCCGCTAAAGTGTCGATCGTCTCGCCGCTTTGGGTGAGCGCGAACAGCAAAGTCTGTGGAGTCAGCGGCGGATTTCGATAGCGAAGCTCGCTGGCGTACTGCACTTCAACAGGAATGCGAGCGAGCGCCTCGATCATGTACTCGCCAACTAAAGAGGAATGCCAACTTGTGCCGCAAGCGGTTAGCACGAATCGGTCCATGCGGCGGAGTTTCTGCGGCGAGAGATTCAAGCCGCCAAACACCGCCGTGGCCGCGTCGCGATCGAGTCGCCCCCGCATCGCGTTGCGTACCGTCTCGGGCTGCTCATAAATCTCTTTGAGCATGTAATGCGGATACTCGCCAAGCTCGACCTCGTTCGACTCGACATCGAGCAGTTTCACGTCGTGGCGGATGTCGCCTTGGTCGCGATGAATAACGCGAATGGTGTTCGCCGTTACGACCGCAAGTTCGTTATCGGCCAGATAGACGATTCGATCAGTGCGCCCAACCAGCGGCGAGCCGTCGCTGGCGATGTAATGCTCGCCGTCACCGACCCCGATTACCAACGGACTACCCAAGCGGGCAACGATAATCGCATCGGGCCAATCGCGGAAAACGATCGCTAGGCCATAAGTCCCCGTCAGTTGAGCTAAGGCAGCTTGCACCGCAGCTACCAAGGGCGCGTAGGGATCGAGCTTGCCGTCGATCTCTGGCGAAAGATTCTCCAACTCGTAGGCGACGAGTTGAGCCACCACTTCAGTGTCGGTACCGGTATGGAACTCGTATCCCTTTTCGATCAGTACCTGTTTGAGTGTGCGGAAATTCTCGATGACACCGTTGTGCACGAGGGCCAACACTTGCCCGCCGCCGAGATGCGGATGGGCATTCTCGTCGGTCGCCGGGCCGTGCGTTGCCCAACGAGTATGACCGACGCCGACGCTCCCTTGTGGATCGCTCTTCTTTAGCAATGAAGCGAGTTGCTCCACACGTCCGGCAGACTTTTCCACGGACAGTTCGCCGTCCTCGATCGTGACGATTCCCGAGCTATCGTAGCCACGATATTCAAGTCGCCGCAGACCTGACAGCAGAAAACTGGCGGCCGGTTTGGGGCCGATATAACCAACGATGCCGCACATCGAGCTTGATACCTTCTAGGGACTGCAGGACACAAAGGAGCTTCTGCTGTAAGTCTATCACTTGGCTTTGGTTAGGGCTATCGCGATGTGGCAGCTGGTTGCGCCTGCGGAAAGACGCTTTGAACCCCTAGCTTGCGCTAGGGGCTAAGGGATTAGTAGCTTTGAGAGTGTCTGATTGATCTTCTCGCTACTGGGCGAATCTTGTACGGTTCGTCTCGTCCCAACATAGGGAACTTTCGCATAAAAGATTCGTCTTGCCACCGAGCTACGTCATGAATGCTACCGCCCGCAAAGTACTCGTCATCCCTGCTCGTAGACACTCAACGCGTCTGCCGGAAAAACTGCTGCTCCGGGAAACCGGCAAAACAATCCTTCAGTACACTTACGAAGCCGCCTGCCGAGCGCGTCAGCCGGACCTAGTGATCATTGCCGTCGATGATGAGAAACTGGCCGAAGAAGCACGGCGATTTGGTGCCAGTGTGGTGATGACGAGCCCGGACCACACCAGTGGTACCGACCGCGTGGCCGAAGTCGTGAATCGATTGCCGTCAGCCGAGATTATCGTAAACTTGCAAGCCGACGAACCCGAGATCAACCCCGCGGACATCGATAAGTTATTCGACGTTTTAGAAGCGAACACGAAGGCAGGCGTGGCAACGCTGGCGACCCCCATTAGGAGTCGAGAGGCGTTAGAAGACCCGGCGTGCGTCAAAGTTGTTTTTGATTCGCGGGGTCAGGCCCTCTACTTCAGCCGTTCTCCGATTCCCCATCCAAGGGAATGGGACGAGAGACTACTCGCTGCCGAGCCGCCGCAGTTCCATCAGCACGTTGGCATCTACGGTTATCGACGCTGGCCACTGCTACGGCTTGCAGAGACTCCACCATGTCGCCTGGAGCAAATCGAAAAGCTCGAGCAGCTACGCATCCTGCAGCAGGGGGATGAGATTCTCGTCGCCACCGTTGACTCGGCTGCCCAAGGAATCGATACGCCGGCTGACTATGCAGCGTTCGTGGAGCGTTGCCGTGCTGCGTAACACTCATCAGGAAAGTTAGCCGCCGACCTTGGTCGGCGCTCGGCCTCGACTTATTCCGCACGCCGAGCAAGCTCGACGGCTAACGTGATGATTTCTTGAGAATAAGGCTGGAGCTCGGGCTCTTTTCGATCAGCCTTCAGATACCAAGCCTTGCGACCTCGGAAGTAGTCGACAAGCTCAGCATTTTGCTTTGGGCTCATCGAGCGCGCCCAAACGATCTTTGACGAATCGATGTCCGCTCTGTTATAGACCCACTCGTGATAAACGTGGTGCCCTGGTTCGTACTTTACAATCACTAAGTGCCGCTGATCGTCCGCCGACAATTGCTTGGCAATGCGATTTCGCTCCCACTGCCAACCCTCTTGCCCCATGCTTGCGTAGTTATTGGTCACGTTAGCAAACGTAAAAACGTGAAGTGCTATTAGACTTGCTGATAAGGCATGCCGCGGCAACCAACGCGGGGCGAAGATGTCGAGCCGCCTGAGGCCCCAAACCATGAGCAGGACGAATAACGGAGCGAGTGGAGCTACGTAGTGGGGGAAGTTCCACACGGTAACTTGCGTTGCGAGCCAAGCGATAAGCAAGACAGCGACCAAACCGCGTACGCGTCCAAGTCTCCAAGGCTTGAGCAGCAGCAACGGCACGGCCAAAACGACTGGAAAATAGAGTTTCACGACGTGTCCTAGCATTATCATTTTTTTCTTAAACAGCCCGGCGATTGACTGTTGCTTAGCGAACCAATCCATCGACCAGAAGTCATGAAACACGGCAAGTTCCTGATGCTGGTACTGCCGCTCATCGGCTGGAGTTTGCCAAAGGAAAAGCGGAGCCCGTCCGTAAACACTTTCATGCAATGAATACGGCATCGTCGTCACGCTACCGGTGACAGCAAAGTTGTAGGAGGCAAGTCCCACTACAAGTCCGGCTAGTCCAACAGTAACTGGCAAGACCGACCGTCGAAGCGTCTGCTTCCAACTAATTCCTTTCTGCTTCAGCCAATTATCAAGAACCCAAGCACCGACGACGAGACACAAAACAAATCCTTCAAAGGGTCGAGTGACTGCCAGCAGAGCGGCACCCGTGGCCATTGCGACAGCGTCTAAAGCCTTACGGCGGTGCGTCATGCGCATCGCTCCGCCAATGACCAACGCCCCGCCTGCCATTGCCAACGCACCACCCCAATACGACTGGCCCCAGATGAGTTGCAACCCCGTGTGCGTCGTACAGATTAGCCCGCCGACAAACGCCCACACGCGCGAGGTCCAACCAAGCAGCATCCAGTAGCAACAGACAACCGCCAGCGCCGACGAAAACCAAACCCCAGCCAATGGCCAACCCGTTAGAAGTTGGCCAGCGGCGAGTAGCAGACCTTGCCCTGGCGGATACTTGGCGGCGTAGGTTGGGTGTTGAATCACATGAAAGGTTTCGAAGTGCCGCCACATCGGATGAGGCGGGTTCGCAAGCCTCCCTTCAGAAAACGTATCCGCCGCCAACAGGTAAGCGAACTCATCGTGGACTGTTGGAGTTGGCCAACGGGCCAGGGAGACAGCCATTCCAAGCAGCAATGTCATTCCTGCAAGTGATGCCGCGGCCAGCGCGTGATTCTGGATCAATCGCTGGAGATAACTCTCGTGACGCTCAGAGTTCCTGCTTTGGAGCGACTTGTTCATGACGCCTCCTCAGCCTTCCGCGCCAACACGAGATACTGTCCGCCCAACGGCAAGCGATGCACGAGCGATTCCAACGGTCGCAACCAAGCGAGACTCTTGGGAAAGATGAACCAGGCGTCGGTCCGCTCGATCTCGAAGCCCGCCTCTCGCAAGAGCCCTCGTGCTTCCGGCGGGGTAATGGTCACCGCGTCACGATCGAACGGGACGCGGCTCATCACGAAACGCGTGCCCGGGTTCCATGGGTTGTTCTCCCAAAAGGCGAACCAACCGCCCGGTTTGAGCGAATTGTGGACAATCCGCAGTGCATTGGCACGTGCGGCGGGAGGAATGTGATGGAAGACACCATTCGTGTAGGCGAGATCGATCGTTCCCGCGGGCAACTCCGTTTCATCCGCGGTGAAGCGAGCGTTCGCACCACCAAACTGCTGCGTCGCTCTGGCAATGGCCTGAATTGAAGGGTCGTAGCCCCATAAATCTAATTCACCAAACGCACGGTTAAGTTCCTCAGTGGCGAGCCCAACTCCGCAGCCAAAGTCCAGGACTTGGGCTGACTGACCCTCGCAACGTTCTAGCAACCGCGCGGTCCACTCGATCCGCTTGCGCGCGAAATAGCCCGGCCCTTCGCCAGAATACTTCAGCCCCTGCGATAGCGCGGCTTCATACTCTTGCGAGTAAGCATCGAACTCGGCTTGTTGAACTACTGCAAGGGACATCGTCAATCGCGTCGGGCCATTCTCAAAATACTGATAAAGAAGCTCGCGAAAATCGTTTGGAAGCCAAGCGCGGCGAGCGTCACCCCGGGAATAACCCAGCGCATCGTGCTGGCGTAGTCCAAGGCGCCAAAGCCAACCGCTTGCCAGCGACTTGTCGCGCCGATGAGTAAGCCGGTCCCTGCGACCAAGGCAACACTTCCCGCTGCCAAGCAGCGTTCAAGGCTGAATATCTTGCTGTAACGTTCCAGCCGTTTGTCGAAGGGTACGAGACCTTCCGATACGGCAAAAGTCTTTGCGAAGGCTGCAAATTGTACGAGTTGGAAACCGCTAAGCACGAAAAGACTCGCCACCAACAACGTGTGGGCATCGAGTGTCGCACCGAGAACCTGGACGCCGGGTATCGCTAGTGCGTAGCCCAACACTCCCATGAGCATCAGTCCTAAACCTGGCATCAGGAACAACCAGCGGGGGCTGTACATCAGGAAGAACCTTAGGGTACGCCAGCCATCGCGGATGGTTCGCAAATGCGGGGCGTGGGCTTTTCTCCCATCAGGATGCAATGTGGTCGGCACTTCAGCAATGTCGGTTTCAAAGAGGCTGCTCTTGATGATCATCTCCGTGGCGAACTCCATCCCGCTGGCTCGGAGGTCGAGACGATCGTAATGCTCTTTCGTAAATCCTCGCAGTCCGCAGTAGACGTCGTGAATCGGCGCTTTGAACATCGTCCGCACAAGTCGCGAGAACATCGGATTGCCAATCCAACGATGCGTCACCGGCATCGCGCCTGGCAGGACCGTTCCTCCGCCCGAAGGAAGCCGACAACCTTGCACCAGATTGTGGCCCTCACGGAGTTTGTCGACGAACTTGGGGATCTCCAGAAAGTCGTAACTGTCGTCCGCATCGCCCATGATGACATACTTGCCGCGGGCAGCGCTGATCCCGCCACGAAGTGCATTGCCGTAACCTTTTTCGGCGACGTTAACGACTCTTGCACCTAGTTCAGCGGCAATCTCCAGCGAGCCGTCGGAACTGCCATTGTCGGCGATCAACACTTCGCCGGTGATGTCGTGCTCGCGCATGGCCCGTTGTGCTTTTTCGATGCAGGTGGCCAGCGTGTCCGCCTCGTTCAAGCAAGGCATGACGACCGTGAGTTCGAGCTGCTCGACCGATTGCTCCGAATTGTTTTCGGGCGTAAAGCTGTCGAGACATTCTCGAATCGCTCGATCGGCAGCGTTGAGGCGATCAAGCATCGCCCGCTGATCGTCACGCACAAGCGGCGCAGATTTGGCCGGCGCAGCGACCGTGAGGGGGAGTTCCGACATGGGGAGCTTGTCTTTAAGCGGGGGGAGTTGGGGAGGGGGACTCTATTTCGGGGTTAAACTCTACCTCATAAAAAGAGTCCGCGCCGGGAGCGACTCACGAGCTGCATAATCCCCAAAATCGGTTCAAGTGCTGGAAGAAACCACAACGACACGACGAGCACGACGCAAGTCTGCTTTAATATGGTCCGTTGTGCCCGTCGTGTCGTTGTGGTTCAAATAGTGGTATGAATCGCGTGTCTCCTCCCCTACCCTTGCTCATCACCGGCGTCGCCGGCGTAGCGGGGTACAATGTGCTCGATTACTTCGCCGCTCGCTATCCTGGTCAGGTTGTGGGCATCCGGCAGGCAGACAACTGGCCGCTGAGCGGCCCGAACATCGTCGCTTGCGATGCGGAAGATCGCGACCAGTTGCTCCGGCTATTCGACAAGTACGAATTCCAAGCCGTGTTGAACTGCGCTGGCAACTGCGCGCTTAAGGCTTGCGAACTCGATTCGCGGCTCGCCTGGCGCACGAATGTCGAAGGGCTGATCAACCTTGCAGCCATCGTCGCCGATCGGGGCGTCCGCATGGTTCACACTTCGGTCGATCTCGTGTACGCCGGCGTGGACATGGACGTCGATCGTTCGCAGCATCGCTACGAGGAAACCGACACGCCCGACCCGGTGACCGTCTACGGCAAGACGATGGTTTCGGCGGAGCAGCTAGTCGCCGATTGGCTCCCCGCGGCGGCGACGTTACGGATTTCGCTCCCGATGGGCATCAGCTTCAACGGCCACGCGGGGGCCATTGATTGGATTCAATCCCGCTTCGCCAAAAACCGCCCGGCAACACTCTACTACGACGAAGTCCGCACGCCCGCGTACACCGACTGCTTGAACCGCGTCTACGAAGAAGTTTTGGCCAGCGACCTATTCGGCCTCTACCACGCCGGCGGACCGCGGAACCTTTCGCTCTACGAAATCGCCCAAATCGTCAACCGCGTCGGCGGCTACGATCCTGAGTTACTTCAAGGCTGCCCAAGACTCGAAGCCGGCCCGATGCCACCGCGTGCTGGCAACGTGACGATGGATTCGTCGAAGCTCGCCGAAGCTTTGGGAAGAAATCCGTTCGATCCTTGGCCGCTGGATGCGGAGTTTGTTCCGACTCATCGGGAGTGGCATTATGAGCGGGAGGGGTTTGAAGGGTCGCCGGAGTTGCTGGCGGAGAGGTTGTATCGAAATCCTCGCAGTATAAAGAAGGTCAATCAATAACCCATGTTCGAGTTTCGCGATGTCTGATGACTTGAAAGCGTTTCTCTTTGTGACGATCTTCCTAATCTCCTTATGGGTTTTCGTGAAACGAGCTGCAAAAGCTGGATTGCAGGAGCTTGAGGAGCGTTTCAGCATGCACTTCCCGTCACCAACCTGGACTAAAGAAGAAGGGGGCGAAACAATATCTCAACTACCCTTCTATCCAGCCTTGTTCAGTGAATCGCACAGTGGAACTCCTCTATGTCCGTTGTTCGAAAAGGATGAATCTGAGTGGGTGTTTTTATTCGATTCTAGCAACGCCCTGAACCCGCACCTGGAGTCTGCGTTCTGCTACGTTTCAAAGATTTCAGGCACCCCCATTTACGACTTTCACTTGAAGCGCTCGCTAAATTGGTTCGATTGGAGACGCGCGAAACGTACTGCAACAGCACTTAGTGAGTTATTTGAAGATAGCCCAAGAGACTGGTTCTCAATATACAGCATCGAGGACACGGTCAATTCGTTGCCTCGCGAACTAGTTGGCACTTTGAATTTGTGCCGAATGGTTTGCGAGATATACAATGAGAATAACTATTTCGTATGCGTCAGTTTGCCCAGAGCCTGTTGGCCTTCCAACTTCGATGACTTCGTTGCTGACTTAGGGTCAATTAGATCCGCACTAAAACTTGACACATAATCCGAAAGACTGCAGTGAGCTGCGCGTTGCGTGCTGAGCGAAGCGAGCCCTCGACTAATCCAGCGACGAACTTTTTAGGGATGCTTGAAGATTCCACATCAACAACGTCGCCACGCTCTTCGCATCCTCAATCTCTCCCCGGCGGACCATCGCGATCGCTTCGTCGGCATCGACCAACGAATTCTCGATCTGCTCCCCCGCTTCGCGAGCGTGATGGCCCGCGGTGAGACCCTCGGCAACGAAGACGTGCATGCGTTCGTTTAGGATCCCTGGAGACATGAAGAAGCCAGGCAGTTCCCGCCAGTGCTCGGCCGTGTAGCCGGTTTCCTCTTGGAGTTCTCGCTGGGCGGTTTCCAGGGGTGGCTCGCCGGGATCGAGGGTGCCGGCGGGGAGTTCGATCAGTTCTTTTCCGACCGCTACTCGCAGATTGCGAATCAGGCAGATGCGGCCATCATCGAGCAGGGGCAGAATCACCGCGGCCCCCGGGTGCAGCACGACCTGACGGACCGCGTCGGGCTCGCCCTCGCGGGTCGGCTGGTAACGCTCGACGACGCGGAAGCGGGCGGTTTCCAGCAGCAGGCGTTCGGGGTGCGGTTCTGACACGGCATAGCTCTCGTGGAATTGTTAAGACGCCTTGCCCAGTTTCCCACCATTTACGGCGACTTCGGTTTGCCATTTCTGACGGGACGGGTAGGATAGAGACTATCTTGGCGGGGTCTTATTGGAACAGGTAAAGCGTCTCTTTTCGGGTCATTCAATTCATGAATGGGAACGCGGCAGGCAGTTGGAGTTTAAGCCTGGGGCGCTGGCAAGGCGTTGAGTTGAGGGTCCATCTGTACCTTCCGCTGATTGTCCTGACGGCCATGCTCAGCGCGGAACTCTCCGCGGCCATCCCGGTCCGCACGGCCCTACTCGCTAGCACCGCCTTGGTGCTGAGTGTTTGCCTGCATGAGCTACTACGCTTTATCGTCGTGCAGCGAGTCGGCGGTCACACCAGCCTCGTGGTTCTAGGGCCCACTGGCGGCTGGTCGCGGCCGCACCTTCCTACCGATCCGCCAGCTCATCTGGTGTCTGCGCTGATTGGACCGCTGACTTATCTCGGGCTGTTGGTTGCCAGTGCCTGTGCCTTGGTAGCTCACGGACAGACCGATGTGTTGCCATTGCTTTCGCCCGTTGATCCGCAACTGATGCCTAGCACCAGCAGCTTGCACTTGGCCGCTCAATTGATGGTGTGGGTCAATTGCTGCCTGATTCTCGTGAACATGCTTCCCGTCTATCCGTGCGATGGGGCCGATCTGCTGCACGGCTTGCTGTGGCCGCTCATCGGGCGAACCTCGGCAACGGCGGCGATGTCGCACATTGCGCTGGGTGCTTCAGGAGCCTGCTTTGTGCTGGCCGTTTTCCTGCGTGACAAACTGGTCGTCGGACTTGTTCCTGCGTGGTTCCCGCTCTCCGTGCTGGCTACCATTCTGCTTTACGGTGCAAACCGCATGGCCCGGCAGCATCGTTACGATCAGGGCATTGCAATTGATGAACTCGACTCCGATGACGAGCAATGGATCAACGCCGATTGGTTGGAAGACGATCGCGCAGTCGTACTTGTCGAACATCTGCAAGAGAAACAGCAAGAAGCGCTCGACCGCAAAAAGCGCGAGCGTGAGAACAAGGAAGACGCCCGTGTGGACGACATCTTGGCGAGACTCAATGAAGTCGGCTTCGAGCGCCTGTCCGACGAAGACCAAGCGGTTCTCAAGCGTGCCAGCCGTCGCTATCGCGAGCGTCGTCCCTCGGACGACGCACTGTCTTAATCGGTGAAGTGGCTACCGCTTAGATGGCTTAATCGCTACAGCCGTTGTGATCCGGTTGCAACCGGAACGGCTCTCCACATTTCGCTGAGCCAGCGTTCGTTTATCGCGAAGCGGGCTTCATTTTTGTAGTGGTAGCAATCCGGCGTCCTACCAAGGCCCGACTGCTGCGCACCCACCGCCCCCGCCGTTACCCACTCGATGCTTCGAGCCGGGAACGGTCCCGCCACAAATAGATTCCCACCGAAGCGTTCACCCCTCCACTACGAAGTGTCCACGGCTCGACTTGACGCCACTGCGCCCGAAACAACAACCGCTACTCCAGCGGTTGGAGGTGAGGGCTACGCGCTCCCCGAACGCTTGGAAGAAGGTCTTCAACGACTAAGAGAGATCTTCGGACGCTCGTTCTCTCTGGTGAATATCGAGTCCAGCGAACTCGTTCACTCTGCGTCGACAGAGCTCAACTGCGAGGTCTACAACCACCTCACGATGCTCGGCGAAGTCGCTCGACGTGGCACGCCGGAAATCATCGAAGAGCACTCTCCGCTGGCGTTACTTGCGATACCATTGGTTCGTCTCGGATGCGGCGAACAGTTCGTGGCGACGGGGTTGTTCCTGACCGACTCCGTTGAAGAGGAAGCCAGCATTGCCTCGGCAGCGCATGTCTTCGGACTCGACGGATCGCGGGCGTATGCTGCATCCAGAAGCATGGAAGTCTGGACGCCCCGCCAATTGCTGCAGGTGGGTGGAATCGTTCTCGAAAATTTGCTCGGACAGCATCGTCTGCAAAACCTCGAGAGCGAACGGGATGAGGCGATCACGCATGCCAACGAAACGTACGTCGAGCTAGAACTGCTCCACCGACTAACCGGCCAACTCCACACGGCGCGAGACGAAGCAACCCTCTGGCAGAACGCTTTAGAGTGGCTCATCGATGCAGTTCCGGCACAGTGTCTAGCCGTTGTAGCTCGTCAGTCTTCCGATGCGCAAAGTTATGAGCTCCAGCTTGGTGATTCGGTAGGCGTGCTGACGGCAGGCGAGTGCCCGATCGCTACTTCAGAACTCAGCGAGTTCGTTCATCGTCTCGAACCAAAGATCGCTAATCGTTCACTCGTGCTCTCACGGTCTGAAACTTCGCTGCCTACTTGGTTCTACCCGACGGTTAGAGAATTGATCTGCGTTCCGCTAAGTCAATCAGATCGACAGCAGGGCTGGCTTCTTGCATTGAATCACTGCGGATCGGAGCGAGCGGAACTTGATGAGTTTGGCTCGGTCGAATCCCAATTGCTTGCCAGCATTGGCACGATCCTCAGCGTCTACAGCAGCGACTTGCGGAGGTTCCGCGAGCAGGAACAACTATTCGCCAGCGCCGTACACGCTTTGACCTCAGCGATTGATGCGAAAGACCGTTACACCTCAGGTCACAGTGATCGCGTGGCCCGCGTGTCGGTTTGCTTGGCTGAACAGATGGGGCTTCCGAAGAAAGACATTGAGACGATCTACCTTGGCGGACTTCTGCACGACATCGGTAAGATTGGCATCGACGACAACGTCCTCAACAAGCCGGGACGACTGACCGACGAGGAATTCGAACACATTAAGCTGCATCCGCAATTCGGCTACGACATTCTCAAAGGTGTTAGTCGAATGGATGCGATTCTGCCGCTGGTGCTTCATCACCACGAATCGTGGGACGGCACCGGCTATCCGCACCAGCTCGCAGGCGAGGAAATTCCGCTGATGGCACGGATCGTAGCCGTGGCCGACGCGTACGACGCTATGGGCAGCGATCGACCTTACCGGAAGGGCATGCCCGAGGAAAAACTCGACGCGATCCTTCGCAAAGGTGCTGGTCAGCAATGGGATAAGCAAGTGGTCGACGCGTTTTTCACAGTCCGCGAGCAAATCCGAGAGATCTCCGACGAGGGCAAGCTGCCCGAAGAAGTTCACGCAGGCTAGCTAGAGACAGGATTTACAGGATGAACTGGATTACC
Source organism: Lacipirellulaceae bacterium (assembly GCA_040218535.1). Classification (NCBI taxonomy): domain Bacteria; kingdom Pseudomonadati; phylum Planctomycetota; class Planctomycetia; order Pirellulales; family Lacipirellulaceae; species Lacipirellulaceae bacterium. Next base: position 420,457 of record JAVJRG010000005.1, on the reverse strand, counting down.
TCCAATTATCTTGTTCATCCTGTAAATCCTGTCTCTTTTTCATCATGGCCCGCCAGACACACAAGCGTGAAGACTTATTGCGAGATGCCGTCGCGCTCTCGCCTCGCATCAAGCTGCTTTGCGAAGACGCTCCCGATGTGCCAATCTTCGCGGGCTTTCGTGGAGAAGCGTTAAGTCTCTACTTCGACGAAGACCCTGCCTATCACTTCAATGGCGAGAAAGAGCTGCGGCGGGCTTTTTTTCAAGATGCGCTCTATGAGTGTGCCAACGGTCAGCTGCGGAAGCTTATTCGCGATACTTCTAGCGGGGCCGTGAAGCTACAGCGACTAGAGGTCTCGGCGGAATTCCAGTCCGACTTCTCGAATGAACTGCAGAGTCGATTGAGCAATCTTAACAGCTCAATCACTGCGGCTACCTTCAAGGTCGAAGGCCAGGTTCCCGAGGATGGTGAAGCCCTCAACAAACTGCGATTCTGGCTGGAGAGCTTCAACGAAGTTGTGTTTGCGAATTCGGCCCGCGTTAGATAACCCGGAGCCGACAGGCGTTAGCCGTCGGGTTGCGGAAGTGAAAACTATCACACAGGTCAACCCGCTCGCCTGACGCCTAGCGGCTCAGAATCGAAGAATTATGGGGCGAGTATTGCCATGGCAGCACCTTCGCACACCATCTCGTCTGCGTTCGACATTTTCGCCTCGCGCCGAAGCATCGCCAGCCCGATTACCGACTCATACTTCGGCGAGTAGCTCGCCGAGGTGACTTGGCCGACCTTCTTCTCGCCGATAAACACATCCGCGGGTAGCGATGCCGGCACATCGCCGGAAAGTTTGACTTGGGTCAACTCTTGATTCACATGCCCGAGAGCGTCGATCCGCGCGATCGTCTCTTGGCCGAGATAGCAACCCTTGTTGAAGTGGATGGCCCGCTCGTCTCGGCACACCTCTTGAGGAAGGTTCGTGTTGTCGAAATCGATGCCGAAGAGTGGCCAACCGGCTTCAAGGCGCAACGCATCGAAGGCTTCATCGCTGCAGACGCGTAGATTCGCATGAGAATCTGGGACCTTACTAACGATGCAAGCAGGCACACCCAAGAATGGAGACTGGAAACTCTCTGAGAGTGAATCAGTAACCACGGACCAATTCATACCGTTACTCTCGTCGGCAAGTTCAACCTTCTCACGAATGAGATAGCGATCCAGATGTTGGACGATTAACTCCCCCTGATCGGGCACGCTCAGCAATTGCAATCGATCCTCGAAAGCGAATACCAACACATGTGCGACGATCTTGCCTTTCACGTCAGTCAGGAACGCTTCGCATTGATCGCCGGGCTGCAAGCTCTTGATGTCGTTCGTGCAAAGGTTGTGCAGAAAGCTCGAACGATCGTCACCGGTAAGACTGATCGTGGTCCAATTCGTTAGTTCTACACGCCCTATGCCTTCGGTGAGAGCGTGATAGTCTTGAATAGCTTCGTCGGAAAGCATTGAGTCGTTCTCTGATTGCGTACATGATGCAACAGAACCAGGGGCTAACGCCCGGCGGCTGATACTGAGGCTATGGAAACCTGCGGCACGAGGCGGTGGGCCTCTTCGATGACGATCGTACTTTCGTGATTGCCGATCAGCCGCTTCAGTTCTGCCTCGCTCGCAATGGGTGTCATCCCTAGGGATTCAACTTCTCCCTTGGGGAGTTTGCTCATCAAATAGACTGGCCCACGGGCAATCGCCTGGACCAACCGCAAGGCGATCCCCGCCGTGGGGTCTTCGTCTCGCATTAACTTCCGCTCGACTTCCGCCAAGTCATCCGCGTCGCGGAGTCGACGAAGCGAGCCGCGGGCCTTTTCGTTAATCTCACATAGCAAAGCGATCGAACCACTCGGGGAAACGACCCGCTCTGCCGCAGCGAGTGCGTGGTCGAGATTCTCCCAGGTTTGTTGGGTGGGACTCCCTGGCATCGCGGCGACAACCAGGTCAGCCGTCTCCTCACACACCGGTGACCAGATCGTCTGCATCGCGGACGCAGCTGCCTCGGCCGCTTTCCCAGCTTCCCCTACGACCACGGCAGAGACTTGATTGTCGCGACCGGGGATAATCTGGATCGTACTGAGTACTCCCAACAGCCAACCCGCTTCCTCTTGTTGATCGAAAAGCTTACGACGTGACTTGGGGGCCAGCTTCTTGTTGGTCTTCTGAAACCGGGTCTGTGTCGCCTCATCAGAAAAGTGGGGATAGAGGCTGGCGAATTTACTGGTTGGCGTCGGCTCTGCATCCTCAAAAACTTGCCGCGTTGGTTCTGTCGTGCCAATCGGCAAGACGAAATCGGCCTCGGCCAACGCGCAGTTGAATCGTAGCGGCTCATCATCGCGCATGACGCCAACCATCGCCGTCGACTCTTCTTGCTCTGGTTCGTGCAGAACGAACTTCACGCCGCTTGCCCCGAGAGAATCAATTCCTTGGGCAAGGTCGCGTTCAGCGGCAAACTTCTCGCACGAAACAACCGCAATGTCGGTTGGCTCGACCCCCGCATCAAGTAGCGCGGCGATCGCGCCCAATACGACTTGTTCCGGCTGAGGCACACCACGGCCAAGTGCGATGGCGGCCGTGTCCCCAGGGACGGTCGTGGCTGCTAAGGGCGGAAAATCGAGTGGCGCTGCAAGGCGAAGGCGAACCTCAGCAGCCAGGTCAGCAACCACCTCATCCGAGCTTGGCCCAAGAATCGCACGCGGATCGTTGGCCAGTTCGACCGCTTGTTGCTCTCCAAATTGAAACTTCACACTCATGCTTTCTAAGCAATCCTAGATTCTGGTAGTCTGGGCAAAGAGACGATAAGCGTCGACACTTTGCCGGTACGGCACGTTTTGGTAGCTTCTGGGTTGCGCTATCTTCATCGAACCCAGGCACTATTGGACGCAGTATGGCCATCGTGGGTCAAGGCCTGGCGCACGTGACGAGCGGTGCAACATCGAGCCACCTCCATGAGATCCTCCGGTTAAGGACAGCCATTTATGACTTCCCAACGATTTCGTCAGGCATTCGGTTATTGGCTCACTTTAATAGCCATTTCAGCGAGTGGCTGCACGCAAGGCCCAAGCTCGGGACCAGCAAGCTCGAAAGGGAAAAAAAGGCTCACCGGGCCGCCTGCTGCAGAAGTCGTTAAGAAAATGCGAGAGGTTTACGGGGCCGCCAAGTCTTTCTCGTGCAATGCGGAAACTGTCCAGTACTACGTTGTGAAGGGTGAGGGGGTCGAGCATGAAGTCTCGCACGAGATTCTCTCGATGGCGTTCAGAAGGCCGAATCGACTGCGGTATTCGTACGAAGCCATGTCTGATGCCGTACCAGACGGCACCCAGCTGAACTTGGTCTGCGATGGAGAGATCTATCGAGCAGCAACCGGCTACTTCCCCAACCAAGTCTTTGAAGCCGAGGCTCCCGAGGAACTGACGCCTAGCAACTTAGCCCCAGAGCCGCAGCTACGGGAAGCCTTGGAGAGCGTTCTCCCCGAGGGCGAGAATCACCCGCAATTCACAATGCTCTTGGGGAACGAACCAAACGGAGAAAGTCCTGAGGAGACAGCCCCATTCTTTGTCGGTGATGGAAAACCCTCGCGTTTAGGGAGAGAGAAACTCGACGGTCGTGATTGCTACCGCGTTGCCTACGAATCACCCGCGGGACAGCGCGTCTTGTGGATCGACGCGGAAACCTATTTTCTACATCGGATGGAACTCCCGATGGGCAACCTCTACGACCCGGTTGCGGCTCGCTATCCGCTGACCGCTTCGAAGTTTTGGGTGAGCTATACCGACCAAGCCTTGGACGTAGCCATTAATGAGAGTGCTTTCGAGATGAATGTGCCGGAAGAGGCACGTCGTGTTTCCCAATTTGTGCCGCCTCCACCGGTTGGCCCGCCGGACTTCTTGGGTGAGCAAGTGAAAGACTTCGAGTTCCAGACGTTCGACGGCAAGAAGGTCACGCGCGACACGCTGAAAGGCAAGCCAACGCTGCTCGACGTTTGGTTCCTTGCCTGCCCCAACTGCAAGACGCAAACGCCTGTGCTTGAAGAGGTCTATCAGGAACTAAAGGACGAGGACGTCGCCTTCTATGCGGTGAACACTGATCGGGCGAGTGTGGCCAACGAGACGATCGAAAAGACGCTCAAGCAATGGGGCACCGAGATGCCCATCCTGCGTGACACCACTTCGAGTGCGTACATCAACTTGAAGGTGCGTGTCAGTCCAACGACGCTGCTGCTCGACAAAGAGGGCCGCCTGCAGTACATCCGCATCGGTGCCCATCGCACGCCCGACGAGTTGATCTCCGTCATTAAGGCGACGCTCGATGGTGAAGATTTGGCAAAGAAGGAAAAGGAAGAGTATGAGCAAGTGCTCAAAGACCACGAAAAACGTCTCGACGCGGTGACGATTGGCAGCCCCGACTCTGAAGAATCAGAAGGAACTGCCGACGAGTAGCCCGCAGACAAATTACACCGGTTCCGATATTATAGAACCACGATGACACAACGAGCACGACGATCAGTAGGTTACGTCGTGCTCGTTGTGTCATCGTGGTTCTAATCTTTGTCGTCAATAGCACTGAGCAAGCTCGGTGGCGAAATACACACGAAACATAAAGAGCGAGGAAGAAACGATGGCCGTCACGCAACAAGAAATGCAATCCTGGATTGAAACGCTTCTCGCCGGTCGCCAGGCGAATCCTGATCTCGACCTGAACGATTACCTCGCCGAGATCCCACGACTCGAATCGCTCGAGGACCTTCCGGCAGGAACGCCGGTTCTGGTGCGTGCCGATGTTGATGCCAAGCCGGGTGAGAAAATCGGCGAAGGCGACATTCGCCTGCGCTCGATGGTCGAGACGCTCAACTACGGACGCACCAAGGGCTGGAAGCTAGTCCTCTTCGGGCACATCGGGCGCAAGCCGGAAGGTTCGCTAGAGAAAGTCGCGAAGCGACTAGGCGAACTTCTGGAAACCGACGTACCGCTGGTGAAGGATTGGTTTGACGACAGCTCGCGGGAAGTTTCGCCTGCCGTGAAAGAGCAAATCGCCGCGGCAGATAACGGCTCAGTGCTGTTGCTGGAAAATACGCGTGCTTACGACATCGAACGTCTGCTTTGGAAAGCAGAGCCTGCGGATGCTGCGAAGCTGGCTGAACCGCTCGCGCAGTTCGCCAACGAAATGGCTGAGAAGGTCGCCCGCGTGTACGTGAACGAAGCGTTGTCGGCAGGCTCGATGGACTCCTCTAGTACCATCGTCCCCGCAGCGATGGATCGCGTTGCCCTTGGCAAGTACCTCGCCAGCGAGTTCGAAGGGCCGATGAACGATTGCCTGAAGACGCAGCTCGTCGTGTTCAGCGGCTTGAAGATTGACAAGCTCGACGACCTGGAAGCGATGATCAGCCGCGGCTCAATCAAACGCGTCTTCGCGGCAGGTTCCCTCGCGATGGCCCTGCGAAAGGCGATCGGCCAACTCGACGGCAACCCGGTCTGCATAGGCGCTGCCGAAGACCCGGCCCACAGTGACAAGCCGTACTTCATTCCCGACGACCGCGTCGAACAAGCAAAACAAATGGTCAGCGAAGGCCGCGAGAAGGGCATCACGTTCGTGGTGCCGTGCGATTCGGTGATCGAAGATGGCTCCGTCAAGGTAAAGCTCGAGCCCGAAGATCAACAGTTCGATATCGGCCCCAAGAGTAGCGAGCTTTTCAGCGAAAAGGTCGCCGAGTTCGTCGAGCAAAACCCCGGCGGAGCCGTCGCCTTCCACAACGGCGTGTTCGGCATGTTCGAAGACCCACGCTTCGAGGAGGGTACGAAGAAGTTCATCAAAGAACTAAAAACCATGACCGACGGCGGCGTGAAAGTCTACGTCGGCGGCGGCGAAGGCGGCAAAGCCCTCGACCGCTACGGCGACGAAAGTTGGGTGACGCACGTGTTCACCGCGGGCGGGACGGTCCTCAATGCGTTGGGGAACGAGCCGGTGCCGTATCTGGCAGCGCTGCGGGCGGCTGCGGTGAAGAATGCCGCTACTGCGTAGCTTTGGTATTCTTAGGACGTCGAGGCGGCAGCGTAATGTACTCGTAGCCCGAATTGCGCTGCTGCTCTCGCAGATCCTCAACGATACGAGCCAGATCGTTGTCAAATTTAGCAGCAAGCCGTTTGCGGGCGTCGCGAATGTCTTCGGTTGGTGTTTTAAGCGTCATCGGTCATTCCTCCGAGTTCTTCGGGGGTGCAAATCACAGGCGGTTCAAAACCGTTGGCGAGACACACGTCGCAAATCCGTTGTCTCAATGTCGCGTTGGCAATATGCTTGAAATTCCACGTCACAAGATATTCTACACCGTTGGTTGCCGCGATGGCGATGTGCAAGGCATCGCGTGGTTCGCTTTCTGGAATTGCCCCACCTAGCATTAGTGCGTTCGCGAGATCATGCGAGTCATCGGCAATCTCAAGCTTGGGAAGGTGAGACACTTCGTCCAACCGTTCTTGAGCCGCTGACGGGTCGCCAGCTGAACATTCATCAATCACAAGCTGCGAGATCACCACATGGTACTGTGATGAGGCAGATTTCCACCAAAGCCGGGTCTTCCGTTGACGCGCTGCCATGTCAGGATGCGGATGGATGCGCCCTGCAATGCTACCGACGACAGTTGTTTCTAGGTAAACTGTTTCCATGAGAACAGGTTCACGCCTTGATGCTGAAAGAACACCTCAAATGGAAAGTGTCGAACTAATCCGCTGGGTTGCAGCTTCGTTCCTCGTGATTCCCGCTTCTCTGTGTTGCACAATCAATTTTGCTTTGGCTTGTCGTAATTTAATCTACTTCACTGATCGAGGACCCTCGCCGATTCCACTAATTGGTGCAAGCTCTTCAATCATGGGCGGTTTCATTGTACCAAAGTATGGTTCAGCCATTTCGAATAGCATGTTGGCCGCTTTTATAGTCTTCCTGGTACTTGAATGTGCGTTTCCAGCAGTTTGCATTATAAACTCGATCCGATCCCGAATCACGGGCGAGCCGTTGAACAAATAGCCAAGCTTCAGCCATGTATTCCGATCCCGTCATTGACGAAATCCGCAAGCATCGCGATGAGTACGCCGCGAAGTTCAACTACGACTTGAAAGCAATGGCTGAAGACATTAGACGGCGGCAGAAAGAGTCCGGCAGGGCAACGGTTTCGCGTGAACCAAAACGCGTGACACATGCAGCGGTAGGCAAAACCGAACCGACGGGTACATCGTAGATCGGTGCCTCCGGCCTGATCCGTGGGCGGCTTGGCACTGCTCGCTCGCTGAGCCAAACTGGCTGAGTCGGCACTTCAAACGGGTCTCTACTCAGCCCTGGAGGGCCGAGCTACTACCCGTTGACACAACTGCAACAACGCCTCCGTCTGCCGCAGCAGCTCCTCAAACTGCTCCTCCTCCAAGCACGCCCGCTCGATCTGGCCGGCGCATTCGCTGACTTCGGCAAAACCGTAACAGGCGCTCGAACCCTTCAGGCGGTGAACTTCTCTCTGGAGGGTTTCCAGATCGCAGTCAGCGGCGCTTCGCTCAACGGCGGCGAGACGCTCGGGGAGGAGTCGCTCGACGTAGTCGACGACGATGCTGCCGAGGTCGGGATCGTTGGCAAATTGGGAGTAGATGGCGTTCATGGCGGCATCGCTGCATTTCAATTGAAGGATAAGAGAAATATAGGTCACTCCTGCACGTTTCGCCGCGGAGCTTGCTCCGCGCTTGGCGTGAACTCTCAGCAAGCGCGGGGCAAGCCCCGCGGCGAAACCTAGAGGCCAACTCGCTGCGATTCGCACAATCGTTACAGGGTGACTTGGGCAACCTTACCGGTAGGGCAAAAAGGCAAATGTGGTGAAGGTTTTCTCTTTAGGGTGACGATTCCTCCCCATATCCAATGGAGCGTTAGCCGTCGTGGCTGGCTGCTCTTGCGTTGCGATGATCGTTCTGGCGCACTCCCCCAACTAGGCGCAGGCGAGACGCAAGGCATGCCAACGATGGCAACACAGTTTCCCCCTTCCTTAAGGAGTTACCCGATGAAGAATCTAGTTTCGACGCTGGGCCTCGGCCTCGTGATCGCGATGAGCAGCGCTACCAACGCAAGTGCGTTTGGCCTGTTCGGTGGCGGTTGCGGCTGTGAGCCTAGCTGCGGCTGTGCTTCGGCCTGTGAGCCAAGCTGCGGTTGCGCTGCTGCTTGTGAACCAAGCTGTGGATGTGCCACTGATTGTGGCTGTGAAGTAAGCTGCTGTGATCCTTGCTGCTGCAAGCGTCAAGGTCTCTGCGCTCGGTTGCGTGCTCGTATGGCTGCCCGCCGTGCTGCCCGTAACTGCTGCTGTGCCTCAAGCTGCTGCGAGCCAAGCTGTGGTTGCGCTTCGGCATGTGAGCCTTCCTGCGGTTGTGCTGCTGCTTGTGAGCCAAGCTGCGGATGTGCTTCTGACTGCGGTTGCGAGCCTTCCTGCGGTTGCGCTGCTCCTTGCTGCGAGACATGCTGCTGCAAGCCAAGCCTGTGCGATCGTATTCGCGCTCGCCGTGCTGCCCGCAAGGCTGCAAAGTGCTGCTGTGCTCCTTGCTGCGAAGCAAGCTGCGGTTGCGCTGCTGCTTGCGAGCCAAGCTGCGGATGTGCTGCCCCTAGCTGTGGCTGCAACTGAGATTAGTTCAACAAGTTGCCCCAGTTGAACTAATTGACTAGCAAAATGCCCCAGTGCTAGTAGCCCAAAGAGAACGGGCAGGGTTCTCAAGACGTTAAACGACTAAGACGACCGACACGCGTCATCAGCGTGTGGGTCGTCTTTTTTTTGCGCCTTACAGCCGGAACCGCATGCGTAAGAATTGAACCACGAATTGAACGAATAGCACGAATAGGAATTCCTACTACGTTTTCAAGCACGCAAAGCAGCATCTATTCAAACACAAAGTAATCGTGTTATTCGTTTAATTCGTGGCTTAGAAAGAGCTGCCAAGACGCTAACCACCCTTGAAATTGGCTTCTGCTGGACACCTGACGGCAACTCCGCAATATTGAGGGTATCGTAGGCGGGTCTGGAACCTCGCTTACTTCGGAACAGTGGAGAACCCTCGTCATGAAGCCTTTATCCTTCTGTGGAATGGTGCGCGGCTGCAGCGCCATCGTACTCGCTCTACTTCTCACCAGCACGTCGTATGCTCAGCCTGGGGGACTCCAACAAGGAATCCCCCCAGCCAATGCCGGCCCAGGTGGCGTACAGAACAACAACTTCGGAGGAAATCTTCTCGGCGGTAATAACGCGGGCGGTGCGGCTAACGCAGACTTCGACACCCTAATTGATCTCATCCAATCGACCGTTGAGCCCGACTCCTGGGAGGACAACGGTACTGGTGAAGGAAGCATCGCGCCGTTCAACATCAATGGCGTTTGGGTCGATGCGCGGGGTAGCTTGAAGTTTTCGCCGGCGAAGACGAAAGCCCTGCTTGCGAGCGTATCGGTGAGGAGGCCACCATCGCCAAGAGAACCGTCTGCTTCCGAAGCAGACCCACGGCAGAAAAGCGAGCTTCGCTTCGTCTCGCTCCCAAGACTGGAGGCAGAGATTGCACGCCGCCAGCGTGAGAAGCTTCCGTTGGAGGAGTCGATGCTTACACTTGCTGGGCTTGAGCGAGTTCAGTACGTGATCACGTACCCACCAACGGAAGAAAACAAAGTTGGCGACGTGGTCGTCGCTGGTCCCGCGGGCGACTGGCAGATTGATGAGGGTGGGCGATTGGTCAATGCAGAGTCAGGGCGGCCCGTCGTGCGGTTGGACGATCTGCTTTCGCTCTGGCGTCGAGAGGTCGCTTATCGTGGGAAACCACTGGGGTGTTCGATTGTTCCGCGACAGGAAGCGCTGGCGAAGACGCAAGCCTATTTGGCGCAAACTGGGGCTAAGCCGCTAGCGGCTGGGGGGCGTGGTGATTGGCTCAAGGGGCTGCGTGATAGTTTGGGCGAACAAGATGTCGAGTTTTATCACGTTGAGCCAAACTCGCGCGTTGCTCGGTTGCTCTTGCTGGCTGACTATCATATGAAACTCGTCGGCATGGGTCTTGCCGAAGGCGTGCCGGGAGTCGAAAGCTATCTGGATACTGTCAAGCTCGCGGCAGACGGAACGGCTCCGCCGATGAGCATTCTCCGCTGGTGGTTTTCTCTAAAGGAGAGCGATATTCTCGCTGACCAAGAGAACAACGTCTTCATGCTGCCTGACACCTGTGTCCAGGTGCTTAGCGAGAACGAACTGCTCGCTGCCCGTGGGCAACGGGTTCACACGGGGCAGTCGGACGAGTTGAATCGGCGGTTTGCCGAGTCGTTTACCAAGCATTACTCGACACTGGCCGATAAGTATCCTCTTTATGCAGAGCTAGAACGACTTTTTGAGCTGTCGATGACGCTCGAGGTGATCCGCTCCCAGGGACTCGTGGAGCAAATCGGCTGGACACCCACGGTGTTCGTCGACGGACGGCGGATGGGCCTGCCAGCGGTTAAAACTCCCCAAGCGGTGGAGACCGTCATCAATCACCGTGTTATCCGACGGAAGCATATCATCGCCGGTGTTAGCGGTGGCGTCTGGATCGACGCTGGCAAGCGTGTGAACGTGCAGGCTGAGTCGAGCGGCTCGCTGGCGGAGCTTGCTGAACGTCCCGATGACGCTGGAATCAATTGGTGGTGGGATTAGTTGGGAACGGCTAAGCCGACGAGCGGCGGGTACTCAGGACGCTTCGCGTTGCTCGTCTTGCGGCTCGCGGTCGGAGTTTTCCTGGCTCACGTTTCCTTCGCATTCGTCGAGCATTTCGTCCATTTCTTCGACGATGCGTTTGCGATGCCGTCGCATGAATACCAGAATGGCAATGCCAACCACCAGGAGTACGGTAAGGGTGAAATACCACTCAGCCTCTTTTAACATCTGGGCAATTGGCTCGCCCCAGACGTAGGCGATTCCAAAGAAAACGCCGACCACCAGGGTCGCACAAACCAGGTCCCACATCAGAAAGCGGCGAAACGGCATGCGAACCGTTCCTGCAGCTAGATAGACGGGGCCGCGGACTCCCACCATGAAACGCGAGAGCAGCAGCACTTTAAAGCCGTGCTGTGTGACAGCCTCCTCGAATTCCGCCTCGCGGCTTGCCCCCAGCCATTTGGAGAGCTTCGGATGCTTCTGCATCAACGTGTGGCCGAAGTGGTAACCGATCGAGTACATGACTGCGTCCCCGAGCAAAGCACCAAACAGGCACGCTGCAAAGGCCAGCTCGGGCTCCAATTTCCCTTGGGCACTGAGCACCCCGGCGATGACAATCGCCACTTCTTCAGGGATAGGCATGCCACATCCGGTAAGCACCAGGAAGACGATGATGCCTAAGTAACTGCCAGGATGAAAAAGCGATGCAAGCACGGCTGCAGATCAACGAGGAACGGGGAACTCGACATTCTACGTTTCGGCCCACGAGAATGTTGGCAGAAAGTTTTCTCTCACCGCGCGGAGGAGCCGCCACCACCGGCGTGACCTGTACTATGACAGGGTAGGGGAAATTCGCAAGGCACAGCTAGCTGGAGAGACGCGTCCAAACGCCTTCATCCAGGTTGAAAGCGTGGATTTCGACTTCCTGCTCACCTTCCTCGCTGAAAGGGGGGCACACTAGCAGGGCCGCTACTTCCGGATGGGCGGCGCAGTATTCTGCCGTTCCTCCTGGCCCCAGCACATAGAAGGCTGTCGCTAGCGCATCAGCCTCTGCCGCGGTCTCAGCAACGGCGGTCGCCGTGTAGACGCCTTCCGCGGGCCAACCTGTGCGGGGATCGATCAGATGACCGTAGCGATGGCCTTCATGCTCGAAGAATTGCGTCCCCGAGCCAGCCGTCCCGAGTGCTTGATTGCGGAGATGAATCTCCCCCAGCCGTTCTTCAGGCTTCAAGGGATCGCGAATTCCCACGCTCCAAGCGTCGTGCTGATCGGAGAAGTTCCGACCACGAGCCAGTACACTACTACGCCCCCCGTGCCATAGGTAATTATCGATTTTTTTTCTCGCCAGTTGTTCCGCTAGTCGATCGAGTGCATAACCTTTGCCGATCGAGTTGAAATTGATCTCAAGGTGCGGCTTCGTGAAGTGGACCGTCTTCTCCAGATCGTTCAGTTCGATCGCTGTTGCATCAACATTGCCCAATGCGTCGGCAATCTCATGCTCCTCCGGCAACCCTCCCTCCCGCTTTAAGAATCCCCAAGCACGAGAAAGCGGTCCGCTAGTCATGTCAAATGCCCCCTGCGTTTCCGAGTGCAGCCAAGCAGCGAGTTGAAATAGCTGGAACAACCGCGGCTCAACTTCGATGGGAGCACTTGCGGCGTAGGCATTGATGTCGAGGACTTCGCTCGTTTCACGGTAGATCGTCAACTGTGCCTCGAGCGGCTCCAACGACTCCATGACCTCAAGCATTGTCGAAGTGAAGCGAGGACCATCAGCGGCGTGGTACTGCACTTGAAAATCACACGCCATCGCACGGCGGGTGATCTCCAGCAGAGCAACTTTTTGCGATTGCTGAGACGATACCGAGCGGTTGCCTGACGCTGCCTCAAAAGAAGCGGTCGCCGCATCGGCCATTTCGCGTGCTTTATCCGCCAGAGCGGAGAGGGCGGCCCTGCCTTTGAGGAACTCTCGGCGAGAAGCGACGCTCGACTCGCTTTGGGAGTTTTCTGATGTCGGTTTCTCTTTCGGCATGGGTTCAGTATAACGGCTAAACCGCAAGCGGCATGGTTAGCAAAGGAAGAATCGCATGAGTGTTTCCGAACCGATTATTAGCGTCTCTGGGCTACGTGGAATCGTGGGCGAGTCGCTCACTCCTGACGTCGTCACCCGGTATGTCAGTGCCTTTGCCGCGACCCTTCCCAAGGGATCGGTCGTCTTGACACGGGACGGGCGAACCACTGGGTCGATGGTGGCTGAATTAGTCCGCGGAACGCTCTCGGCCGCTGGCTGTGACGTGCTCGATGGCGATGTGGCCGCGACTCCTACGACTGGGGTTCTCGTAAAATCCCTCGGTGCCGTGGGCGGAGTGCAGATTTCTGCAAGCCACAACCCGCCGGAATACAACGGGCTGAAGTTGTTCAATGCCGAGGGTCGGGTGATCCCCGCTGACGAGGGACAAAAGGTTTTGGATCAATACAAGGCTTCTGGCCGGGGTGCTTCAGCACCCCAGGCATGGAAAACCTACAAGGAAATCGGAGCCATTTCCACAATCGAAGACACCACGTCAGCGCACTTGGAGTTGATCTGCAAAATTTGCGATGTTGAGCGAATACGCTCAAAGCAGTTCAATGTTCTCCTAGACGCTAATCATGGCTCAGGGAGCGTCTTGGGGCGTGTCCTGCTGGAACACCTAGGCTGCGAAGTAGCTGTTATGGGCGGCCAGCCAAATGGACACTTCGCTCACCCGCCAGAGCCAACGGCAGACAACCTGGCAACCTTGCCACAGGCGATGATGCAGCATAGCGCCGTCATCGGCTTCTGCCAGGACCCCGACGCCGACCGATTGGCGGTGCTGGACGAAACAGGACGATACCTTGGCGAGGAGAAAACGCTAGCCATCTGCGTCGATCACGAGCTACGACGCAACCCAGGCCCCATCGTCACGAATTGCTCGACTAGCCGCATGAGCGAAGACCTGGCGGGCAAGTATGGAGTGTCCTTCTCCCGCTCGAAGGTTGGCGAAGCGAATGTTGTTGACGAAATGAACTCCTCAAACGCTGTGCTCGGTGGCGAAGGGAACGGCGGTGTGATCGACCCGCGTGTGGTGCTTGTTCGCGATAGCTTTGTGGGGATGGCACTTCTTCTGGATGCGATGGCGAATCGCAACCTACCGATCAGTGCGCTCGCCGATGAATTGCCTCAATACGCCATTCACAAGACGAAGATCAGCCTGCCATCCGACGAAGTCCCGGCAGCACTCGACAAGCTTGAACAGCACTTCAGCGAAGCGAATTCCGACCGCATGGACGGACTACGGCTCGATTGGCCGAACAAATGGCTACTCGTACGGGCGAGTAACACGGAGCCAATCGTCCGAGCGATTGCGGAGGCGCCCTCGCAAGGAGAAGCGAAAGAGTTGTGCGAGGCGGCCGCTGAGGTGATCGGCTAGGATTGTCCGCCATCGATTATGCCGTCACAACTCCCGCCTGCGACCACGTGGACGAAATCGCCGACCTTTGTTCGCTGACTAGGAAATTCCACCGTCGCATAACGACACGACGTCCCCGATACCACACTGCGATCTTGCTCCTCGTTCTCCACGAGAACTCGCAGCACCATCCCTTCGAGCGAGCGATAGTACTCGTCCCTTAGCTCCGCTTCGACCGCAGCCAGTTCGCGCCCGCGTTCTTGCTTGAGCTTCTTTGGCAACTGCCCTGGCAAGTCGGCGGCGGGCGTGCCGCGGCGGGCGCTGAAGGGGAAAATGTGGATCTTTGAAAAGCCCACTTGGCGGGCCGTTTCACAAGTTTCGGCGAACTCATCGTCGGTTTCGCCAGGGAAGCCGACGATGATGTCGGTTGTGATCGCCGGACGGTCGAGAGCTTCTTTGAGCATCTGACAACGGTCGATAAACCGCTTGCTACCCCAACGGCGGCGCATCCGTCGCAGGACGCTATCGCTGCCACTTTGCATGGAAACGTGCAGGTGCGGGCAGACCTTCTCGGGGAAGTCTTGCATCACGGAGATCAACTCGCGCGTCACTTCCGTTGCTTCGATACTTGAAAGTCGCACGCGAAAATCGCCGGGCAGCTCGGCAATCGCTCGGACGAGATGGGAAAGCCGCGTCCACTCTTCTTTCGGGAGGCTTCTGTTCCAATCCACCCCGTAATGACCAAGGTGAATTCCCGTCAGCACGACTTCGCGATGTCCCCCATCAACTAACCGCCGCACCTCGTCGAGAATCTCTTGCTGCGGTCGGCTCGCAAGCTCCGGGCGGACGTGAGGGATAATACAAAAACTGCAACGCAACATGCAGCCATCTTGCACTTTCACGTAGGCGCGATGACGGCGAGCAAATCCTGAGATTCCCGTGGGAACATCGGTCACGCCAAAACGCCCAAGCAAGTCCGGAAGCTCTCGCTTATCGGTCAGCACTTCGGTGACATTTGGTAGAGCCGCCACTTCCTCGGGGGCACGCGTCGCATAGCAACCCATGACGACAATTTTCGAGGCCGGATTGTCACGGGCCATGCGCCGGATAATCTGGCGGCTCTTTGAATCCCCCTCGTTTGTGACCGTACATGTGTTGACGATGCAGAGGTCGGCCGGCTCGTCACCCTCGGCATCGTTGTAGCCGATCGATTGAAGGCCCTCACGTATGTACTCGGTCTCGTATTGGTTGACTTTGCAACCTAGCGTATGTGTACGTAATTTCATTCCACGGTTTCTCATTCAACTGGTTCGATCGTCGACCACATCGATCCAGTGGTTCCCTGCTCTTCATCCTTGCCATAAGCATGAATCTGATCGCGTTTTAACTCGGCATGTTCTAGAGTTGTGGTCAACACAACCGCCCTGCCCTCTTCGTCCACATGCTTGGCGATCTCAACACACTTTTCATGCTCGTGCCCAAACAGCTCTCGGAGCATCTTCTCAACGTACTCAAAGGTATGATCGTCCGAATCCCACAGGAGGACGTTGTACTTCGGCTGCCGCTGGCGCTGCTTTTTCTCAGCTCTCTGCTTCTCAGGGACGACGACCGCTGTCCCGGCATCGTCGGGTTCGGATTCATCGGGGCTGAAGGGGTCGAAACTTGCCATAAACTTCTTGTCTGAGCTAGCTGTGGGGAAGGGTTTCTGAAGTAGGGTTTCTCTGCAATGGGGGGCACCCGTAGTGGAACTGACCGCACGGTATTATATTGGCTCATCCTGTTATGAGCAAAGCTGTCGAGGCCAACCTCTTCAGTCGTTTGCTTAACGATTAGCCAACAAGCCGCAAAAATCGACAGAGTTATCCGGCAATGCCCGTCGAAGCCGCCCTCGAGCAAGCTGACCAAGACCAACAGCGTTACCAAGACGATCTGTGTGAACTGCTGCGTATCGCTAGTATCAGTGCGGATCCTGCCTATAAAGATGAAGTGCGGAAGGCCTCACAATGGTTGGTCGAGCGCTTTGAGAAGCTTGGGCTAGCCACCGAAACGATCGAAACCCCCGGCCATCCCCTGGTTTACGCGGAGTCGCCACCTGTGCCGGGCAAGCCGGTAGCGCTAGTTTACGGACATTACGACGTCCAGCCGCCCGATCCGCTCGACTTGTGGATCACCCCGCCCTTCGAGCCCGACATCCGCGATGGCAAGGTCTTCGCCCGCGGTGCCACTGACGACAAAGGGCAGATGCTCACGCACGTGAACAGCATCGCTGCTTGGTTAGAGGCGGGGGAGAAACTGCCACTGCAAGTCAAACTGTTGATCGAAGGCGAAGAAGAAGTCGGCAGCGAACACCTCGAAAAATTTCTTGCTGAGAATAAGGAAAAGCTCGCTTGCGATTGCGTCGTGATTAGCGATACAAGCCAGTTCGCTCCCGGCGTACCCGCCATTACCTACGGGCTGCGTGGCATTGCTTATTATGAGATCCACCTGACGGGCCCCAGCCAAGATTTACACTCGGGCGTATTTGGGGGTGCCGTCGCGAATCCGGCAATTGCGCTCTCGAAAATGCTGGCGGGTTTAATCGATGACGAGGGACGGATCAACGTCCCCGGGATGTATGATGACGTTGCCGAGCTTACCGAGGCTGAGCGTCAAGAGTTCGCCAACCTGCCATTCGATGAAGCGGAATTCAAGTCACAATTGCAAGTCGAAAAACTAGCCGGGGAAGCAGGCTTCACCACGCTTGAACGCCGCTGGGCACGCCCTTCGTTTGATGTCCACGGCATCACCAGTGGCTATCAAGGGGAAGGAGCAAAGACCGTCCTTCCAGCGAAGGCTTCGGCAAAGATCAGCTTCCGGCTCGTACCCAACCAAGACCCGCAGAAAATAACCGCCGGCTTACGTCAGCGACTTGAGGAGCTACTTCCTGAGGGAATCAAGATGGAACTCGACGTGCATCACGGCGCGCCGGGTGTTGTGATGCCGCTGGAGAGCCCCTACCTACAAGCCGCTGCTGAGGCAATAGAAACGGGCTTCGGCAACCGACCCGTGTTCATTCGCGAGGGTGGCTCCATCCCGATTGTGAACGCCTTCGCGGAATCTCTTGAAGCAGATGTGCTGTTGTTAGGCTGGGGGCAGAACGACGATAATCTCCACAGTCCTAATGAAAAATTCTCCCTAGAAGATTACCACCGAGGCACAAGGGCAAGTGTCGCGTTGTGGGATCGGCTGGCGCAGGTATCGACCTAACGTCAGTTCATTTCGGTAACGAATTAACCTCTAACAAACACTACCAAATGCTCGACAAACGATTCATTCTTGAGAACGCTGAACTTGTCCAGAAAAACTGCGACAACCGCGGCGTCAAGGCGGATGTGGCTCGCTTCGTGTCACTCGAAAACGAGTGTCGTGGACTACAGCAAGAAATCGAAGAGCTCGCACGGCAAGCGAACGTCGTCAGCAAGTCGATCGGCAGAGCCAAGGACGACGCGGAGCGAGAGCAACGGAAGAACGAAGGCCGTCAGCTACGCGAGGCGAAGGACAGCAAGCAGACCGAGCTTGACCGCATTGCCGCCGAAGCGGGAGCCATTTATCGCAGCATGCCCAACCTCACCCATGAGGAAACGCCCATTGGTGATGAAGACGCCAGCCGCGAACTTCGCCATGGTGCCACGCAGGTACGGTCACTCGGTTTTCCTGTCCTCGATCACGTCGAGCTTGGCGAGCAGCACGATCTGCTCGACCTCGAGGGTGGCGCACGTGTCGCTGGACATGGGTTTTACTTCCTTCGCAATGAGGGAGCCCTCCTGGAAATGGCTCTCCAGCAGTACGCGATGGAGTTACTCGTGGGCGAAGGGTTCATCCCGACGATTACGCCTGACCTTGCACGCGGGGAGATCGTCGCCGGCGTCGGGTTCATCCCTCGCGGACCGGAAACTCAGATCTACTCGATCGAGAACAATGACTTGAATCTTGTCGCGACCGCAGAAATCACGCTCGGCGGCCTTTATGCCGATCAGGTGATCGACGAGGAAGACCTCCCCATCAAGCTGTGCGGCATTAGCCACTGCTTCCGTACCGAAGCGGGAGCTGCCGGGCGTGCGTCACGTGGCCTTTACCGTGTGCATCAATTCACGAAGGTCGAGATGTTCGCCTTCTCAAAGCCTGAGCAAAGCGAAGATATGCATAACTACCTGTGCGATCTCGAATGCCAGATCTTCGATGGACTGGGTATTCCCTACAAGGTACTCGACATCGCCAGCAAGGATTTGGGCGGGCCCGCCTACCGCAAGTTTGATCTGGAAGCTTGGATGCCAGGGCGTGGCGAATCGGGCGAATACGGTGAAGTGACCAGCACGAGCAACTGCCTCGACTACCAGGCCCGTCGTCTGAATATTCGCTACAAGACCAAAGGCGAAAAGGGCACCAAGTTTGTCCACACCCTCAACGGCACCGCCGTGGCGATCAGTCGGGCAATCATCGCCATCCTAGAGAATTGCCAGCAGGCCGATGGCTCGATCATCGTGCCAGAGGTGCTGCAGAAATGGGTGGGCAAAGAGCGGATTGGTGGCGGTAACTAACTACCAAGAAAAATAGCCAGGGACGCGAGGTCCCTGGCTACATGATTACTCTTTCTGCTAGTTAGCAACAATTCTATTCAATCTCAATCGTATACGGCATCATTGCCGCAACGGGCTCACGGAAAACCCGCTGAAGCTGGAAGGCTTGACGTAAGCGGCTGGTGAGTCCGCCGGTTTTGCCAAGTAGCCGATCAATGAGCTGCAACTCAAGACTCGCTTCGCGTGGTGCATCCGTGTCGACGCCAAAGATTGCATCGAACGGATTTTCTGGCTTCGGAAGGACTTTCATTTGAACGTCGTCATCCGCGCTAATGCCAGCCAGCTTCTTCGCTTCTTGGACGGCATCTTTGAGCGTGCCGAGTTCATCAACTAAGCCAATCTTCTTGGCAACACGACCTGTGTAGACTTGGCCCTTGGCGAGCTTCTCGAGGGCATCGACTTCCATGCCACGTCCTTCCGCGGCTTTGGTTGTGAACTGCTCGTAAGTTCGCTTCATCATCGATTCAACGGCGTCGCGTTCGCTTTCGGTGAACTTCTCGGTCGACGAGAAAATGCCGCTGTTTTCGCCGCGGCTGATCGATTCGGTATCCATTCCGATCTTGTCGTAGAGTCCCCCCATGGCGATCTTGCCACCGACAACGCCAATGGAACCAGTCACGGTGCCCGGTTCAGCAAAAATCTTGTCGGCACCCATCGAAATGTAATAGCCACCGCTGGCAGCGACATCGCCCATGCTTGCGACAACTGGCTTGTCGGTCGCTTGAGTCGCACGCCAAATGAGGTCGCTCGCCAAAGCGGAACCGCCAGGGCTGTTCACTCGCAGGACGATTGCCTTCACGTTGTCATCGGCAGCCGCATCGTTAATGGCTTTGACGATTGTCGTCGAACCCATGGTCTGTCCGCCAAAGGGATCATTTTCGCTTTTGCCGGACATGATCGGTCCGACAGCGTAAACAATGGCGATCTTTGGCCCCGAGGCGCTCTTCTTGGAGTTTCCGCCCATCATGGCTTGGAACAACTTCATCATGCCCATCGGGCCTGAAAAGTCGGTATCGATCTTCTTTTTCGCATAGTTGATCACATAGACCAGCTTGTCCGCTTTGTACTCGTCTTTCAGACGAGCGCGGAACTCATCGGCGTATTCCAAACGATCAATTAGCCCTGCCTCCTTGGCCGCTTCAGCAGTAAGAAGTCCCTGATCGATGGTTTTGCGAGCCGCTTCCACAGTGATGTGACGATCAGCAGCAATGCCAGCGACCATTTGGTCGTACAAGTCGTCGATCATCGCGGTGAGGTTCTCACGGACTGGTTCGCTCAGGCTGTCTCGCATGAGCGATTCCGCGGCACCCTTATATTCGCCAACGTGGATCATGTCCGCTTCGACACCTAGCTTGGCCAGCATGTCTTTATAGAACGCGAACTCGCCACGAATGCCTGTCACCAAAACAACACCTGACGACGGCATGACGATCTCGTCGCAAGCGGCTGCTAGCAGGTACTGGGTTCCCTGGGCCGCCTCAAGGTGGGCATAAACTTTCTTACCACCAGCCTGAGCTCTCTTGATCGCCGCACGTAACTCGTTCAGTTTGCCACGTCCGACGCCGTTGTGGATTTCTAGAATGATGCCATCGATCGAATCGTCTTCGGCGGCCTTCTCGATGCGTGCGATCGTCTTACGAAGATCGACTCCCAGGTCACCAAACAGCGACATCTGCCCGGGAGACTCTGGTAATTCACCTTTGATGGCGATATGAGCCATCCGAACTTTCTTGGGCGGCTTCTCAGTCTTTTTTTCTTCCTGCTTCTTGGTCGAGTCCTTTTGGTTCGATTCCTTCGCCAAAGCCACGTCTGAGGGAATTCCCCCCGTCAGGACTAACGCAGTCATCAGTGCTAGCAACTTGCTTCTTGTCAGAGATTTCATCATTTCTTGCACCCTTTGAGGAATCGTGAGATGAGGCCGCCACTTTGTTTATAAGACCTCGAGTTTGAAATTTGAGAACCATTCCCGGCATTTTGTAGGCCACGGTCTGGGGAAACCGCGCTCGGTATCAGATTATACCGTGCTAATAGATCGTTTGTTCGCGGCTAGGCACTCGATCTTGTGGAAAAATTCGGCGATTTCACACAGCAATTCGCCCTTATCATGTCCTTAGATCAGTCTGGTAAGGCCGACCGCAGTTTGCTAGTTTTCTCGCCAAACTACTGGGTATCCCACGCCTGTCTTGATGGCTGGCGGCTAGCAACAATCACGGTACGAATTCGCCATGACTGCTCTCGCTCGTAAGGTCGCACTTCGAAAAAACCTTTCCCTCGTATTGACTCTAGGTCTCTTCGCAGGGTTTCTCGGTGCCAACACGGTTTGCCAGGCAGCGCCGCTTTGGAAGAAGTTGATGCCTCAGAAAAAAGTGCCCGCTGAGCAAGGCGTCGACTATTCGCTCGAGCAACAGAACGGCCCCTGGCTGATCCTAGCATGCTCTTTCTCAGGAGTAGAAGGCGAAAGACAGGCTCGCGATCTGGTCTTCGAGCTCCGCAGAGACTTCAACCTGCCCGCCTACTATTACGGGATGACATTCGAGCAGAAAGACGATCCGGGTCGTGGGCTGGATCATTACGGTGCACCAATTCGCCGTCGCTACAACCGAGGCGATTCCGTCATTGAACATGCAGTGCTTGTTGGTGAGTTCTCAGGCATCGACGACCCAGAAGCCCAAGAACTGCTCTCGCGCATCAAGACCATGCGTCCTGAAACCCTAACCGGCGAAAGCATCCAGTCGCATCAGAGCTTGGCTGGATTCCGTGAGAAGGTCTCCAACTACTTAAGCCAGCAAAATGAAAAGCCCGTTAGTAAGGGCCCGATGGGCCATGCTTTCCTGACTCGCAATCTCCTTCTTCCCAAGGAGTACTTCGTCCCGCAGGGGATTGATGAAAGCATTGCGAAGTGGAACCAAGGCGTGAAACACTCGCTGCTCGACTGCCCTGGGAAGTTCAGTATTAAGGTGGCCACCTTCCGTGGCCGGTCGTCGCTCGAAAAGCCCGTGGATGTGAAATCTACGAAGACACGTCGCGCCAAAAAGGACGATCCACTGGTCACCGGTGCGGAGAAAGCACAACGACTGACACACGCCCTCCGGAGCCGTGGTTGGGAAGCCTACGAGTTTCATGACAAGTACGAGAGCTATGTGACAGTAGGTTCCTTTGACAAAATGCACCAGTTTCCAGACGGAAGAATTGCACCCGCGACGCCCGACGCGCAGAAAGTCGTCGACACTTTCGGAGCCGCCAAGCCACACAACTTCTTCAACCGTCCGGCGAAGGAAGACCTGCTAAACGAACAACGCGTGAAGGCACAATTCGCTCGTCAGTTTACTGAGGGTCAGGTCGCAAACGGTTTCCACCCCAAACGATTCGTGGGATTACCGTTCGACATCCAGCCGACTCCAATCGTTGTCCCTCAGCGTGCCGCCATTAGTGCGGCGTATGCTCGTCGCTAGTCGACGGTAGCCCTATCGCTCCGCGATAGGAATTGCAGAAGCTCAGCAGCCGCACCCATACGAAGTCAATACCACAGCCTTCTTGGTGTTGCCGCGATTCCTGTCGCGGAGCGACAGGGCTACTTTGCTTGCCGAGGCTTCGCTGAGCCGGGCTTCGTGGTATGATGCTAGAATCTTTCAGCATCATTTCCACTTCGCAATAAGTCAGCAATGTCTTCGTTCCCACTAACGATTGGCACGACCAACGTCAAAAAGGGCCGCGAGCTCGTCGAACTGCTCGGCCCACACGGTTTTGAAATCCGCACTTTGGCCGACTACGAGACAGTTCACGAAGTCGTGGAAGACGGCGATAGCTTTGCTGCAAACGCGCAGAAAAAAGCAATCGAGCAAGCCCAACATCTGAACTGTTGGGTACTGGCAGACGACAGCGGCTTGGAAGTCGACGCTTTAGAAGGACGTCCAGGAATCTATTCCGCCCGTTACGCCGGTCCCGAAGCAACCGACGAAGAGAACAACGCTCATTTGATTGAAGAACTCGGCCAGTTGCCGCTCGTGAAACGAACCGGCCGCTACTACTGCCATGTAGCCATAGCCAACCCCGCAGGCCAGATCGTTGCGGAGACGTGGGGCCAATGTCGCGGACGAATCCGCACGAAGCCCTCAGGAACAAACGGCTTCGGCTACGATCCGCTCTTCGAAGTCTTGGAGATGCACCGGACCTTTGGAGAGTTGGGACCAAACTTCAAACGAATGATCAGCCACCGAGCACGTGCCATGCGGGCAATCGTTCCCGAGTTGCTGCGGATCAAGAATCAGGAATCGAATCTAGCTATTCAACGCGGTTGATGTTGACCGCCCAACGAAAAAGGCCGCCTCGCAAGCGGGATGATGTTGCGAGGGCGGCCAAATGAACTAGAGCGAGCTTCTATGAATGCACGAAGTCTACTGCCGAACTGCGGCGTTGCAAAGCCTTTTGTCAACATTTTGGCGAAATCTCATTCGTTGAATTTCTATCGAATGGCGCAACTGCTTGTGGCATTGGTCATTGCAACTGCTCCAACCCTACAGGCAACCGGGGCGTCGCCGGAAGAATGGCTCGCAGAAGAAGCCGCCGAACTTACCCAGCTTTACAAATCGCTCCACCAGTTGCCAGAACTTTCTTTGATGGAAGAGCAAACTGCCAAGCGAATGGTTGAAGAGTTGAACACGCTGGGCTTTAAAACAACAGCCAAAGTCGGCGGGCACGGTGTCGTGGGTGTTTTGAAAAACGGCAAAGGCCCAACGCTAATGCTCCGTGCTGATATGGACGCATTGCCGGTGGTCGAAGAGACCGGAGTCTCCTACGCCTCGAAGGTTCGCACGAAAGACCAACGCGGGGCTACCGTTGGTGTGATGCACGCCTGTGGGCACGACATGCATATGACCAATCTTGTCGGGACGCTTCGCTACTTGTCCAGTCACAGGCAAGAGTGGACGGGAACGCTCATGGCGATCTTCCAGCCCGCTGAGGAACGCGGTGCGGGAGCGATGTCGATGCTGGATGATGGTCTGTTCGTTCGCTTCCCCCGACCTGATTACGCCTTGGCTCTGCACGTTGCAGCCGACAAACCGACCGGTACACTGTATTGCAAGACAGGCTACGCGCTGGCGAACGTCGATAGCGTTGATATCACGGTCAAAGGACGCGGCGGTCACGGAGCCTATCCGCATACGACCATCGATCCGGTCGTGATTGCTGCTCGTTTGGTCCTTGATCTCCAAACCATCGTCAGTCGCGAGGTGAAGCCGATCGAACCGGCGGTCATCACGGTGGGTTCTATCAAAGGAGGCACAAAACACAACGTCATCAGCGATCAATGTAAGTTGGAACTAACCGTTCGCAGTTACGCTCCTGCGACCCGAAAACAGTTAATCGAGGCGATCAAGCGTAAGACCCTCGCCGCAGCTCAGAGCGCGGACGCACCCGATCCGGAGATTGAGGTGAGCGAAGGCACGCCCTCACTGTGGAACGACCCTGATCTCGGCGAACGCGTGCTGCCAGCGATTGCCAAAGCAATCGGCGCCGACAATGTTCGCGAGGCTGAGCCCTCTATGGGCGGCGAGGACTTCGGTCGCTACGGACGCGCTGGTGTGCCAATCTTGATGATGAGCATTGGCTCAGTCACGCAGGAACGGCTCGACAAGTTCAAAGAGGATGGAACGCCGCCACCTTCGCTTCATTCGGCCAAGTACTATCCCGATCCCGAACCGACGATCCGCACGGGGGTCAAAGCTTTGGTCGCTGGGAGCTTGGAGTTGCTAGGTCGCGAAGAGGATATTCAACCAGGAAGTTAGCCGCCGACCTTGGTCGGCGCTGGGACGACCGTTAAGCCACGCGTCGAGCAAGCCCGACGGCTAACGCTCGATTACTCCTTCCGCAACTTTGGATCGAGCGCGTCCCGGAGGCTATCCCCAAGGACATTAAGCGCCAACAGCGTGCTTCCCAGTGCAAGACTCGGGAACAGAATCAGCCACCAGTAGATCTTCACTGGCGAAATGACTTTGATTCCTTCGTTAGCCAGCAGTCCCCAGGAAACATTGGGCGGTTGCACTCCTAAACCCAGGAAGGAAAGAAACGCCTCGAAGAGCATGACCTTCGGGATTGTCAGCGTCAGATAGACCAGCACGACGCTAAAGACATTGGGCAGTAGGTGCCGGAAGATGATTCGGGTATGCCCCGCCCCCAATGAGCGTGCGGCTTCGACAAACGCTTCGTTCTTCAAGCTGATCACTTGCCCCCGCACCACGCGAGACATGGTCAACCAGTAGATCGCTCCCACCACCACAAAGAAGACCGTAATTCTGCCGATTCCCCAGTAGGCAAGCTCACGTGCGATGCTCTCCTCTCCCAAGATCGTGAGAATAAAAATTACCACGAAGATGAACGGCACCGAGTAGAGAACATCGACAAAACGCATCATCGCATCATCCACCCAGCCGCCAAAATACCCAGCGACTGCGCCATAGGTCACGCCAATGACTAACGAGACAAAAGTAGCAACTAATCCAACGACCAATGAAACACGCGCCCCCCAGAAAACCCGTGAGAGAACATCTCGCCCCAACTCGTCGCGGCCGCAATTGGAGTTCAAACTTCTCTCACCAAAAAGTTGATAACGGACCCGGACCAACCAACGACTGAGTGGATTCAGCGGCGCAAAGCCTTGTTTACGATAGGGCTCCTGGATGACATCCTCAATCTCGGCATGTTTCTGACGTGCTTTCTGGTAGGCCTCTTCGTACTTCTGCTCCGCAGCCTCGTACTCAGCCGAATCGACGGAGACACGCTCGAAATCTACCTCGGCTTGCTGAACAGCAGTTTCTAGTTTGACGAGTTCGTTTTCGAGTCGCTCTACCTCCGTGGGGGTTTCGTTAATCGCTTCAGTGTCGAGCTTAAAGTCATCAAGCCAAACTGGAGTCGCTATCGGCTCTTCGTATTGAAGGGCCATGTTGACCGCATCGGGAGGCTGCAATGGCAATAGTGGAGTAATTGCCGCGAGTACGCAAATCAGCACCAGCCACCCCAACGAAAGCATTGCCGCCCGACTGCGACGGAGCTTACGCCACGCATCCTTTCCCAGCGAGTTTCCGGCTGATTGCGATTCCATAGATGCTTCGCTTCTCCGAAATCAGCTCGCTGTTTGAATGCGTGGGTTCAAATAAGCGTAAGATAAATCGACCAGCCAGTTCATCGTGTAAAGGAGCACCGTGTAGAGCATCACCATACCCATGGCAAGCGTGAAGTCTCGCTGCAGAGCGGCCTCGACAAAGTGAGTCCCCAACCCAGGAATGGCAAAGACCCGTTCAATCACTAAGGACCCGGTCAGAATACCTGCGATCGCAGGGCCCAAGTACGACACCACCGGAAGTAATGCGCTTCGCAAGGCATGCACCAGAATAACACGCAAGGGCGGCGTGCCTTTAGCGTGGGCGGTCCGAATGTAGTCTTGGGATAACACATCCAACATACTGGTGCGGGCAATCCGCGAGACGGAAGCCGCGTAAGGTAAGCCAAGACAGAAGGCTGGCAACAGCATGTGGCGCCAGCTACCCCACCCTGCCGCCGGAAATAGTGGAAACGCGAACACAAACAGAATGATGCAAACTCCCGCGATCACAAAGTTTGGCAGCGCAATCCCTGCCGTGGCAACGAGCATCATACTCGTGTCGATGCTCGTCCCTCGATAAACGGCCGACGCAATTCCTGCAGTCAAACCTAATAGCAAGGCGAACCCCAGGGCTAAGCTCCCTAAGCTTAATGAAATAGGCAGACCTTGCCGTATCACCTCAGCCACTGAGAAGTCGGCCATGCGGTAACTATGCCCCAGGTCGCCGCGAGCATAGTTGCCCAGCTCAATCAAGTACTGCTGCCAGAGCGGCTTATCGAGGTTGTACCGCTTCTTGATGATCCGCTCGATCTCAGGATCGAGATTGCGTTCACTAGAAAGCGGCCCACCAGGGACGGCTCTCATGAGAAAGAACGAGATCGTGAACACAACCCACAATGTGAGAAAGAGCCAGAGCAACCGGCGGAAAGACATTGCCATCATGGCCGCTCCTCCACGGTTATGCCTATAAACTCGTTGGGGCTAACTGATTTTCCAGTCTCGTACCGCTGTTTCAACTCCTCGTCAATCCAGATAGCCGACAGCGGATGGACATCTTGCAAGTTATTGTAGAACCCCCGCACATAAGGTTTCACCATGTTCTTCGAGACGTAGAAATAGATGGGCAGGATGGGCAATTCTTCCATTAACAGTTGCTCAGCCTGCTCGAACAACTTCATCCGACTGCTGGGGTCTGTCTCTCGACTCGCTTCGGCAATCAAACGATCATACTCTTCATTACCCCATCCCGTGTTGTTTTGCTCTCCGCCAGTGACGAACATATCAAGGAACGTGTTGGGGTCTGTGTAGTCCCCGATCCAGGCCCGTCGTGCCACGTTGTACCGTGAGTTTTGGACGCTCGACTGATAGCTTGCCCACTCTTCATTACGGGTTGAAAGGTTGATGCCCAGCTCGCGTTGCCACTGCTTGCGAATTAGTTCTGCAATTGATTGATGGGCTTCGTCCGTGTTGTAGAGGATGTCCAACGGAGGGAATCCTCGGCCTTCCGGAAAACCTGCTTCAGCGAGCAACTTCTTTGCTAGCTCAACATTCTTGGCCTGCGTTTCCTGCGCCGTGTATCCGTCGATGCCGGGGGGAACGAGGCTTAATGCAGGGACCTCCCCCGCCGCTAGTAGCTTTGAAGTGATTTGTTCCCGATCGAGTGCCAGCGATAACGCTCGGCGAACTCGCAAATCATCAAGCGGCTTCCGATTCGTGTTGAGCATGTAGTAATACACACCCAAGAAAGGGGAGGGATTCAGGTCGTTGCGAGGCGGGTCTTCCTGCAACATGACCTTCAACGACGGGGTCGGTACGGTGATGATCCAATCAACCTCGCCTGTCAGGTAGAGATTCACCGCAGTGGTTCGTGCTTCGACTGGCAGAGCATCGACGATCCCAAGCTGGACATTCTCACGATCCCAATAATGCTCGTTCCTTACGAGACGCAGTCGGTCGCGAATACGACGGAATCCGATCGTGTAAGCCCCGTTGCAAACCAGATTCTCGGGTTTGGTCCAATCGGGGGTACCATACTTTTCAACGCACTCCTTCTTCACCGGAGAAAAGGGATAGTAGCCGACGAGCTTCAAGAAATAAGCCGTGGGAGCTTCTAACGTGATGCGCAGAGTGCGAGAGTCAACTTCTTTGACGCCCACCTCATTGAAATCGAGCAAGACTTGTCGACACCATTGGCTATTCGCAGGAGGTTCCGTGCGACTTGCTTCAATGTCGTCAATCGGCACATAGCGAGTCTGCTGGCCGTCGTGTTCGACAACAAGGGCTTTTTCGTCGTCTCCTAGATCTTCAATCTCAACGAGCTTGCCTCGTAGGACTTCTCCTCTTAACGAATTCACGGCGTTGACCGGCAGATTCAGTTCGACCTCGACAGGGTCGCCTATGCGAAGCCCGCTTCCTGCCACGCTATAGCGACGTGCATTCTTGATGCACCAGGCGAGGTAGGCATACTCAGCGATACTCCTCGGACCGAGTAAGCGTCGGAGCGAGTAAACCATGTCCCCTGCAGTGACAACCGAACCGTCCGACCACCGGGCATCGTCGCGAAGATGGAAAGTGTAGACGAGCCCGTCCTCGGAAACGTCCCAACGCTCGGCAACCCCTGGAATGGGTGCGAGTGTCGCTGGGTCCCAACGAGTCAGCCCTTCGAAGAGGGAACGGACAATGTTCCCCTCAGGCGATCCGTTCACTTTGGCCGGATCGATACCCTTCACCTCGGAATTATTGACGAACGTAAAGTCGGCAGGCGGAAGCTCCTCGCCGCGGAAAGCCCAGCCCAGCCCGAAAACGACCGCCACAGCAATCAACAGCGGAATCAGCGGAAACCGGGATCGGGGCATGGCGTTCGGGAGACTCGCTCGATCAAATACATCCTTGTGAGAAGAACCTAGCTTAACCTTTTACCAGGGTTTCCTCCAACCGCTACCTACCACGTTTCTTGCCGATCTCCGTTGAAGCCGAAATGTTTGAGCACCAACGCCACAAGCCGCCCCGGACTTTAGAACAACCGCGAGAGTTAATCGTGGTCTGTGCCCCATTACGGAGCAATGTGAACCTTTCGCGCATCGTCCGAGCCGCCAGTTGCTGCGGGCTGACAAGAATCATCACTACCGGGAACACAAAACTCGACAAGAAAATCGCTCGAGATGGCGCAGATGAAATCGAGATTGAAAGCCGCCGTACTTTACCGCCGGTCCTGCGTTCGCTGCGAGAAGAGAGTTACCGTCTTGTGGGGCTTGAGCAGACGACTGACTCTTCAGACATCCATCACTACTCGTTCGAGCGTCGCACCGCCTTGGTTATCGGGAACGAACGGACCGGGCTGACCGAAGACGCCTTGGAACTGCTGGACGACGTCGTCGAGATCCCCGTCTGGGGGTTGCCGTTCAGCTATAACGCAGCGACCGCCACGGCGATGGCGCTCTATGAGTACTGTCGGCAGTGGCCTAACGGCTAAGCCGCAAGCGGGCGGGCTCAGCGGGTGAGGAGTGAAATGATTTCGATAGCCGCCAGTGTTGACTCGGGACGTGAACCTTCGGTGTCTTGAATCTTGCGCGAAGTTTCAACCGCGTAGCGCAGATACTGCTCGCGCGATGGTTCGATCTCTTGCCAAGGCAAAGCCTTGACGATCTGAGGCCAGAGTTGGCGAGCCTCTTCGATCGAAGGCTCGTCGCCGCGAATAGCTGCGAAGACGACGTCGTCGAGATACTCAAGCATCGCCTTTACCGATTGGTCTTTGACACCTAGAACGACCGATGGCTGACGATTTCGTTCATCGTAAGGTTGTTCAGAGTCATTCGTAGCGTGCGAAGAGTGTTCGAAGCGACGAGGAGGCATAGCATCAATCTACTTTTGAAGAGGTAAAAGAACCAAGGGCATTTTCCAGCACCTTGAGGTCATGATTTTGCCGCGAGTCCACGCACTGGTAGTGCCGGGGCAACTGGCTTACGATGATTCTTTCGGGAGAAGTTCGTTTCGATGAGTCGGCATTGCCCTCAGCACATAAAAAGAGCCGGCGGGTATGCTACAAAAACGTAGCTCACGAATTTGACTCAGGAAGAAATCGGATACCTCAGCCTCTGAGTTGCGGTAAGCATTACCGAGAGGGTCCGTTTGTATCGAATCTTCGGTGAGTACGGAGCAAGAGGTGGCGAAAAAGCAACGCAAACGGCCGCAACCGCAGCCTTTTGATCCCGACGAAACCCGCGGTAGTGTCGCGGTGACCGTCGCTTGGATGGTTTCGCTCACGATGACCCTGGTGAGCGTCCTCTGCACGATGCTGGCGTCGTGGTATCTTTCGGCCCACCCCGACTCGAAGAAGATGCCAATTTTCAAGGAACTGATGCTCTCTGGAGGGGCACTGGTTGGCCTGATCTGCCTCGTGTTGCTGGTGATTGTCTACAAGGTTCGTCGCAATGCCCCGCCGATGGGCCTTGCTGTCTTCGCGGCCTGCGTAGCGATTGCGCCGGTGGTAGCGGTCATCGCTCGATTCTGGCAATAAGTGGCCGCAAAGCGGCGGTTTATAAGCTAAATAAAGGCAGAAGCTCGTCTCTCATTTGAGACAGCTTTCTGTTTTCGACTTTAGCTGGATTCCGCCCGTGCTGATCCCCATCGGCGACAACATCGATAAGAAATCGCTCCCGATCCTCCCGGGCGTGTTGCTGTTTGCTAATCTGGCGGTGTTTATCTTCCAGATGAGGCTCATCTTTGAGAACCCGACTACCATCAAGCCCGCGCTCGACTTCATCGACGCTTGGGGATTGGTTCCTGAAGACTTAGCGGACGGGCGTTTCATCGGCCTGTTCACGCACATGTTCCTCCACGGTGGGTTCTCTCACATCATCGGAAACATGATCGTCCTCTGGGCGTTCTCCTGTTCGCTTGAGAACGGACTGGGAACTGCGACTCTTACGCTGTTTTATGTTCTCTGGGGCTTAGCTGCAGGAATGCTTCACGCGGCAATGGAATGGGGGAGCGATATCCCGCTCGTGGGTGCAAGCGGTGCCATTGCCGGCCTGATGGGCGCGTACACGGTGCTCTATGGTGCGGACGCAAAAATCAAAACCGTCTTCTTTTTCTTCTTCAAGTTCTGGACCGTCAATGTGCCCGCCTTCTTATACGGTGGCGCCTGGTTCTACCTCCAACTTTGGAATTCGACGCTCGATGATGGTGAAGGCGGGGGAGTGGCCTGGTACGCGCATATCGGCGGCTTTGCAGCCGGCGCTGTTACAGCGGTCATCGTCCGAAATCAACTTGATATTCAGTTGGTTAAGGACCGCGACGGCACGCTGACGTTCAAGAACACCGCAGAAGACGAAAAGGAAAAGTTCTTAATCGAAGGCGACCGCTACGAGTTTGCTGAGCACGACGTCGCTGGCGACGGCAGTTCTCTTCCCGACGATTGCCCGTACTGTACTGCGTCGCTCGAAGAGCATCACCGCATTACCCCAGGCGTCGCCCGCTGTGGTAATCCAGAGTGTGGGCGATTTGTGTATGCGGGAGCGGTGCTGGTTTGAGCCAGAGAACGCTGTAAGGAACGCCCTCTGTGGCGTTCCCTACAGAGCTTTCGACTCAGAAGTCCGCATTCCCCGGCGTTCTTGGGAATGGAATCACGTCGCGAATGTTCGCCATGCCGGTGACGAACTGCACCATACGCTCTAGCCCCAGCCCGAAACCTGAATGCGGGACCGTGCCGTAGCGTCGCAGGTCGAGGTACCACCAGTAGTCCTCCGCGTTGAGTGACTGCTCAGCCATGCGAGCCTCAAGCACGTCGAGTCGTTCTTCGCGTTGGCTGCCACCGATAATCTCGCCCACGCGCGGCACCAACACATCCATCGCCCGCACGGTCCGTCGCTCTTCAGACGTGTCGTCGTTCACCCGCATGTAGAACGGTTTGATGCTAGACGGATAATCAAAAAGTATGACGGGGGATTTGAAGTGCTGCTCGGTTAGAAAACGCTCGTGCTCCGCTTGAAGATCGACACCCCACTCGATCTTATACTCGAAATTCTCACCGGAACTCGTGAGCAGATCGATTGCCTCGGTGTAGCTAACTCGCTCAAAGGGCTTCTCTGCGACTGTGGCGAGCGACTCGTGAACGGTCTTGTCGATCCGATCCTGAAAGAACTGCAGGTCCTCTTCGCAATCCTTGCGGACGTCTTCAACGATGCGCTTAAGGAACGCCTCGGCGAGGTCCATGTTGTCGGCTAGCTCATAGAAAGCCATTTCTGGCTCGACCATCCAGAACTCAGCCAGGTGGCGGGAGGTGTTAGAATTCTCAGCGCGAAACGTGGGTCCAAACGTGTAGATCTTCCCCAAGGCCGTCGCATAGATTTCCCCTTCAAGCTGCCCCGAAACAGTCAGGTAGCTTGGCCGATCAAAGAAATCCTGCGTGTAGTCGATGGTCCCATCCTCAGCCACCGGTGGCTTAGCCGGATCGATCGTCGACACGCGAAACATCTCCCCCGCCCCTTCACAATCACTGGCAGTAATGATGGGGGTGTGCGTGTAGAGAAAATCTCGCTCCTGAAAAAACTCGTGGATCGAATGACAGATCCGATTCCTCACCCGCATCACCGCGCCGAACGTGTTCGTCCGCGGCCGTAGATGTGCCCACTCTCGCAGCTTCTCAAACGAGTGACGCTTCTTCTGGAGCGGAAACTCTTGCGGATCGGCCCAGCCGTGGACGATCAGTTCTTTGGCAAGCAACTCCGTGGCCTGCCCTTTACCGCCAGACTCTTTCACTTCGCCGTGGACAGTGACGCTGCAACCGGCAGTGAGCTGCTTGATCTCTGACTCGTAATTCGTCAAATCTCCATCGGCAATAACCTGGATGTTCGCAAGACAGCTTCCATCGTTGAGCTCAAGAAAACTGAACCCACCTTTGGAGTCCCGACGGGTGCGAATCCAACCTTGCAAGGTCGCTTGTTGGCCAATGGACTCGGCTTGTCGGGCTTGCTTGACGGAGAGTTTGTTCATGAGAGCTTCTACCCGTGGGCTTACGCCTCACGGCTCATTTTGCAAGAGCCGTCAAGCGTAAGCTGTCGGGTTTAAGGTGCCTTCGATTGCTTTGCTTTCGTCACAAACCCAATTGCCACAGCGATGAGATAACCCACCAGCAACGCTAGGACGAGCTTACCTGCAAGCTCAGTCTTCGGTGAGCTATGATCAGTAATCTTGTCATAAACGGCTGTGGCTGCCGCGACGATTGCGCCCAGCACGGAAACGCCCATCAAGAGATTCCAGACCAATCGCCACCCACCTTGCGGTCGATCGTCACCGAGAACCTCTTTGTTGTTCATCAACATAAAGAACGTTACGTAGGCAATCGGCAGCAAAATCATTCCGAAGCTCGACACGAGAATTGCCAGCCAAAGCTTGGAAGGGCCTTCCCAAACGAGCGGCCATGCGGCCCCGGCAAGGCCTGCGACCAAACAGCCGATTAACATCACCGAACCGCTTCGGGGCTGATTGAGTGCTTCGCAGAAAACGAAGCCGTTGATCATCATCAGAATGATGATGGTTGAGAATCCCATTCCAAAGATTCCTAGCCCAAAAACAAGGTTCGCATTGTCTTCTCCCAGCAGAGGCGCGAGTGCCTTGCTGAGTTTGAACGCGTTGCGTTTATCGAATGAAGCGGCAATCCGCTTCTCAGCCTCGGGCAAAGCGGCGATTCGCTCCAACACTTCTTGCTGCTCCGATTCTTCCAAGTCTTCAAGCTTCTTGCCGGCGAATTCGGGTTCGACTCGGGCGATCAAGTTGCCTTGAGCCTGCTTGAGAACTTCGCTGGTTTGGACAACCGCCGGATCGTCGGAGAGCAACTCCTTATCGGCTTTCGCGTGAAAGGCGTGAGCGGAAGCAATCACCACACAGCCGGTAACCACGACGTAGGGTATCGCCATGCCGGTTGAGAGATCGAAACGGGCCAGGCCGCGGAAATTCTTACCCCACCCCCGCTGTAGCATGGAATAAGGCAACAGGAACGTCATGTTGATCCCCACCGCGGTAGCAGCCGCCCCGATCATCACAGCCCGTTGCTCGCGAGCCAAGCGTGTTCGCCAAAACTCTTGGGATTTCTCAGGCAAGTCGGCCAGAAGCGTTTTCATGTCCCCCGTCGCATCTTGCCACTGGGAGAAGTCGGGCACGAAGCCCGAGAAGATCGTCGACCAATCGAGCAGGTCTTCGCGACCCAAGTAAATCACAACCCCAAAGAAACACAGGACGATGGCCCCGATCAATGCTTTCAGGAAAATGTCGAAGACTTTGGCGGTCGTGCCCCCTTTGAGATTGAATCCCAAAACAATCGAAGTGACGAGGAGGAGAATGGCTGAGACGATCAACTTTGCGCTCGTCGTCGAACCAACCATACTGGGTGCCAGGTTTTGCTCCAATGCTTCATAGCAAAGACTAAACTGCGGCATGCACCAGAGCATATTCGCCAAGCTCGTGGCGACCAGCCAACCCCAACCAAGGACCGGGTTCACATGTTGGTTAATCAACTGAAACGGCCGCTGCTCCGTCGAAAGCGTGACGTAGCTAATCGCCGAGAGCATAATCACGCCCATCACAATGGCCACGAGCTGCAGCCACAACATGCTGGTTCCGCCCAAGACGCCTAGGAACAGCGCCCCGGAAAGAGAACCACCGCCGAGGGTAATCGCGCTTTGCAACCAACCTGGGCCTGAAAGTCGAGTGTAGGTTCCCAGCTTACCGAAGAAGCCTTTTTGCTGGACCTCGATCAGCATTTGGCGATCGCGTTCGACGGTTGGGCTCGTGGGGGAATCTTGTGACATTCGCAAACCGCCTGATCGTGATGAGAAGTGAACGCGGTGCGAGCACCGCAGCGAAATGAAAAGTGAGAATCTGTCGAGCAGAACGACTTACGAAATCCCTTGGGCCCCCAACCAACGCTCGGCATCGAGCGCCGCCATGCAGCCTGTCCCGGCTGCGGTTACTGCCTGGCGGTAGTAGTCGTCAGCCACGTCACCGGCGGCAAAAACGCCTTCGACGCTTGTATTCGTGCGGAAGGGAACGGTCCACTTGAGGTAATGTTTATCGTTCATCTCCAACTTGCCTTCGAGAAACCGCGTGTTCGGCGTGTGACCGATGGCAAGGAACATACCGGAAGCTTCCAGTTCGCGTGTCGAATCATCGACGGTCGACTTCACCCGGACTCCGGTGACGCCATCGTCGTCGGTGCCGAGGACCTCGTCCACTTCGCTATTCCAAACGAGCTCGATCTTTTCGTTCTCCAACACGCGATCAGCCATGACTTTGGAGGCCCGCAGTTCATCGCGACGATGCACCTGATAAACCTTGCTGGCGAACTTTGCGAGATAGTCCGCTTCCTCACAAGCCGAGTCACCTCCACCAACGACGACCAGTGGGTTGTTGCGGAACCGGGGAAGCGCCCCATCACAAACGGCACAAGCGCTGATGCCTCGATTTTTATAGGCATCTTCGGATGGGAGCCCTAGGTAATTCGCACGAGCACCCGTGGCGATGATTACCGCGTGGGCTTCGACTTCTTTCCCGCCAGAAGACTTCAACTTGAAAGGCCGGTTCTCGAAATCAACTTCGACGATGTCTTCCGTTTCGATGCGGGTGCCAAAGTTCGCCGCTTGCTGACGCATCAGGTGCATTAGCTCGGGGCCGCTGGCTCCTTCTTTTTGGTGCATGTCGGCAAGATAGTGATGCTGCTCATCGAGCGAGCTCTTCAAGTACGAGCTTAAATCACCAGCAGGGAAGCCGGGATAATTCTCGACTTCCGTGGTCAGCGCCAGTTGCCCCAAAGGCAGCGTGCCATCCTGGCGATTCTCCTCCGTGACGGCTCCTTCAAACACTAGCGGTTTTAAGCTTGCTCGCGCGGCATAGATGGCCGCACACCAACCGGCGGGACCGCTACCAATGATGACGACATGTTCGGGCACTTCTGAAGTTCCTCGCTGCTAGGCTTCTCAGCTTGATATTTGGTGGCGAATCTAAGCGGGAATTATAGAGCGGCAGCCTGCAAGCGTAAACGAGGTATTACCGCGAGGTGTCTGACCGATTATTATTAAGCCCATGTTCACTCTCCTCGTCGCAGTTGGCTCCTTCGCTGGCTTCTTGCTGGCCTATCACACGTACGGTCGTTGGCTGGCTCGGAAACTCTTCGCACTCGATCCCGACGCAGAAGCTCCTAGCGTTCAGCTCAACGATGATGTCGATTTCGTCCCGACAAAAAAGCAGGTCGTCTTCGGCCATCATTTTACGAGCATCGCCGGAACCGGCCCCATTGTCGGACCAGCGATTGCCGTCTTCTGGGGCTGGCTGCCGGCCCTGCTGTGGGTGCTGATTGGTTCGATTTTCATCGGTGCAGTGCACGACTTTGGGGCGTTGGTCGTCAGCCTTCGCAATCGTGGGCAAACCGTTGGCGAAATCGCCGGTCGCATCATTTCTCCTAGGGCGAAAATCCTGTTCCTCACGGTCCTATTTCTGGCGTTGACGATCGTGCTAGCCATCTTTGGACTGGTGATCGCTTCGATCTTCAAGCTCTACCCGGAATCGGTCTTGAGCGTTTGGATCGCGATGCCACTTGCCGTCGCGATTGGTTACTGGCATCGTCGCGGTGGCGGGCTACTGTTGCCGTCGCTGATTGCGTTGGTGATTCTGTACGCAGCCGTCTACTGGGGAGCGTATCGTTTGCCGCTGACTCTCCCCTCGGAGTGGCCGTCGCAGCTCGCAGGGTTGACCGGATTGGATGTGAGTAGGTTCAACCCGGTGGTACTGTGGACAGCGCTACTAATGGTCTACTGCTTTATCGCATCAGTCCTTCCTGTCTGGGTGCTGCTGCAACCGCGCGATTATATCAACAGTCACCAACTTTTCGTTGCACTCGCGTTACTTGTGGGAGGTCTCGCCGTGGCGGCACTCACGGGGCAGGCGGACCTTCGAGAGAGCACGCCGGCAATCGCGGAAGAAATCCCTGCAGATGCCCCCCCGATTTTTCCCTTTTTGTTTGTGACGATCGCTTGCGGAGCAGTCAGCGGCTTTCATTGCCTAGTTAGTTCCGGCACCACAAGCAAGCAAGTCGCCTGCGAACCCGACGCCCAGTACGTCGCTGTCGGCGGGATGCTGCTCGAAGGTGCCCTTGCCGTACTAGTAATTCTCGCCTGTTGTGCGGGACTTGGTATGGGAGTGACTAGCGGCGACGCACAACTCACCGGGCGAGCCGCCTGGGAGAGTAAGTACCAAGCGAAAATCACCGAGGTAGTCACAGCTGACGGCACGAAGAAAACTATCGGAGGCTGGGCAAATCATCGTCTTCCCCAGAAAGTCGGAGCCTTTGTCGAAGGTGGTGCGAACTTCTTAGCTGCATTAGGGATCCCACTGAAGTTCTCACTGGCAGTGATTGCCGTATTGGTGGCATGTTTCGCAGCCACCACGCTCGATACAGCCACGCGCCTACAACGTTACGTGATTCAAGAGCTTGGCAGTTCGCTTCAGATCAAACCGCTAACCAACATGTACGTCGCGACCTTCACAGCCGTCGCTTGCGGGTTGGCTGTTGCCATGATCAAGGGCCCGATTGGACCGGGTTCAGGCGGAATGATTCTCTGGCCGCTGTTTGGCGCGACGAACCAACTTCTTGCAGGACTTGCGATGTTGGTCACTGCGTTCTATCTCTGGCGGCGCGGCAAGCCGGTGGCGTTTATTGCAATTCCTATGGTGCTCATGTTCACCATGCCTGCTTGGGCGATGCTCTGGAACATGTTCAACGGAGACACTGGCTGGTGGCAGCGTGGCAATTATCTGCTGGTGGGTTTCGGGACCGCCATCTTGGGACTTCAAGCGTGGATGCTCGCTGAAGCATGGGTCGCGTGGCCTAAAGCGAAAGATGTTCTCGAAGAAGCTCTGCCTCCGTTGCCCACAAGGTCAGGCACGCAGATGGCCGGCGGCAGAAGTTGCTGAATCCAATACAAGCACGAAGCGCAAGCGAGTGAATCGTATTCCGACATATTCACTCGCTTGCGCTTCGTGCTTGTATTTGTGGGCTACAAACTGTCGAGGAACACTCCACACTTCGGGCACTTGGCGAACCACATGGGGACCGACTCCCCGCAAGAACAATTAATGTTATGCCGCACGGCCGAAGATCCGACGAGGCTACCGCTTAATCCACTTCCGGCACTCGAACCGCCACTGCCAGACATCTTCGGCATGTCGTCGAAAATCGAAGAATCACCTAACGATCCCTCGTGAGAATTCGCAACTCGCTCGGCAGAAGCGGCACGGCTGATGCGTTCTTCGAGGCTCTCCGCTTCCTCAAGCGTCGGGACACGGACAAAAACCTGGCCTTTGCAGTAGGGGCACAGCCCCTTTTTGCCAGCGTACTTATCCTTCACCTTGAACTTGTGCCCGTGGGGGCACTTGATCGCAATTCCCATCGATACGGCTCCTCAACAATCGGAACTGAGTCGCTGGAGCCCTGGCGTCTCATCGGCTAGAAGATACGAGGAACTATCCTCTGGACCGACTTCCGCACAGGCACCTCAGCGGGTGCGAACCCATCGTGTCTCGGTAAGCATTGCCCTAGCGAACGAGCACCAGAACAGATGCGATTGCGCTCTTACTCAATCCGATCTCGACGGAAAAAGAAAAGTCGACCGTCGAGGAGCGACTCGCCCCAACAAGGTAATCTCAGGCGAGCTGCTTTCTTTTATTGTTAAGCAGTCACGAGCAGATGTCAAATTTTGTCGACAACTGCTGGCAAACTTGCGAGGTGCGAAGCTGATAAATTTCACGGGCTAGGTAGTTTCTGCCGCAGGCTGAGCTTGCGTGGGTTTCACCTGAACGTGTTCTGGTTGAAACTCCGAAACGACCTGAATCGCCTTGCGACCCTTGAGTTGGCCGGGAGATGCGTGGAACTTCGGCGCTCCTTCAACAGAAACAAGTAGCGGCTCGTTGACATCTTTTTCGCTAGCAACGATGTCGCCAACTTGTAGCCCGAGCAGATCAGCCGTCGTAATCTTGGTTCTGGCCATCTCTACGACTACCTCGACGGGAGCTTCAGCCAAGTGGTCGCTAATCTGCTGCATCGACTCAGCCGTGGGTGGGCGTCGGCTGTAGCTGACCCAGCTATTCGAGGAGAGCTTGCTACTGATCCGCTCAATCGAATTGAAAGGGATACATAAATTGATCATCCCCCGTGTACTGCCAACGGTTAGTTCGAAGCTCACGAGTACGATCACTTCGTTCGCGGGGATGATCTGCACGAGCTGCGGATTGCTCTCAACGCGATCCACGCTCAAGTTGAGTTCAAGAACATTCTCCCAAGCGTTCTGCATTTCACGCAGGAAGAGATTCGTAATCTTCGAGACAAGGCGCAACTCGATTTCGGTAAGCGGTCGCCTGGCAGGCGGTGGGGAATTCGCACTGCCACCCAGCATGCGATCGATAATCGGAAAGAGAATCGAAGGGTTCAGGTCGAGAATGAGTTGCCCTTCAAGCGGCTCGGCATTGACCAGATTAAAGCAGGTTGGATTCTCAAGACTGAAAACGAATTCACTATAGGTGAGCTGGTCGACGCTCGTGAGTTTCACCTCAACAATCGTCCGTAACAGTGCCGAGAGTGAGGCTCCAAAATTACGCCCGAAGCCCTCGTGCATTGTCTGGAGGGCACGCATCTGCTCTTTGCCGACGCGTTCAGGACGCTTGAAGTCGTAGACGGTCACTTTCTGGCGTCGTGGTGCCGGAGTTCCCGATTCGTCGGATTCGCCGGGCGCATCGCCTCCCCCGAGCAGGCTATCCATCTCTTCCTGGCTTAGGGTATCGTCGGACATCCACGCACTCCTTTGCGTTTCATCAGCGGCAGGTTGGGGCTAACTCCTCACCTGACCTGATCCATTGACAACATACTTGTAGCTGGTGAGTTCATCGACTCCGCAGGGGCCGCGGGCATGAAACTTATCGGTGCTAATTCCTATTTCCGCCCCCAATCCGAACTCGCCACCGTCGTTGAAACGAGTACTAGCGTTCACCACGACTGCCGCACTATCAACCTCGTTGGCGAACTTCGTGGCAACCTTCAAATCTTCCGTCACCACCGCATCCGTGTGGTGCGATCCGTAACGATTGATATGTTCGATCGCTTCTCTCGCAGAAGCCACCACCTTGAGCGAAATGATGGGGCCAAGAAACTCAGCACCGTAGTCTTCGTCCGAGGCAGCAACAGCACGGCTGATGAGTTCGCAACTGCGCTCATCGCCACGGATTTCAACATCTTCATCCGCCAACGACTTGTCGATCTTCGGCAGAAATTCACTAGCGACATCGGCGTGGACAAGTAGCGATTCGGCTGCGTTACAGACTCCCATGCGCTGGCACTTCGAGTTCACGACAATCTGCTCGGCCATCTCCAAATCGGCGGTAGCATCCACATAGACGTGGCAATTGCCGTCGTAGTGCTTGATGACTGGCATTGTTGCCTCTGCCGCCACCCGCCGGATGAGACCTTCACCACCGCGAGGGATGGCGACGTCAATTAGTTCTGAAAGACCTAGAAAATGACCAACAGCGGCACGATCCGTTGTGGAAACCAACTGCACAGCATCAGCAGGAAAACCGACTTCGCGGGCTGCCTTTTGCAGGAGCACCACAATCGCTCGACTAGATTGCATCGCTTCTTTGCCACCACGAAGGATCACTGCGTTACCAGCTTTAGCGCAGATCGCCGCTGCATCCGCTGTGACGTTCGGTCGCGATTCGTAAATGAAGAACACGACACCCAGCGGTACGCGTGTCTTGTCGATACGCAAGCCATTCGGGCGGACAGTCGAACTAATCACCTCGCCGATTGGCTCAGGCAACTGTGCGATCTGCTCGAGAGCAACGGCTATCGACTCGATTCGCTCTGGGGTGAGTCGCAACCGATCAATTTGTGCTTTGGTAAGGCCGAACTCTGGCGCTGCATTC
Source organism: Lacipirellulaceae bacterium (assembly GCA_040218535.1). Classification (NCBI taxonomy): domain Bacteria; kingdom Pseudomonadati; phylum Planctomycetota; class Planctomycetia; order Pirellulales; family Lacipirellulaceae; species Lacipirellulaceae bacterium. The sequence continues at coordinate 379,659 of JAVJRG010000005.1, read as the reverse complement.
AGATCAATCGCGTTGGCGGCCGCCAGGGGTTCCAAGTTGGTTCGCAGGAGCTCCGCGGAACGCTTCAGCCAAGTATTCTTCACTTCGCCGGGAAGCTGAGCTAATGCTCGAGAGGCGGCTTTGGCTCTTTGCGCAACTTCTTCGCAGTAGGTAGCCAGATCGGTGGTTGCAATCTCCGGAGTATCGATGGTTCTCTCAGTTGCTAGCGACATGGATTTCAGCGAGGTCGATCAGAGGGGCATGACATAGGGCGGCTCACGGAGCCGTCGGAAATAGGCAAAATAGCCCACTAAGTATCGTTCGAACAGCAGCTTGCGTCAACGTCGCTTAGCTGTCAGAGAGGGCTGCTAGCGACGCCTCATTCTGGCAGATTTCCGCTTTCACAGGCATGGTGAGCTAGCAGAGTTTCGCGGACAACACGAACATCATGGACTCGAATCACCTGTACCCCCTGACGTGCCAAAGCGATGGCTGATCCGGCGGTCGCAGAGGCCCGATCGGTCTCTGAGTCTCCTATGACCTTGGCCAAGAACCCTTTCCGCGAGTGCCCCACGAGCAACGGACACCCCAGCCTGTGAAACGCCTCGCACCTGGCCATCAGCGTGAGGTTGTGTTGGTGCGTCTTTCCGAACCCAATTCCTGGGTCGAGACAGATTCGCTCTCGCTTGAGCCCCGCGGCAAGCAGCGCATCACGCCGCTGTGCGAGATACGCTCCGATCTCTTCGACAATGTCATCGTAACGAGGATCGTCCTGCATCGTCTGCGGCGTGCCTTGCATGTGCATGGCACAAACCCCGGCGTTGGATTCAACAGCAACGGAGACCATCTCTGGGTCTCCTTCCAGGCCGGTGACGTCGTTAATGATCTCCGCCCCGCGTGCTATCGCCTCCCGAGCGACGGTTGCTTTGCTAGTATCAATCGAAATCGGAACTTTGGTTTCCTTCGCAAGTTGTTCAATTACAGGCAGAACTCGATTTAACTCTTCCTGCAACTCTACTTGGGTCGAGTAGGGTCGCGTACTTTCTCCCCCGATGTCGAGAATGTCAGCTCCCTCGGCTACGAGCTTGAGCCCCTGGTTCACTGCTGACTCGACGCCCAGAAATCGGCCGCCGTCAGAGAAGCTGTCTGGAGTTACGTTCACGATCCCCATCAATAGGGGCAGTTCGCCGAATGTGAGGCTGCGCGTACGCAGTTGCCAAACAGTTGCTCGATGAGCATCTTTGCCAGTCAGGTCCATCCCCTGAGCCTAGCACGGTTACCAGGGTTCTTCCATCGTCGAAACGATACGCTCCGCCAGTCGCTGGATTGAAAGCTGCTGTGCGGAGGCCACTGATTGGCCTACTTCGGGAATGAGCGTTCCCGTCTGATTGACTGGCAACATTTCCGGGGGGAGCGGCACGGTTGCGACGGGCTGGATGGGAATACGCCGGCGGTTCAACCAGGTGACCTGCACTGCCATGTTGATCTCGATCGAACGCGGATCATCATTCTGATTCTCGATGGTTACCCGCTTCCGGTCGCCCACCAGGCGCACCGAGAGAACGCTATCCGCATCGGGCGAACCAACTACCTTGAAAGGAGTTTTCGACTCGATCTCTTTGATCACCGCCTCGGTCAGTCGCTCACCCAAGTCTCGCCGAAAGCTGTCCGACTCGATGATCGGCACATAAACCGTTGCGATGTCAGGAGCATACAGCGACTGAGCCCCCACACGGTACGAAGCACAGCCCGTGGAGAGGCTACTACCAAGCAGGACCAACAGCACGAATTTACCGCTGAATCGTACCAGCATCGGACTGCTCCTCGTTGGTGGTCCGAGTGGCCATCTGAATCTGCGAGTCGTCTTGCAACTTCGGCTGCTCTTCAAGCAACGGTATCTGTGCAATCGAAGTCCGCTCCGCATTTTGGGGAAGCAACTCCATGATCGAGTGGAGCGGCTCTTTTGGAACGTCGGGCTTATCCTTCAACTCAGCCAAGCGCTCGATCGATTTTTCTGCCGCCTCCGTTCGAGGATGGTCTCGGGCGATTTGCTGGTAGTAGAACTTAGCCGCTCCGTACTCTTTCTTTCCCTCGTGGTACTGAGCCAGATCGTAATCGCGTACGGCCATCAATTGCCGTAGGCGAGCCTCACGCTCTCGTAATCTGCCACGCTGCTCTTCGTCAAGCTGTCCGCCGAACTGACGTCGGAGTTGCTTGGCGAGCTTTTCCGCTTCCTGCAATGGCCGACCGCCATAGTCGGAACCCTGGTAGCGGCGCAGCTTACATTCCAAGCCAAGCAGGTGAGCTTCGTATTGATGCTCGCTCCGCGGAAACTCTTTTCGGATCAAATCGTAATGGTAATCCGCATCGACATAGCGGCCCCTGAGGAAGTACGAATTGGCTGTCGCCATGACGGCATCGTCCGCTAGCGGCCCAGTCGGATCGTTCAGGCGAATGTTCTCGTAGTTCTTGATCGCTCGCCCGAGAGTGTCGAACAGTGGGCGTCGCTTATCGAACAAGTTCGGCGTCGTCACCCAGTTAGGATCGTAGTTGTGGTGTGCCTCCCAATAGCGGGCCAGGTCGAACTGGCGGCGGATCACTTTGTCTAAGTGAGGAGAGTTGGGATGGTCCTGGATGAGCTGCTCGTAGGCATCGTTCGCCTTCGGGTAACTCTCTGCAAAGAAATAGCTTTCTGCCAGTTGGAACTTCGCATCCTGCTGGAGCTGCGATCCGGGAGCCCGGGCAATCGTTTCCTTGAAATGCTTGGCCGCCTCGTTGTACTTTTCCTCACGGAATAGTTGCTCACCTTGAGCATAAGAGGTGCGGGCAATCCGTTCGTCCGGGCCCATGCCGACTTGGGTTTTCAAGTCTTGAAATGTGTCGCTGAGTTTCACATCTGCGAGCAGGCCACCCTCTTTCGGTTTCACCTGCTTGGCGACGCGCGTCCGAATGGGTCGTCCTTCCTGATCGTAGAAGCCTTCCGTACCTGCAACGCGATATCCTTCGCCAGGAACGAATTCCGCTTTTTTCTTGTTCTTCTTCCACCATTCGGCAGTGCCCGGAGGCGCTCCCTCGCCCGCGAACGTGGGAAGGCTTGGCGTTGGCACACCCAACGAAGCGCAGCCTGGAGCGACAACGATTGCGAGAAGAATTGCTGTAATTCGCGGCATAGCGGTAGAAAATCGGAGGAACGACGCATGACGCTCGGGGAGAGTCTGCGCACAAAGTGGAACCTAAGTCGCGAGACTGTAGGAAGCTGCGCTGGCTAACGTCAAGAGAGAAGTCGAGCACGTGGTCCCTAGCCGCGGAGCTACGCCTCCGCCGGAACGCTGCTAGCAAACTCCCGGCGGAGACGTAGCTCCGCGGCTAAGGGAGAGTTGAAGAAGTGGGATTCTAAGCGATCTCAAGCTGACCTGAGGTGAGCCGCTCGATCTTTACGCGTTCGATCCGACGTTTGGAAACTTCCAAGACGCTGACTCTTACCTGGTTTTGCCAAATCACCGACTCGCCCTGCTGAGGAACGCGGCCCAGTTCCGTGAACACGAACCCACCGATGGTATCAAAATCGCCATCCTCCGGCAGTTCCAAGCCCATCATCACGTTGATCTCGTCGACATGGGCACGTCCAAGGGCTTCGCAGATGTCGACATCGATCCGTTGGATTTCCTCCACTTGCTCTGGATCGTACTCGTCGACAATTTCGCCGACGATCTCTTCGAGCACGTCTTCGATCGTGACCAACCCGGAGACGCCCCCATACTCGTCAAGAACCACTGCGATATGAGTCCGCAATTGCTGGAACATCTGTAAGAGATCGTCAACACGCTTCGTCTCGGGAACGAACACAGGCTTCCTGAGAATCTCGACGATTGGCAGCCGATCTGCTTGGTCTGGCTTCGACAGCTCCGGCAGCAGATCCTTGCTGTAGAGAATCCCCACGATGTCGTCACGATTCTCGCCGTAGACGGGCACCCGTGTGTGAGCCGCCTCGATGACATCCTCAATCACTTCGTCCCACGGCAGATTGATGGACACCATGTGCATGTCCGTCCGAGGGGTCATGATCTGCGAAACGTCATCCTCACCCAGCTCAATGACTCCTTCGATCATTTCACGTGCATCGTCTTCCAAGAGCCCTTCACGATGACCTTCGCTGACGATCGTTCTGATTTCTTCTTCGATCGCCTGCTCATCGATCACTTGTGGGGTTTGGCCAACGAGACGATGCAGGATCGTATCCAGCAGCTTGGCAATGAAGGAAAGCGGCGTGGCAACCACAGCCAGTGCACGCCAGAGCGGCCACGTGTTGAACAGAAACCGAGCGGCGAAAACACGTGACAGAGCCCAAGGCCCCCAAGTACGCGCTGCCACAAGCACCAGCCCAAGCCCAGCTGCAATCCCATAGAGATTCTGCCAAGAGGCATCTGGCTGGAGCTGCCACCGCATCGTCGCACAAGCGGCACCAGCTACGATTGCCAGGGCAGTAAACAAGGCCGACAGTGTCTCGACACCGATCGCTACATTCTCATGCAGGCGCAAGATCTGGCCCAGACGTTCGTGGCGCTCATTGCGTTGGCAGATTTCCTCAAGGTCGTGCCGTGAAAATTCCTTGAGCGTGCGATAACCAAGGTTGGTTAGCATCGCTGCGAAAAACGCCGTCAGGCTCGTCCAAAACAACACCGCAAGGGTCACGAGTGCGTCGTTCCTTTCCGACCAGAGAGTTTCGCTTGCCCGCCGTCCGCCCAGCGCGAGTCTGAAGTACTCGTCTGAATGCCAAGTTTAATAAGGATCTGTTTCTCAGCGGCGCGCATCTTGATAGCTGACTCGTCCGACTTATCGCAATAGCCTATCAAATGCAACATTCCATGAATTACGTAGAGCAAAAACTCTTCCTCTGCTGACCAGCCGATCTCCACAGCTTCTCTTGCCGCGTATTCAGCGTTGACGATCAACTCACCCGAGAGCGGCTCCTCGGCTTCGTTCAGTGCAAAACTCAGAACGTCGGTCGTGTAATCGTGTTCGAGAAACTGCTTATTCAGCGGGCGCATCGTAGCGTCATCTACGATTGCTACGCTGATCGTAGCGGAGGGTTCGTTGCCAGCAGAGAGGACCTGACGCACTGCTCGTCTTACCGCCTCTTCGTCGATGGTGAGCAAGGCTTGCTCGTTCGATATCGCGATCTCGACAGAATCTACTCCGGAAGCAGAACCTGCCCCCGGAGGCTCCGAATCATCGCCAGAAGCGACTTGAGTGTTGTCGATGAGTTCCGAAGTTCGCGGTGTCATTATTTTCCAAAAAGTTCGCCTGACGAAATCGATTGCCCCAACCAGCGGCTAGCGATTAAGCGGTCACTTGGTCGGGGTACTTGACTCGCCCATGGTATTTCGCTGTCAGTGATTTTACCAAACTTTCGCCAACTTTGCGCACTTCTTCCAGCGTCAGACCTGATTCGTCAAACTGACCATCGAGCAGCCGCTTCATCGTCAGGTCTTCGACCAAGCTCTCAATTCGCGACGGCGTGGGCTCTTTCAACACTCGGCTAGCACTTTCGACAGCGTCTGCAAGCATGAGAACGCCCGCTTCCCGCGTTTGTGGACGGGGCCCGGGATAGCGGAATGAACTCTCATCAACTTCGCTCCCTTCGGGATCTTCCTTCTCACGCTGCTCGTTCGCCTGTCGGTAGAAGTACTCGACCAAAGTCGTTCCGTGATGTTGCTGGATAAAGTCAATCAACGCCTCCGGGATGTTGTTCTGCCGCGCGAGGTCAGCGCCGTCTTTGACGTGGGCGATGATCACCAAGGTACTCATCGCCGGCATCAGCGAATCGTGCCGGTTGTCGCCCTGGCCTTGGTTCTCAATAAAGTATCCCGGCTTGAGCATTTTGCCGATGTCGTGATAGTAAGCACCCACGCGAACGAGCAACCCACGCGCACCGATCGCTTCCGCGGCCGATTCCGCCAGCGAAGCAACGGTAATCGAATGGTTGTACGTGCCTGGGGCACGGCGAACGAGCTCTTGCAGAAGAGGTAATGCCGGATCGCCAAGCTCGAACAGACGCATATCGGTCAGCACATTGAAGGCTCTTTCGACCGCTGGCAGCAAGACGGTCATGAGCGAACCCGCAATCACCGACCAAAGGGCCAAGTGCCCCCCTTCTTCGAGTAGCAACGGCAGGGGACGACCATAGAGGGTGCCAACGCCTAAGGTTGTCAGAAAGCCAACAACAGCAGCGGTAAAACCAACCAGCAGTAGCTTGCTACGGGTGCGCACCTGCTTCAGAACCAGAATAGCGCCTGCGGTCGTCGCCGTCAGCACTAATGCTTGTGGGAAATCGTGACCGTTCGTCAACACAATAATCAGCGCGATACACGCTGAGATCAGCAGTGAAAGCTCCTGTCCATAAGCAATGGCCAAGGTCATCCCGCACAGAAGCAACGGCAGCACATCAACTGCTGAACTGTACTGATTGATGATCTTTGCCAAAGCTACGGTAATCACCACTAGTGAGAGGAGCGTCACCAAACGCAAAAGCTCGTTGATAATTTTTGGCTCTCGAGCATAGATATACACAGCGCATAGTGTGTAGAGCGCAACGAACATTCCTAAGATCGAAACGGATCGTTGCAGCCTTTCAGCAAAAGTGCGATCTGAGCTTTGTTGCTGGTACTCCAACTCCAGGAGCTTCATGGCGTCTTCGGAGAGCGGTTCTCCCGCGGTGGCCAGAACATCCTCACCAGCTCGGTAAGGCTTGGTGACCGGCGGTTCGTTCTCTGCCATCTCGTCTTGTGCCAGATGCGTCGCATCATGGTCAACAACAAGCGTCGGCTTTAGCCGCGGACGGAGCCAGGCGAAAACTTTCTGAGCAAGTTCCAACGAACTAAGCCGCTCATTGAGTGATTGCTGCAATTTCGCGGCGACGTTCTCAATGAGAACTTCGGAAACTTCCTTCTGAGCACCGAACGACTCGCTGTCCTTGGTGCGAACCTCGATCTTCTCAAAGTTGGCATCCCACTCGGCAGGCAATGGCTCAAGCAGACCCCACTGCTCAAAAGGTGCCATCACAGCGGCCAGTTCCTCGGCAAACTTATCGATGGCCCCTTCTTCGCTGAACGCCTCTTGAAATCGCTCGAATTGAGCGACACGCTGTTCGTCGGTCGGGTCAGGAGTCCCTGGGGCTAGAGGTGGCTGAAACTCCGCCCACAGGTTCGAGTCAACTTCTTCCCATGACTTGGCAGCAAGTAGCTTCGTGATCTCTCCGACTAGTTGGGCACGCATCTGTTCCAGAGGCGCCGGGTCTTGATTGAAGATGGCAACTGCCAGCTTTCGTGCCTTCTCTTTCGCTTCCTCGGTCGCTTTCTCATCAAGCTGTTCGAAATCAGTCCGCGCGACCAGATCACGTTGAGGGATTTCACCCTTTTGATACTCAAAGGGCGGATCCCAGCTTTGCGTGAAAGCCCACAAGAACAAAGCGGCCCCAGCAGCCAAACCAATGCGCAGCAAAACCCCGCCGCGCTGAAGATTCGACCAAAGGGTACGCCAGACCCCCGGTTGAAGCTCAACTGCTGCAACGCGCTGCTGGCGGGTTCGTTTTTGAGTGTTGCCGTTGCTCATAGTAGGGCTTAGCTATTAGGGGATTAGGTTAATAGGGCTTGGTGGTTGCTTTACAAACGCGCTGGGGTTTCTTCGAAAGTAATCACTAATTCCCTATCACCTAACTACCTATCAACCTAACTGCCTCCCTCCTCGTAGGCACGCACGATCTCTTGAACCAACCGATGACGCACAATATCTGAACCCGTCAGTGTGACGGTTGAGGAGCCGCGGATTCCGCTCAAGCGACGCACGGCGTCAATCAAGCCACTCTTGGCTGACGTGGGCAAGTCGATCTGTGAGGTGTCGCCTGAAACAACAACCTTGGAACCCTCGCCCATGCGAGTGAGGAACATCTTCATCTGCGAGATCGTGGTATTCTGCGCTTCGTCCATAATGATGAACGCGCGGTTGAGCGTCCGCCCACGCATGTAGGCCAACGGAATGACTTCGATGACGTCCTCTTCCATAGCACGACGCATTTGCTCGTGATCCATCATCTCACGCAAGGCGTCGAGCAACGGTCTTAGGTAAGGGTTGATCTTGGCTTGCATGTCGCCAGGTAGAAAGCCAAGGCTCTCACCCGCTTCGACGGCTGGTCGTACCAGTACAATTTTCCGTACCTGCTGAGACTTCAATCCTTCGACGGCGGCGGCGACCGCCAGGTAAGTTTTCCCCGTGCCTGCAGGTCCTGTGCAGAATACCAAGTCGTTCTCGCGAATCGCCTGCAAGTAAGCCGCTTGCCCAGGTGTGCGAGGTTTGATTTTCCTGCCGTTGTCGATGCCTATCGGCTCGGAAAAACTCTCCGTATGACCGTTGGTCACCTGAGCAAGGATGACGTCGACTTGCTCGCTATTGAGAGCCCCGTGCTTGGTGAGGTAGGAACGCAGGTTCTCAAAGACGCCGGTGGCCAGAATGACCGAATCCTCGTCCCCCTGTACAAGGATTTTTCCGTCGCGGGTGGTGATCTTCGCGGGGATCGCTTTGCGAATCTTGCGTAGATGCTGGTCCTTCATCCCAAGGAGTTGGACCATGTCTTCGGCTTTGCCGACCGGAATCGATGCTTCAATCATAAGGTGGGCCAAAGCACTCTGGCGTTGGCCACTGGGGGATAAAAAATGCTCCGCAGGGCCAGGAGACGCCGTACCCCGGAGCTATCTGAAAATATAACTGACCGAGCAAGCCAGAAGCCACCCCTGAACCGAAGCCGATGTGTAAAGACTTGCAGGGGTTAGGGTTGTGACGTTTATAGAGTTTGAGCGAACCTTTTCTCTTCCCCGAGCCGTCAGGCGTAAGCCGGCGGGTAGAAGCGTGAGAGAGTATAACCCGTCGGCTTACACCTGACGGCTCGGGGTTTCTTACACGAACAGCCCGCTCGCCCAGAAGACATAGGCCACTGGAGCTGCAAAAAGCAGCGAGTCCACCAGGTCGAGGATCCCGCCGAAGCCGGGGAGCCAATCGCTAGAATCCTTGACTCCCGCGGCACGCTTAAGGAGCGACTCGGCCAAATCGCCCAAAATCCCCGCCACCGCGAGGGAGCTAGCATAGAGAGCCAAGGGAACCAAGGCGACCGTTTCCACGGGGGTCGCTTTGGTTATCAAGGATGGCTCGCGACCTAAAGTGGCTACGGCGATTGCTGTGGCAACCCCACCCAGTGCTCCTTCCCATGTCTTGCCGGGACTCAATGCAGGGGCCAGCTTGTGCTTGCCCAAAAGTCGTCCAAAAGTGTATTGCCCGATGTCACTCGCCTTCACAATGGCAATCATCGAAAGCAATGCCACCAACCCTCGCTTGCCACCGGGCAGGGCCTCAGTTCCAGAGATCAGTCGCAATTGCACGATCATTCCGAAGAGCCCACCGACATATAACACGCAAAGCGAACCCAGTGCCAACCGAGTGATCGACTGACCTTCGGCCTGAAAGCTTTTCATTTCTCTGAGCACGATCACAAGCAAACCGGCTAGCAAGCCCAAAGCCAACCAACCGAGCCGACCCACGGGGCAGTCCTCAGGGTACTCCTTCCACGCGAGCGGAGCACACGAAGTCAACACTGGAAGAAGTGTCGCAAAGTAATAGACTTTGCCAGAGTCCAGGCCAGGGGTGCTTAAGCACCCTGGCCCAAGGCCTGCTCGAAACAGCCTGAGCATTTCACCAGTCGCCAGCCCGGCAAGCAACACCGCCAACGGGGCCAAGTAAATCCCGGGCCGCGCCGCCTGAGCATCCGCGTAGCCGAGTGCCGCAAGAATCGCGATAAAAAGAACAGCGAGAGGGATACGCCAACGAAGCATGAGGGAAGTTTAACTTAAGCCCCCAAACTTGCGATTTCGCGACGCGAAACTGACGATCGCTTCATGCAGTGCGGCTTCGTCGAACTCGGGCCAACAACGCTCCGTCACCCAAATCTCGGCGTAGCTGATCTGCCAAAGTAAAAAGTTGCTGATCCGCATTTCCCCGGCAGTACGAACCAGTAAATCGGGATCGTCCAGTCCTGCCGTGTAAAGATTCTCGCTAACTACCTCTTCGTCAATCGCGTCGGAGGCAAGCCGCTGGGCGGAAACCTCTTCCGCGATCTTGCGAACCGCATCAACCAGTTCCCGTCGTCCTCCGTAGTTGATCGCCAGGTTGAGCCACATACCGTCGTTGGTACTGCTTAGTTCAACCGTCTTGTCGAGTTCGGTCAGCACTTGCGCTGGGATGTTCTCTCGGCGCCCTATCATCCGTACCCTTAAATTGTTTTCCATGATCGTCGACCGCTCTTCGATCATGTACTGTTCCAGCAGGTGCATGAGAAAATCGATTTCCTGCTGCGGACGTTTCCAGTTTTCGCTGGAGAGACAGTAGAGCGTGAGCTGCTCCATCCCTAATCGCGAACACTCTTCGCTAACGCATCGCACGCTCGCCACCCCCCGACGATGCCCCTCAATGCGAGGTAAGCCTTGCCGCTGGGCCCAGCGTCCATTGCCATCCATGATCATGGCAATGTGCTTTGGCCAACGCTCACGGGGCGTTTCGGCTAAGAGAGTGGGCAGGGGGCAGTCGGAAGGGGGCAGTACACGTTCGCCAGCCGGATTGAGCGTGTCTTGCGTTTCACGTTCTTCAAGCATGAAGCTTTCCTGTCGCACTTCCACCGAACACTGCCTACTGCCCACTGCCCACTGCCGACTTCACTTCAATCGTCTGAGCACGATCCGGTCCCACCGAAACCATTTCGATGGGCAAACCGATGATCTGGCTGACACGATCAATATACGCGAGAGCGTTCTCTGGCAGATCGTCCATGCTGCGAGCGGCTGTGACGTCCTCACTCCAACCGGGCACCGTTTCGTAGACGGGTTCCACACGTCGCAAGTCGTCGACGTGGGCGGGGAAGCGTTGTGTTTCCTCGCCGTCGAGCTTGTAGGCCGTGCAGATTTTAAGCTCCTCGAATCCACTAAGTACGTCGAGCAACATCAGGCAGACTGTGTCGACACCGCTGAGTCGTGCCGTATAGCGAACCGCCACCGCATCGAGCCACCCGCAGCGACGGGGACGCTTCGTGACGGTGCCGTACTCGTTGCCTTGATCGCGGATGCGTTGGCCGATGTCGTTGTCCTGCTCCGTTGGGAACGGACCGCCACCTACTCGTGTGGTATAAGCCTTCACGATGCCGATCACCTTATCAACATGCTTCGCCGGCACACCTGAACCGCTCGCGACGCCCACACCGCTGCTGTTGCTGCTGGTCACGAACGGATACGTGCCGTGATCGACATCCAAGAGCGCCCCTTGGGCTCCCTCAAAGAGAATCTTCTTGCCACTCTCGGCTACGTTAAGCAAGTAGTCCGTGGTGTCCGCAACGTATGGTTTCAGCCGCTCTGCGTAACCGCTGTACTCCTGGATGATCGCTTCCGCATCAAGCGGTGTGAACTCATCGCCTTCGACCATTGCCGCGAGGATGCCGTTCTTGACCTTTGTGTTGTGCCGAACTTGGTCAGCAAACGTCTCGCGGTACATATCGCCCAGGCGAATCGCGTAGCTGCGTCCCACCTTATCGCGATAGCAGGGGCCGATCCCACGGCCCGTCGTGCCGATGTTCTCACCGTCGGAGGTGTCTTTGTTCATCGCGGCATCTTCAGCGAAGTGCCACGGGAAGATCACATGCACGCGGTCGCTGATCTTCAAGTTGTCGCTATCCTCGACGTTGCGGCTAGCCAGCTCGTCGAGTTCCTCGATCGCTTTGGCTGGGTTCAGCACCACCCCGCCAGCAATCACGCAAGTCACCCCTGGGGTCAGCACTCCGCTAGGCAACAGCGAGAGCTTGTAGACGTTGTCGCCATCGACGACAGTGTGCCCGGCATTCGCGCCACCCTGGTAGCGAACGACGCACTCATGCTGGGGCGTGAGCAAATCGACGATCTTCCCCTTCGCCTCGTCGCCCCACTGCAAGCCAATAATACAAGTCCCCGCCATCGGTGGCGTTCCTCCGGTAAGCGTCCAAAATTCCAGACAAACGCAAGATTGTAGCGGAAGAAGTCGGCAGGGGGCAGTGGGCAGGGCAAGGGATCGTCGTAGCAGCGGAGCGCAGAGAACTTTCATGGAACTTTCTGCAAAATGCCCTCGTCAGAGCTTTTTGAACCCCAAAGCTTACGCCCACTCCCGGAACAGGAGCCCCCTCATGCCGCGTCATCTTCAATTTGCGTCACTGTTGTGCTACCTCGCACTGCTTCTCTTGCCTTCGATCTCCCAAGCTCAAGGCCTACTAGTCGATGCCCGCGCCGACGCCAACTTCCGCTTGCCTAGACCATTCCCCAGGCCGGAGACCCCGACAGCGAGCTACAAAATCGAAGCAATCGAAGTCAACGCCTCGCTCAAAGGGCAGATCGCCACCGTGCAGGTTTCCCAGACCTTCGTGAACACAGGCAAAACACAACTTGAAACGAGCTTCTTGTTCCCATTGCCTTACGACGGGGCGATTGATTCGCTCACGCTGATGGTGGGCAACAAGGAGTATCAGGCCGAGCTGCTTTCCAAAGATGAAGCACGCGAACGGTACGAGCGGATCGTTCGCAGCAACAAAGATCCGGCTCTGCTGGAATGGATCGGCACGGGGATGTTCCAAACCAGCGTCTTCCCAATCCCGCCAGGAGAAAAACGCACTGTCACGCTCCGCTACACACAGCTTTGCCGCGCGTCGCATGGGCTGACCGATTTTCTCTTTCCGCTCAGCACCGCCAAGTACACGGCGAAGCCTTTGGACAGGTTGAAGATTCGCGTGGCGATTAACAGCAAGACTTCGCTCACCAACATTTACTCTGGCACACACGAAGTGAAGGTCGACCGCACCGGCGAGAAGCAAGCGGTGGTCACCCTCGAACAAGAGAACGTGATCCCCTCGTCTGACTTTCGGCTGTTCTTCGACAGCGCCACTGACGACGTGGGGGCGAGCCTGCTCAGCTACAAACCTGACGAAAACCAACCCGGCTACTTCCTTCTGCTCGCCAGCCCGAAACTTCAACAAGCCGACGACGCGAAGGCCACTCCCAAGACGGTCGTCTTCGTCGTTGATCGCTCAGGGAGTATGAGTGGCAAGAAAATCGAACAAGCACGTGAGGCTCTCAAGTTCGTGCTGAATAATCTGCGAGAAGGAGACTTGTTCAACATCGTCGCTTATGACAGCAACATCAGCACGTTCCGACCTGAGCTAGAGAAGTTCAGCAACACAACGCGTGATGAGGCCCTTGGCTTCGTCAATGGACTCTTCGCTGGCGGTAGCACGAACATCGACGGGGCTCTGACGACTTCACTCGAGATGCTGAATGACAAGCAACGCCCGAGCTACGTCATCTTCCTCACCGACGGCTTGCCTACCGTTGGCGAGCAGAACGAGGCGAAGATTGCCCAACACGCAGCAACCGCAAACCAAGCACGTGCCCGAGTGTTCTCATTCGGCGTGGGCTACGACGTGAATAGCCGCCTGTTGGATAAGCTCTCCGCGGAAAACCACGGCCAAAGCGAGTACGTTCGTCCCAACGAAGACATCGAAGCCGCGGTCAGCAAGCTCTACAACCGCATCGGCACCCCCGTCATGACCGACGTGATGCTTACTATCGAGACCGACGGGGCAAGCAATGAAAGTAACGCAAACATCAATCGCCTGTACCCTTCCGGTAGATTCGACCTGTTCGCTGGTGACCAAACCGTGATTGTTGGTCGTTACCTTACCGGTGGTGCAGCACGCGTTTCGCTTAGCGGAAAGCTCGCTGGGGAAGCCAAGACCATCGAGTTCCCGGCGGAACTCGTCAAAGCAAGCAATGACGACTCGAACAGCTTCGTCGCTAAGCTTTGGGCAACTCGTCGTGTGGGCGAGATCATCGACGAGATTGATTTGCACGGCAAGAACCCTGAACTCATCGACGAACTCGTTGCCCTCGCCACCGAACATGGCATCCTCACGCCCTACACTTCGTTCCTCGCGGATGAGAACAGCGATGCGAGAGACATCAGCGGCAACTTCTCTCGGGCGGAAGAAAGCTTAGTCGAACTCGAAGCAGTCTCCGATCAATTTGGCGTGAACCAGCGTGCCGCAAAGGGCCGCTTCAAGAACGCCAAGGCGGCACCAGCTTATGGCGGCTACGGAGGTGGCGGAGGTGGCTTCGGTGGAGAATATGGTGGCGAATTCGACGAAGCAGATGTCGACGATCTCTTCGCCGCTGGCGGTCGGGGCACGGTCTACTACGACGCGAAAACCAACCGCCAACGGATCGCCAACAATGTCTTCTCGCTCGGAAGAAAGACCTTCTTCCGCCGTGGCGAGCGGTGGGTCGATTCCACGGTCACGGAAGAAGAGGAGAAGAAAGCAACCACGGTCGAACGTTTCAGCCCCGAGTACTTCGAGCTGGCCAAGCGTCTGGGCAAACGAGCAACGCCCTACCTCGCAATTGAGGACGAAGTGGTCGTGAAGCTTGAGGGCGTGGTGTACGCGTGGTGAGAGATTCAACCCCTAGCTTGCGCTAGGGGCTAATCGTTAGTGAACTCAATTGTGCGATCCCTAGCCCCTAGCGCAAGCTAGGGGTTCTTTAGCCCTTCACCTTCGCCAGAAACTCCCCAAATAGGTAGTGACTGTCATGCGGTCCGGCTGAGGCCTCAGGGTGGTATTGCACGCTAAAGGCGTCGTACTCCTTATGCCGCACACCCTCGATCGTGCCGTCGTTTAAGCTGCGGTGCGTGACTTCGAGGCAATCGGGCAGCGATTCTTCGTCAACCGCGAAGCCATGATTCTGCGAGGTGATTTCCACGGTGCTATCTTCAAGACGTTGTACCGGTTGATTGCCGCCCCGATGCCCGAACTTCATCTTGAAGGTCTTTGCTCCGCAGGCGAGCGACAGCAGTTGATGCCCGAGACAAATCCCAAATACGGGAGCCTTGCCGAGAACGCCTTGAATCGTCTCCACGGCTTGCGTCAGCGGTTCCGGGTCGCCCGGCCCATTGGATAGGAATATGCCATCGGGCTTCTGTGCGAGCACCTCTTCCGAAGAGGAAGTCCCTGGCAACACGGTCACCTGGCAACCTTGGTTGTAGAGGTGGCGAGGGATGTTCCACTTCATGCCGAAGTCGAGCGCGACAATATTCTTCTCGCCTCCCGCCTCGCGCCCCTCTTCGTTCAAGTGAGTCCACTCGCTCACCGGCTCCTGCCACTCGCAAGGCATTTCAGGGGTGACTTCCTGCACGAGATCGCGCCCCACGAGCCCAGGGCTTGCCTTCGCCTTGGCGACCAAGCTCTCGTCATCCAGATCGGTCGTCGAAAGCACGCCTCGCATCGCCCCCGCGGAGCGAATCCGCCGCACGAGAGCCCGCGTATCGATCGACTCGATCGCCACCACTCCCCACTCCTTGAGATAATCGGCCAGCGACCCTTCACTGCGGAAGTTGCTCGCCACGCGGCTATGCTCTCGCACGATAAACCCGGCCAGATGCGGCTTCTCGCTCTCCAGGTCTTCCTCGTTGACGCCATAGTTGCCGATCTGCGGGTAGGTCATCGTGACGATCTGGCCACGATAGCTCGGGTCCGTGAGGATTTCCTGATACCCAGTCATCGACGTATTGAAGCAGACCTCACCGTCCACTTCCCCTTCGGCACCAATCGACGTGCCGGTGTAAACAGTTCCATCTTCAAGTGCGAGTTTAGCGATCATTGGTAAGGGGCGAGAGGTGAGAGGCTGGGGGTGAGCATTTAATGTTTAGATTTTCTCAGAGAGTGTCGTTCACACAACCCCTAACGTCTTTGTGAGTCACTCGCCTCTGGCCTCTCGCCTCGAACCTCTCAAGCCTTCGGCGTGAACAACCGATGCAACAAGTACCGCTGAGGGTCTCCGACAAGGGTTGCTTTCCCACAAGCCGTTCGCGGCAACGGGAACAACGGTTCGGTCAGCGAATATTCCCGAATGAAGGGCCTTTGCTTTGGCGAGCAGAGGCCCTTTTTCGATGGAGTTTTCAGTTTGAAGTGTTCAGTTTTCGGTCTTTGATGTTGAGCTTTTTGAGTTCCGTTAGCACGCGAGTACTGAAAACTGAACCCTGGCAACTGAAAACTCTCAGCCCAGCCAACTCTCAAGGCTCCAGTTCTTCTTGAACGCGTGCCCCGCGAGAATCGCTGCTCCTGCCATGCAGAGCAGGACCAGTGGGATGCCGATGAGGACGGCGTTCGCCTCTGTGGGGCCGATCCAGCGGAACACGTATTCGGAAGCGAATGCGAGGCCGGCCAGCAATCCCACGTCCATCACGGCGGCAAAGATGGGGCGGCGAACGAGAATCATCAGCAGTGCTGCTCCGACATAGAGACCGGCGTGAAACAGAATCACCCCGGCTGACGGCCCCCATGCCCAAAATAGTTGTTTCCAGCCGTCAAAATCGTCCAAAGGGATTCGCTCCGCTCGATCCAAGCGATATTCGACGCCTAGCCACCCTATGGCAACGCCTAACATAATGAGCAAACCGGTCGCCAAACCGAACTTAGTCCAGTACCAACCGCCTACCGAGGCGGGTCGTGAACGCCAGAAGTTATGTAAGCCGGGCTCTAGGTCCTCGCGAAATACGCCAATTCCTAACGCGATTGACACGAAACCGCCAATGTAACCCCACAGCCCAAAGGTGACATCTCTCCAATCGATCGTTGGTTGGCTGATCTGAACGATCAAGGCGATTCCCAGGGTGATGACGATTCCTGCGAGCAGAAGCGGTGAAACCTCTCGAAGAGCCTTCCACACAACGGCTCTGAAAGCTGACCGCTGCGGCGGAGAAAGCCAGTCAAGCTGCTTGTTCTCGGGCCGTTGCAGGGGTAAGGTCCAAACTCTATTAGATTCACGCCCGTACCTTTCGACGAAGACTCCTATCAAGAGGGCATGACTAAGCAGCGCGACGATTAGATAGGGAGCAAAATACCCAAACCACGATTCTCCGCCCAGGCTCGTTGCTCCGTTGGGGTCACTCGTAAATGCACACATTCCCGGAAGACCTGCAATCAATGGATGCAACCAACTATTACGTTGCATGTAGCTTGGATCGGAGTATACCTTCGTGAGCAACCAAAGAAACCCCAAGAGTGTCCCGTAAGCAGCCACGATGGTAACGATGGCCATCGCACCTGCACTGATTTCGTCCTTGCGATTTGCTCCGGCTGCAACCGTCCATATCAGTATGCTGGAGGCGAGCAGCAGGCTTGCAACTCCAATCGAGACAATGGTGCTCGCGATCCCCCATGCTCTTGCAAAGCCAAAATCGTCGAACTTGCTATTCGGCTCCAGCTCAAACTCGATCAATACCGCATAGATCGCGGTCACAACGAGGATGGGAACCCAGAGCGTGAACAGGCCAGCGATCAATTTCACCGTTGCCGCTCTGCGTGTCGTAGCAGGCAAGGCTCGTAGAAAGTGAATCGTGCCCCGAGAATGTTCGCCCGAGGCGATTCCCATGCCTACGAATACGGCGAACATTGGCATCGTCAGGATCGTCGTGAAGTAAATACCAAAATGCAGGCCGCCCCAGTCTGCGAGGGAAGTAAGCAGCGGAACCAAAACCAACACCGCCAGAATCGCCAGACCCACGGCACGTTGCTCACGCCATTCTTTCAAAAGTAGAGATCGCCAAGTGTTCATGGTGGTTCTCCAATGTTCCCTACGGATAGTGGGTCACGGCTTCTCGTGCTTCAGGCGTTGCCCCATTCAACTGCGGCCGTCCCGCCACGTACGCCCCGAAGATTTCATCCAGGTTCAAATCCACACGGCGATGCTCAATACCCTCTCGCTCCAGCAGCGCCGTCACCGCGGCGGCGTTTTCCACAGTGACCGCCGTTTCCTCGCCGTGGGACTCAGCATCGAGCAGTGCGAACTCATCCCGCACCCGCGGGAGTAACTCGTTGCGGAGCACGAACTGCTTCACGTCGCGGCGAAGCGTTTCGGTATCCGCCTGCCGGAGGATGCGGCCCTCGTGCAGGATGGCTACTTCGTCGGCGACCGGTTCAACCTCGTACAGCAAGTGCGAACTGTAGAAAACCGTCCGCCCTTCGCCTTGCAGATGCGAAATCAGATCGCGATTGAATTGCCGCCGCATGACCGGGTCGAGGCCCAACGCGGGATCGTCGAGGATGACCAGCTCTGGTCGATGGGCCAGTGCCAACACCAAACCGAGCCGCACGTTCTGTCCCTTGGAAAGCGTCTTGATTTTCTGCGACAGCGGCAGATCGAACTCGCGGACGTACTTCAACGCCAGGTCGTGATCCCAGGCGGTATAGAACGGGGCGATGAAACCCAGGATTTCATTGACGGTCATCCAGCCGTACATTTGTTGGTCTTCGGCCAAGTAACCGACGCGTTGGCGGACTTCCAAAGGCTGCGTTGCCGGATCGTAGTCCAGCACCCGCATCGTGCCGCTATCATGTTTCAGCAAGCCGAGCAGCATCCGAATGGTCGTCGTTTTGCCCGCACCGTTACGCCCTAGAAATGCAAACGTCTTGCCGCGTTCAACTTGGAAGGACTCACCCGTAAGGACTGACTTCTTGCGGAACGACTTGGTGATGCCTTGCAACTCAATGGCGAATCGGCTGTCGGTGGTTGCTTCACTTACGGTAGGTTCATTCATGACGGATTCTCCGCGGTCGTAAGAGGGGCGTGATTCGAGGTGCGGACTTGCTCAAGAGCTTGCCGCAACAGTTCGTGAAGCTCTTCATCCGAGAGCCCCAGACCCAACGCCTGACGGGCGAGTTGGCGGAGCTCTTCGACGAGTCGTTCGCGATGCCCCGAGGCGGCCTTTGCCTGAGCATCCGCCGCGACGAAAGTGCCCTGCCCTTGCCGCATTTCCAGGATCGAGTCGCGGACCAACCGTTCGTACACGCGAAGCACTGTGTTTTGATTCACGCTCAGGTCGCGAGCCAGTTCCCGCACCGACGGCAGCCGCTCCCCGGGCCGCAGCGAGCCTGCCGCACATCGGGTAGCGATCTGCTGCTCAATCTGCTGCGAGATCGGCACCGCCGAGCCTTTTTCGATTCGTAGAAACATGGCAAATGCCTTGAAACAAAGGACAAAGCTCAAGTGAATACTGTTGTATAACACCAGTTGCGGCGTGTCAAGCAGATTTCGGAATAGCGATCGCTCAAAGAGCCGCGGAGCGACGTCTCCGCCGAAGAAAGAGTAGCCAGCCGCAGCCTAACAGGCTGCCGGAGTACTTCGGCAAGGCAACGTAGCGAGTAATTTCCCGGCGAGCTGTTAGCTCGCGGCTAAGTGGATGCTCATCGGATGACATCAGCGCCCCGAAACGGCCCAATCAGCACTGGGTCGTTCCGCCCCGCTCCGGGATGAAACATCCCATGCGTTTTTCTCGTCGCGGTCTCTGATAAAAGCCGTTGCTTAACTTTCTTTCGACACAAACGTCGCGAAGCACGGTACTTACGCACTTCGGCTCACTACGAACACAAAGTTTGGCACACGCTTCGCTTTTCTCTCATGCAAGTTCCCTGATCGTCAGCATCGGCGGGAACATGAAACAACAAAGGCGGAAAAGAAATAGCAGCGTCATGGTTTACTTACACAACAACACGATCACCAGCGACTCGCTTGAAGGTCGAATGAATCACCCAAGCGATTCCTTCCAAGCCACGAGCGTCACACCGCTTCGCTACTCTGCAATCTACGTCATCGATCGCGATGCGAGCCAGTATGAACAAGTTGACTCCGGAATGAGCGACGGCGATGTCAAGCTGCAAGTCTTCAACACGGCGACCGAGGCACTTCGCATTCCGCGCTATGCGGCACCGCTCTGCTTCATCGTCAACGCTGATCTTCCTGACCTGTCAGGCTTCGAGTTGCGGTCGATGCTTGTTGATCGTTGGCCTGGCGTTCCAGGCTATGTGATCAGCGATCGCTACGCTCCTGAGAACGAAATCAAGGCGCGTTGCTCAGGTGCCACTCTTTACTTTTGCAAACCACTTCAGCCCGGCTGGTTGGCGGAACTCTGCCAGCCACGGCTGCCAACGAACATGATCCCCGATTCCCCCCACCCCTCAACTTCAGTAACAGGAGAAGTGCCTATGGAATGATCCCCTCACACAAACGGTTTCGCGACGGCGAGACCTTGGCACGCAATCCGATTCCCAACACCAGGCGTGCCTAAAGAGTTCTTGCGACAAACACCCCAGGCCCAAAGGGAGGCTTGTCGCACGCCAGAAAAAAGTCTTGGCTGCCGCAGTCGCACCCCAACTCGACTGCGGCAGCTATTCTCACACTTTCTTGTTCGAAGTTGCCCTATCGAGCGACTCCGATTCCCTCAGCCCGCACCTTCCCACGGGTACGGTCTGTAATTACTACGCCAGAAGGAGAATTAGTCTCATGAAGAAACAACCAATTCAAATCCTGAAACTAGCTGTCAGCTGTGCCATCTTGGTGGCTGTAGCAAACAGCACAGAAGCCAACGCGATTGAAGTTTGGTCACAAGGCTTCGAAACCGACACCGCGGGGTGGCTAGACGATGATGATTTCGCAGGTTTTGGTGACGCGTCACGTGTCCCCTCGGGAACGGGTGGCATTGCATCCAATGAAGGTTCTTTCCACGGGCTTTTTGCAGACGATGCGGGAGGCACTGGGCCATTTACTCGTTTCGACGGTTATCGCGACACCTGGACGGGAGGCTTTACCGCGTCGATCGATGTCTACCTCGATACAAATTGGGCTAACGGTGAAGGCTTTGACTACTCCGTCGCTGCGAACGGGTCTGACGGTGATCATCAACGTGACTTCGTCTTCCATGTCACAAAAGACACTTCGTCAGGAGATCTTCTTGTCGGCGGAAGCAACAACACAAACTTTGCTCCACGAGAAGACTTAGAAACTATCGACAATTATTCCATTCTCACAACAGGATGGTACACGCTAGAGCACGTCTTTCGCGACGCAGGTGACGGAACCTTGGCCGTCGACCTCAATCTTCGTGATTCCGGCGGAGCGTTGCTCTTCACGGAAACTCGCAACGATGGTTCCGATGTCATCGCCACGGAGGTTGGAG
The DNA here is from genome assembly GCA_040218535.1 of Lacipirellulaceae bacterium. NCBI lineage: Bacteria > Pseudomonadati > Planctomycetota > Planctomycetia > Pirellulales > Lacipirellulaceae > Lacipirellulaceae bacterium. Next base: position 358,566 of record JAVJRG010000005.1, on the reverse strand, counting down.
GCAACCGCTATGGCTGGTTCACTGACATCAGCGTTTCCGGCGGCATCAACGTCGATGGGCACACACTCTCAGTTATCCCTGAGCCTACAGCCCTTGCGTTGGCCGGACTTGGCGTATGCGGGCTTGCCCTCGGTCGTCGCCGCAAGCAGTAGCCCTCAGATAGGCAAGGGCTTACAGGCGATTGCCATTACTTCTGATTATTCAAGTATTGATCTTCCCACACCATCCTAACAGCGGCCTTAGACCGCAGGAAAAAGACTCATGACTAAGAAACTTACCAAACTTGTTCTCTCCGCAGTTATTGCCGTTGCTCTCGGAGGCTCCGCCTCAGCGGTCACCTCGTTCGATCAGAACGTCACTCCCGACGTAATCTTCGGCTCTGGCAATGCTAATGGAGGCTTTACCGTTGATACCGATAACGGTGTTGAATTGGGCCTCCGGGCAAAGCTCCGCCACAACGCGGTTGGTGCCCCAGAAAACACTTTCAACAGCAATGGCGATGGAACTTACACCTTCAAGAGCGGTGTCGCCCCGACGCAATCGTTTCCTACTGCTGAGTGGTCGTTCGAGTGGTCCGTTAACAGCAACGCGGACGGCACTTCAAGCTACGACCTGGACGATCTGACTTACGAACTGTCGCTCGACTCCGACCCAGGCCCTGGCACGTCGTTGATTACTTTCGATCCGATCAACGGCTTCAACCCCGGAACAGGGGCAGTGCTCTGGGACCACTCGATCGGTGACAACAGCACGACCTCTGCCACCGACAGCATTGCGGCCAACGCAGGAGACTATGCGACGCTGATCGCCAACAACAATGTTGCCCAGAACTCGTGGAAACCTCACTGGTTCATCGCTGGCTTCGATCCAACCGTCAACGGCGAATACACGATCTCACTGACGGCCTTCGATGGTTCCGTTGCCGTTGCCAGTAGCTCGATCATCGTGAATGCCGTCCCCGAGCCAGCCACCTTCGCCCTGGGCGGGTTGGCCCTTCTCGGCGTGGCATGTGGCCGCCGACGTCGTGCGTAACTCTTGGTTCACGGCTGAGGCTGTCGAGCCTCAGCCGTGGACACTTTCTCTCTAATTGAAGCACAAGACTCTCCCCCTTCAAACGAGCCGATCAACACGCCTCCCATGCCTGCTGGCTCGGCACTTAACCGAGGAGTATTAGACTCATGAAACGCAACCTACTAGCCATTTTGACTCTCGCACTACTCACCTCTTCCGTAGCTAATGCCGCGGTCATCCGAGAGTTCCTTCCCCTGCCCGTCACCACCACGCCCGGCGAATGGTACCTTTCAGATATGCGAGGAGCAGGAACGGCCAGCATCCCTGATCTGACGGGCCTGGGCGGAGACCTGGAAACGAACCAACCCCTGCCAACCGGAGCCGCCCTGCTCACCACTGATTTTAATAATGGCGATAAAGCGGAAGTCGGAACGTTCGGCAACTTCGGCCTGGCAGCGGACGTGCTTACGACCGGGCAGATTGGCTACGACTATTACAAGCAAACAGTCGCAAGCGGGAATGCCTCAGCGGCCCCATCGATCAAGCTTACCCTGTTTGCTGCCGGTGGTACTGGTGACAATTTCGGCACGCTTGTGTACGAGCCAACCTGGAACCAGCCAAGCGGCGGTTCTTCGATCGTACCGGCTGACGCCTGGCAAAGCGTCTCAATCGACAGCACAACTGGCTCGACCGACGGGACGGGAACCGGTGGCTGGTGGTGGACCGGCGGTTTCGGTGAAGCGAATACCGCTGGCGGTCCTCCGATTCGCTCACTGGGAGAATGGGCTTCGCTTTTCGCGGCGAACGATCCTGCCGACTTTCCGAACGCTCAAGTTGTTGGAATCAGCGTCGGCGTAGGGACATTCAACCAAGGCCAGGTTGGCTACTTCGACAAAGTCTCGCTCAGTGTCCCTGGTGGATATAACGAGACGTTCGACTTCCAAGCAATACCCGAGCCCACGAGCCTCGCCCTTTTGGGGCTCGGCAGTCTAGCGATGGTGACCCGCCGCCGTCGCTAAACCTCCTATGCAGATAATCTGGCGTGGGAAGCCGAGTGTGGGGTAGGCGACGGCCGCCCCACACTTTTTCGTTGCGCCAATCACAAAACTGAGCCCGCTAACCGCTTAGCAGACTTACACTTGGGATCTTTGGGTAAAATAAGAAGAGTTTTTCGCGCAGAAAAATGCTTTCAATACTTCTGTACTCTGCCTAATCTACGGTGGGCCGTATGTAACAACTTTCCAAGGCCCCCCCGCCATGCCGTTCTCTGGGCCTGCTAGTGATTTTTACCGACAATAGACCACTTATTGGGGATTCTCCCTGGCGTGTGGCTACCCACCAAACCATTGCGGAAGCAGCCCCTTTCCGGGCAACCGTGCTGATCTCAGGCCCCAGCGGCACTGGTAAGGAACTGATTGCGCGAGCGCTGCACGAGCAAAGCCCACGCTCCGAGGGCCCGTTTGTACCAGTCAACTGTGCTGCGATACCGCATACTCTTTTTGACAGCCAATTGTTCGGGCACCTCAAGGGGGCTTTCACGGGTGCCGATTACGAGTCCCTCGGCTGTTTTCGAGCCGCAGAGGGCGGAACTCTTTTCCTTGACGAAATTGGCGAGCTGGACCTCGACCTTCAAGCCAAATTGCTTCGCGTGCTGCAAGACCGAGAAGTAACGCCCGTCGGCAGTCATCAGCCCGTTGCGATTGATACCCGTATTGTCGCTGCCACTAATCGCGACCTCGAGAAAGAGGTGGCGGCCGGGCGATTTCGCCTTGATCTCTACTATCGTCTGAACGTCATCGAGATCCCGACGCTCGCTCTCCAAGAGCGGCCTGAAGACATCGCACCGCTCGCCTCACACATGCTCAATAAAGCTTGTGTCGAGAACGGTCTGCCGCGTCGATCACTGTCGACCGAAGCAATCAAAGCCCTTGAGCTGTACGAATGGCCCGGCAACGTTCGCGAACTGCAGAATCTCATGGAGCGTGTTGCGCTAGCTTCGAGATCCTCAGAGATCACGAGCAGCGAGATTCGCAAGCTTCTCAAGCCGAGTCCTACCACCAACGAGACGGCATCACCCACGGAGCCAACCGATTCCAAAGTCCCTGACGCCCAGTGGAAAACACTTGATCGGGTTGAAGAGGAACACATCAAGAAAACGCTCAAGGAGACCTTCTTCAATCAAAGCGCAGCAGCACGCATGCTGGGAATCGATCGGAAACGGCTCGCTAGAAAAATTGAGAAATACGATCTCCGCGAGCAGATCGCCTAGTAACTAAGGCACCACTAGGCACTCCCCACTGCCTGCTCGCTGCCTACGTCTTTCAAGCACGCCTTGATCTGTCGCACCGCTTGACGGAGGCGTTCCTCGTTCTCGACGAGGCTCATTCGCAGGAAGCCTTCGCCCGCGGGGCCGAAGCCGCTGCCGGGGCTGACGGCGACGTTTCCCTTTTCGAGCAGCATCATGGCGAAATCCATCGTGCTCATCTTCGACCGCCACGGCTCAGGGATGGGCTGCCAGACGAACATGCCGGCCTTGGGCCGGGCGTCTTCCCAGCCGAGCCGAACGAGGCCGTCACACAGGGCATCGCGACGGCTCTGGTAGATCTTTGATTGTTCTTCGACGGCGGCATCGGTGTGACGGAGGGCGACGATTGCAGAGATTTGGATCGCCTGGAACATGCCATAGTCGTAGTAGCCTTTGATCGTCCCCAAGGCGTTAATCATCTGACGATTACCTGCACAAAAACCAACCCGCCAGCCGGCCATGTTGTAGCCTTTGCTCATCGTCGTGAACTCGACGCCGACTTCCTTGGCACCTTCGCTCGCCAGAAAACTAGGCGGCTGGTAGCCATCAAAAGCCACGTCTGCGTAAGCGAAGTCGGAGATTACCATCAGGTTGTACTTCTTGGCGAGTTTGACGACCTCGTCATAAAACTCCTGCTCGACCACCACGCTCGAAGGGTTGTGGGGATAGCACAGGATCAGCAGCTTCGGCTTCGGGTAAAGCGTCTCACACGTGTAAGCAATGTCGGAAAGAAACTTGTCGCTGTTGGCAACGTCCAGCGATATGACATTCCCTGAAGCCAGTGCCACCGCGTAAACGTGCACGGGGAAATAGGGGGCAGGGACGATCGCCGTGTCGCCGGGCCCCATTAGTGCGAGGCACATGTGCGAGAAGCCCTCCTTGCTGCCTAGGCAGGTGATGATCTCATCCTCAGGGTCAACATGCACGCCATACTTCTTGAAGTACTTCGCCCCCACTTCGCGGCGGAGATTCGCGATGCCGTTGCTCTTGCTGTAGCGATGGTTCCGCGGGTCGCGAGCCGCCTCGACGAGTTTCTCGATGACCATATCCTGCGGCGGGTCGCTCGGGTTGCCCATGCCCAGTTCGATCACATCGTCCCCGGCGACGCGTTTATCGTAAATCATCTTGTTGATCCGCCCAAACAAATAGGGCGGCAAACGATTCACACGCTGGGCAACTTCAACTTGGAACGCATCAGACATTTTCGTAGCCCACGCCTCTGGCGTGGGATTAGAGTGGGCAGTTAGCCGCGGAGCTTGCTCCGCGTGCTCTCGTAAGACTTATTGTAGCCGCCAAAGGTTCAGCGAAGTAGGGAAGCTGACAACGAAAAAACCCCTGGCTTGCGCCAGGGGCTAGGTATTTCTCATGAGTGCGGAAGTCCACTTTAGAACCGTGAGCTAGTCTGCTTGACGGCCGTGTCGCGATGCACCTTCGCCTGCTGGCCTTTCGCTTCCTGGCCCTTCGCTTGCGGTGAAGTGCTGGTGGCGGCCAAGTAGTTGTCGATCCGCGAGTTGTCGTGGATTTGCTCGAACTTTTTGCTCATGGCGATCCGCAGCTTTTTCTCGTAGATGTCGCGATGCAGAATCTCGCGGACTTTCGCTTCGTCGACTTCGATCCGCTCAGTCCGGCCTTCGCACCGTAAGATCACATACTTGTCGCCGAGCTGAACGATGCCCGAGAGTTGCCCGGGTGCCAGATCGAAAGCAACCTCTTCGAGATCAGGCTGCCCGCCATTCTTCTGAATCGGTGGAACCTCGCCACGCAACGCTTTGCTCGTGGGCTCAATGGAGTACTCTTGTGCCAGGTCGCCGAAGTACTCGAGCGATTGGTTTTGACGAGCCTTGTCCCAAACTTCTTGAGCACGTCGCATATTGCCCATGACAATCGCACGGCAGCGGACTCGCTCGCCGTAGTTGGCTTCGTAACCCTTACGAATGTCTTCCTGGGTAACCTGGATTTCCTTCTCGGTGAGCTTCTTCAGTGCGGCAGAAGGCCAGACGCTGTCGCGGAAGTACTGCTCTTCGGTGAGTCCCTGCTGTTTGGTCACCAGTTCGACCCACTTGGCAAGATCCGCTTCGCCGGCGTCGTTCACCACGCCAGCCAGTTCAGCCGCATGACGAGTCTCCGCTTTGATATCTGCTTGAGTCACCTTGATTCCTTCGCGATTGAGATGCTGGGTGAGCATCGTCCGCGAAATCAAACCTTCAACGACCTCTTCACCATGACGCATGAGACACTCGGCGCCGAGCTGCTTCATGGTGATGCGGTCACCATTGACAGTCGCCACTACGCCGGGCATCTGCTCACGCAATTTGGGGTCGTTGTAGACGTTTTGAACCGTCGCTGCTTTTTGCAACTGAGCGAAAAGTCCCGAGGCAACCTCGCGAAGCTTCTCGTCCTTGATGCGTTCAACGACGCGCGACTCGAATTCCTTCTCCGTCACTTTGCGAGCCGGAATCCGCCCTTCGCATTTCAGGATCACGAACTGATCAGCGACTTGGATGATCGAAGAAACTTGACCCTCTCTCAATGCAAATGCTTCGTTCTCAATCGACTTGTCACCCACGTGACGAGCAATCGGTTGGATGAGCCCGCCGATGCTGGCACTGTTGATGTCAACGGAGTTTTCGATCGCCAAACGAGCGAACGACTCAGGATCTGCTGTCACCTGCTTGTGAATCTTGCGTGCGAGATTCGCATCGCGAACGGCAATCAAGCGAGCACTGACCTTCTCACCATACTCGCGTTCGTAAGCGAGTTTCTTTTCTTCTTCAGTGACCGTCAGATCTTTCGCGGCAAGCTTGCGGAGGGCAAGGGTTGGCCACACGATGTCGCGTGCGTACTCCTGAGCTGAGACACCACGCTCTTTTTCCAACATGGCTAGCCATTGCTCGCGGCCAAGTTGGAAACGACTCGCCATGCGATCAACTTCGGCGGCAATCTCCGCACTGGTGACCGTGATATTCCGCTTTTGGCAGTGATTCATGATCAACTGCTTGTTGACAAGGCTCTCAAGAACCTTCTTTCCGTGCCGTTGGACACATTCGTCGGTGAGCTCCTTGCGGCTGATATCCTGGCCATTAACGATCGCCATCACGTCATGCTGCGGAGGCTGCGGCTTGGTCGGTGCCTGTTCAGTTGAAGCACTACTGGCCGGAGGCGCGACTCGCTGTGCCGCTTCGACAGGCTTGTTGCCGTCAGTGGTCCGTACCAAGAGGGCGAGGCCAAGGATTCCGCCAAGGCTGGCGAGCATCGCCAGACGGCGTTTCCAAACGGGATTGACTGCGACTTCAGTCTGCGGGGACGAAAGACTCATCGTGTGTTTCTCCATAAACACGCGGAAAGTTGGGTCGACGCGAGCTCATTCCTTGAGTCGCGTGGTTCTCGGAGAAAACGTCTCCGAAGAAACCTAAAAACGGGGTCGGGCGAAGAGTATAGAGCCCCGATTGTAAAATCTGCAAGAGAGGTTTGCTGAGTGCTAGCAGTTTGCAAGTTCTCAGTGTTCAGTTGTCAGTTTTCAGCAATACAAACACACTGAAAACTGAACACTGGCAACTGAAAACTAAACTACTCGTCCATCACCTCGGCTTCTTTCGCCTTCGCCGCGTCGTTGACTTGGGTCTCAAACTTCTTGGTCAACTCTTGAATCTCTTCCTTGAGCTTCTTGCAGTCGTCCTCGTTTAGTTCCTTATCCTTTTCCGCTTGATCAGCGTGCTTGTTGCCGTCGCGACGGATGTTGCGGATCGAGATGCGTGTTTCCTCGGCCAGTTCCTTGGTGCGGCTGACCATGCTCTTGCGGACCTCGGTGCTAAGGGCCGGGATATTCAGTCGAATCACCTTGCCATCGTTGTTCGGGGCTAGCCCCAAATCGCTGGCGATGATGCCTTTCTCGATATCCTTGATCGTCGAAGGATCAAACGGGCGAATCACCAGTTGTTGCGGTTCGGGGGCACTGACTGAAGCAATCTGCTTGATCGGCGTCGGCGAACCATAAACATCCACGCGTAAGGAATCCACCAAACCGGGATTCGCACGGCCGGTGCGGATACCAGTGAGGTCGTTCTTGAATTTAACGATCGCCTTTTCCATGCGATCTTCGGAGTCGAGGAGAATTTCATCGGGGCTCATGATGGAGTCCTTTGCTTGAGTTCCTTTTTTGAACCACAGAGGGCACGGAGAACACGGAGGGTAGTTTGTCCGCTTCTTAATCTTCATGCCGTGCAATAAGTTTGCATACCTAAATCTATTCAAGTTTGGTTTTTAGCTGGCTCTATTCTTCTGCTTGCAATTCGTTACTTCGAAAAGAATGGCTCCCGGAATCAATTGCTAGTTGAGTTCTTCCGGCCTTAGCTAGCACTCAATTCTAATCACCTCTCCGTGAGCTCCGTGCCCTCTGTGGTTCAAAATCATTGTGGTAACAGTTGCGATTTAGCTCGTTACTCGCGTCCCGAGCGTTTCACCACGGACGGCTCGTTCGATGTTGCCATCTTCGCGGTAGTTGAACACCATGATCGGCAGGTTGTGTTCCATGCAGTGGGCGATCGCCGTGGGGTCCATCACGCGTAGGTTTTGCTGCTGAACATCGGCGTACTTCAAATCCTTGTAGAGCGTCGCACTGTCATCCTTTTCAGGGTCAGCCGTGTAGACACCGTCGACGCGGGTCGCTTTGAGAAGGATGTCTGCTTCCAATTCGAGAGCCTTCTGGGCGGCTGCGGTATCGGTCGTCACAAAGGGCGCTCCCGTTCCGCCGGCAAGTATGACGATGCGCCCTTTCTCAAGGTGACGCTTAGCCCGACGGCGGATAAAGGGCTCGGCGACGCCGTCCATTTTGATCGCGCTCATGAGTCGCGTCTCACAGCCGACCGATTCCAAGGCATCTTGCAGTGCGAGCCCATTGATCACCGTAGCGAGCATTCCCATGTAGTGAGCGGTTGCCTCGTGGATGCTGCTATTGCCAGCGGTGAACTGAGCACCGCGAAGAATATTGCCGCCACCGATCACGATGGCAATTTCGACGCCCAACTCTTTCGCACGAAATGTCTGCGTCGCGATGTGGACGACCTCTTCCATGTCGATCCCCCGCTCACCCTTCTTGGCAAAGCTCTCGCCAGAGAGTTTGAGGATCACTCGCTTGTAGGGGCCGGGAGGCGTGGCGTCGGGCATGGGGTTGCGTCTTTGAGGGGCTGAATAGCCGCGACCGCAGTTTTTGATTTCTTCGCGGTCACCGGGTCCCACCTAGAAGCTCCGGCGACCAAGTTTGGTCGCGGCTAGGGGGAATTCTTCCAACGCGAGTAATTCTGATCGACGACCGACGAGAAGAGAAGGCCTAATGAAAAAGCCCTACGCCAGAAGTGACTGGCATAGGGCTTTGAAAATACTAGTTGGCGTCGGCTCTAGCTAGCCGCGGCGGCAGGCTCGGCTTCTTCCTCTTTCGAGGTCTCGCCCAGTTCCCAACGGAGGAACTTGACGATTTTCATGCCGCCGCCTGAGGCGTGCTTCCCGACGGTTGTACTCTCATCCTTCACGAAGGCTTGCTCTTCGAGCACGTTCTCCGCGTAGTAATTACGCATCCGACCCTCGATCATCTTCTCGATGATGTTTTCGGGCTTGCCTTCGCCGCGAGCACGTTCTTTTTGTAGCTCACGCTCGGCTTCGACTGCCGCTGGGTCGAGTTCCTCCTTGGTCGCCGCCTTGGGATTCATCGCGGCGACGTGCAGGGCAACATCCTTTGCCAACTCGTCGTTGCCGCCTTCCACTTGAACGAGTACGCCGATCTTCGCCATGTGCACGAAACCGCCGCAGGAAGCGTCGATTCGCTCCATACGAGCGAGGCGGAAGACTTCGCGGATCTTGTTCTGGATCTCATCGCGGTGGTCTTCGAGCGTCTTGCCCGATTGGCTTGGGGAAGGCTGGCTCCAAAGCTCTTCGGGGGCTGAAGCACCCGGCCCGGTGGCTAGTTGTTGGGCGAGGTCGTTGGCGAGTTGAATGAACTCCTCGTTGCCGGCGACAGGGGCCGACTCACATTGAAGTTCAACGATCGCGCCAACACCGCCATCGACTGAAGCGTAGACGCCAATGCGCCCTTCTTCGGTCGTGCGATCTTGTCTCTTACCCATGAACTTCTTGCCCGCTTCACGAAGTGCCTGCTTGGCGGCTTCCATGTCGCCGCCGCTCTCGTTGAGTGCTTTCTTACATTCCATCATGGGCAACTGCGTCTCGTCACGCAGTTTCTTAACCATTGCCGCGGTGATCTCGGCCATCGATCTCAATGCTCCAAATTCTTAGTTTTCAGTTATCAGTGTTCAGTTTTAAGTTTTCAGTCTTGGGACCTAAGTGCCTATCCCAAAACATTTTTCCTGCCCTCACCCTAGCCCTCTCCCGCAAGCGGGAGAGGGGATATTGGGATAGGCACTAAGCCGTCGCTGGCTCTCCTGCGGCCTTCTCTTCGGCAGCTGGAGCCGGGGCCGGCTTTACGTCTTTGCCTTCAGCTTGTTGTTGGCTAGCGATGTCAGCGTCGACCTTGCCGCCAGCGATGGCATCGGAAAGCATGCTGAGGACGAGTTCAATCGATCGCATGCTGTCGTCGTTGCCGGGAATCGGCAGATCGACCATGTCGGGGTCGCAATCGGTATCCGTCAACGCCACGGTGGCGATGCCTAGCTTGCGAGCCTCTTTGACCGCGTTCTTTTCCTTCTTCGGATCAATCACGACGAGGCATTCCGGCAAGCGGGTCATTGTTCGCATGCCGTTGAGGTTGCGATAGATCTTGCGATACTCGCGATTCAGCGTGGACTGCATCTTCTTGGAGTAGCTGTTGATTGCTTCGCCTTCGAGCGTTGCTTCCAGCTCTTCCAATCGACCAAGACGATCGCGAATCGTACGGAAGTTGGTCAACGTGCCGCCGAGCCAACGATCAGCCACGTAAGGCATGCCGCACTTTTCTGCCGCCTTTTGAATGCTGTCGCGAGCCTGTCGCTTGGTGCCTACAAACAGGATCAGGCTGTTTCGCGAGGCGACGTCGGCCAGATACTTCTTAGCTCGCAGAAGGCCGCGAATCGTTTCGCGGACATCGATGATGTGAATGAGGTTGCGACGGGCGTAAATGTAGGGTCGCATCTTCGGGTTCCACCGGCTGCTGCGGTGACCGAAGTGGACGCCCGACTCAACGAGCTGTTTGACTAATTCAGATGACATGGAAACTCCTTAGGCACACCGGCTAAGTCCGTCGGCTCTTGGGAAGAGCGTTGGGCGTCCGACGTTCGTGTGGGTTCGGCCTTGTTGGAACTGAAAGCCCCCAAGGCGGGCCGATCGCTTTCGGGGTAGCCCCTCAATGTATCGTGGGGCTGAAGAAGGGTCAATCCGGAGGCAGGACTAAGCACCAATCTCTTTCAGGCCCGCAAGCAGTGCCTCGTGGAGCTTTCCGTTCGTCGCCAGAACTCCGCGATTTGAGGCCAGAGTTCGCCCCTGAGAGAAATCGAGCGGCTGGCCATCCAGATCAGTCACTCGTCCGCCTGCCTCTTCAACAACGAGTGAGCCTGCCGCTTGGTCCCAGACCTTTTCCTTGTAGTCTGGCATCTTCGGCGAGATAAGTCGCAAGTTCACGTCGCCCGCTCCTGAGGCCAGCACAGCATACTTGGCTTGACTGTCCATCGGCACTGGGTCTGCGGTGATCGCCAACGTCTTGACGAGAAGCCCGATTCCGCCGGTGTCCGTGTGAGCCTTTTCGACAGAACAAAGTAGGCGAGCGTCCGCCTGGTCGCCATGGTCACTGACCGCGAGCTTCGACCACTCTGCGCCGTTTGTTTGATTGAGCGGTTGCATCGCGGTGCCCTGCCCTCGGACAGCAAGCAATACGCAGCCTTCGCCACCCTTGGAGGGCCGATTCGCTTCCTCCAGCTCTGGGCATCCAAGAACACCAATCTGTACTTTCCCGTCGTTGACCTGAGCAAAGGCGACGGCGTACTGGTCGCCGCGGAGGAAGCCTTTCGTTCCATCAACTGGGTCGAGCGTCCAATAACGAGGCGGCGGTGTTTCAACAGCGCCAAGATCGATCCAGTCGCAAACCTGCTCAGGCGTTGCGTCGGGAATGGCGTGTCGGACGAAGTGAGTGATTTGCTCCAGCGTCGCCCTGCCCTCAGGAGTCCGTAGAGCCGCGGCAGACTCTTCGCCAATGAGGACTTCACCGGGCAATGCGTCGGAAAGCCTTTTGGCGACGACCGCTTGCGAGGCAAAGTCAGCAACGGTCACAGGTGATTTGTCGTCTTTGGAGATCGCCTCAACGACGAGCTCATTTTGGACTCGGCGAGCGATCTGGGCTGCTTCGCGAACTGCAGAAACGGCAAAGCGGGCTTCGTGGGAATCAAACATTGGAATTCAGAACTGAGCAGGCATTAAAAAAGCCGCTTGCGGCTAGGTCGCAAGCGGCAAGCTACCCCGCTAGGACTTGAACCTAGAATGGCAGGATCAAAACCTGCAGTGTTACCGATTACACCACGGGGTAGTGGTAGGGATTAGCTATCCCATAGAGCCTAGTGTACGTATTCGTAAGAGCCGAGAATAGGCCTATCCGATTAACCTAAGTATCCCTCAAAACGAGAGCATTATCCAGGATCTGCGACAGGAGCCTCAAGTTGGCCCCGCAGGCGATTAGCCACTGCGAAGGTGACCTGCTCCAGCTCACGAGCCAAATCAACGCCTACTTTACTAACCCCATCTGGAACTTTGAGTGTTACGGGAGCGAAGTTGACGATGCCTGTGATCCCGGCATTGACCAACTTGTCGGCGACTTCCTGAGCGAATTTCGCCGGGACGGCCACCATGCCAAGCTCGATGTCCTTCTCGGCAACGACCTCTGCGAGCTTGGAGATGTCGTAGATCGGCACGGACTCGATCTCTTTCCCCACCTTCTCAGGCTCTGCATCGAAGGCTGCGACAATCTCGAATCCCTGCGGATCGAAACCACGATAACCCAACAACGCTCGACCGAGGTTACCAACACCCACCAAGGCCACCTGCCACTGACGGTCGGTGCCAAGAATACAACGGATAGCTTCGATGAGCTCCTCACAGCGATAGCCGATCCCCGGATGACCGAAGTGCCCAAAGTGGGCCAAGTCTTTCCGGACCTGGGCGTCGGTGAATCCCAATCGACGCCCGAGCTGACTACTACTGGTCGTCGGTTTGCCCGCTGCCACGACGTGTTGCAGTTCGCGCAGGTAGAGGCTCAAACGGTTGACGACCGCTTCAGGTACGGAGACTGAGGTTGGCGTGACTTTGGAAGAACTCATGCCTGTGATTGACAGCTGAACAGCAAGAAATAGGAATGCCGAGGCTGATTCCACTCTATACGAGGTGCCACTCCCCAGCAAGCTATTTCGCACCTGCCGGAAATAGCGATTCTCTTTGCTGTGTAAGGATTTACGATCATTCGCGAGCTGCCCAAGTGAACAAAGTGCTCGCCGCGATCACTCCAAACTGCAAGCTCGGCAAAACCGCTAGTGCTCCTCTCAGCGACATCTTCCGCAGCTCCTCTCGTTGAGTGTTTCGTTTGGGCAACATGCGTCGCGCCGGTGGTAGCGATTGTGCAAGCATGAAGCCTTGGATGATGCAGGAAAACCACACGTTCTAGCTAAGGCAGGGGCTCTATGCAGTCCGAATCAATTTAGGACGGGTCATCTTACCCGTTTTGACCAGGCGATTCATTTTCACACCGAGTTTTAGGACTCAACCAAAGGAGACGAGCAATGAGAGCAAAGCTAGGAGTATCGGCTCTCGCACTCTGTGCTCTCGCTCTGCTGCAAACGGCGGCGGATGCGGGGTACTGTGGAGCTGCCCGATACAACGGTTGTGTGCCTTGCAGCTATCAGCAGCAAAGCCACACCTGCATGAAAACGGTTCGTAAAAAAGTTTACGAACAAAAAACGATCACCAAGTACAAGACGGTCTACGATCAAGTCGTCGAGAACAAGGTGATTAACGTCACACGCATGGTTCCTGAGCAACGCACCCGCGAGGTTCAATACACTGTGCACAAGCCTGTCTGGGAAACCAAGACTCGCACTTACACCGTGTGCAAGCCTGTCTGGGAAACACGCCAGAAGGAAGTACAGTACACCGTGTGCAAGCCAGTTTGGGAAACCAAGACTCGCACTTACACCGTGTGCAAGCCTGTCTGGGAAACCAAAACTCGCCAAGTAAACTACACCGTTTGCAAGCCAGTTTGGGAAACCAAGACGCGCACCTACACGGTCTGCAAGCCCGTTTGGGAGACCAAGCAGCGCACCTACACTGTGTGCAAGCCTGTTTGGGAAACTCGCCAACGTGAGGTGCAGTACACCGTCATGAAGCCTGTCTGGGAAACCAAGACTCGCACGTACACGGTCAACAAGCCCGTTTGGGAAACCCGTCAGCGTGAGGAAACCTACCACGTTCGCGTGCAAGTTCCTTACACGAAGACCATCCAGGTTCAATCCGGCCACTGGGAAAACCAATCCTACACCGTTCCTGGTAAGACCTACACGAAGACCGTTCGTGAAGCAGGTACGCTTCAGTACGACCCAGCTCAATGCCGCTGCGTCTACTGCCCTGGTCCTTGCAAGACTCTGACTTGCAAAGGCCCAGACAAAACTTGCTGCAAGCGAGTTTGGGTACCTGAGTGCATCACAAAGGAAATCCAATGCTGCAAGACCGTTTGCGAGCCACGCACCCGCACGGTTTGCTACAAGGTTTGCAAGATGGTTCCTGAAACCAAGACTTGCAACTACAAGGTTTGCCGCATGGTTCCTGAGTGCCGCACCAAGACTTGCTGCTACAAGGTTTGCAAGATGGTCCCAGAGACCAAAACTTGCTGCTACAAAGTTTGCAAGATGGTTCCTGAAACCAAGACCTGCTGCTACAAGGTTTGCCGCATGGTTCCTGAGTGCCGCACCAAGACCTGCTGCTACAAGGTTTGCAAGATGGTCCCAGAGACCAAGACTTGCTGCTACAAGGTATGCCGCATGGTCCCTGAGTGCCGCACCAAGACCTGCTGCTACAAAGTTTGCAAGATGGTCCCAGAAACCAAGACTTGCTGCTACAAGGTGTGCAAGATGGTTCCTGAGTGCCGCACCAAGACAGTTTGCTACACCGTATGCAAGCCTGTCTGCGAACAGAAGACCGTTCAGTGCTGCAAGACTGTTTGCCGCAAGGTACCTTACACCGTCACTCGTTGCGTTCCCCGCATCGTTTGCGAGCAGGTACCCGTCAACGTTTGCTGCCCTTCCTGCTGCAACTAAGTTTGCCGCAAGAATGGTTTAGCTAGGCCCCGCGCTTCCTTTGTGACGAAGTGAGCCTGGTCAAAAAACTTGAAAGCCCTCAGCGGCTCGATTTGCGAAAGCGGATCGAGCCGCTGTTTTTTTTTGCATGAATTGTTCCCTCCCCTTGGATTCTGGAAATTTCAGAGCCGAGTAGCGTCAGCTCTCGGGCGGAAGCTCTCTCACTCTTCGACCCGAGAGCTTACGCTTCACGGCCCAGGATTCTTAATGAGGTTGCGTTGATTTAGAATCGCGATCAGCTCAGGTTCAATGCTCTTGTGCAGATCATCATTTGCATAGCCAACCCACGCGACCTTCGATTCTGTGTCGAGAGGAATGCTGAGCTTCTCTCCACTCGGGCTTCTTACTACAACGCCCGCCTCTTCAGCGATGAGTGCCGTGCAGATGTCGTAGGGGTGGCAGCAATGTCCTAACCCCTGATTTCGCTCGTCGGCGATCGGTTGCATTAGTGGACGTAGATCAGCGACGAAGCGGTCTTGGCCGGTCGCCAGCCCGTAGATTTGTCCACCTGTGCAGGCGTATTGGTCCTCGAAGGCCCGGGCTTCGTCGGTGCGTTGATTACCGAGAAGTCGAGCGATCAGCTCATCGTCGATTGCCGCCAAGACGTCGCGAACGCCTGGGAAGAAACGGCACACGGTGGCGAAGCCTTGGCGGATGGTGGTCGCTTGGGACGGCGAAACCGCAAGCAGTGTGGCTTGCCCATTTAGCCGTTGCCATCTGATTCCCGCGACTCCTTCACCTCGGCGAGCCCAAAGCTGGTCGCTTAGGTGCTGCTTGAGCAGTGGGATCTCGGTCATCAGGGCCAGCTCGATGTCGGCCAACGTCGTATCCGGTCCTTTGTTTGGAGCCACTCCTGTGAGAATCCACCCAGGTCGTTTCTGATACATCAGCCCCCGCGTGCCGTCGATCGGGTCGACGATGATTCGCCACTTCGCTTCGCTCTCTTTCGTTCCGCTGGGGAGGGTCATGACACCATTTCCAGGAAGCCCTTCGCAAACGACGACAATGGGAACTTTGGCGGCGACTTCTTCCTCTAGTAATTTGATGAGCTCCTCCTCGCTCACCCGATCAATGGGGAACACAACATCGCCCGCTCCCGCCTCTAGCGCGGCAGTCTGGCTATCCATCTCGCTAAGCACACCACTGCCATGCGACTCAAAGGCTGCCAAGACGCGATCTCGCATGCAATCGTGAACGCGGCGGAGCCGGTCGAGAAGCCAATCGTGTTGTCGGGCATCCGTCATCTTCATCGCTTGTTGATTACCTTGCAGGCTCTACAAGAAGAGGTTTTGCTCTTTTGCTCGCTTCGTTTTTCGTGAGCAAAACCCTCCGACCGACCAGCAAGTGGATTGACACAAGCCATTACGATAAAACAATTTACGGTGCATCAATTGACTCGGCTCCGAGGACTTAGCGCGAGCAAAAGCAAAAGTCCGGTACTGTCGAAAGAGCTGCTTTCGGGTTCGCCGCGTGTGTCGTCGCCACGGACTTGTGGCTAAGACTTCTTATTTTAGCGAAATCGGCGGCCATTTTCGCGAGGAATCAATCGTAGCGACCAGATCGTCATTAGGGTGAACTTAATCCTTCGTCGCGTGTCTTGGGGTCAGCGCTCGCGGTTGCCTCCAACAATCGGCTACGATGGGCAACTCCCCCCTTCCTGGACGGATCTCTCGGAACAGGCCTCCCAATGTCCTCCATCAACTCTGAATCACAGCAGGATGCTGGCACTTGGTGGTCGCGTGCTTGCGGAGGGCGCGAGGTGCTCGTGGTGGCGATGCCGCTGGTCGTCTCCAGTCTCTCGTGGACGGTGATGACTTTCATCGACCGCATGTTTCTGTTTCAGGTTTCCGGGGCTGCCATGGCAGCCGCTTTTTTTGCCGGGACCAGTTGGTTTGTTGTCTTCTGCTTCCATCTGGGAATCTGCAGCTACGCGAACACCTTCGTCTCCCAATACTTTGGCGACGGGCAGCCGTTGCGGATCGGTGCTTCGGTCTGGCAGAGCTTCTGGTTTGCGTTGACATCCTTCCTACTAGCGGCAGCCGTCTATCCGTTTGCACCCTGGCTGTTTGGCTTGGCGGGCCATAGCGAAGAAATCCTGACGCAGGAAATCGAGTACTTTCAAATCCTCTGCTTTGGCGGGCCCGGCATGGTGGTCGCCACGGCACTCTCCTGCTTCTACAGCGGACGAGGAAAAACCCGTGTCGTCATGTACGTTGACACAACGGTCGTTGCGGTGAACTTATTGCTCGACTATCTGTGGATCTTTGGCTACGCGGGCTTTCCCGCTTTGGGCATTGCCGGCGCCGGCTGGGCGACGGTCGTTTCGTTGTGGCTGAAGGTGGCCATCTACTTCTTACTCATGCTCAAGCGGCAGAATCGCCAGCAGTTCAATACGCTCAGCGGCTATCGCTTTGACCGAGAACTGTTCGGACGACTGGCCTACTACGGCGGACCATGCGGGGCGCAAATGCTGCTCGACGTCATGGGCTTTACGATCTTCATCCTGCTCATCGGAAAGCTCGGCACGCTGGAAGCCGAAGCGACGACGATGGCTTTCAGCGTCAGCACGCTAGCCTTCATGCCAGTGTTCGGCTTCGGCATGGCGGCTAGCATTTTGGTCGGTCAGCGATTGGGCGAAAACCGTGAAGATTTGGCTACGCGGGCGACTTGGACCTCGCTGCACATCGGCGTGGGTTACATCGCGATCCTGTCGGTGTTCTATGTCCTCACGCCCGACGTTTTCTTGATGGGCTTTTTCGAAGGGGATAAGAAAGTCTCGCCCGAGCTACGCACAATGGCCGCCAACCTGCTCTGCTTCGTGGCGGCTTACAACCTGTTCGATGCGATGCTGATTGTGTTTTCGTCCGCCCTGAAAGGCGCTGGCGACACACGCTTCATCCTGCGCGTCAGCCTGGTAATGGCCAGCTTGCTCGCCCTCATCAGTTGGTTGACGATCGACGTGCTCAAACTGGGTATCTACGAATCGTGGATCGCCGTGACGGTGTGGATCTGGTGCTTAGGGATCATCTTCTTCCGGCGGTTTATTCAGGGGCAGTGGCGAAAGATGCGGGTGATTGAGCAGCAAAGAGTGGGCACTACAGCGGAGGAGCACAGCGACTTTTCGCTCGAGGGAGCCGCTATGGAAGAAGTGCCGATTGTTATGGGCAACGAACTATAGTTTGGGCACTCTAAGATTGACCGTTGGATGTCTTTGCAGCTTTGGGCCGCTGCAGAGACCAGGGTTAGCAGGATTGCTGAACGAGTGCGAGGCTTTTTGTGTCATGCACGATGAAACTGAGGTAACTAACGGAAGCGTTCACTGGGCCGCCGCGATAGATTTTCCATTGCCGAAAACGCTAGGCCCGGCGGCTCCGGTACAACGCATTGTTATCCGCCGTTCTAGTCTTCCGTATAAAGTCGGCGAAGTGCCTCACGCTCGGAGTTTAGCTCATTTTTTGCAGTCTCCGCAGCTTGGCGTGCCTCTGCCTCGGCTTTGCGGGCAGCAGCAATCGCTTCGTCAGCTTGACGTTTGTACTCAGCTGCTTTTTTTACGTCATCGACGGGGGCACATCCGTCTTGCTGCGCAAGCAACATACAAGCCAGCCCAAGGACAGCAATTTTCATTCTGGTGTTTCGTCGAGCGAACGCCCAACGCCCTCAAAAAGCGTAACAAGCCCGAATGCTGGCAAAGCATTTGGGATCAGAAAAAACATGTAGAGCACCCACCCGTAGGGGAGGCCAACGATGTCGCGAATCCTTAAAAGTTGCAATTCGGAAAACCTAATTGTCCGACTACAATGCTGTACAAAATCGACCGGGTGTTTGATTTCCTCGATCACTTGGGTTGCTATTGAGTTGCTTGAATATCCAGAGTAGTCCGTGCTAAAGCCTTTAGCAATGCTGATTGTCGCCAAGCATCCGAGTGTGCAGATAATCGCGATCCAGTAATAGACTTTTAGATGGGCTAGTTCAAGCAAATCGTCATTCAAGTTTGAGTCGATGGGCTTGGAAATGAGCGAGTGAAGTTCTCACGCGCCCCAGATTGCAAACGCAATCGCAATGCAGTCAAGCCAATCGTATCCGTAAAGGGTGATGTAAGTAATGAGCGCAAGAGGGAACGCAACCATCCAAGATAGCCAGTGGATAAATGGTGAATGCTGTAATTTTTCGCGAATGGGACTGTCTCCGCGCAAATACGTCGACATCCAAAACGACTTTGCAAGCGAACGCGTGTGGAAAACCTGTAGCTGGATGAAGAACGCCATCAACAGGATTACCGGAACGAAAATAATGTGCCATAGTGGAAAGCTAGACAGCAGAACAAGTCCGAATGCAGGAATGCCGAGACGCAGCCAACGCTCAACGTTGGGATCGGTTTCGGTTGGTACATTCGCGGTTGCCATCTAGCTTTGTCTCCCAGTCGGATAAATCGTTATTAGTTGGAAATTTCCAAGATAAGCTGGCTTATTAAGGAGAATCCAATATAAACCCATTGCGGTGGGCGGACTAGGCAAAGTGCCTCAGCTGAAACTCCGAACTCTGCTAAGTAATTAAATTGGCACAGCCCACGCTACGTCTTACTCCTCAACCACCACAGCGCTACAAAGTCATACAACCCGTGGGCAATGATCGGCGCGCTGAGATCTTCCCACTGCTGAAACAACCAGCCGAGATACATCCCCACCAACGTCGCCACGATGAAGTACGTTGGGGTCGCCGCGTGGACGGCGCCGAAGAGGAAGCTGGCGATGACGAGAGCCAGCACGGGACTGGTCCACTCGGCGACGATGGGTTGGATGGCTCCGCGGAAGAGGATTTCTTCGCCGACGCCGGCGGCCAGGGCCAGGGCGGCTAGTTGGGGCAAGTTCGACTCGGCAAACAGCTCGCTCACGAAGCCCTGAACTCGCTCGCGGAGACGGACCAGCGGCCCCCAGGCGATCACCATCGTGGCGGCAAACAGGGCGAGCATCGGAAGGGTCGCCAGCACGCCGCGCACGAGATCCCCAGATTCAGGAGTAAGCCACTCGCGGATCGGCAAGCCGTACCATTTGGCTAGCAGTGCCCCAGCCAGGCCGAGAGCAAGCTCGAAGACGATCCCCACCGGTGCGACGTTGCCTGTACCGTCGGATGTGGAGTTCGGAGGGCGGCTCGACATGTCTTGTTTCACGGCGTTACAGGCGTACTTGGCTGGTCGCCCGGTTGACGATTCCGCCTAGGGCAGATACGGTATCTGGTTCGATTTTCGGCCCACGCGGGCTCTCTACAGCATCCCTTTTGCGACGGTTCTTGGTTCCTTATGACCGGGCGTCGCCTCACTATTAGAACATAGCTAGTAATACACAAACTTGCCCCTGTTTTTTGGAAGGTAACTCCGTCATGGCTAAGAAAGCCACAAACAAGAAACCTAGTCGTGCCCCTAAGATGACCTACTACTTCGGTTCGACCAAGACCGAAGGCAACGGCAAAGATAAGCAGTTGCTGGGCGGCAAAGGAGCCAACCTGGCTGAGATGACCAGCATCGGACTGCCGGTCCCTCCAGGTTTCACGCTCACCACCGAAGTTTGTGACCTTTACTACAAGAACAAGAAGAAGCTGCCCGCGGGATTGATGGATGCAGTTCGCAAGAACATCAAGACGCTGGAGAAGGAGCTGGGCAAAAAGTTCGGCGACAATAAAGAGCCGCTGTTGGTTTCGGTTCGCTCCGGTGCAGCCGTTTCAATGCCGGGCATGATGAACACGATTCTTAACTTGGGCCTCAACGACGAATCGGTCGTTGGACTCTCCAACGCCACCGGCAACGAGCGTTTCGCTTACGACGCCTACCGTCGCCTGATCAACATGTATGGCGACGTCGTTTGCGATGTCGATCACCATCACTTTGAAGTCGCCTTCGACAAGATTAAGAAGCAGTACGGTGCGAAGGAAGACACCGACGTGCCGACCGAAGGCATGGTCAAGCTTTGTGCAGAGTACAAGAAGGTCTTCAAGAAGCATTACGGCAAGCCTTTCCCGCAAGACCCGGTTGATCAATTGGAGCTGGCCATTGAAGCGGTCTTCAAGAGCTGGATGCAGTCGCGTGCGGTTCGCTATCGCCAGGTGGAGAACATCACCGGCTTGCTCGGCACCGCGGTCAACGTGCAATCGATGGTCTTCGGAAACATGGGCGAAGACTCGGGCACGGGCGTCGCGTTCACGCGTGATCCGTCGACCGGCAAGAACGAGTTCTACGGCGAGTTCCTCATCAACGCCCAGGGCGAAGACGTGGTTGCCGGCATTCGAACTCCACAGCCCGTGAAGCAAATGACCAAGTGGAACAAGAAGGTCTACGAGGAGCTGCTGAAGATCAAGAACAAGCTCGAGAAGCACTACAAGGACGTGCAGGACATCGAGTTCACCATCGAGAAAGGCAAGCTCTACATGCTGCAGACTCGCAACGGTAAGCGTACCGGTGCAGCAGCCGTGAAGATTGCCTGCGACATGGTCAAGGAGAAGCTGATCAACGAGAAGACGGCTGTCCTACGCATCCCAGCGGGCGACTTGACGCAATTGTTGCTCCCGAGCTTCAGCCCCGCAGCCAAGAAGAAGGCCGAAATCCTCACTCGCGGTTTGCCGGCCTCACCAGGTGCCGCCGTTGGCAAGCTCGCCTTCACCGCGGAGGAGGCCGTCGAGCGGACTCACGCAGGTGAGAAGGTGCTGCTCGTACGCAAGGAAACCAACCCTGAAGACATCGACGGCATGCACTCGGCCGCTGGTATTCTCACTAGCACGGGCGGCATGACCAGCCACGCGGCTGTGGTCGCCCGTGGTTGGGGACGTTGCTGCGTTGCCGGTGCGGGTGAAATCGAGATCGACGAGAAGAAGCGAACCATCAAGGTGAACGGCAAGAAGTTCACCCACAAGGACACGCTTTCGATCGACGGCTCGACCGGCGAAGTGATGCCCGGTGAAGTCGACACTCAGACGCCAAAACTTTCCGGCGATTTCGCCACGGTAATGGGCTGGGCCGACAAGTACCGCAAGATGCTCGTCCGCACGAACGCCGACACACCGGCTGACGCGAAGAAGGCTCGCGAGTTCGGGGCACAAGGTATCGGACTTTGCCGTACCGAACACATGTTCTTCGAGGGCGATCGCATCATGGCGATGCGTGAGATGATCCTCGCCACGAACGAAGCAGACCGCAAGAAGGCGCTCAAGAAGTTGCTGCCGGTCCAACGCAAGGACTTCATTGGCATCTTCACCGCGATGAAGGGCTTGCCGGTTACGATTCGTTTGCTGGATCCACCGCTGCACGAGTTCCTGCCGCACGATGCCAAGAGCCAACAAGATTTGGCCAAGCGGATGGGCGTGAAGGCCAACGAAATCAGCAGCCGCGTCGCGGCACTTCACGAAGCAAACCCAATGCTGGGCCATCGTGGTTGCCGTTTGGCGGTTACCTATCCAGAGATTTTGGATATGCAAGTGCAAGCGATCACCGAAGCGGTCATCGCATGCAAAGGCAAGAACATTGATGCTCAAGCGGAGATCATGATTCCGCTGGTTGGCACTGCCGCTGAGCTGAAATTGCTGAGCGACCGTGTGAAGGAAGTCATCAAGGAGACTCAGGAAGCGAAGAAGAGTAAAGGCGACTTGAAGATCCTGGTCGGCACGATGATCGAGATTCCTCGTGCCGCTTTGACCGCTGACCAAGTTGGCGAGCATGCTGACTTCTTCAGCTTCGGCACGAACGACCTGACGCAGATGACGTTCGGCTACAGCCGTGACGACATCAACACGTTCCTGCCGGACTACTTGAGCGAAGAAATCCTGCCGCGTGATCCGTTCCAGACCCTCGACTCGACGGGCGTGGGCCAGTTGGTCGAAATGGGCGTGAAGAAGGGCCGCGAGGCGAAGAAGAACCTCAAGTGCGGCATCTGCGGCGAGCATGGCGGCGACCCCGAGAGCATCCAGTTCTGCCAAAGCGTTGGTCTGAACTACGTGAGCTGCAGCCCGTTCCGCGTGCCGATTGCCCGCTTGGCAGCTGCCCAAGCGGCGCTGAGTGCTTAAACGAAAAGTTTAGCCTGCGAGAGATTCGATGAAGAACGCTGTTGTGTGTGGGTTCGTTTCGGTAGCTCTGCTCATCGGTGCGTTTCCCTCAGATAGCGCACAGGCAAAGGAATCGAAAAGCACACCTAAAGCCGAGGACAAGCGATTGTCCTCGGCTTCGCTTTTTCCGATGGCGCTCGGCAGCCGTTGGGTTTACCGAGTGACGGACAAGCAACCCGGGGCTGAGGAAGAGATCTCTGCAAGCGTCTCGATCGTGCGTGGCGTTTACTTGCTAGGCGAGCAGGTTTGGTATCAGTACGAAGAGGGTGACTACTCTCTCTGGCTACGTAACGACAAACAGGGCCAGCACGAAGCAACAATCCTTTTGGACGAAGATGCAAACGCACCTAAGCTGGATCGTCAGTTTTTGGTCTTCAAGTCGAATCCCAAGGCGGGCCAAAAGTGGACCTATCGCGCGGACGAGGAAGCGGAAGAGCCGACGCAAGTCGAGTGCCTTGGCACCGACAAGCAAGTGAAGGTGCCCGCGGGAAATTTTCGCTGCGTGGTTTATCGGATAACTGAGGGCGAATATGCGTCAACGCTTTACTTCGCTCCCGGCTGGGGACTCGTGAAGTATTCCTCGAAAGAGATAATTGACGGTGAGGAATCGACTCACACAGAAGAGCTCATGAAGTATTTCCCAGCGAAAAAGCAGATCAAGGCCCCCATCAAACGCGGCGAAGCGAAAAAGACTACCGGCTCATAATAGCCAGTCGAACTTTGAACTGGTATTCAGCACCACTAGCCTGCAAGCCTTTTCCCTTCCACCGATTCTTTTTCCGCTGCCGGATGCAGGCGGATCGCTGCCCGCGGTGGGCTGCGGCGTTCTTGGACGAAACCGCGGCGGCTGTGGCTGAAGAACTCAGCGAACTCCGCGGCGGGGGTGCCGGCGAACTTCTCTTCGACAGCTTCGATCATCTCCTCGAAAGACAAGCCTTCACGGTAGATCAGACGATACGCTTCCTTGAGGCTACTCACGTCATGGCGATCAAAACCGGCGCGGCGGAGGCCAATTCGATTCAGTCCAACAATGAGAGCCGTTTCTCCGTCGGTGAGAACGAACGGTGGAACGTCTTGGACGACGCGAGCACAACCGCCGATCATCGCAAGGCGACCAACCCGACAATGCTGATGCACGGCAACCGCTCCGCCGAGGCAAGCACGGTCGCCCACATGAACGTGGCCTCCCAGGAGGACGTTATTCGTCAGGATGACATTGCTGCCAACCACACAATCGTGCGCGACGTGGGCTCCGGCCATCAGGAAGCAATCGTTGCCGAGCCGAGTTTCGCTGACGGTGTGCAGCGGGCGATGAATGGTGACGTTCTCTCGCAGCGTGCACCGTTCTCCCACAATCACATTCCCAGGTTCACCCGGCGGATTGGTATGTTGGGCGAGTCCGCCGACGACCACATTCTCGTGAATCTGGCACTCGCGGCCGATCGTCACGCCCTGCTTGATCGTCACATGAGCAGCCAGTTTGGAATCTTGTCCGACAACCGCCCCGGCTTCCACGATCGAAAAGGGGCCGATTTCTACGCCGCTGTGCACTTGAGCATGTGGGCTGACTAACGCTGTCGGATGGATCGACACGATGCTGGGTCCTTCGCTGAGGAGTTGCTGCGGTAGCAAAAAGTTGGGCAACTGCCGCGGGAGGCAGTTACTCTTGCTACGTGTGGTATCGGTCAGTCCGGTTATGCGGGGTTAGTGATTGGTAGCATTTCCGCGCGGTTACTTAACAAAACGATTCCCCAAAGTGCTAGCAGTAGTGAATTTCGTCGAGATGCGAATCCTCAGCTTTCGGCACTGGTCGCAGCTAGCACCATTGTTTTAAACTGGTTTCTGACCCAGAAGTAACCCAAGCGAAAGACAGAAAGAGCGATCCGATGAGTGACCAACTGACCCAACTTTATGACGAAGCCGACAAGCTGAAGAACGAAGGCAACCTGGATGGAGCCGTCGAGAAGCTTAACGAGGCACTTGGGATCGATGAGAACTATACGCTGGCTCACTCGGCTTTGGCCGTGGTGCTACAGCGGCAGGGAAAGCATGACGAGGCGATCGCTCATGCGGAGAAGGTCACCGAGCTTGCCCCGGAGGATCCGTTTAGCTTCACAGCGATGAGCGTCACTTATCAGCGCGCCTACGCTGGGACGAACGAAATGAGTTACATCCAGAAGGCTGAGGATGCGATGGAGAAGAGCCGCATCCTGAGCCAGGGATAGCGCGGCAGGTTTCTGAATTCGCGTTGTACTCAATTAGTAAGGGTCTTCAACGCTGGACGAGTCCAGCGGCGAAATCAGGCCGCAGACACACGCTTTAGTTGCTGCTAGGCGTGCTTTCTTCGGACGAGACAACAACTGGCGAATAGTCCAAGGGCCAGCAGGCCGGTCGTTGGTTCAGGGACACTCGTCAGTGTATTGTAACTTTCCAGAGCAGCAATCTGCTGCTGGCTGAGTCCCAAGTCTTCGAGTGATCCGCCCGCCTGTTGGAAAGCGAAGCCGTAGATGAAGCCATCGTCTTCGCCCAGAGTTGCTGTCGAATCCCAGCCATCGTCGTAGCCGTCATCGATGCCGTCGATTTCGCCTTGCTCGGCTCCTTCGACTTCGCCCTCAATGAAGGCAGCTTCGTAAGCAACATCGAAGGCGGGCTGGTAGGCCGCGTCGTAGCCTTCGACTTCGCCAACCTCGACGCCTTCGTCATAGCCGGCGTCGTAGCCTTCGTCGTACCAGTAGGCTGTCCAATCGTACTCTAGTGCGACGAGATTGTAGTCGTAGATGTTGACGCCACTATAGATTGTGATGGAGGAAGAACCTGGCCAGCTACCATACCCTGGGTTCGCTACATAAAGTGACCCAGACCCGAACAAGTTTGTAAAGGCTACGTTGCGTATGCTGTTGGTAGCGCTCGAATTCAAATACTCGGTGTAAGCCTCACCCTCTTTGAAGCCTTCGAGAAAACCAGCAGCAAAGTTTACGACGTAGCTCTCGGCGGCACCGACCTCGTAGGCACCGCTGTAGACGGCGTCGTAGGCCGGTTGATACGCGGTGTCCCAGCCATCATCGAAGCCAGCTTCTTCACCGTCTGCCGTCCCGTCGGTTACGCCGCTGTCATAGCCTTTGCCCCACCCAACTTCATGGCCTTTGTCAAAGCCAAATTGGTAGCCCTCGTCATAGTTCGCCTGGTATTCGTTGGGAACGTAAGCTGATGCTGAAGGTGCGGAAAAAGCAGCCAGTGTTAAGGCTGCAAAGAAACAAGCAAAACGGAAAAGCATCAGGCGCTCGGAGGTTCGAAGATGACTGCTGTGAGGACAGTGTGTGAAACTGCCACCAAGGAAGTGCGGTATTGCGAAAGCAGTTTCGCAATACCGCTAAGCTATCTGAGGCACGCTCAAATGCAAGGAAATACCGGAGAATCCTGGCAGAACTTCAGGATTCTTCAAAAAACTAAGACTGCTGTGGAGCCGCTTGTTGCCCTGGCTGAGCCACAACGCGTTTCTGTACGTCTGTTTCGAGCTTGCCGAAGGCTTGCTCGTGACGCTGCACGGAGAGGTGTAAAGCGTGAAGCATCCGCTTGGCTGTATAGTAATTTGTGACGATCCGCTGAGTGATCTGAACGGGCTCAGACGGCACGCCGAAAGGCTGAGAGTTGAGGCCAAAATCGACAATCAACTCTTCGGGCGTGCCGGTCACGCGGCAAAAGTTGGCGTAAGAGCAAGCCGCCCCGGAATCGTCGACTTGAACGCGTTGCTGCTCTTGAGGTTTTCCCTCAGCGGGGGCGGCTGCTTCAGTTTCTTTCTTTTCGTCGGCCATGGGTAAGTCCTTGTGTTCCGGTTTTGAAGTAGTTGCGGTTCTAATTTTTGGCCCCGATTGGCGGGCTTTCGGCTCCGCGCAAACCATGATTTTAGCGGCTAAACCCCAAGTGACTACTGTTCTTTACGCCACAGCTTCAGAATAACGCTCTCGCCGCCACCCAGCATGGGGTATTCGCTCAGTTTGCGAAGTTCCAAGGGTTTCATGAACCCACGATGGCGTGCTTCAGCTCGCTCCTCGACCCAGCTTCGCCCTTTGATTAGCAGTAGCTCCTCGAAGGCGTCCCAGTGCAGGTTGAACCAGTAGAGAAGCTTCGCCATCGGCGCAACGGCCCGTGCTGTGAGTGTGTTGTAGGTTGAGAGTTCAAGTGCTTCTTCCGCGCGACAGGCGAGCACCGGGACGGAGAGGCCCAACTCTTCGACCATCGCAAATAGTGCCTTGGCTTTCTTTTGTGTCGACTCGCAAACGCTAACCTTCAGATCCGGTCGGCAAATGGCGATTACCAAACCGGGCACGCCGCCACCAGAGCCAACGTCCAACACTCGATTGCCTTGCTCGATATGCTTGGCGAGTTCCAGGCTATCGACCACATCGCGCCCGACAAACTTTGCCAGCGTGGTGTGCCGCGTGAGGTTCATCGTTTCGTTGGTTCGCCAAAGGACTTCACGGTAACGGTCGAGCAGTTCGACTTGGCTGGGCTCGAGTTCGATCTCAAAGTGCGCAAGCGCCTCGGTGAGCTTTTGGAACTCGGGGTCGGGCGTCGGCTGGTCGGTGGTAGGGTTTTCTGACAAACTTCAGTGTTCGATCAAGGGCGATACGAGATGGGAACAGCAACATATATTATCGCGCAAATAAAACTCTCTCGCTAGAGTCGCTCTCATCGGCATCACGCTTGAGCCGAGGAGCGTCAGCTCTCGGGTGACAGCGCAACCAAGTTTTAACCCGAGAGCTGACGCTTCTCGGCTCAGAAGTTCTTATGTTCGGCATTCTCAATATCAACAAACCGGCAGGTTGCACTTCGCGCGACGTGGTGAACCGCGTGCAGAGGATCGTCAAACCTGTGAAAGCAGGACATGCGGGGACGCTTGACCCACTTGCGACGGGCGTGCTGGTGGTGTGCCTTGGCGGAGCGACGCGCCTGATTCAGTACGTTCAACAGATGCCAAAGACTTATCGCGGGATATTCTTGCTCGGGCAGTCGAGCCCAAGCGACGATGTCGAAACGGAAATCACAAACTATGCCGATGTGCCGATTCCGACGATTGAGCAGATTGAGGCGGTACTTCCTACCTTCATTGGCACGATCCAACAACGACCGCCTGCCTACTCGGCGATCAAGCAGCAAGGACAACGCGCTTACAAGTTGGCTCGCGAAGGGAAGCAGGTCGAGTTGGCAGCGCGGCCCGTTGAGATCTACGAAATCACCGTTGATGGATTTGAGTACCCCGAACTTCAGTTGACCATCCATTGCGGCAGCGGGACCTACGTAAGAAGCATTGGACGCGATCTGGCTGAAGCTTTGGGCACGAAAGCAGTGATGAGCGGGCTAGAGAGGACGGCGATTGGGAGTTTTCGGGTTGAGGAATCTTTAGCGACCGATGCGATCGAACCGTCTACCTTAGAAACACACCTTTTGCCTGCAATCAGAGCGGTCGAAGCAATTCCGCGGCTGACTCTGGGTGAGAAAGAGTGGCAAGAGATCTCGCATGGTCGAGAGATCAAATCAGACGTTTCGCTGGGCGAAATAGACGAAGTAGCGGCAGTGAACTCTCAGGGAGAATTGGTCGCACTGCTCAAAACTCTCGGTAATGGGCGGTATCGTGCGACGCGGAACTTTCTGAAGCCTTCGTGACTGGGAGTTTAACCCCGCAGCTCGCGCTGGGGGCTAGAACTGGAAACCATGGAACCGCTAGCCACCAGCGCAAGCTGTGGGGTTCTAGGCTGCGATTCGCTTGTAGCGTTCATTCCAGTTCGCACGATTACACGCATTTGCGCTACCACGTAAAGCGTGTCGCACGCCCAGCGACTTCTAAGCTAGCGGACGCCCGGTGGCCGAAGTTCTTGATAAGGCTCTGGACTGGACTCGTGAGTCTTTAGGGACAATTTAGCTGGGCACGGATGCGCCCAATAAGAGAGCCGCCAGCGAAGGCTTGCTGCGTGGGTTCTTACTCTGTTTGACCGAAGCGTATCCTCAGCCCCCTGATTGTCGCCTATGTTCGAAAATCGGAGCTTGAAGCTCGATCTATTCTCGCTCTTGCTGCTCGTGGTCGCCGCGTTGGTGGGGACAGCGCTGTGGACTTATGACGCCACCGATCCGCCCAGTACGCTCGTTTTTCCACCCAAGGAAACGATTAGCAACGCGTGTGGTGCCGCCGGTGCTTATGTCGCGCACTATTTGTTTAGCAGCGTCGGCTACGCAGCCATCTATGTGGCGGCTTCGTTGGCAGTGACGGCGCTGATCTTGATATTTCGCCGTGCTGTGGATCAGCCGGTGCTTCGTGGGTTCGGATGGACCGCATCGTTGATTGCGGTCGCCACGCTGGCGACGATGGCCTTGCCGAACTCGACTCCCGGCCCAGAAATTGGCGCAGGAGGTTATGTCGGGGCGATGGGGCACGCGCTGTTGGAATCGCACTTCGCTTCCTTCGGTGCCTACATTCTCGCCTTCGCTGTGCTGCTGGCCGGCATCCTGCTTTCGACCGATTACTTCCTCTTGCGGTTCGCAACAACCACCACCGCTGTCGGCGGGGCTGGGCTCGTGAAGGTTGGTCGCATCGGCGGACGGGTTGCGTCGCTAGGCTCGAACCGACGCAAGACGGACCTCGACGATATTGCAGAACTCGAGGACGACGAGGAGGCAGAATACGAGTACGAAGAGGAAGCCGAGGGCGAAGATGAGGAGTATGATTACGAGGAAGAAGACGAGGAGGACGCCGAGTGGGAGGACGAAGAGGAGGAAGAAGCCGATCCTGAGCCGTTAACGATCAAAACGCCCGCACCCAAAGAAGAAACCCCGGCAAACCCCGCGGCAGAAGTAGCAACAGGGGCTGCTGCGGTTGCGAGTGGACTAAAAGAAAAACTGGCCGGCGCGTTGCGGATCAAGAACCCCAATACCAAGCGCGACGAGCGGACGGAAATCATCGAACAGCTTGAAGCGGCCGATCATCAAGGGGTCGACGATCTCGACTACCAGCTTCCGCCGCTCGATTTGCTGCTCGAAGCGGAAGACGTTTGCTACGAGGACTACGAACGAGAGGTCCGCCGTCGGGCGAAGGTTCTCGAGAAAACATTCGCGAACTTCGGCTTCAACGTGAAAGTCGTCGAGATCGAAACAGGGCCGGTCATTGCGCAGTATGAACTGGAACTCGAGGCTGGCCTGCGTTTAGCGAAGATCATGAACCTCGCGGACGATATTGCCGTCGCGCTGCGCGTGCCGGGTGTGCGTATCGTCGCGCCGCTGCCGGGTAAGAACTCCGTCGGGATCGAAGTCCCCAACGACACGCGCCAAGTCGTCCGTATGCGTGAGGTGATCGAGGAAGCCAACGGTAAAGCACGACGGATGAAGATCCCCATCTACCTGGGCAAAGATGTCACCGGTAATCCGATGGTCGTGGACCTTGCCAAGCTACCTCACTTGCTGATCGCGGGTCGCACGGGCACCGGTAAGAGTGTCTGCTTGAACTCGATCATCGTCTCGATGCTCATGAGTCGCGGACCTGATGAAGTGCGGATGCTGATGATCGACCCGAAGATGGTCGAGCTTTCCGGCTACAAGAAACTGCCGCACCTGATGCACCCGGTGGTAACCGACATGCGCAAGGCGGAAGCGATCCTCGCCTGGTCGGTCGACAAGATGGAAGAGCGTTATGAGCTGCTCGCCAAAGCGGGCGTGCGACAGATTTCCGTCTATAACGAGTTGAGCGAGGAAGAACTGCGCGACCGTATGCAGCCACGGAGCGATGCTGAGTGGGAACAGATTCCCAAGAGCTTGCCTTACATCGTGATCGTGGCGGACGAAATGGCCGACTTGATCATGACCTGCGGCAAAGAGGTCCAGGACCACATCATTCGTCTGGCACAGAAGAGCCGGGCGGTTGGTATTCACTTAATTCTCGCGACGCAAAAGCCAACCGTCGATGTGATCACCGGTCTGATCAAGAGTAACTTGCCCGCGCGGATTGCCTTCCAAGTTGCCAGCCGTACCGATAGCCAAGTGGTGCTCGATGCGAACGGTGCCGACAAGCTGCTTGGCAACGGCGACATGCTGTTCCTCTCCCCAGGGACGAGTACCCTGCTGCGTGGGCAGGGGACGTTCCTTTCCGACGACGAGATCACTGACATCACGGACTTCGTGGGGACCGACTCGCCACAGTTCGCCAAAGAACTGATCGAGTTGAAGACCAAAGAGGAGCAAGAAGCTGCCTCCGCGGGTGGGCCCGCGGACGATCGCGATGAACTTTACAATGAAGCGGTGGAAATCGTCATCCGCGAGCAGCGCGGCAGTGTTTCGTTGCTGCAACGCTGCTTGAGCATTGGCTACGGTCGCGCGGCACGGCTGATCGACTTCATGGCCGAGGATGGAATCGTCGCTGCCTACAACGGTGCGAAGGCCCGTGAAGTCACCATGACGATGGCCGATTGGCTCGCCCGCAATGGCGAGGAAGAGCCCGAGGTCGATCCCGATGAGCCTGTCACCGCGGTGACGGTTCCGCCGAAGCCACCCCGGCCTACGAAGATCACACCGCCAGCGAACGTCGATGAGCCGAGTGACCTGGAGAAACTGCCCACGGCGAAACCGACAAGCGGAAGGCGGATTCGCTTGGATGGACCGGCTACTGAGAAGAGCTTCGGCGCGACCGAGCCCGCCGTAACCGAACCCGCAACCGCGGCCACAGCGATGCTTGCTGCCCCGGTGGCGAAGTCGGCTTCGGCGATTGCACCGTGGGAGGATGAGGTCGGTGAACTGAATCCTGAGGCGATTGATTCTGCGATTACCGATATCGAAGAGACCATTGAGGAGGAATTGGCTGCCGATGGCCAGCCTGAAGAAAGCGTTCTTGAAGAAGATGCCGTGGATGAAAGTGCGCAAGAACTAAATTCTTCTGCGCAGTTGGAAGTCGACGCGGCAAGCGAAGCGGAGGAAGATGAATCGGAAGCTGCTGCAATCGTTGAAGAGGAGATTGATGAGGAAGCCTCCGACGAGATAGAGGAAGAAGCGTTGGAGGATGAGGAGGACGAACTCGAGAGGTGCGAACCCACCGAGGACGAGTCTTCCGATGACGAGGAAGAGTACGAGTACGAAGAAGACGACTCGCTTGAAGACCCTGAAGAAGAGTCCGAAGCCAGCGAGGAGTGGTACGACGAAGACGACGACGTTGAGCTCTCTGAGGATGAAGAGTGGGAATACGAGGACGACGAATCTGAAGAAGAGGACGAACTCGATGCGGACGAGGATGAGGAGTACGATTACGAAGAGGAAGACGATGGCGAGCTGGCAGAGGATGAGGAGTGGGAATACGAAGACGAGGAGTAAGCTGCAATGGCGATTAACTATGGACTTCTGTATCGCGAGCTTGTTCTCAGCCACAATCAGCTTAGAATCTAAATGTATTGATAGTGCCGTTGCATGGTCTCTGCATCAGTGATTTTCGAGCAGAAAGCTAAATCAATGACCACCCTAAATCTAGACAAAGTATTGTTCGACGTCGCGAAAGAATGTGCCGATAGAGGACCTGGATTCTCGCAAGAAAGTGTCGTACTGCGAGAAGTCCAGAAGAAGCTATCGATTAGTGACATCGAAGACCAGCAGAGAGTACTTGATGCGTGGCACAGATTGTTTCATTCGGGAAAACTCGTTTGGGGATATGATCTCTCGAACCCCAGCTCGCCTTTTTTCCATGTTGCTATCGATAGGTAACTCTCGTTCCTGCGTTTGCGAGAATACAAATGGTTCAATGGACTTGCTCTATGAACACGGTCCCTCTTCTTAACTTCTTGCCGGTGACTAATGAACGAGATCGAAAAGGACCAATTGAAGCTTGAGTTCAAAGAGACAATAGAATCCAACTCTGGAACTTGGTATAGCAATCTACAGTTCCTTGGCAAAGGCGGGGCAGCAGTAACCTACCTTATGCTTGCTACAAATGGATCTAACGAGGGAACGACATTCGCACTGAAGATTTTTCGTCGAGTATCCAAACCAGAAAGGCGCGATGCTTTCCTCAAAGAAGTTGGGTTTCTGAGAACTTGCGAGCATCCTTGCGTAATGCGAGTGTTCGACGAGGGGCTATACCAAGACGATTGTCCTTTCGTTGTAGCAGAGTACTTGCCACGAACGCTTCTGGATGTTATCCGAAGCAACAATTCCAGTTTGGTTGAAAAGCTTAGCTTCTCTCTGCAGTTGTTGTCCTCGCTAAACTATTTGTCAGAACTCGATGACCAGGTTGTCCATCGCGATATCAAGCCAAAGAATATATTTGTGAAAGGCCGCTCCTGTGTTCTAGGCGACTTCGGGCTCATGAAACTCGTAAGTGACCAAAGTGCGGACGAGCAAGCAGGTGAGTTCATGAAGCAAAGTGTAGGCCCAGGGATGCCATTCTTCCACAGAACACCCGACCTCGTTGAATATGCCAAGGGAGAATCTCAACTCTCAGTAGCTAGCGACGTTTTTCAGATGGGCTTGGCTTTGGCACAATTATTCACGGGACGAAACCCCCAGAAGAGGGCCGCCAACAATCAGCATCTTTCCAAGGTTGAACTTGAAAAACTCAGATTTGTACCTGGAATGCTTGGCCCTCAGATCGCAGACCTCATTAAAAATATGCTGGAGTTCAATCCGGAAAAACGAATATCAGTACGCGATGCTCTGGCGGTATGTAGCGGCTTATTTATTACTGCTGCGGAAAGATCAAATGCACTAGAGGGACGTATCTTCTAGCACTACTCTTAAATTGACATTCAATGAACTATGGGAATCAACAATGAATATCGACCAGTTCTTCGCGGCCCTCTGGGACGATTACGTTGCGATGACGCCCCAAGCGGCTCGGATCAAGGCTGCTTTTGAGGAACGCGGCGAGACCGTTCTCAACGACCATGTCGCCTTTCGTACTTTGGCGCTCGAGCCAATCGGCCTCGAGAAACTAGAACCACATATCCTGGCTCTCGGTTACCAGCGATTTGAGCCGTACGAGTTTCCCGCCAAGAAACTCAAAGCGTTTGGCTACTTGCCGCCACAGCCCGACTTTCCACGGATTTTTCTTTCCGAGCTAATGGTCGATCAGCTCTCGCCTGCTGCACAAGAGGTTTTGCAGAAGTGCGCGGCTCAAGTTGATGCCAGTCGCGTAGACAGCCCCGACGTGCTTTGGGCCGGGCGGCTGTGGGAGCCGATCTCCTTCGACGAATATGAAACGCTGCTCGCGGAAAGTGAGTACGCCGCATGGCTCACAACGGTCGGTATCCGTCCGAATCATTTCACCATAAGCGTGAACGGTCTTGAGAAGCATACCGAGGTGGAAGACGTCCTGAAGGTCGTCGAATCGCTCGGCCTTGCCGTGAATGATTCTGGCGGCAGAGTGAAGGGCTCGCCCGCGGTGTTGCTTGAGCAGGGCTCCACCATGGCCGACCAACTGCCGATGCCATTCGCCGATGGCGGCGAGCTTGCCGTACCGACCTGCTACTACGAGTTCGCCAAGCGTTACCCGGATGCCGACGGCAACCTGTTCCAAGGCTTCGTGGCGGCAAGTGCGGACAAAATCTTTGAATCAACCGACACGAAAGAAGCTCAGAAATAAGAGCCGGAAACAATAAGAGGAAGCCTTTTGAGTTCAGCGAAAACGAAAGTCACGATCCTGGGCGCTGGTAAAATCGGCGGCGCGGTCGCGCGTATCCTCCATCACTCAGGACGCTACGAAGTCCTCGTTGGCGATCTGTCGGAACAGGCTCTTGAGCGACTTAAAAAAGAGACCCCCGTCGAGACGGCCGTCGTCGACGTCACCAAGCAGGACAAGGTCGTCAAAGCCATCAGTGGTTCGCGGGCCGTGCTTTCCGCCTGCCCTTTTGACCAGAACGAGGGAATCGCGCGGGCAGCTTTGGAGGCGGGTGTCAGCTACTTCGACCTCACTGAAGATGTCGCCACGACCAAAGCCGTGCGGGAGATTGCCGACAAGTCAGCCGACGGGCAAATCTTTATGCCGCAGTGTGGTCTGGCGCCTGGGTTTATCGGTATCCTGGCCCATGATCTCTGCCAAGGCTTTGAAAAGCTTGACCGGGTGAAGATGCGCGTGGGGGCGTTGCCGCTCTACCCAACGAACCTTCTGAAGTACAACCTCACATGGAGCACTGACGGTCTGATCAACGAGTATTGCAATCCTTGCGAGGCCATTCGCAATGGAGAACGCATCGAACTGCAGCCGATGGAGGGGCTCGAACATTTTGCCCTCGATGGTGTTGACTACGAAGCGTTCAACACGTCTGGCGGCCTGGGGACGCTCACCGAAACGCTCGCTGGGCAGGTCGCTGATCTTGATTACAAAACGGTTCGCTACATTGGCCATCAGTACTTGATGACATTCCTGCTACAAGGTCTTCGTCTCGACGGGCGGCGTGATCTGCTCAAGGAATTACTCGAGCAGGCCGTGCCGCTCACGAATCAGGATGTCGTCCTAACCTTCTGCACAGTTACGGGCTGGCGCGACGGGCATTACGAGCAAGTCGCCGACGCGCGGAAGATCTACCATGGCGAGCTTTGTGGTAAGCCCGCGAGTTCGATTCAGATAACCACCGCGACCAGTCTGTGTGCCGTGCTTGATCTGCACGTAAACGGCCAACTGCCAAAAAGTGGCTTCGTACGCCAAGAAGATGTCAAGCTTGCCGACTTTTTGGATAATGAATTCGGTAAGCCTTACGAGTCGGCCAAGCAAGTGCGCGAACCGATTGCCGCGGCTCGAAAGTTGGCGGCTGACCTAACAACGGGGCTGGGAACTACGACATGAACGTCACGTCCAAACTTCTTCCGGATCTGATTGCCGATGCCGCTCCAGGTTGCGTGATCGGCGGCAGGGCGACTGCGGGCTCAGGGGAGTTGCTACATCCCAACTCTCCGATTGACGGTAAACCGACCTTGCCCGTTTCGAGCAGTTCCTCCGATCAGCTCGATAGCGCTATTGCCGCGGCCCAAGAGTCGTTCCGCGTTTGGCGAAGCGTCCCGGCTCCGCGACGCGGTGAGCTAGTTCGTCAGGTTGGCGACTTGGTTCGTCAACACAAAACCGAACTCGCTGAGTTGGTTTGCCTGGAGGCAGGCAAGATCATGCCGGAGGCTGAGGGCGAAATCCAGGAGTGGGTCGATGTTTGCGAATTTGCCGTGGGACTCTCTCGCCAACTCTACGGCAACACGATTGCCAGTGAACGGCCCGAGCATCACCTCATCGAACAGTACCAACCGTTGGGCCCGATCGGTGTAATTTCTGCGTTCAACTTTCCGGCTGCCGTCTGGGCGTGGAACACGATGATCGCGCTCGTCTGCGGCGACACCGTGGTTTGGAAACCTTCGGAACAGACGCCGCTCACCGCACTGGCTTGCCATGAAATGGTCCGACGTGTGGCAGAGAACTTTGACGGGGCACCCGATGCACTTTCAAGCGTCGTCATCGGCGATGCGGAAATTGGCAAAGCACTGGCTGCTGATTCGAGGCTTCCGCTGATCTCCGCAACTGGCTCCACACGGATGGGCCGTACCGTGGCGGAGGTCGTCGGCGCGCGGCTTGGCCGCAGCCTCTTAGAATTGGGCGGCAACAATGCGATGATCGTTGCCCCGTCGGCGGATTTGGAACTGGCGGTCCGCGCGATCGTGTTTGCCGCAGTCGGAACGTGCGGGCAGCGTTGTACGAGTCTGCGGCGGCTGATCGTCCATCGCGATCTAGTCGACAAGCTCAGCGATCGCTTGCAGTCCGCCTACGCGTCGCTCCCCATTGGAGACCCACGTGACGAGGGAACGCTCGTCGGGCCACTGGTCAGTGCGGCAGCGCTCGAAAAAATGCAGGCGAGCATCGAAGCTGCGAAAGGGCAGGGTGGCAAGCTGATCTGCGGAGGTGAACCGCGTACCGAGGGCGTTCCCGCAGGCGGAACTTACGTCGAGCCGGCTCTGATGCTGATGCCCAAGCAAACCGAAATCATGCTCGAGGAAACCTTCGCTCCTCTGACTTACTTGATTGACTACGATTCACTCGATGAAGCAATCGAAATGCACAACGCGGTGCCACAGGGACTTTCCTCCTCAATCTTCACCGGAGACGTGCGCGAAGCACACCGCTTCATCAGTGCCACAGGCAGCGACTGCGGTCTGGTCGGTGTGAACATCGGCACGAGCGGTGCCGAAATTGGCGGTGCGTTCGGCGGCGAGAAAGACACCGGCGGCGGCCGTGAGAGCGGTTCCGACTCCTGGAAGCAGTACATGCGACGGTCAACGGCGACGATCAACTACGGCTCGGCCTTGCCGCTTGCTCAGGGGATTGAGTTCGGCAATGATTAGGACTCGTTTCGCGGCCTAATCTTTCGATCTCTCCCCCCACCGGAAATCTTCGCCATGTTCTTTCGCGCGTCGTTCGTTTCTTTATTTTTTGCGGCATCCCTCAGTTGCCTGACCGAAGCGAAGGAGACCGCCGACTGGGCAGCGTCGGTGAAACTTCCCGCGGGCGAAGAAGCGATCTCGTTGTTTAACGGCAAGAATCTTGACGGGTGGGAGGGGAACTTCGAGCTGTTTTCCGTTAACGACGGTGCGATCAGGGCGCACAATCCGCCAGGAGTTGTTGTGCCGATGAGTACCTACTTGTTTACGAAAGATTCATTTCGCAACTTCCGACTTCTGCTCGAAGTTAAGCAATCGGTGGGTAAGGATTTCCACATCATGCACTCAGCAGTCGCGGCACTTGGAAAGAGGATATCGACACCGCGAAATAAGTTTGGCTTTCACGGGCCTCTGCTGATGTTCTGCCAAGATTGGGGAATCTACGATGCAGGCGGACGAGGACGCATTGCCCCACCAGGACAGAAGGACCCGATTCATGTAGCTCCTTATGAGAAGCTCGGCGAGTGGAACCAGCTGGAAATGTTGGTCAATGGAAATCGCATTCGCATCGTCAGCAACGGACAACTGGTCTGCGACTACACCGAAGAGCCCAGCCGCCTGAGAATCTGCCCCCTGGGCCTCCAGTTGCACAACAACAAGGTCCAGCAAGAGTTCCACTTCCGCGGGCTGATCGCTGTGCGGAGTCCTGCGGATGAGTTGGTGACGCTCAAAGAGTAGCTAGGTCCTCCAGGCCTGAGTCTTCTCAACACAAGCCTGCGAAGTATGGCAAGAAGCGTGCAGAAAATTCAAGTATGATTTATTGCCACCGATGGACACGTCGCTCGGACACCACGAGACCGATTCGTGTGATTCGCGCAATTCGTTGACAAAAAATCATCTGCCTGCTTTGGGCTTCGGAGCTTCGCTCACCATTGTGTCGAGCATCGTGCCAATCAGAGCCGTGGTTTGGGCGTCGCCGCTCTTGCCGTTGGCTTCGCCGACGACCATCACGCGAGGCGTGATCGAGATGTTCCGCTCACCTATGATCTTTAGCAGTTCGATCATTGCCGCGTTGCCGCTGCCGATTTGCTCAGCGATTTGCTTGTAAGCAGCGGCTTGAGCTTCGGCCTTGATCTTCACGGCTTCCGCCTCCGCCCCCGCGGCGATGATTTGCTTTTCCTTGTCTTGCTCGGCAATTTGGACTTCATATTTCGCAGTGGCCAAACGCATTTCTTCTTGGGCTTCTTGCTTCGTACGGGTTAGCTCTTTCTCTTGCTCGGCAGCCCGCTGCTGTTCTCGAAAGGTTTCCTGCTCCTGAAGAGCGATTTCTCGGTCCGTCTGTGTTTTTAAGAGTTGGCCAAGAGTCTTCTCATCGCCAACGTCGCCAATAGCCACATCGGTAATCGTAACACCAATTTTGGATAATTCTTCCTGGAGGGCATCGCGGGATTGCGACTCTTGTTCGGAACGTTGTTGGACGTAACTCAGTGCCTTCACATCTTCAGCGTTGTTGCGAAAGATCGAACGGACCTTGGAATTCATCACGCGTCTCAGCCCCTCTTGGTCGTCGCCTACGGATGCAACCAGCAATGGCGCGTTACGCGGTTCGATCACATAGGCGATTCGAACATCAACGGGGAAGGTAAAACCATCGGATGTACGAACCATGATTTCACGTTCCTCACTACTGTCAGAGCGTTGCCCCTGACTGGCTGTGTAGTGAACGATCTTCTCTTGGGTTGAGACTTTCTCCACCTCGTAAGCCTTTGAATGGCTGTACTCGTAGAACTGCCCTGGCTCCAAAGGACTGCGCCAGATTCCACGTTGGCCTTTACTGACAAGGCGATCTTGGCCCCGCTCCAGTTCGGGATCGCGGTCCGTGACTGCATCGCCGACGTTTGATTTCACCACACCGACTTCTGTCTTACCGATCGTCAGCAACGGAGCAGGCTCCATTTTGAACAACTTCGGATTGAAGCGATGAAGCCCCGGCTTAAGCACCGAGGTTTGTGGCCCTTTGTGCCCGCCACCTTCGGTCAAGAAATAGCGAGCATCGGTGAGCATCTGCTTACGCGTCTCCGGCGACCACTCGGGAGCGTAGGTCATCCCCGGCGGAAGCGGCTTCCCGTCCGAAGCGGTCAGCATGCCAACTTGTCCCTGTTCAATTTCGACGACTGGGTACATCTCGATATCGTAGATGAAAGGCCAGTACCAAGGCTGCCAGCCTGGAGGAAGAATCTCTGCCTGTGGTCCTTTTTCTCCATCGGTGGCAATGATCTGTCCTGGCGGAAGTGATTTCAAACCAATGCTCTTGCTCACAACGCCAATGGAATCTTCACCGACGTGCCGGAAAGAAGCCAAAACGAAGGACAACATCAACACCACAAACGCCGCGCCTATACCTATTGCCCTGACGGACCGATTCTTGGCTTGAAACGCGCCGGCAACGAGCAGGCCTGCCAATACAATACCGATGAACAGAATCGTCGAAGAAACCATTTTCTTAATCGCTTTCTTAATACTCGAGGGACGCTCGCTAATGAGCGTAGTGCGGGGAGTTTCCAGCTCGAGAGTGTAGCTTATTCCAAGTGGCAACTACTCCAGGGTCGAACCTCTGGGCCTCTCCAGGGTTCCTATTGTGTGGGTTATTCGCTTGCAGACCGCGTTTATTGGCCATATTTGGCTTCGAGTAGTAGCAAGAAGCCTCGCCTTCAAATAGTTGTCGAATCCAACTAAAATCAGAGATTCGCGCCTGAGTTCCAGCCACGGTCACGTCCAGAGAAATTGATGAAAACCATCCAAATCTACGATACAACGCTCCGCGATGGGGCCCAGGGCGAGGGGGTGAGCTTTTCGTTGGAGGACAAGGTGCTCATTGCTCGGCGGCTTGATGAGCTGGGTTTCGATTTTATCGAAGGGGGCTATCCGCTTTCCAATCCCAAGGATGCGGATTTCTTCAAGCGGTTGCATGAGAAACCACTCAAGAACAACGCGAAGCTGTGTGCCTTCGGCATGACGCGACGGCGAGGCGTGATGGCGAAGGACGATCCGGGGATGCTGGCCCTGATGGCAGCGGAAACGCCCGTGGTGACGATCGTTGGTAAGACTTCTGACTTTCATGCCACCGAGGTTCTCGGTGTTTCGCTCGAAGAGAACCTGGCGATGATTCGCGAGACGGTTGAGTTTTTCGTCTCCGAGGGCAAAGAGGTGATCTACGACGCGGAGCATTTCTTTGACGGCTGGAAAGCGAACGCCGACTACGCACCGCAGACGATTCAAGCCGCGGCAGAAGCGGGGGCGTCGATCATCGTTATGTGCGACACCAACGGCGGGAGCTTGCCGGAGGAAGTTGCAGAGATCACGAAAGAAGCTGCGGCGAAAGTTGACAAGCCGCTGGGTATTCACACGCACAACGATAGTGAACTAGCGGTGGCGAACTCGCTCTCTGCAATCGACGCGGGAGCGGAGCACGTGCAGGGCACAATCAACGGCTTCGGCGAACGGTGCGGCAACGCCGATCTTATTTCCGTTGTGGCGAATCTTGCGCTCAAGAAAGAAGGCTATCAGGCGCTCGGCGGTAGCGGAGTAGAGAGACTGACCGAGCTGTCACGTTACGTTTACGAAATCGCCAACATGCTGCCCCGCAACGGACAGCCATTTGTTGGGCAAAGTGCGTTCGCCCACAAAGGTGGGATGCACGTCCACGCGATTGCCAAGGCTGCCAGCAGCTACGAACACATCGAACCGGCATCCGTGGGGAACGAACGTCGCGTACTCGTAAGCGAATTGTCGGGCCGCTCGAACATCCTGGCTCTCGCTGAGAAGCTGAAGCTCGACCAGGACAAAGACCTGATGAGCCGCGTCCTCAAAGAGGTCGTCGAGCTGGAAAACCAAGGCTACCAATTCGAGGCCGCCGAGGCGTCGTTCGAAATCTTACTCAAGAAACTGGCCGGCACGCACGAACCGCACTTCGAGCTGATTAAGTACCACATTGATGTCGACCGCCATCCCGACGGCACGCCGGTGACAGAAGCGACGGTCAAGCTAAAGATTAACGACGAAGTTCGTCACGAAGTGGCCGAAGGGGACGGCCCGGTGAACGCCTTGGATGCGGCACTTCGGAAAGCGCTGAACGGCCACTTCCCGCAGCTTAATGAAATGCATCTGGTCGACTACAAAGTCCGCGTCATCAACAGCGAAGCGGCTACCGCGGCCAGCGTCCGTGTGGTGATCGAGTCTCGCGACGACAACGAAGCCTGGGGCACGGTCGGCGTGCATGAGAACGTGATCGAAGCAAGCTGGGCAGCGCTGGTGGACTCGATCGAGTACAAGCTTTGTCGAAGTGATCAATGATGAGTGCGGAGTGATGAATGGAGTTTTGCCGCCGCGCTTGCTCCGCGATAAGCCAGAACGCTTTTCTCTCCGAGAGGCTATCCGGGCTCTGACGCTCCCGGCTTGCGAACTGAACACTGAAAACTGAACACTGTATACTTCCTCCCCCCATGACCGACTTCAGCCAACTCCCTTCGCAATACGACCACAAAGCCGCTCAAGAGAAGTGGTATGCCCATTGGGAGCAGCAGGGCTACTTCCATGCGGACCCGCAGAAGGTTCTCTCGGGGGAAAAGCGACCATACTCCGTCGTGATTCCGCCGCCGAATGTGACCGGAGCGTTGCACTTGGGGCATGCGCTTAACAACACGTTGCAAGATATTCTTGTGCGGCAGAAGCGGATGGCCGGCTTTGAGGTCCTCTGGCAGCCGGGGACCGATCACGCGGGGATCGCCACGCAGGCGGTGGTCGAGCGGCGACTCAAGGAAGAAGAAGGGCTTACGCGGCATAGTCCCGAGATTGGTGGGCGCGAGGGACTCGTCGAGCGGATTTGGAAGTGGAAAGAGCAGTACGAAAAGCGGATCATTGGGCAGCTCAAGCAGCTTGGGGCGAGTTGCGATTGGGAGCGAACGCGGTTCACGCTCGACGATCAATGTGCGCGGGCCGTGCGGGAGACATTCTTCAAACTGTTCGCCGATGGCAAGATTTACCGTGGCAAGCGGCTGGTGAACTGGGACCCGTTCTTGCAGACGGCCGTTTCCGACGACGAGGTGTATCACACGCAGATCAAAGGGCACTTCTGGCACTTTCGCTATCCCGTGATTGACCCCAAACAGGGCGAACCTGAGTTCGTCACGATTGCCACCACACGGCCCGAGACGATGCTAGGTGATACGGCGGTTGCCGTGCACCCTGACCCGAAGGCGGCGCTGGCGAAGACGCAAACAGAACTAGAGGCCAAGCTTGCTTCTTCGCCGGAGAAAGAAAAGGAGGCGGTTCAGGCGCAGCTTGACGCTCTGGCTGAACGCATCAGCAGCAAGTTAGCGGAGCTTGAAACGCTCCGCGACATGGCCCAGCGCGGCGTCAAGTTGAAACTGCCTTTGACTGATCGTGAGATCCCTCTCATTGCCGACGAATGGGCGAAGCCGGAACTAGGTTCGGGCTGCGTGAAGATCACGCCCGCGCATGATGCGAACGACTACGAGGTTTGGCAACGCAACGAGCACATCGGCACGATCAACATCATGAACCCCGACGGGACGCTGGCGGATAGTGTGCCCGAGCAGTTCCGTGGCCTGACAATGAAAAAGGCTCGCGAAGCAGTGAGCAACGCGCTGGCCGAGGATGGTTTCCACGACCCAGAAACCGATGTCGAAGACCGCGAAATCGACCTCGCCCACAGCGACCGCAGCAAGACGCCGATCGAGCCGTACTTGGCGGATCAGTGGTTTGTCAAGATGGACGAGCTAGCCCAGTCAGCAATGGATGCCGTGACCGAGGGACGCACGAGGATTGTTCCTGAGCGGTATGGCAAGAGTTATCTCGACTGGCTTGGGGAGAAACGCGACTGGCCGATTGGACGGCAACTCTGGTGGGGGCATCGGATTCCGGTTTGGAGCGCTACCTGGAATAGAAACGCCAGTAAAGATTGGTCAACGCTAATAGAACTGGTTCAAGCGCTCACTCCGGAAATCGAAGCTTCTAACCTGTGTTTCTCTATCAACGGGATCCTAATTGTAGTAGTAGATGG
Source organism: Lacipirellulaceae bacterium (assembly GCA_040218535.1). Lineage (NCBI taxonomy): Bacteria > Pseudomonadati > Planctomycetota > Planctomycetia > Pirellulales > Lacipirellulaceae > Lacipirellulaceae bacterium. The sequence goes on along the minus strand of JAVJRG010000005.1, from coordinate 315,395 downwards.
TAAAGCACAGATTCCCGAGTTCAGAAGCGTTGAAAATGTTCATCTCCAAGTGTGTCTCAAGAACGATGAGGTCGGATCGGCAAGATCTGTGCTCGAATCTTGTGGCTTTTTCCACGAAGACGACGTCCTCGACACCTGGTTCAGTTCCGCCCTTTGGCCCTTCTCAACACTCGGCTGGCCCGACGAGACCGACGACTTGAAGGCCTTCTACCCAACCAGCACGCTGGTGACTTCGCGCGACATCATTACGCTGTGGGTCGCGCGGATGGTACTCATGGGTGAGTACAACATGGGCGGCGTGCCGTTCCCTGAAGTTTACATCCACCCGAAGATTCTCGACGGGTATGGCGAAACCATGTCGAAGTCGAAGGGCAATGGGGTCGATCCGCTCGATGTGATTGATCGCTTTGGAGCGGACGCGTTGCGGTTCGGGATTGCTTATCTGACGACCGAAACGCAAGACGTGCGGATGCCGGTCGAGTTTGTTTGCCCGCACTGCGAGGAGCATCTCAAGCAGACGAAAAAGAACCGCACACTGCCGGTCGTCGAGTGTGACAAGTGCGGCGCATCGTTCAGCACCCAATGGGCGCAGACCGATGAGGAGAAGGCCCACAAGCGCGGGGCGGTCACTAGCGAACGGTTTGAGCTGGGCCGCAACTTCTGCAACAAGCTGTGGAACGCCTCGCGATTTGCGCTGATGAATCTTGATGGTTATGAACCTGCAGCCGTTGGCAATGAGGACTTGCTGCTCGAAGATCGTTGGTTGCTCTCACGATTGGCAACGGTCACCCAGCAAGTGACCGACGACTTGGCGAACTACCGCTTTTCCGATGCATCGCGAGCGCTCTATGACTTCGCTTGGGATGAGTTCTGCAGCTTCTATGTGGAGATGACCAAAGCACGGTTTGCGGTGCCTGAACAGCGGGCCGTGGCTCAGCGGGTGCTTGCCGCTGTGCTTGATAACTTGCTCAGGTTGTTGCATCCTTTCATTCCCTTCTTGACCGAAGAGGTTTGGCAGTTGTTGGGGGAAGTGGCGCCTACCCGCGGCCTGACGGCAGCGGCTCTGGGAGAGGCGACCGCCGAGAGCGTCTGCATCGCCCCTTGGCCTGAGGCGCAGGTTTCGCACATTGACGAATCAATCGCCGAGCAGTTCTCTGACTTCCAGGCAGTGTTGAGTGCTGTGCGTGAGATTCGCACGCGTCAAAACGTGCCGCAGAAGGAAGCGATTGAGTTCAGCGTGAAGTGCGATGCCGAGCAAGCAGCCCGGCTGACGGCGATGCAGCCTTATTTCACGCAGATGGCCCGTGCCACGGGTGTGACACTTGGGCCGGACGCCGCTCCGCCGGAAACTTCGGCCAGCGTGGCACTCTCGGGCAAGCAGGCGGGCGTTGAGGTTTACGTTGACGTAAGCGCCTTTATCGACGTCGAGGCGGAAAAGAAACGGCTCTCCGGCGAGCGCGACAAGCTCACCAAGTTTATCGGAAGCCTCTCAGGCAAGCTGAATAACGAGAACTTCGTCAGCCGTGCCCCCGCGGAAGTCGTGCAGCAGCAGCGGGAAAAGCTGGCTGAGGTCGAACAGCAATTGGCGGCGGTCGAGAGTTCGCTGGCGAAGCTGTAACCTTTTCTCATTCTTCCGGTAGTACCTGATGCAGGCATTAGAATTCGGGGCCGTGGGTCCCTGCTGCGTCGTGCTGAAAAGTGCAAATCCCCGGCCGTCGTGATAGACTAGCGTGGTGATGGTTTGCCGCATTCGCCGGCAATGCCCTCGCTGGCAATGGTGACGTCCCGCCGTTTCTAATCCTGCTAATCAGTTCTGTGGTTATCAATGATGAAATCTTCAAAAGCGAAATGCCGCCAACGAAACAAAGGATTTCTGCTATTCGCCTGTCTCATCGTCTTGCTTGCAGGTTGCGGTGGGGGCGTGAGTAAAGCAAAGCGGATGCTCAAGGCTTTTGAAGCCGCCGCTGATCTCTTGGAATCGGTCAAAGACGAGCCCTCAGCCCTCAAGGCCAAAGATGAACTCGGCGGTGTCTTTCAAGAGATGATCGACTCGCTCAAGGAGGTGTTGGAGCACGAAAAGAAGTACGGACAAACGCGGGGAGAGAAGTTCACGATCAACAAGCTCGAACGCGATCTGGCCAAAGTACAGGGAAGGTTCGCCATTCAAGGGGCTCGGCTCGACATCCTGCGTGGGCTGCCGAGTGAGTTCTGGGACGAGATGCGGCTGCATTCGTGCAAGATGCTGCTCGCGCTGGCAGAAACGCAAGTCGAAGCGGGACTCGCGGGTGGCGATGCGTCGATCCTGACATTTTCGAGAGACTTGGCCGACATGTACGAAAACATCGGTCCCTCGAAAATTGTTGAGCTAACGCTACAGAATACGAGTCCCGCGAAGATCGAGGAAGTGAAACAGAAGCTGAAGGCAACGAATGGCGGCGAAGGGAGGATCGTCGACGCGCCTGATCCTGAGAACTACGGTGGTCATCTCATGGCCTACGGCCCGGTGGAAAGCTACGACGAGTTTGTGGCATCGCTAACCTTTGGCACAATTACCGAGAAAGTCCCTGAGAAGGGAGAGATCACACTCGATCTAGGCCAAGAAATAACAATCGCCGGCCAGGGAGAAGACCTGACCTCCCCTGAGGTTCAAGCACGCATGCAGGCGGAACGTGAAGCAGAAGAGAAGAAACTGGCTGAGGAGCAAGCAGAGCGGCTAAGGAAACAGGACGAGGCTCGTCAGAAGCGTGAGCAAGAACGCGCCATGGCACAAGCGAAGCGCGAGGAGGAACGACTGGCCAGAGAGGCGGCTATTGCGCATCAGAATCGCCGAGCCGAGCCGAGTGCTCCGGACTACCACGAAACGCTGGTCGGCTTGTTCGAGGATGAAGAAGCCCGCCATCGCGACGAAGCGATCAAGACGCTGCTCACTTTTGATACTGAAGCGATCAAAGACATCGAGTTAAAAAAGCGGATCGCCAAAGGCTTCAAAAAAATGGCCTTTGAAGACCGCCGGCGGAAAGCTGACGGCGTCAAAGGTATGGTGCACTGGGGTGGACGGCACAGCGTGCCGCTGCTGATCAAGTTGCTCGAGCAGGATAGCAATCGTCCAGAGGAAGCAATTTTCGTAGGACTTGGCGAGCACCCTCATGCCAAGGGTGCCGACGCGGTTGTGAAGTTCCTCGGCAATCGCACCAGCCACGACCAAGCGGTGAAAAGCCTCCGCAACATGGGCCCCGTCGCTGAAGACGCACTCATCAAGGCGGCCCCAAACCAGGATGCTAAAGTTAGCTTGGCGGCCGTTGAATTGCTCGGGAAAGTCGGCACGGAGAAGTGCTTCAAGGCGCTGCGGCTAGCTCGCAAATCAGGAACCAGAGAAGTAAGTGAAGCGGCTGTGCGATCGTTTGCAATTATTCGTGAGCGTGAGAAGCAGACCGCCAGGAATTAATTGTCTTGAACTACAGGATTGATTCGATGCTGCGACACAACCAACTGCCTGTGACTTCACTTCGACTTGCCGGCGCGCTCGTCTTGTGCCTACTCTTCGTGCCAGGTACTCAGGCTCGCACGTGGAGTGATAAGTCAGGGAAGCAAAAAGTGGAAGCGGAGTTTCTGGAATATGCCAACGGCAAGGTGGAGCTAAGGAAGTCTGATGGAACGACGGTCAAGGTACCGCTCTCTAAGCTCAGCAAGGACGATCAACGCTATGTGCGTGATCTCGTGAAGGGCCAATCGGGAGGCGGCACGACCTCAGGCAGTAAGAACGGTAACAGTCGCAGCTTTTCTTATAGCTACAGCACACGAACGAATAACGGCAATACGACCACTGAGCGGAGTGTCACTTTCGGAAGCGGCAATGCTGCTAAGGAAGACAAACCCAAACCGCGTACCTGGGTCGATTCCACGGGCAAGCATAAGATCCGAGCCACATTCATGGAACTCGTCGACGGGAAGGTCCGTTTGCGAAGAGAGGACAACAAGGTGATTTCCTTTCCGCTGGACAAGCTGAGCGAGCGAGATCAGGAAGAAGTGAAGCGCCTGTCCCAAGGAGTCAGCCTCGGGGACTCCGATCCGGATAACCCGTTTGGCAATAGCTCGATCGACATGGAGTTCGCGGCAGCGCCAGTGAAGCGCGAACCGGGAGAGTACTTGAAGGGCGATATCATCGAGGTCGAGAGCTTTGGGGAATTGAAGCGAGGCACCGTCATCAGCGCGGATGGTCACTGGCTGAAGGTGATGTTCGACGGCGAAGATGATATCGACAGCGTCTCGCGAAACAGTCGCTCGCTACGGATGATTCGCGCCGACCCGAATGCCGTCGCACGCAGCGCTAGTGGCCAAGTACTCTCCAAGGCGGACTTTTCCAGCGTCGAGCAAGTCGTCCTGGGCACCCAGACTAGCGGCTCTTTCATTCCGGACCCAGGTCTCGATTCTGGATCGTCTCGCCGTCTGCGGGCAATGCGACTTGGCGGCAAGAAAGGCTTTTTTGAGGACATTGAGAGCTTTACCGTGTCGCCCAACGGCGAGTTCGCGCTCGTCTCGCGTATGGGAGGCTCCGGGGTTCACTCAAAGGAAGCGCGTATTCAGATCTGCAATTTGGGGACCGGCAAAGTCCAGGAGATTACCGACCTGCCTGCGGGTTTCAAGCTGGCGACGATGTCTCCCTCGGGGATTCGCATCGCGGCAGTGACCGAGGGGAAGAGCCACGACAAGAAAACGGTCGACATTTACAACCTTGGCTCTAACGGACTCTCGCACGCCATCAGTTGGCGTCCCTTCAAGGAGGAGTTCTTCAAAGACATCCAAGATCTGACGTGGATTAACGACAATCTCTTAGCAACCGTCGGTCGTCAAACAATCACCGTCTGGGAAGTCGAATCCGCCCGAGCGATCTACACGCTAACGCTCAATGGCATGAGCAGCGGTGCGCTGAGCCCTGGGCTGAATCAGTTCGCTATTGCCGATTCAAAAGCCGTCTACATTCTTGATGCTGCCACGGGTGAGCCCCTGCAACAGGTGGCACTCCCACAGGGACGACGGCACAAAGCGCTTGCTTTCGATCCCTCTGGGCAACTGCTCGCAGGACTCGACGGGAATCAGGTTGACCTGATGAACCTCGAAACGGGCGAGGTGTTCGATACGCTTTATGTTCCCGATAGCGGTAGCACGATCGCCTGGACGGACAACGAGCATTTACTCTTGGGCGGAGGGAACTTAGTGCATGTCCCCAGCCAAATGACCGTCTGGAAGTATAAGCACTCAGCCAGCAAGACGGCTCATGCCGCAGGTATCAACTGGTATCTGTTGGGTTCGGGGAACAACCAAGTCCTTTTGCCGTTACGCCTTCCACACGTCGGCGTGAAATCGATCTCCGACGACGAAGTGGTACTCAAATCAGGAGACGCGATCTCTTTGGAGTTCGAACTGATAGACAACTTGGCTAGCGGTGCCCGCAGTGTCCGCCAGGAAGTTGAGGAGAAACTCCGCCGCGATCTCGAAGATGCGGGCTATGTCATCGGCGAAAACGCATCGGCTGTATTGGTCGCGCGTACCGAGCCTGGCGAACGTCGCGAAATGCTCTACGAGGATTTTCATGTGGGCTTGCGTCGCAGCAAGCCGGATAAGGTCTCTGTGACTGAACGGCTTTACACACTGGAACTACAAATCGATGGCCAAGTCGTTTGGCAACGCCGCCGCACTCAAGGGCCTCCGCATCACCTAAGGATGCAGAAAGGCGAGAACACCAACCAAGCGGTCCAACGTGTCATGGCGCCGTCAGCTGGTTACTTCGGGCAGGGCATCCCAGGGCGGATTCTGCCTGCGGACAAGATGAATCAGCGTAGCTCGGAGATTAGTGCGACCGGAATACGTTGAGGCTGGTGAGGACTCTTAGGGTGGCTGGGGACGAGCGTAGCGAGTCCCCAGCAAATCAACGAGGCAAACCCAACGACTGGGGGCTCGCTACTCTCGTCCCCAGCCACCCTATTCCATAATCGCGCCCGCATTTTCTCGCCGTTTTCTCGGCAATATCCCCGCCCCGCGGGCGGGTAGTGGTTCACTTTGAAATCTAGCCGCCCATCGCCAGCTTTGCGGTGGATGTTACAATAGGAGCATGGCTAAGGACAATGAATTAACTCCCGATCCCAACCTGAACGCCGCTCGCGTTGTGGCCCAAAGTACAGCATCCAGCGAGCTTCCTGCGGACCTTGAGGAAGCATGGGAACAATGGTCGTCTGGGGTTCAAAATGTGGACGAACGCGGCATGACGCTGCTCAGGGCTGCGTTTGAGGCCGGGCATGAGGCTGGAGCATCTACTTAGATTCTAAATTGTCAAATAGTGGCATTGATTGCCATTTGGGATGCGTCTTATCGAGTAGCTTGAGAAACTCAGACCACTTCAAGCCTTGCAGCTTAGCCATCTTCATTGCGGTAGTTACGCCTGCCAGATGCTCCTTTAGCTTTGGGTGTCCCATATCAGGCGTCAAGTGCTGAAAGTGTTTTCGCTTTCTTTGGCCTTTTGCGTTCGTGGGATTCAATCGCTCAAGTTCATCCAAGACGCCTGGTGCCAATCGCTGATAAATCAAGTTGTTGGTTAGCTTGCCGAAATACTGCGGACGCTTCTTAGCCCTAGATATTGGTTCGTCCCGAATTTCACAGATTAGCTCATAGAATTCCAGGTCAAACGTCTTTAGCCACTTCTGAATCTCTTTAGCGACAAACGCTTCGAGTATTTTAGCCAACTCATCACGCGAGCGATCGCGCTGGTAGCCTGTCGCCTCATCTACAAGAGCAATAATCCCAACGTGGGCAAAGCCACGCATTAGTATTTCTGCCTGAGCCGCAACCTTGACTTGAGATGGCGTCAGGACACCGGCTTCTCTTGCTTTCAAGTAAGTGTCGCATATAGCAGGCATTAACTCGGCATGGTAACCTTCGGCAACGAACGGGTCCTTCCCCGGAGTCAGGAATTTGACCATGTTAGGTCCCGCGATCAAATCCTCTGAAATAAAGGGTTTTAGGTTCTTTGCCTCCAAAAAAACTGGCAATTGGGTCCCAGGGTATTTTCGGCCTCTCCACACCCTACCAAGCCCTTTCATGATGCCTCTGGTAGACATCACTCTCTCTCCATTTGCCAGGACATAGCAGCTAATCTCAGCATCCCCTATATGCAGTACGCCCTCATGCGTCGCCTGGGGCAACTCTTTACCTTCCTTGCTCCATCGAGCCAACGCCGCCCTTCGAGCAGCAACAGATCTCTGTGATTTGCTGAGCTTCTTAGCGCGGGCCTGACCGCCCTTTTTCCCAGCCTCGCTAGATGCGAATTTCGCCATTTTCAAAAACTCCTGGTAATTATGGTGTGCCATGCTTGCCTGCTACGCATACCCTATGGTATAACATGCGTAGCAGTCAAGCATAAAGGCAGGGAAAGAATGAGAAAGCTAAGCTCCGAAAAGCGAACCATGATCCTCTCGGCACTAGTCGAGGGTAATTCAATTAACGCTACCGCTCGCATGGTTGGCTGCTCTAAGGTCACAATCCTGCGATTACTAGCCGATGCTGGTACGTTCTGTGCCCAGTGGCACAACATCGCGGTTCGTGAGCTGCAATCGAAACGAGTCCAGCTTGACGAAATCTGGTGCTTCTGCGGCTGCAAGGACAAGGCCAAGGAGAACGGCGCTCAGGGCTTCGGCAGCGTGTGGACTTGGACTGCCATCGACGCGGATTCCAAGCTCTGCATTAGCTACTTGGTTGGACTGCGTGATAGTGAACACGCTGGACAGTTCTGCAATGACGTAGCCAAGCGGCTTGCCGGTCGTGCTCAGGTCACTAGCGACGGACTTCACCTCTACACCGACGCGATAGAGGGTGCTTTCGCGGGTTCAGTAGACTACGCCAAGTTAGTCAAGATTTATGGCGAGGATGCAGAAGGTCACAAGCGTTACAGCCCTGGAGTCTGCATCGGCTGCAAGAAGAACGTAGAGGCCGGTTCTCCCGATCCAGACCACATTAGCACAAGCTACGTGGAGCGCCAGAATCTCACCATGCGGATGTCGATGCGACGATACACGCGATTGACCAACGGATTCAGCAAGAAAATCGAGAACCACGAACACGCGGTAGCCTTGCACTACTTCTACTACAACTTCATTCGTAAGCACCAAACTTTGAAAACCACCCCTGCCGTAGCTTCTGGCATCGCCAACAAAGCCCTCACCGTGCGGGACTTGGTGGATATGATCGAAGCTGAGGAAAAGAAGCTAGGCGAGCGGCTCTCGGATTACTTGCCATCGCCTTCAAGGTGAAGTGCGTCGAAAGCGATTTGATTACAGGTATTTCACTCGTTGGCCAGAAGTATCTATTCCGTGAGGAAGGAAAACCGATTTTGATGATTGCTTACCATCTACGGTTACTTGGATCATCGCATCACACGGTTCTACAGGCTGAGCAAGTTCACGCACTACCATTTCGCTTGGGCCGACGTGAGATAATGCTATCGAAGTGCCACCCACCAAGAGCTTCAGTGTTACTTCGGCTGAATAACTGTTGGTAGTAAACATGTTAAATGATTCTAAGTTATTCGAGCGAGTACAAGATTACGCAAATGCTCACGGTCGCATTGTATCGAAAAACAAAAAATTAGGCTATGGCAGCGACGGCACGGTATGGAGGAGTAAAGATTCTGCAATAAAGGCTGTTCACCGCAAAGAAAATTACGATGTCGAACTCACGAGCTACAGGAGGTTGGCCGCTGGAGAAGTTGATCGGATTGGAGTATTCGCTGTACCAAGGCTTATTGGCTTCGATGACCAGCTAATGATTATTGAGATGGAAATCGTTCAGCCGCCCTACATTCTTGACTTTGGTAAAGTGTATATCGACTCACCGCCCCCGTATTGGCGTGATCCTCAAATGCGAAGTAATGCCTATGCGGAGTGGCGGGAAAGGTTTGACGTTCATTGGGGCAAAGTGGCGGGGGCAATGCACCGACTGGAATCTCACGGCATTTTCTACGTTGATCCTCGCCCGTCAAATATCAGTGTTGATGGAATAAAGTAAGGGTTCAAAAAAATCTGATTCAAAGTGAACCACTGCCCGCGGGCGAATTACTCGCGAACCGACACTCGAATAAGGTATAAAAGTGCGGCTCTTCGTTTCTCTTACGTTGGAGGGTTGCTGCCATGTTGAACACGATTTTTCTGATCACTGCCGTCGTGGGTGGCACCGTCATGGTGTGCCAGTTTGCCCTTACTGTGATGGGGCTCGCCGGGGATGAAGTCGACGGTGCGGGTGATTTCTCAGCCGACGCAGAAGTCGGCGCGGACTTTGACACTGGCGGAGACGTATCCGGAGACTTGGGAGACGCTGACGGTGGGGACGTCGATGGCGATCACCAAACCCATTGGTCCGAAGCGGACGACCCCGATGTTTCACACCCTGATAGTTCAGGTGTGTTCAAGATCGTTTCGTTCCGAACCATGGTCGCTGCAATCGCTTTTTTCGGCATGACCGGCGCTGCCGCCCGATCCGCGGAAATAGGCCCTGCGCCTTCGATCTTGATCGCCTTAGCGGGCGGATTTGCCGCCATGTATGGGACTTTCTACCTGATGCAGTCGATCACCAAACTCGACAGCTCGGGCAATGAGGATATCTCTAACGCTGTGGGCCAATCGGCCACCGTTTATGTGCCCATTCCTGCCGCTCAGGGCGGCATGGGTAAGGTACAGTTATCCATGCAAAACCGGATCGTCGAGTTCAAGGCGGTCACGGCAGATGCTGAACCCCTCAAGACCGGTGACGCGGTAGAAGTGATTTCCGTCACCAGCGGCGACACTTTGGAAGTCCGCCGCGCCGAGAGCATGGCGGCTGTTTAGTTCCTTCAGATGCTAACCCCTAGCTTGCGCTAGGGGCTAGAGTGGTTGTCGGAGTACGATTCCACCACTCATATATCCCTCTAGCCCCAGGCGTAAGCCTGGGGTTCAGTACCGGAGCATTACTCCCCTTTTTTGGAGAGACCAAGCTATGAACCTCCCTATCAGAATAAGCTCGCTGCCGCTCGCAGATTTCTTCGGCATACCAACGCCCGTCTTGGTGATCGGGATCATCGTCGCCACGGCGATCTTGTTGCTGTCGTTCATCATCCTTTTGGTGAAGAACTATAAGCGCTGCTCCAGTAACCAAGTGCTGGTCGTCTTCGGTAAGACAGCCAAGGGACAGGCCGCGAAAACGGTCCACGGCGGTGCGGCGTTTATTTGGCCGTTGATTCAAGACTACCGCTACCTGAGTCTGGAACCGATTCAGATCGAGATCCCCCTGCGTGGTGCTCTTTCGATTGAGAACATCCGCGTGAACGTGCCCAGTGTGTTCACGGTCGCGGTCGGTACGCAACCGGATGTGATGACCAACGCGGCGATTCGCTTGTTGGACCTTAGCACGCAAGAGATTCGCCAACAGGCGGAAGAAATCATCTTCGGTCAGTTGCGGCAAGTGGTCGCTTCGATGGGCATCGAGGATATCAACCGTGACCGCGATGCGTTCCTGCAGCATATTCAGCAGTCGGTCGAGCCGGAGCTTTCGAAGATCGGCCTCGTGCTGATCAACGTGAACATCACGGATATCACCGACGAAAGCGGCTACATCGACGCAATCGGCCAAAAGGCCGCTTCGCAGGCGATTCAACAAGCCCGTGGTGACGTGGCCGACGAAGAGAAGCAAGGTGAAATCCGCGTTGCCGACGCTGAGAAGGAAAAGGCCGTGCAAGTGGCCAACGCCACGAAAGCACGAGAGATCGGTACTCGCGAAGCTCAGCGTGAACAAGCGGTTCGCGTGGCCGAACTGGAGAAAGAACAAACCGTTGGTGAGCAACAAGCGGCCTTCGCTCGTGAAATGCAGGTGAAGGAAGCGGAGCAAACAATGCGTATCTCCGTTGCCGATGCCAACGCGAAGGCGGTCGACGGTGAAAACATCGCCGAAGCGAAGATCGCCGCATCGCAAGCGACGTTGCTCGTTGAAAAAGCGGAAGCTTACGAGAAGGGTGAAGCGCGCAAGCGTGAGGCGGAAGCCGCGGTTATCGAAATTCAAAACCGTGCGATGGCCAAAGCGGCCCTTGCGGAAGCAGAGCGGATCGAGGCGGAACAACGGGCGAAAGTCGAAGCTCCGGCGATCGCTCAAAAGGCGAAAATCTTGGTCGACGCGGAAGCCGAGGCTGAGAAGCGACGACTCGAAGCGGAAGGCCAAGCGAAGGCGATCTACGCCAAGTTGGAAGCGGAAGCCCGTGGCCAGTACGAAATCCTCGCCAAGAAGGGTGACGGCCTGAAGCAAATCGTCGAGGCCTGCGGCGGTGCTAAGGAAGCGTTCCAGCTGATGATGCTTGAGCATCTCGACAATCTCGCCGAAAGCAGTGCGAAGGCGATCAGCAACATCAAGTTCGATAAGGTGGTTGTCTGGGAGAACGGCGGCGCGAATGGCCGCAGCAATACCGGAGACTTCCTCAATAAGATGGCCGGCACGCTGCCCCCGATGATGCAGGTGATGCGTGACATCGGTGGCATTGAAATCCCCGAGAGTCTCGCAAAGCTCGCGGGCGAAGAAACGACCGGCGGCAAGGCGAAAGCCGAAAGCAACGGCTCACGGGCGACGACCGTCCCTAGTGAGGATCGGCCGGCGAGTGAGAATCCGGTGCAGGAAGTCTGACCCTTCTGTCATTCCGACGGGAGGCTCGCCGACCGAGGAATCTGGTCTGTACTCGAGTTGGGAACAGAGAAGTGACTGGCCAGATTTTTTAGCCACGGATGACACGGATCGCAAGGATTTCTAAACAGGAGGAAACGGAGGAAGCAGAGTCGCTAGAACAAGCGTTTCTCTGTGATCTCCGTTTCCTCCTGTTTTCTTTTATCTGTGGAATCCGTGTCATCCGTGGCTAGGCAATTAGGTATGCCTCGTTCCTCGGCTTACTCTGCTTGCTATAATATAGGCTGCTCAGTTTGTTCATCTAGTTGTCAGCCTCAAGGACGCCCCCGCCATGCCCGTTGCGATGGAGCTTGCTCGCATCATTATTAGCGAGATTAATCCCGAGCAAGTCATTTATCTGAAAGAGATCGACGGGGACCGAACGTTTCCGATTCTCATCGGCGTGTTCGAGGCGACCAGTATTGACCGTCGTGTGAAGCACGAACCTTCGGCCCGTCCGTTGACTCATGATCTGCTGGTCGGAGCGGTCGAAGCTCTGGGGGGCGAGTTCCAAGATGTGATCATCAGCGAACTTCGTGAACACACTTACTATGCCGTGCTACGCGTACGGCACGAAGGAGAGCTCATCGAAATCGACGCCCGCCCCAGCGACGCGATCACCGTGGCGGTGACTTGTGATCCGCAGCTTCCCATTTATGTGAGCGAAGATGTGCTGCACGATGTGGCGGGGGAGTGACTCGAGTATCGCTAACAGCGCGGAGCGAGCTCTGCGGCTGAATAGGTGACTCTAGCAAATCACGTCTGCGAAGGCTTCCTGCAACGCCTTCAAGCCGGTTTCGCCTTTGTCGGCGTCGACGACGACGTTCACGCGAACTTCGCTTGTGTTGATCATATCGACGTTGATCCCTGCGCTGGCCAGGGCCTCGAACATACGCACGCCCACGCCCACATGGGTGCGGATACCAATGCCGAAGACGCTGAGGATGGCGATTTGCTTTTCGCTAGTGACAGGGCCGCAATCGTGCAGTTTGGCAACCTTAGTCGCGACTTCAACCGCGGCTGCGACTGAATCACTAGGCACAGTGAAGCTGATATTCGCCAGGCCATCGGTTCCCGTGCCCTGGACGATCATATCGACCAGCAGTGACTGAGCAGCGACGGCTTCGAAGATCTCAGCAGCAATACCTGGCTTGTCGGCGACGCCGGAGATCGTCACGCGACCTTGCGTATCGTCGAGCTGCACATCTTCGATCGTGAGGTCTTCCATGCGTTGCAGCCGCGATACAATGTCGATCGCATCGGCTTTCGCAACGGTTTTGGATTCGTCATCAAATCGAGAGCGTGACTCCGGGGCCCGATCAAGCTCGAACTCGCTATGCACCGCGCGAAGAGCTTCAAGCCCTTTCGAGCGTTCCACGAGGGCCGAAATTTTGATTTGGCTTGTCGTGATCGCCTTCAGGTTAATCTCTGCATCAGCTAACGCTCGGAACATGCGGTCGGCTACACCGGTTTGGGTAGCCATGCCGAGACCAACGACCGAAACCTTGGAGAGGTTCGCCTCGTGCGTGACTTCGGCTTCCGGGAATTCGGCCACAAACTCTTCGACTGCCTTCAGTGTTGTCGCAAGTTCTCCTTCGAGTACGGTAAATGCGATGTCGGCCTTGCCGTCATGACCGACATCTTGCACGACCATGTCCACGGCGATGCTTTCTTCGGCGATGGCTGCAAAAAGTTGATGCATGAGCCCCGGACGGTCGGGCACACCGGCGACGGTAATGCGGGCCTCGTCTTTGGTAAGTGCCGCGCCGCTGACGGCTCGGTCAGCACTCTCAGGGAGCGGGCCGATGACGGTGCCAGGTTCATCACTAAAGCTGCCGCTGTTGCGGACGTGGATGGGCACGGAAAACTTCTTGCCGAACTCAATCGAACGGCTGTGCATCACGCCGGCACCGAGGCTGGCCATCTCGAGCATTTCGTCATGGCTGACCCGATCCATCTTGCGAGCTTGCGCCACCACCCGAGGGTCGGTCGTGAAGACACCGTCCACATCGGTGTAAATCTCGCAGGCTTCGGCACCTAACACGGCAGCGAGAGCCACGGCTGTGGTATCGCTTCCACCGCGGCCAAGCGTGGTGATGTTCAGGTCGTCGTCGATGCCTTGGAAACCGGCGGCGATTACGATTTTGCCGTCGTCCAAGTGCTTCTGCATTCTCTCGGTAGTAATCGACTGGATACGAGCCCGCGTGTGCGAACTATCAGTCTTGATGCCAATCTGCCCTCCAGTGAGGCTGACTGCTTCGCTGCCCAGCTCGTGAATGGCCATGGCCATGAGGGCGACGCTCACCTGCTCGCCAGTGGAGAGGAGCATGTCCATTTCGCGAGCCGCTGGCGTGCTGGTGATTTCGCCCGCGAGTTCCACCAACGCGTCGGTATTCTTACCCATCGCGCTGACGACCATCACCACTTGATGGCCTTGCTGCTGAGCCCGCACGGCCTTGCGTGCCGCTTCGACAATTTTCTCACTATTGGCGACGCTCGTGCCGCCGAACTTTTGAACGATTAAAGACATCTAAAGAATTCCTGAATGACGAATGACAAATGACGAACAGAAATTTCGTCATTCGTCATTCGGATTTCGTCATTTTTTTATAAACCATTCCATCAACCGCCAACCTTTCTCGAATGCCAGCTCGGAGTTCGCGGCATTCGTGTCGCCATATGACGTGAACCTGTCTGCCTCGATTCCTTTGCCAGCCATCGCCACGGGGACGTTTCCGTGAGTGTGGGTTTTGGTGCTGAGGAACGTGGGGTGATCGGGGGAGATCATCACTCGCCAGCCATCATCAACATCACTGGCTCTTGATTTCAACGCTTCTACCAAAGGACCGACGACGTGCGTGTCGATTTCTTCGATCGCTTTGACTTTCTCGTCGCAGCGTCCCTCGTGTGAGGCTTCGTCGGGTGCTTCGACGTGGACACAGATGAGATCATGCTCGTCGAGGGCGTCGATCGCGTACTTCCCTTTGGCGGCGTAATCGGTGTCGAGGTAGCCGGTGGCCCCCGGGACATTGATGTTCTGCCAGCCGACCAGATTCGCCAAGCCACGAAGCAGGTCAACTGCCGTGATCATGGCACCGCGTGGTCCGTAAGCCTCGGTAAAAGGTGCCAGTTTGGGGGCGAGTCCGATGCCCCAGAGCCAGACGTTCGTTGCTGGGAGCTTGTCAGCAGCAACACGGGCAGCGTTCACCGGATGGTTGCCGAACACTTGCTGCGAGGCTTCCATGAGCTCGACCAGCACATCGCTTCCGGGACCACGTGGAAAGTCGTTGATGACCGACTTGTCCGTCAGATCGTGTGGCGGCGTGTGCTTCATGTCCATCGTGAAGGGGGGATCTAGCGCTTCCCCGCGCCAAATCAGCAGGTTACGGTAGCTGACTCCAGGGATGAACTCCAATGCCCCTGCGTATTTCTCATCGCTGGCGACTTCCTCTTGCAAAGTCGCCAGGAGGGCGGCCCCTGCTTCATCATCAATGTGACCTGCCGTGAAGTCGCGCATCATTTGGTCTTCGATGGTGACTAGGTTGCAGCGAATCGCCCAATCGTTGGGGCCAAGCTCGATCCCTTGGGCAGCTGCTTCGATGGGGGCACGGCCCGTAAAATTTTTCAGTGGGTCGTAGCCTAAGAGGCTCATGTTCCCAACTTCGGAACCAGCAGGGAGCGAGTGCGGCGTGTGGCAAGCGCTGGCGATCACGCCTTCGGCCACGAGCGCATCCATCGCAGGGGTCTTGGCGGCTTCGAGGGGCGTCTTGCCGTCGAGCGCCTCTTGCGGCTCGTCGGCGGCACCGTCGGGGATGATGATGGCGTATTTCATGGAATTGCCTTCTAAGCTGTATCGTTCTCTGCTTTGAGTACGGCTCAATCACGAACCCACATGCGAACCGTTTCGCCGCGGACGGCTTTGAGTTGGTCGATCGTCGCGCAGGCTTTGGCTGCCGCTCCTTCAGTCGTTTCGTGGGTCATGATTACGAGCGGGATGACATCCTCGCCAGCTAGCGGTTCGTGTTGGAGGACCGAGGCGATCGAGATGTCTTCCGTTCCGAGTGCCGAGGTCACTTCTGAGAGGACGCCCGGGTGATCCTCGACGGTTGCTCGCAAATAAAACCTTCCGCGAGCATTCGCGTAGTCGCTCGCGTCCACTCTTGCCTGGCGGTTCGACCAGAGTTCGAGCGTCTTGAACGTCAGTTCGGTGCGCCCCACCGCCGTATCGATCAGATCAGCAACAACTGCCGAAGCTGTCGGCATTTGCCCAGCTCCTGGGCCGTAGAACATCACACGCCCCACGGCATCGCCGTCAACGCGGACGGCATTCATCGGTCCGCCGACTTCAGCGAGCGGGCTGCCAGTGCGAACTAACGTCGGTGAGACGTGAAGTTCCAGGCCTTCGTCGACCAAATCGGCCACGGCCAGCAGTTTGATTTTGTAGCCCATCTCTTCGGCGTAGCGGACATCGGCCAAATCGAGGGTATCGATGCCGGTGCGGGGAATCTCTTTCCAGTGAACCCGGGCACCAAAGGCGAGATGAGCGAGAATCGCCAACTTCTGTGCTGCGTCAGAACCGTCGACATCCATCGTCGGATCGGCTTCCGCGTAGCCAAGGCGTTGTGCTTCGGGCAAGACTTCTTCGTAGCTCGCCCCATCCTCGTGCATCTTGCTGAGGATGAAGTTACTGGTGCCGTTGAGGATGCCGTGCAGCGAAGTGATCTGATTGGCGGAGAGGCACTGGCTGACATTGGCGATGATGGGGATACCGCCGGCGACCGACGCCTCGAAGGCAATCGAGCGGCCCAGTTCGCGGGCACGGTCGAACAGCTCCGCTCCGTGTTCAGCCAACAACGCTTTGTTAGCGGTGACGATGTCTTTGCCACTTTCGAGGAGCTGCAGCATGATCGTGCGAGCGGGCTCCAAGCCGCCGATGAGTTGGGCGACGACTTGGATGTTCGGATCATTGACGACCGCTTCGATTTGGTCGGTGAGGGCGACCGTCTCCGGTAGATCGCAATCGCGAGGCTTCTTCAAATCGCGGACGACCGCTTTTTCGAGCCAGAGGACCCTGCCAGCGTGCCGAGCGGTGCGATCGCCGTGGTCGAGCAGTAGCCTCGCCACGCCGCTGCCGACGGTTCCCAAACCGATTATCGCGACTTTGGTTTTTTCTAGATCGGGCATGTTTCTGATCGGGCAGGGCCGGGTTCTTCTGGTCGGGAAAGGCGGTCCATATTTGGCTTTGGCAAGCCGAGGCGAACCTACCATCGTAATTGGCGTCCAATCCGGTGGTCAACGGCCCAAGGTCAACTGCCGCGGTGGTTTGCGCTGTTGCTGTCGGGGAGTAGGATGCTTGTCTTGTAGGCCGAACGGGGCGGGGACGCCCTGGCTCGCGGTCCCGGTTGGAACATCATCTTTCATCCCTCTACCTTCATCCTTTCACAATGCCCCGATATAACCCCGCCGAAATCGAGCCTCGTTGGCAACGCTATTGGGAGGAACACCAGACCTTCTCCCAGGAAGTCACGGCTAAGCCGCAAGCGGAGACATTATACGCTCTGGATATGTTTCCCTACCCCAGCGGCGATGGGCTCCACGTGGGGCATCCTGAGGGCTACACGGCCACTGATATCGTTTGCCGGGCGGCGCGGATGCAGGGGAAGGCGGTGGTCCACCCGATGGGGTTTGACTCGTTCGGACTGCCTGCGGAAGAACACGCCATCAAGACGGGTGAGCACCCGCGGGTGCAGACCGAGAAGAACATCGCCACGTTCCGGCGTCAGTTGAAGTCTCTGGGGTTCAGCTACGACTGGTCGCGGGAAATCGCCACCACTGATGTCGATTACTTCCGCTGGACGCAGTGGATTTTCTTGCAAATCTACGACACGTGGTTTGACCACGAGCAGCAACGGGGGCGACCGATCTCAGAACTGGTCATTCCCGACGACGTGAAATCGCTCGGCGAGGACGCCGCCAAACAGTGGGTCGATGAGCAACGGCTCGCCTACCAAAGCGATGCTCCGGTGAACTGGTGCCCTGCCCTAGGGACGGTGCTCGCCAATGAAGAAGTAATCGACGGCAAGAGTGAACGGGGCGGTCACCCCGTGGAACGTCGCGCCTTGCGTCAATGGATGATGCGGATCACGGCTTATGGCGATCGGCTGGAGAACGATCTCGAAGGGCTCGATTGGTCCCCGGGTGTAAAAGCACTCCAGAAGAACTGGATCGGAAGAAGCACAGGAGCAGAAGTCGATTTCCTTTTGGAATCCGCTCAGGCCGGGTCGCTTCAGCGTCCCGGTGGAATGTTCCCCACAAAGCCGGATGAAAACACGCTGCGCGTTTACACAACGCGGCCCGACACGCTTTATGGAGCGACCTACATGGTGATTGCTCCTGAACACCCTTTCGTGGAGAAACTCACCACAGAGGAGAATTCTGAGGCCGTTCAGAATTATGTTCAGCAGGCGGCACTCAAGAGCGACCTTGATCGCACGGAGCTTGCTAAGGAAAAGACTGGCGTGTTCACGGGCTCCCACGCGATTAACCCCGTCAATGGTGAGAAGGTACCGATTTGGATCGCTGACTACGTACTCATCAGCTACGGCACGGGTGCGATTATGGCGGTGCCGGCGCATGATGAGCGAGACTTTGAGTTTGCGCAGCAGTTTGGGACTTCGATCAAGTGCGTCGTTGATCCTGGCGAAGACGCAAGCGCAGAAGTAGATCGCGAGAAAGTGCTCGCAGGCGAGGAAGTCTTCTCAGGGCTTGGCACCGCGGTCAATTCCGGCGAGTTTGAAGGAACCCCGACCGCTGAATTCAAAACGAAAATTACCGAGCACCTAGCCGCTCGCGGCTTAGCTAAGGAAGCCGTCAACTACAAACTCCGCGACTGGCTCTTTAGCCGCCAACGGTTCTGGGGTGAGCCGTTCCCGATCTTGCATGAACTTGACGACGCGGGAAACAAAACGGGCAACGTGATCCCCGTGCCCGAGGACCAACTGCCGGTCGATCTTCCACACCTTGAGGATTTCAAGCCACACGGTCGCCCCGAGCCGCCGCTGGACAAAGCGCCTGACGAATGGCTGTTCGTTGAGATCGACGGCAAGCGTTACAAACGGGAAACGAACACCATGCCACAGTGGGCAGGGAGTTGCTGGTACTATTTACGGTTCCTCGACCCGAAGAACGACAAGGCCGCGATTGATCCAAAAATCGAAAAGGCTTGGATGCCGGTCGACCTGTACGTCGGCGGTGCGGAACATGCCGTGTTGCATCTTTTGTACGCCCGCTTCTGGCACAAGGTGCTTTATGACCGGGGCGTGGTCAGTACGGCTGAACCGTTCCAGAAGCTGGTCAACCAGGGAATGATCCTTGGTGAGAACAACGAGAAGATGTCCAAGAGCCGCGGCAACGTCATCAACCCGGATGACGTGGTAAGCGAATACGGTGCGGACTCCTTGCGGCTTTACGAGATGTTTATGGGGCCGCTCACGGAAACCAAACCTTGGAATATGGAAGGCGTGAACGGCGTCTACAATTTCCTTGGACGAGCTTGGCGGATGATCGTCGATGAGCGAGCGGAGTCGCCACAGCTCAACGAACAACTCACTGAAGCTGATCCGACTGAGGAACAACTCAAAACGCTTCACAAGACGATCAAAGCCGTCACCGAGGACATTGAGAAGCTCTCCTTCAACACGGCGATTGCCCGGATGATGGAGTTCGTGAACTTCTTCACGAAGCAGGAGTCGCGCCCCAAGGCTTGCGTCGAACCGTTCATGCTGTTGCTCTCACCATTTGCCCCTCACATCGCCGAGGAACTTTGGCAATTGCTGGGGCACGAGCAGACGCTTGCCTATGAGCCTTGGCCGCAGTTCGATGAGAGCATTCTCGTGGAATCGACGGTCGAGATTCCCGTTCAGATCGGTGGTAAGGTTCGGGCAAAGATTCAGGTTGCCGCCGGTGCCGACAATCAAACCATTGAGTCCGCGGCACTGGCAGAACCGAAAGTCCAAGAGTTTATCGGCGAAAAAAATATCGTGAAAATAGTGGTGGTGCCGGGCCGGATGGTTAATATTGTGGTCAAGGGCTAACGGTCCCCACTCTTCTCTCAGAAAATCGAAAGGAACGAACGTATGCGTAACGTGGTCGCTGTGGTTTTAGGGGGTGGGCAGGGATCACGACTCCGACCGCTCACTGAGTTTCGCTCGAAACCAGCCGTTCCGCTCGCAGGGAAGTATCGCCTGATCGACATCCCGCTCTCGAACTGCATCAACAGCGACCTGAATCGCATCTATGTGCTCACGCAGTTCCTCTCCGTCAGCTTGCATCGTCATATCAGCAGCACGTACTCGTTCGATCACTTCAGCGGTGGCTACGTACGCGCTTTGGCGGCTCAGCAGACCATGACCGAAGGGACCGATTGGTTCCAGGGCACGGCCGACGCTGTCCGAAAGAACATGCGTTACCTCACGCAGCCAGGGATCGACGAAGTCTTGATTCTCTCCGGCGACCAACTCTACCGGATGGATTTCAGGAAGATGGTGCAAACACATCGAGATTCAGGCGCTGATGTCACGATTGCCGCCAAGCCGGTCTACGATCACGAGGCCCAAGGTTTGGGCGTGATGAAAGTCGATGGCACGGGCGAAGTCACTGGATTCGTGGAAAAACCCAAGACCACCGAAGAGATCGATCAGGTGCGGATGGACGCGGGTTGGATCGAAAAGCAAGGCATCGAAAGCCACGGCCGCGATTGCCTCGCCAGTATGGGAATTTATCTCTTTAAGCGAGATACGCTCATCGAAGCGCTCGAAGAGACTAATCACAAGGACTTTGGCAAGGAAGTGTTCCCTTCTTCGATTGGTAAACGGAGAGTTCAGCTGCACCCCTTCGATGGTTACTGGGAAGACATCGGAACGATTCGCTCTTTCTACGACACCAACTTGCAGCTCTGCCAGAAGAATCCGCCTTTCGATTTGAATAGCGCGACGGCCCCCGTTTACACTCGGGCGCGATATCTGCCCCCTACCCGCATCGACGGAGCCTCCATCGACAATAGCTTGGTGGCGGACGGTTGCGTGATTGAACCGGGGGCGAAGATTGAGAACAGTGTCATCGGGCTGCGATGCCGGATTGGCCGCGATGTGGTGATCAAGAATTCGGTGCTCATGGGGGCCGACTATTACGAATCTCCCGTGCGTTTGGCGGCAGGTAAGGCTGACAATCTGCCGCCGATCGGCATCGGCGACGGCGCTGTGATCGATGGGGCGATTATCGATAAGAACTGTCGCATCGGTCCGGGGGCACAGCTCGTCAATCGGCATAATGTCGACGAGGGCGAGGCGGGCGAGTTCTGTTCAATCCGCGACGGCATTCTCGTAGCCTGTAAAGATGCCCATTTTCTTGAGGGGTGGCAGAGTTAGCGTGCCGTCGGTTTAGCAGCGACGATCCAACCAACTCGTAGGACGGGCACTCCTGCCAGTTTATTGAAAATCTATCGCCTAGCGACAATCCCCATGACGGCCAAGAGTGGCCATCCTACGGTTGCGCGTCTATGGAAGACTCCCTGCGGACTTGCCTTCGTTGCGATTCCGGCGATACTCAATAGTAACTCAACAATCTCTTGGTCCTTTTTATCGTTTCTCGCCATGAAAAACGCTATTTCGCTTGTAATCCTCGCCGTTTCTCTCTGCACGGTCTTTATTGCGCTTCCTTCTTTCGCCCAGGAAGAGCGAATTCTCCTGGATGAGGGGCGGCCGGAGCCTCCTCCCAAGGAAGTCCGTCGCTATCAGGACCAAGCCACCAAATACTCCGATGGTACCGTCCATTCCGAAAGCGACTATGTGCGGATGTCCAACGACGAGATCATCAACGATGGCGACTACACGGAGTACTATCGCAACGGCAACAAGTTCGCGCAGGGCACCTTCAAAATGGGAATCCACCACGGTGAGTGGACCTACTGGCACGAGAACGGTGAGCAGTGCAAAAAAGTGACCTTCAACAAGGGAAAGCCCGATGGAACCTGGAAGGTCTATAACGAAAAGGGGAAGCTCACGGCGAAAAAAACCTACAAGAACGGTGTTCGAGACGGCCAGTGGATCACGTATTTTCCTGACGGCAAGCAGATCAAGATCCAGTTCAATCTGAAAGAGGGAAAGCTGTCGGGCGAACGTGTCGCCTACTACAAGAACGGACAAGAGCGACAACGCGGCAGTTACATTGACAACCAGCCGGAAGGGACCCTTACGGAATGGGACGAATCAGGACGAAAGCTCGTTGAAGTGAATTTCAAGAATGGCAAACGTCACGGCAAGATGACTTACTGGGATGAAGAGGGAAACCCGACCGTCCGCAACTACGATGAAGGGAAGCTCCTTCAGTAATCCGTCTCGCGTTTCAGTTCTGCCTTCTTTCACTCCCCGCCTGTCATGTCCGAACCACTCACACACTCTGTCTACTTCACTCTAAAGGACCGCTCTCCTGAAAGTCGGGATCAGTTTCTGGCGGCTTGCAATGAGTTTCTCACCGGCCACCCAGGCTGCACGCATTGCACGATCGGGACACTGGCAGAAAAGTACGATCGCCCGGTCAACGATCGCGACTTCGATGTCGCCGTGGTTGCCGTCTTCGAGAGTGAAGCCGCTCACGACACCTATCAGGTCTCTGACCGCCACAAGCAGTTCTTAGCCGAGCAGGCGGCAAATTGGAGCCAGGTGCGCGTCTTCGACGTCCTTGGCTAGTGGCTGCGGAAGCCGTAGAACCGCGTTTCTCGCGCTGTGCAGCACGACTCGGGATTTTGGGTTCCTATTCTCAGCCAGATTCTCGCGCTGGAATCTCTGGTAAGATATACTTTCGTAGTTCACTATCTCCGCTTAATCGTCGTAACCGCTACGTTTGGAATTCGCCCCTCTCGGACGAAGCATTGCTCGCATTTTCGACTCATGGTCACCACTTCGCAAAAGACGTTTCAGCCTGAGCACTTCATCAACCGTGAGTTGAGTTGGCTGGAGTTCAATAAGCGTGTCCTGGAGGAGGCACAGGATACGACGAATCCACTACTCGACCGCCTAAAATTCCTGGCGATCTTTAGCTCGAACCTTGATGAGTTCTTCATGGTGAGGGTGGCGGGGCTTCGAGAACAGGCTTTCGGGGGTGTGGCGGCTCAGGATGTGGCTGCTGATGGGTACTCTCCCATTGAACAGTTACAAAAGATTTCAGAGCGCACCCAGCAACTCATCGACGATCAGTGCGACTGTTGGAACGAAGTGGTCCTGCCCGGCTTAGCGCAGGAGGGCATCCGAATTCTTCAGATAGAAGAGCTGAACAAGCCTCAAAAAAAGGCCGTTGCTGATTTCTTCCAGAAACGCGCGTTTCCGATCCTCACTCCGATGGCGATCGATCCCAGCCACCCCAGCCCCCGTTTCCATAATCGGGGAGTTTACCTGGCGGCGACGTTAGAACGCGTGAGCGGACTAGGGCCGGCAAACATGGCCGCTGTGGTTCAACTTCCCCAAGTGCTGCCTCGTTTTGTTCCTGTCGGCGATCCAGGCGAGACGACCTTTGTGCTGCTTGAAGATGTCTTGGCTTCAAAACTGCCGGAGCTCTTTGGCGGCTATAAGATTTCGCAGCATACAACCTTCCGCGTGACGCGGGACATGGACGTCGACCTTCTTGATGAAGAGGGGGACGACATGCTCCGCGCCATTGAATCGCGTTTGCGAGCACGGCAACACAGCGAAGCCGTGCGGTTGGAGATCGCCAAAGGAGCAACCAGCGAACTCCGCTCTATGATCACCGAGCAAGAAGTTCTGCATCAAGGCGTTGAGGTCGATGGGCGTCCCTACCAGGAAGTGTATGTCGTCGAGGGTCCGCTCGACATGACTTGCCTTTGGGAGTTGGTAAGCGTTCCCGGCAAAGAAGAACTGAGAGAGCCCCCCTTCGAGGCACGTATTCCCTCGGGACTTGAGCCGACGAAAGACCTTTTCGCCGAAATCGCCGAACGCGACATTCTGCTGCACCACCCGTTTGATTCGTTCGACCCCGTCGTGCAATTCGTGCAAGTTGCTGCCGAGGATCCGCACGTGTTGGCCATCAAGCAAACGCTCTATCGCACCAGCGGCGATAGTCCGATTGTGCGGGCGTTGATTCAGGCGGCAGAAAACGGCAAGCATGTGACGGCCCTGGTCGAGCTGAAAGCGCGGTTTGATGAAGCCAACAACATCAGTTGGTCGCGTATCATGGAGCGTGCCGGAGTGCACGTCGTTTACGGCTTCATGGACTTGAAGACCCATTGCAAGGCGTCCATGGTGGTACGGCAGGAGAACAAGAAAGTCCGTCGCTACGTTCATCTCAGTACCGGCAACTACAATCCTTCGACCGCTGCGCTTTATACAGATACGGCTCTCTTCACCTCCAACAAACAGATCGCCGACGATGCCACGGCTTTGTTTAATTTCCTGACCGGTTATTCCCAGGGACACCAGTGGCAGAAGCTGGTCGTCGCTCCCCAGAAGCTCCATCAACGCACGCTGGAGTTGATCGACGAACAAACGGCCCGTGCCAAAGAGAACAAATCAGCACGCATCTTTGCGAAGCTCAATTCTCTCGTCGATCGCAACACGATCGAAGCCCTCTACCGAGCGAGCGAAGCGGGAGTGCCAATCGACTTAGTCATCCGTGGCATCTGTTGCCTGAGACCCGGCCTCCGCGGAATATCCGAAAATATTCGCGTCCGCAGCATCGTTGACCGATTCCTCGAACATAGTCGGGTATTCGTTTTTGGCGAGGGTGCGAAAGCAGAAGTCTACATGGCAAGCGCCGACTGGATGCCGCGCAATTTTGAGCGTCGGGTCGAAGTGATGTTCCCGATCGAAGCGCCCGAATTGAGGAAGCGGGTGGTCGAGGAAATCATTCCCTCCTATCTTCGCGACAACACACGAGCGCGCATCCTTCAGTCCGACGGATCTTATGTGCGTGCCACCTCCGAGGGTAAGCAACCTGAGTACCGTGCTCAACGCGACTTGCTGCTTGACGCCTCAAAGGGCAACGCAAGCGAAGCGCCGCTTGCCAATGGGAAGGCTACGGAGAAGAAGAAACGTCGCTCGAAACCTTCCAAGAAAAAATCAACAAGTAAGGCCCGCTAATTTTTCTTTAGTTTCCGCTCACGCGTCGAACGGCCCTCTTCAGCAACGGCTCCGCCTTGGCGAAGACATCGACCCCCTGCTTTTCTTCTTCCACCAAAGCGTGAATCTGATCGATGTAGGCCGTCTGTAAATGATCGGTGAGCGGGTCGAACTTGAACTTCAGCAGCCCCCTGAAAGTTCCCCGGAGGCGATCAGCCGTGAGTGCCCAGCCGGAGATTCGTTTCAGCTTGCCACGGGCGTTGAAGTAAAGCATCCGTCCGGTATGGCGATAGCCCATCCATGCTGGGGGCGTGCGAGTGACGATGTCGCTGTTGTTGACCCAGCGATAATGATCGAGGTTGTAATAGTTCACATACCGCTTGTTACCGACGCGAGGGGAGCCATAGGTGAACAGCCCTGCTGGATCGGACTCAATGTGGGAGAGCTTGCACCGCCCGGCGCTTATCGTTGCCATCGCCCCACCCAAGGAGTGGCCCGTCATCCAGAGGGTTTTCGCGTTGTTGACCAATTCTTCTTCGAGCTGTGGCCAAAGATCGTCGACCTCCTGCTTAAAGCCCCGATGCACGCGACCTACTGTTTCGGCGACTGCACTTAGGGCATTCAGGTCGGCCTTGATGTCGTTCCAATCGTCGGCTTCCGTGCCGCGAAAGACGATCACCGCATCGTATTCGTTGGAAAACAGATAAGCCTGCGCGCCGTCTGACTCAAAGTAACGAACCCGCGGCATGCCGATTAGTTCGGCGAGCTTCACGACGACATCGTTTTGGTAGTAGGCGATGTCTGAAAGTTCTGCGAACAAGAGTGACTTCTCAAGCAGTGTCAAACTCTCGATTGGTTCCTCAAGAGGTTGCGACTTCCACAGATGCGGAAGCTCTGCGACGGCTTCCGCCGGGACATCGCTCAACTCCACTTCGCGTGCGGGCGACTTCAGTTCCATCGTTCACAACCTCCGATAGCCAATTCAGATGAGTCGAACGGCGATTATAGGAAGTTGTGTGCGAGTTGAAAATCCGTTCGCCCGCATGTCATTTCGACCGAGCGACAGCGACCGAGAAATCTAGCCTAAACTCTCTCAAGCTCCCAATCCGGATTCCTCGGTCGGCGAGCCTCCCGTCGGAATGACACGATTAAGGCCTCGCTTGCTTGAGCAACTCGGTCCAGAACGGCCTAGCCGATTCGATCTTTGCTAGCGTCGGTTCATCACCGGCAAACTCCTCCTCGGCGGCGTCGAGCCAATCGATGAAGAATTGCACGCTCTCCCGCTGGACTAGTGGCTTCGAATCCTTCTCAACGAAGTAGGGCCCCGTGTGGGCGTACTGGTAGAACTCCGTATTATTGGTCACCGCCCGTACGGCGAACCAGCCACTATCGTCAAAGGGAACTTTCGGGAGCCGGCCCTTTTGCTTTGCCAATTCGTCAAGACGAACCTGGTGGATCGCTTTGCCGTTTTTGAGGATTTCTAGGTATTCGACTTGAGTGGCCTCGTAGAAGGCCAAGTTGAGGGCTATCTGAAAGTCTCGCTGTTCTCCTTTCGAGAGAACGGTGACGTTCCCTGGAGGATCTCCATCAACCATTGTGCGGAGGAGCGGACCATTCGTGACGAACACACGCCCTTGATAGAACATGTTAAGCCAACTCTCTTTGTCGAATTGCTCGTCAACCGCTTGCCCTTGATAATCTTCTAGTTGGACGTAGGTACGATTGGCTCCGATCGCATTACCATTAGCCCCGCTACCGCTACCCGCGGCTGGTGCAAGGTAGATTCCACAATTCAATGCATGATGGTAAATGTGTTCGCACCAGCGACCGTAGCCAAGCTTCCCGGGGAAGCGCTTTCGATCCGGCAAGCGTCCTTGAAACTCATTCGCGTTTTTTCCAAAACCCTGTGAATACCGATCAATGACCATGATGGCGGAGAGCCTGTCCTCAGCCAGCCAAACTGGCAGCAACCAAGCCGTGGCATCGCCCACGACGTAAGGGCCATCGACATCGGTGGGATCACTGGGGTTCCTTAAGTTCGTTTCCAGTGTCAGCAGCCCGCCGGTCTTACTGCGATCATATTCCGCCCAAGGACCGCATGAGGGCACGGTCTCAGTGACGGCTTGAAATCCCTTGGGCACTTTCTGAGACTTCTTCCTGCCACGTTCAGTCCATTCCATCGTGACTGGAACAAAATCGACACCCCGAGCCCTCATCAAGAGGGGAACGTGATCGAGCTTTTCGCGGACATCAAGGTCTCCCGACCACCAGCTCTCTGACTTCATGTCGATTCGCCGTAGGACGCTCACCTGCTTGGCATCCTCGGCACGACGCTGGATTTCAAACGTCCCAGGCCGCGTGCGGTACTCGGGGCCAGCTTCAATGAGAAACTGGTAGTTGCCGCGGCGGAGTTTCAACACGACTTCGCCGTCAAAGTAGAGCCCCGCGTCGGTGGGAATGGCGCCCTCGGCACGCGTTCTGACGAGCCGTCCGCGGGCGTCGCGCAGTTCAATCCGGCAGGCCAGCGGTTTGCCGGTCTGTTCGTCAGTGACGGTTAAGGTGAGTTGGCCGTCGTAGCGAGCAGCGTTCGTTTTCGCTGTGGACGTCGCGATGATTGCGACGGCGAAGAGGCAAGCTCTGGCGGTGCACGACACCGGAGACAGGCAGCAGCTAGGGTGCCACTGCTGGCTTGCCCAGCAGTGCGTTTCTGGAATTCGCTGTGTCCTGCTACGCATAAAAGTCCCCACCTTTGCAAAACTAAGACCTTGTTACAATTTTAGCACGCTTTGAGGAGCCTACCTTTTCGGCGGAAAACGGCTAAAATAAGGCATTCGCGGCGAAAACCAGCCGCGATTGCTAACGTAAGAAGGAATATGGCAGAAGACTATTACAAGACGCTTGGTGTGAGTCGCACGGCCTCGGATTCGGAGATCCAGAAGGCCTACCGTGACCTTGCGCGCAAGTATCATCCTGACAAGAACCCCGATGACGCGACAGCCAAAAAGCGATTTCAGGAGGTGCAAACCGCGTTTGAGACTTTGAAGGATGAGAAGAAGCGTGAGATGTATGACCGCTACGGGAGTGCCTACGAACAGATGGGCGGAGGTCCTGGTGGTGGAGGCAACCCGTTTCGAGGCGGTGGGCCCAACGGCGGACCCGAGGTGAATGTCAACTTCGAGGACCTCTTCGGCGGAGGGGGCGGAGGTAATCCGTTCGGCGGTGGAGGCGGCGGTTTCGCTGACCTGTTCAAACAGTTCGGAGGCGGTCGCGGAGGTGCGGGACAGCAACGACGCACAAATGTCCGCGGTTCGGATATCGAACACGAGTTGACCGTCCCGTTTGCGACGGCTGTCACTGGCGGGGAAGCTCAGATTTCCGTCCGCCGGGCCGACGGCAACCGTGAAACGATCCAAGTCAAAATCCCGGCGGGGATCGAGCACGGAAAGAAAATTCGCCTCCGTGGTCAGGGAGATCCGGGCAGCGCCGGCGGCACCGCGGGTGACATTCTCATCAAGATCAACGTCGCCGCCCATCCGGTTTTCCGCCGCAACGGCAAGCGGCTCGATCTGCGTGTGCCTATCACGCTGGCGGAAGCCGTCGGTGGAGCCAAGATTGACGTCCCCACACCGCACGGAACGATCACCCTCACGGTCCCACCGGGAACTTCCAGCGGTCAGAAGCTGCGTGCCAAAGGCCAAGGGGTGAAACCGGCCAGCGGCGAACCGGGAGATTTATTCGCGGAGTTGCATGTGATCGTCCCGAAAGGCTTGAGCGACGAAGACCGCGACTTTTTGTTGGACCTGCTGGGGAAGTACGATGAGTCTCTTCGTGATGACTTAAAGTGGTAAAGCAAGTAGGCAGTCGGCAGTAGGCAGTCGGCAGTCTTGTTGGTGAACTTGACCAGACTGCCTACTGCCCACTGCCTACTGCCCACTGTGCCAGACTTTTCCTCTCCCAAACGCATGCACCTCCGAAAGAGCGCTGAGTTCGACCATGTGTTCACTCAGAAGTGCTCAGCGGCTGAGGGAAATTTGATTGTCTATGCGGCGAGGAATGAACTCGGACACCCGCGTTTGGGTTTGGTGGTTTCGAAAAAAGTAGGGAACGCCGTGGCGCGGAATCGCTGGAAGCGCGCGTTACGCGAGGCATTTCGCTTAATGCAACATGAGTTGCCCCAATCCCTAGATCTAATCGTCCTGCCCCGTGGAAACGCAGCGGCACCCAGCGGCGAAGACGCGACGGCTAAGCTGCGAGCAGCCCTGGTACGTCTAGCGACGAAACTTGCCGGGAAGTTGGAATCTTGAACGGTCGCTCCTCCAACCCGCTGACAGCGCTGCCGCGCGTTCTTGCTGTCGGCATGATTCGCGTTTACCAATACACCATCAGCCCTTGGCTTGGACCAAGCTGCCGATTTCAGCCGACGTGCAGCGAGTATGCGATTCTCTCGATCCGCAAGCACGGGGTCCTCAAGGGAACCTACCGCGGCATGCGACGTATCCTACGATGCCACCCGTGGGGCGGAAGTGGATACGATCCACCGTGAGTCGCTGTACTATAGTGTCGAGCAACTCCTGTGTAAGATCATGAAAGTGATTTGTTTTTTAGTCGCAAAGGTATTTCATTCATGTCAGAAGACTCGGAATCGAGATCAACACCGTCGCAACAAGCACCAAGACTCCCCACCGTTGATGAACTCCGGGAACTTGCGGTCGCCCAGCGGAGAGTTATTCTTGCTGTACTCTTGAAAGTCCTTCAGCCTCCGCTGGCCTTCCTTCTTATTGTTACGGGGCTCGTCACATTTGAAGATGGCAGAGCGGTGGGAGTAGGTAGCAATATTAGCGTTCTCTACTACCTTGTTGTAACAGTCTTCGCTATTTATGCGATCGGGAAACTGGCTGCGTTAATTATGCCCGGGCAAGGTATTGGATGTCTTTATGCATTTCTCATGTTTATTCCACTTGTTGGAATTATCGCATTACTCATGCTGAATAATCGAGCTACGAGACTCCTCCGTAAATATGGCGTTTCCGTCGGCCTGATGGGAGCCGATATGAAATCGATTCGCGACCCCGCTATTGACTCTTAACAGCTTAGCGCTCGCATCGCTGACAAGAGTCCAGCGTGAGAGGTATGTAGCACAGGTGCTAGCACCCGCGTTGCCCTTCTCTTGACCCCCCCGGCTGCCAGTCCTACAGTTCCCGGCGATTCTCACCGCACGGATGATCGCTCGTTACTGACGGAGCATGGACACATGGGGCATTTATCTCTTCAACAACTTGGCCTTCGAACGAAGGTAGCCGTTACGTGGTGCGCGGTCGTAGCCTTCGCCGGTTGCATGGGGCCGATCCTGCGGCAGCAGTCGCCCGACGCTGAGATTACCGAAGCTTCGATTCAAGAGAGCCAACTGGTTGGCAGCGTGGCACATCCGCATGGGATGGGCTATATGAAGGTCGAGGCGATTGGATTAGTGACGGGGCTGAACAACACCGGCGGCGATCCGCCGCTCTCCGGCCAGCGTGCGGGGCTGCTTGCCGAGATGAATCGGATGGAGGTTGAAGACCCCAACGCAGTGCTGGCCTCCCCTCAGACCGCGATGGTCATGATCCGCGGACTGCTGCACCCGGGAATTCAAGAGGGTGACAAGTTCGATCTCGAAGTCGCAACGATGGCACGTAGCGAAACCACAAGCCTTCGCGGCGGTTGGTTGATGGAAACACAACTCACCGAAACAGCTGTGCTAGGTGGTCAGGTGCGAAAAGGTCACCTGATGGGACTCGGCGAGGGCGCGATTCTTGTAGATCCTTCTTCGAATGACGAGGGATCTGAGGGACACACCACACGAGGACGAATTCTTGGTGGAGGCGTCGCGAAGAAATCTCGCGGCCTTGGTCTGATTATCGATCACCAACACCAGTCGATTCGTTTGAGCCAATCGTTAGGCAAAGCGATCAACCAGCGATTCCATTCCTACGACGGCGGACGTCGCGAAGGGGTGGCCGCGCCGAAGACCGATGAGTTCGTCGAGATCCAGCTTCATCCACGCTACAAGGATAACGTGAGCCGCTACATGCGGGTCGTCCGTAGCATCCCGATTCGCGAAACCCCGAGTCAACGCCAACGACGGATTGGTCAGCTTGGCGATCAGTTGCTCGACCCGGTTACGACGACAACCGCCGCGCTGCGTCTGGAAGCCTTGGGTGATGATGCGGCGATTGAGAAGCTCAAGAGCGGGCTCGCGTCCGACGATGCGGAAGTTCGTTTTCGATCAGCAGAAGCTCTTGCTTATTTGGACGTGACCGAAGCGGTTGAAACCCTCGTGGATGTAGCACGCGACGAAGTTGCTTTCCGAGCGGAGGCTTTTCTTGCGCTCAGCGCCATGGACGATCCGGTCGCTTACGAGCATCTGACAACCTTGCTTGGCGTCAAGAGCTCGGAAACTCGCTACGGTGCGTTCCGTTCGCTCTGGCACATGGCTCCGAGCGATCCGATGATTCGTGACGAGTCGATCAGCGAAAAATTTGCCTATCACGTCCTCGACGTATCAGGACCAACAATGGTTCACGTGACACGAAGTCACCGCCCCGAGGTGGTCCTGTTCGGGAGAAACCACGCATTGCAAACGCCGCTGGTTCTTGACGCAGGTCCGCGGATCTTGGTGAAGGGACTGAGCGGAAACGAGGTCGTTGTGAGCCGTTTCGGCGTGAACGAGCCGACCCAACAACGAACGGTAACCGCCGACGTCGACTCCGTCATTCGCGCAGTCGTCGATTTGGGTGGCGATTACCCCGACGTGGTTCAACTGCTGCAAGAAGCCAAAGAAACGGGAGTATTGACGGGTCGCTTTAAGGTCAACGCGCTGCCTGAGGGTGGGCGAGAGCATTCGCGGGAGAGTGAGATTCAGGAGACTACGGCCAGCAATTCAGAGAGCACGCAAAAACCAACAAACTCGTGAAACTGCTAATGACCAATGACCAAGCCTAAATGACCAAACGCAAGCGAATTGCAGACATCATTGGTCATTTGGACTTGAACATTGGTCATTCTCGCGAAAGTCCGCCTCTTGAAAATCTGATGAAGCTCGATTCTACCCGCCCCTCGAAATAAGTCCCCATGCTCCAGGCTCTTGAACTCAACGGATTTAAGAGCTTCGCTGAAAAGACGCGGTTCGATTTCCCCGCGGGGATCACCGTCGTTGTGGGGCCGAACGGTTCCGGTAAGTCGAATGTGGTTGATGCGGTGAAATGGGTGTTGGGAGCCCAAAGTGCGAAAATGCTTCGCGGCAAAGAGATGGCGGATGTCATCTTCAGCGGCACCCCGAAGCGACGCCCCTCTGGTGCTGCAGAAGTCTCCCTACGGTTCGATAATACCGAGAACTTACTGGGGCATGATTCGGCGGAGTTAGAAATCACCCGTCGCGTGTTTCGCAGTGGCGAGAGCGAGTATCTACTTAATCGCCAGCCTTGTCGGCTCCGCGATCTGCGTGACGTGCTCTCCGGCACCGGCATGGCGGGTGGTGCCTATAGCATCATCGAGCAGGGGAAAGTCGACGCACTGCTGCAATCTTCGCCAGCAGACCGTCGCCAAATCTTTGAAGAGGCGGCCGGGATTAGCCGTTTCAAGACGAAGCGCCAAGACGCGGCCCGCAGACTTGATCGCGTGCAGCAGAATCTGTTGCGGCTGACCGACATTGTCGAGGAGTTGCAGTCGCAGCTCACGAAGGTGCGATCGCAAGCAGGCCGAGCACGGCAATACAAAGATGTTCACTCCCGACTGCGCGAACTGCAAATCAAAGTCGCGGTGGCGGACTGGAATGAAACGAGCCAGCAGCTCGAAGTGCTTGATTCTCACATCCAGGCGGTCGGGAAGCAGCAGTCGCAATTCGAATCAGAATTAGACCGTTTCGCCGCGGCAAGTCAGCAGCACGAACAGCAGTTGGAAGACTTGCAGAGCAGCCTCCGCGAAGCGACCGTTGGGCATGCGTCAGCGAAAGAGCGCATCCACCACTGCCAAACGAACCAACGGCGCGATCGCGAACGATTGGAAGAACTGTCGAGCGAAATCGAGAGCGTGGCGATTCAAACGGTCCAACTCGCCATCAAGGTCCAGGATTCCGATTCTGAATATCAGCACGTCGACAAACTTCTCGCCGAAGCAGAAGCGAAGTTTTGCGAGTTGAAGCAGCTTGCCGACTCTCGCGATTCTCAGCTCGAAGAAGCGGAGCATCGTCTCGAACAACTCAAACGCGATCGACTAACGGCAGAAGAGCAACTCAGTGAAAGCGAGAAACTGGCAGCCGATGATCGCAATCGGGTCGAAGTGCTGAAGGAACGACAACAATCGGCACAAGAGGTTGTCAGCAAGGGCTCGCAGGAAACCTGGGACCTGCAGACTTCGCTGGGACGACTCACTGCTCAGTTGAATTCTGCTGCGGAGATCCTCGAAGCGGTGCAAAGTCGTCATCAGGCGGCCACCACCAACCTGCGACAGGCACAATCTCAACTGACCGACGATCGCCGCACGCTTTCTCAGCTTCACAAGCAAGAAGCTGAGTTGCAAGGGAAGTTAACCGGTGCGCGGGAGCGTTCGGTGGTGCTTGCGGAGTTGGAGAAACGACTAGATGGGCTCAGCGCTGGGACGCGTGAGGTTTTACGACAAGCCCAAGAGAATCCCGAGGGACCCTACGGTGCGGTGCGCGGCGTTGTCGCTGATCTTTTGCATGTCGACGCGGACTCGGCGCAGATGATCGAGTTGGCTCTCGGTGAGAGGGCCAATTATCTGGTCGTTGAAGACGTTCAGCGACTCTCTGGTATCCTCGAAGACTCGGAAAACGAGCTTCCCGCACGCACGGTTTTTCTCAGGCTCGATGTCTCTCAGCCCCCGAGTGCCGTCGACCGTGTGGACCTATCTGATCAGCCCGGCGTGATGGGTCGGGCGGATCGATTCGTCGAAGTCGATGAGAGCCTTCAGCCAGTGGTACGACGCCTCCTAGGAAGGTACTGGTTCGTCGATTCGCTGGAAACGGCGTTACAGCTTTCGATGGGTGCCGGGCGCGGCTTGAGCTTTATCACCGTAAGCGGTGAAGTGGTTGGAGCTGAAGGAGTTGTCGCCGTCGGGCCGAGAAAACAATCGGCTGGGCTGCTGTCTCGACGTAACGAGTTAAGGGCCATCGAGGAACAGATCCAGTTAATGCAACACGACTTGTCTGGAGTCCAACAGCGTGCCGCCGAGGTTGAGCAGCGGATAGCAAACCATGACGCGACGTTGCAGACGCTCACGAACACCTTCGAACAAGCACGCGAAGAAGCCCACGAGGCCGAACTGAGTCATGCCGCTATTGAAGAACGCTACGAAGAGATGCAAGCGAAGCTCGCTTCTCTCATCGAGCGGCAGCAGTCGAGTCAAACAGGACTCGAGTCTCTCGACGAAGAGATCGAAGCTTGCCTTGCTCGCATCGAAAAGTCGGAGCAAAGGTCGACGGAACTGAAGAGCCAAGTTGCCGACACGGCCAAACAGTTTACCGAACTCGAACAATTGATCGCCGGTTCTCGCCGTGAAAGCACCAAGCAACAAGTCGAGCTTGCCAGTGCTGAGCAACGTCGCGACAGCTTTCACGAGCAACTTGAGAAGCTCGCACGAGAGCGGAATGACCGTAGGCAGCTACAGGCGGAAGCCGTCCAGCGGTTAGCAAAGGGAAAGGCGAATCGGCTAGCGCTCAACCTCACGCAACTCGATCAAACTGGCGAAATCGCGGAGCAACACACCCGGTTAGATCACTGGCAACGAGAACAGGCGATCCTCACTGCAGACTATCAGGATCTGCAAAGATCGAAATCGGAAGTAAGCCAACAAGCCGAAAGCTTGCGCAAAGAACTGCAGCAAATTCAGCAGCAATCGCAAAAGCTGCTTCTGGAGAAACAGCAAGTGGAGAGCCAACGCCGTACGCTTTCCGAGCGGCTGCGTGAACAACACCGTTTAGAGTTGGCAATTATCGCGAAACAAGCTGCTTCCAACGGTCAGCCGCAGGAACCGATTATCAACCGGGCAGAAATCGACCGAGAGATTGCAGATCTCAAAACCCAGCTCCAAGCCAGCGGACCAGTCAATCTGGAAGCAGTGGAAGAACTCGACGCCTTGGAGGAACGCTTTCGCTCACTTGCGGAGCAACACGACGACCTGCAAACGGCTCGTGCTCGCTTAGAGCAAATTGTCGAGCAAATCAACAAAGAGAGCCGGCAGATATTCCTGAACACCATTGAGGAAGTCCGCGGCCATTTCAAAGAGTTATTCGCCAATCTTTTTGGTGGCGGCGAAGCAGACATTGTCATTGAGAACGAGCCTGAGAAGGACATTCTTGAGTGCGGCATCGAAATCGTCGCCCGACCTCCAGGCAAACAGCCGCGGAGTATCTCATTACTCTCGGGCGGTGAGCGAACGCTCACCTGCGTCGCCCTTCTGTTAGCCATTTTCCGTAGCCGCCCTAGCCCCTTCTGCATTCTCGACGAAGTTGATGCCGCTCTCGACGAGGCCAACATCGACCGTTTTGTCGAGGTGCTTAAGGAATTCATGAGCAGCACCCAGTTCATCGTCATCACGCACTCCAAGCGGACGATGACCTGCAGCGATACGCTTTATGGTGTGACGATGCAGGAGAGCGGCGTCTCGAAACGGGTTTCGGTGCGTTTTGAGGACGTGACGCACGACGGGCATATTAAGCCTGCAGCGATCAAGCGAGCAGCGTGACCCTGCCTGCAGAGGGGTTCACTATCTTTAGGCAACGCCTTGTGGATTCCACTCCTACGGACGGCTAAAATATTTGGCATTGCTGTTCTGAGAAGTTTCCGTTCTTCGTGACGAGGAGCTTGGCGATGCGATGCTTGGTCGCGGTACTGTTGGCCGGTTCAGTATTCCTGCACGGAAATTCTGACGCGAAGGCTTACAACGTCTTCGGTCCCTTTCCATGGGACGAAACCACCGATTACTACCTGAAGTGGGGCGACATCTTTTCGCCGGGTTCTCCTGGAGGCACCATCACCTGGAGCCTCATGCCCGACGGTACGACGATTGATCCTTCGTTCACCGACCCGAACATTTCAGGGACGAGCAATTTATCCACCATCCTGAACGGACTCGGCTCAGAGGCTGCCCTGGAAACCATCGAGCGCGTGTTTGATCGCTGGTCGGATGCGGCGAACATTTACTTCGAGCAAGTTGATGATGGGGGCCAACCCTTTGCCGGTGCCAATTCTAGTGCGCCGACCCATGGGCACATTCGCATCGGTGCCTTCGCCATCGACGGCACCGTGGGAGGTGTGGGCTACGCTCCGCCGCCAAATGGAGGACCTTTGGAAGGCGATGTCCTGCTCAATTTAATCAACACTTTCTTTTTTGATCCCGGCGATGAGGGCGATCTTATTCAAATTTTCAACGATTTCGAAAGCTTGCTAATGCATGAGGTCGGGCATGCGCTAGGCCTCGCCCACTCAGACGTTTGCTCGGTCATGTCGATCGACTTTGATTGCTTCAAGTTCGTCAATCGTGAACTTGATGCGGACGATCTAGCGGGCATTCAATTTCTTTACGGCCCTGCCCTGCAAGCCGACTTCGACCGCAATCACCTGGTCAGCACGGGCGACCTTATCGCCTGGCAAGCCGGATATGGAACACTCAGCGGAGCCATCCATCAGACAGGCGACGCGGATGACGACCAAGCGGTTACCGGAAGCGACTTTGTCCTGTGGCAACGTGAATTGGGCAGCGGTGAGTTGCTCGCTACCGGAAACGCCGTGCAAACACCGGAGCCCTCGACGCTGCTCCTCCTTATGGTGAGCCTAGCAAGTTTCGCTAGCAGGTCGATGCGGGCGACCTAGTTGTCGTTAGATTCAGTTTTTTTCGTAAGGTCGAGCAGTTCGATCTCGCGAAAATCAAACGGTGCACTCTCGGCTTGGATACAAATCGTGCCCTTGGAGAGCTTTTTGTCGGCTCCCTCTTTCAAGAGCCGCTTCGCGTCGACATCCTTTTCGTCGAGCATTGGGTGGGTGTATTCGATCGTCTGCTTGCCGTTGACGAAGTGGCGTATCACTTCATGGCCGTGGACTTCAACCTCGAGGGTCATCCACTCACCATGCTTGATCGTCTCTGCCGTAGGTTCGAGCTTGGCACAATGCGGCGTGTAGAGCTTGCCATTCAAATGGACGTTGGTCCCTGGGGTACAAAGATTCCCTGCGGGACGGTGCTTACCGTCGTCGAGTCCAGAAAGGAGCTGAGCTTCTAACGAAACCGGAAACACTTGATCGAGCCCCATCGACTGCGGCGTCTGCCCGTGAACTAGCAGCCCGTTATTGCGAATGCCCCAGTCAGGACCTCCCTCGACTTGTTTGCCGACCGAGCGGCACTCAGCGCGCAACCGATAGTGCGAGAACGTACCGTTGTAGAACAGGTGCCCCATCTTACCGCGGTAGGGTCCTTCGTACTTGTCGAACCGCACCTTTAGTAAACCCTCCTCAACGCGGAAGGTGTCGGCAAAATTCACGCCAACCTTCTCGCCACGAATTTTGGGCGTCCAGCCGGTGAGGTCTTTGCCGTTGAAAAGTTGAATCCACTCTTCGGCTTGGGTGGTGGACGTCGCAGCGAAAAACGCAATGAATAGCAACAATCGGAAGAGCATGGCGAACACCTAAGGAGAAGAGATGAAGCTCGAAACTAACAGAAAATACATTCTCCAATGTACGGTTTCTTCGCTAGGTCGCCAGCCTCGCCAGGGAATGTCTTAAAAGCGTTGTCCGACCGTTTAATTTAGCATAGTACAGCACTGGTGAAATCCAAAAAACCCACAAGTTGGCACCAACCCTCAAAGTCGCTTATCATACGTGAGTCTGCGGAAAGCATTCTCTACCCCCGACACCGTTATCAAATGGCTCGCTCAAACGTCTTATCAAGAGCGTGCCGCAAAAACCTTTGAGTCCGAGCACAGCATGAGCAACGCAACTAGGAGAGGGTCTCCCAGTCTCTCACAGGCACGAAAGCTTCATGGCGAGCGACTTCAGCCGCGGTGTTTGCTGGCGGTCGATTTTCAATTGCTCCAGGACATCAACGCGACGCCCGTTCTTGAAGGGAGTGCGCTTTCCGAATTCACGCAGGTGGGAAGCGACACCTACTTTGTCGCGACCACACCGACCCTTGGTGCCGAGTTGTGGAAGACCGATGGCACGGAAGCGGGTACCACGCTTGTCAAAGATATCCGCCCCGGGAGTGGTGGCTCCGGGCCTACTCGTTTGACTGAGTTTAACGGGTCACTCTATTTTCGGACAAACGTTGGAGTCACTGGCTTCTGGAAAAGCGATGGCACGGAAGCAGGGACCGTTGAAGTTGCACCCGCAGGGCAGTTCGACGGTCCTTACAATGTCGAGGACTTTACCCTCAGCGGAAGTTACCTGTACTTCACCGCTCAAGGCGGAGACTACGGTCGCGAGTTGTGGCGCACCGATGGCACGGCTGCTGGGACAATT
This sequence comes from Lacipirellulaceae bacterium, assembly GCA_040218535.1. NCBI lineage: Bacteria > Pseudomonadati > Planctomycetota > Planctomycetia > Pirellulales > Lacipirellulaceae > Lacipirellulaceae bacterium. The sequence goes on along the minus strand of JAVJRG010000005.1, from coordinate 277,039 downwards.
CTCACGAAGGACATCATGCCGGGGTTTCGGGATGGAGCCGACCCCCTCTACCTGACCGATGTCAATGGCACTCTGTTCTTTGCAGCTGACGATGGCACGATTGGTTACGAACTGTGGAAAAGCGATGGCACCGAAGCGGGAACGGTTCTTGTCAAGGATATCAAACCGGGCGAGTTGGATGCTAATCTCGAGGAGTTTGCTGCTTTCGACGGCAAGCTGTATTTCTCGGCACATACCGGCACAAAGCAGTTGCTATGGGAGAGCGATGGCACCGAAGCGGGTACACAGATTGCGGTGACTCCCACCGGTTCGCAGCGATTACAGTGGCCTCGTGAACTCACGGTTTTTGAAGATGAGCTCTACTTCAGCGCGATTGTTTTTGACAGCGCTTCCCAAATCGGTGGCGGAGAACTTTGGAAAACTGACGGCACCGATGCGGGAACCGTCCTGGTGAAGGATATCAACCCCTTGGGAAGACCCTCTTGGCCTCAGGATTTGCTGGTGGTCGACAATCAACTTTTCTTCACCGCGTTTACGGACTTTGAAGGGCGAGAACTGTGGGTTACTGATGGCACCACCGCGGGGACCGTCATGACCAAAGATATTGAACTCGGCTACCAAGATAGTTCCAACCCGGCTGAACTCACAGACGTCAACGGCACCCTGTACTTCACAGCCACCGATGGCGTCACGGGAATTGAACTTTGGAAATCCGACGGCACCGAAGCAGGGACGACGCAGGTTTTCGACCTTGCAGTCGGCACGGACGGTTCAACGCCCCAAGACCTAGTCTTTAACGGCACCGATTTACTATTCCATGTGGATGATCTAATGGTGGGCGATGAGCTGTGGAAGCTCGACGTTGTGACCGATAGCCCGACTCTGGTGAAAGATATTCGTGGAGGTACGCAGATTTCCTTTCCCGATTATCTAACCCTATTCAACGGAGAAGCTTACTTCCGTGCCGACGATGGCGTGCACGGATCGGAACTATGGAAAACCGATGGAACTGCCGCGGGCACCGTCATGGTGAGCGACATCAATCCTGGTCCTGGCAGTAGTAGCCTTTTTGGCATGACGGTTGTTGGGAATACCCTGTACTTTGCCGCCAGCGACGGAGTTCACGGTCGAGCACTCTGGAAGACGGATGGCACTACGGCAGGAACGATGTTCGTCGGTGATGTCACCCCTGGGACCGAGGGGTCTGAGCCTCAATGGTTGACCGAAGTCAATGGCACGCTCTTCTATCAAGCCCTAACGGTGTCAGAAGGTCGTGAACTCTGGAAGGTCGACGGAAGTGGCACGCCTGTACTCATTAAGGATATTCGTCCTGGCAACTTTTCCTCGTGGCCCGAAGATCTGGTCGCGATCGGAAACACGCTCTACTTTGAAGCTGATGACGGATCGGGGGCCTATGGCGAACTCTGGAAGAGCGATGGCACCGCAGCCGGCACTCAGATGGTCACCGATTTCACGCCCAACGACGGCTCGTACCCGGACCACATCACCGACTTAGGTGGCATCGCTTACTATGCCGCTTGGGGAGATGGAAATGGTAAGGAACTCTATCGTAGCGATGGCACGGCAGCAGGTACGACGCTCGTAAAGGACATCGGCACCGGGCATCTGAGTTCTTATCCTGACGAACTTTTTGAGTTTAATGGCTTGCTCTATTTCAGCGCCGAAGATGAAACGCACGGTCAAGAGTTGTGGGTGAGCGATGGTACCGAGATAGGCACCGTGTTGCTGGCCGATCTTAGGCCCGGCCCCATCAATTCTGGACCGATAGGCTTCACTGTCCTCGGAGATCGCTTCTACTTCTCAGCCTACGACGACATCGGGGGGCGCGAGCTATGGGTCAGCGATGGCACTGCCGTCGGCACTATGAAACTGGCAGAGATCAACCCGGGAATTGCTTCTTCCGGCCCTGGTAACTACGTGGAGCATGAGGGAATCGTTTACTTCACAGCCACGTCCGAGAACCACGGCAGCGAAGTTTGGATGAGCGACGGCACCACCGCGGGAACCGCGCTCGCCTTCGACTTCACAGGTAACTCTGGCAGCAGCCAACCTTACGATCTAACGCTGTTGGGAGACAAGCTGTTAGTCAGTGCCGTCACTGAAGCCTACGGCCGCGAACTGTGGGTCGCCGACCTAGCGGCCCCCGCCTCAGGCGATTACGACAACAACGGCACGACCGACGGTGGTGACTTCCTGCAGTGGCAATCAACCTTCAACACTCCCATCACCCCGGCTGGCGACGCCGCCGACGGCGATTCCTCAGGCACTGTCGACGCGGGGGATTTGGATGTGTGGGTGGGGGATTATGGTGCGGTGTCCTCCCCACAGGTTAGCTCAGCGGGTGCTCCCAGTGAGGCCATGTCCGAGAGCACAACTTTCCAGGTAAACAATTTCTGGCTTTCGCTGAAATGGGATTCTTCTGAGGAGTTTAAAGCAGATCGCGAACCGGATCCAGCGACGAGTCTTGAAGCCTCCACGTTCATAGTTTCATCGCCTCAAGTTGGTCCTGTTGAGCACGCGGATCCCCCTGTTGCTACGACCTCGGTGGAAAGTAAGCACATAGCGGAAACCGACGAGGCATTTGCGCGTTGGGTAGACCTACATCAAGAGCTTCTTAACGAACTGCTCACGCCCGAGTCTTGAAACTTGCACTGGGATGCGGGAACTATCCCCCCACACAACCCGCACAACCCTCTTACCCGGTGCAATAAGGGAATGTTCCTAAAGTTGAGGGGCCCATTCTTTCGATGCTTAGTCTTGGAAGGATTGTTTCTCTCGCACTGCTTGCAAAAGCAATTCGTAAGAAGCCTTCTTTCTGCAGGGGGGAGCCTGCCTTACTAAGTGCTTTCGTTTACCAAGTTTCGAGGGGTAAACGAGAGTGCTATCTGTCAGATACTTTGCGTGTCTGTCGTCGTAAAGACTTGCTCTCTCGCTGCGCAACCTCCGCAGGTTGCACGACTGCTGACCGGCTAGTGTGCTTGGTTTGCGGTGCGAAGAGTCCTGTTGGAACGCTTAGACCCAAGCTCTCCAATTTGACGATTTTCACCAATCTCCGAGTGCTGGCACTGCCGAAGCATTTGTTTAGAGATGATGAAGTTTTTCGAGATTGCTGAACGACGCCAGAAGGATCTGGATCGTTCTTGAAATGCGAACTCGACTGTAGGAGTTAGTGCCCCGACCCAGGTGACCTGCACACACGGCAAGCCACAAACCGTCTGAGGGAGTAAGACGGTCGCCGCCAAGCGAAAGCATGTCATTGAGGGCTTAACGCCTGCCTCTAGTATTGGAGGTAGGCAAGACCAGCGAACAACATAAGACAAGTTTGGAGTACCCGTGATGAAGGTCTTTACTACTGGCCAGGTCGCCAAGATCTGTAAAGTGGCACCGCGCACGGTTAGCAAGTGGTTCGACTCCGGTCGGCTCAAAGGCTACCGAATCCCCGGTTCCCAAGATCGCCGCATCCCCCGCGAATACCTGATCAAATTCCTCAAAGAGCACGGCATGCCTTTGGGTGACCTGGAAGACGAAGCGATGGCCAAGGTGCTAATCGTCGCCCAGGACCAAGTGCTGATCGAAAACCTCAAGCGTGAACTACCCGCTGAGAAATCGTTCCGCAATGCCACCGCCGCCAGCGGTTTCGAAGCCGGCATCCAAGCCGAGAGCTTCCATCCCGACTGCATCATCGTTGACTTCTCAATTGGTCAGCTTGAAGCGTTGCAGATTTGCCAAAACCTGCGTCGCTCCAGCGACTTCGCCGAGACGATCTTGATCGCCCTGCTGCCAGATGATGGCACCACGGCCAGCTTCGATCGGTCGACAATCAACGAAACGTTCAAAAAGCCTTTCGATGCCGCACTGTTGGCCGAACGCTTGCGAACGCTGATCGGTGCGAAGAAAGAGTTGGTCTAAAGAAGTGACCAAAGCACGCGACCGTTCGCTGGTCGCACGAAGGTAGCTTTGCCGCCGAGCAGAGGGGTCTACCGGTGGACAACATAACGTGGGACGGTCGACGGATTCCGACCGGCCGCTAGCAGAGGACAAGGCAACTCCCGAGGCCTTTCTGCGAGCGACACCCCGCGATCAACGAAAAGCCCTCGCTGGGAAACCAGCGGGGGCTTTTTGCTTTCTACGTCAGTCTATTTTCGGGTCTGCTGCCATGCTTCAATTGAACGTGCCCCATGCAGTACACCCAATAACAGCAATTCCTCATCACTGAAATCGAATAGTACCAAGTACGGAAAGCGATTCAGGCGGGCAAAGCGAAGTCCTGTAGGAGTCAATCCGTAAAGCTCCGGTGATCGAATAACCGCCTCAGTGATGCGGCGTGCCTCATTCACGAAGGCTGTTCCCAATCCCATTGAGCGATTGTCGTACCAATCAGCCGCCTCCAGAACGTCGGAATCAAACAGCAGATGGTAGCGAACACTCCTAGCCATTCCGCTTTTCGATCTTTGCCCAGGTCGCTTCGTGGCTTGACCCTAACTTGGGATCGGAGAGCATTTCATCTCGACGGCGGAGCGCTTCTTGTTCGGCCCACTTAGGTAAGGGAATAGCCTCGGAAGATTCTCCAAGGTTCTCCCAGATGAGTTCGACGAGGTGAAGTTTATCTGCTGCTGGGAGAGCTAGGAGGGCGTTTGTATCTATGTTCATTTTCGTGAACCTATCTGTCTAGTTTGCTCTAACATATTATAAGTCAGTATGCCTCGCAGAAGCAATCTTTCATCACTTAGGCTGCCCTAAGCATGTCCGCTGTAATTCGTGTCTACCGAGGAAACTACCCAACTCTAGGCGAGCGGGTCTACCTCGACCCCGCTGCAACCGTCATTGGTGAAGTCACTCTCGGTGACGATGTGTCCGTCTGGCCCGGTGCCGTCATTCGAGGCGACATGCACTGGATCAAAGTCGGCGCTCGCACCAACATTCAAGACAACGCCGTGTTACACATTACCCATGCCAGCACTTACAATCCTGACGGTTGGCCACTATGCATCGGTGAGGACGTCATCGTCGGACATAGTGCCGTGTTGCATGGTTGCACAGTTGCTGATCGTGTACTGGTCGGCATCGGCGCGATCGTGAACGATGGTGCCGTCGTCGAAGAGGAGGTCATTATCGGAGCCGGGTGCCTTGTACCGCCAGGAAAGCATTTAGAAAGCGGCTTTGTGTATGTTGGGAATCCGTGTCGTAAGCTACGGGAGATTACCGATGATGAACGGAAGTACTTCGTGTACTCTGCGGCAAACTACGTGAAGCTGAAGGACCAGTATCTTGCAGCTGCCAATAAGCTCGTATAGCAACGCCTTATTCGGGCCACGGATCGACACGGATTTCTTATCCAATCACATCCGTGACAATCCGTGTCATCAGTGGCCAAAGATCTCGGATACAGGATACCAGGCTAGGCGATCTCGTTGAGCGTCTTTTCGAACGTCTCGACGGTGCGATCGACATTCTTCAACTTATCTAAGCCGAACAGACCTAAGCGAAACGTTTGGAATCCTTCAGGTTCATCGCATTGCAGGGGCACGCCGGCTGCGATTTGCATGCCTAGCTCTTTGAACTTCTTGCCGTTGTGGACTTCGGGATCTGACGTGTAGCTAACGACTACGCCGGGGGCCTTGAAGCCCTCTGCCGCGACACTGGGGAAGCCTTTCTCTTCGAGAACCGCGCGAATGCGATCACCTAACTCCTGCTGACTGGCCCTTGCTTGGTCGAAGCCGTAGCTCTTCGTTTCGTTCATCACGTGGCAAAACGCAGTGAGGCCGTCGGTTGGCATGGTTGCGTGATACGCATGACCGCCGTTTTCGTAGGCTTGCATGATCTGATGCCACTTGCCAAGGTCGCAAGCGAAGCTGGTACTTTGGGTTTCTCCTAGTTTCTCTAGGCCGAGCTTGCTAAGCATCACCAGACCGGCACAGGGCGAGCCACTCCAACCCTTCTGTGGGGCGCTGATGAGTACGTCCACCCCGGTTGCTTCCATATCAACCCAAATCGTCCCCGAAGCGATGCAATCGAGAACGAAAATACCGCCGACGGAATGGACCGCTTCGGCAACGCTTTTCAGGTACTCTTCCGGCAGGATCATTCCGGCAGAAGTCTCTACGTGCGGCGCAAACACGACCTCGGGACGCTGTTCTTGGATCGTCGCAACGACTTCTTCTATTGGTGCCGGTGCAAAGGGTTCCTGAATTCCTTCGGCAACTTGGCGAGCCTTGAGAACCGTTGACGAAGAGGGAATCGCACCGGTCTCAAAGATTTGCGTCCAACGATAGCTGAACCAACCATTGCGAATTACCAGGCACTTCTTGTTCGTGGCAAACTGACGAGCGACGGCCTCCATCCCAAATGTGCCGCTTCCGGGGACAACCACGACTGCCTGTGCTTTGTAGACTTCCTTGAGCGTCGAGGAGATGTCGTTCATCACGCTCTGGAACGACTGCGACATGTGGTTAAGAGCGCGGTCGGTATAAACGACCGAGTATTCTAGAAGGCCGTCGGGGTCGACATTGGGCAGCAGGCCAGGCATTGGAAATCTCCGAATTGCGAAATACGATTGCTTTACCGTAGTTTCGCAGAGCGTCTGGAGACTTGCTAGTGAAGAATTCTGGCGATTCGACTTTGGGCAGCGCAGTGCAAGCACCTCGGCGAAACGCGGCGAGCACTTTTCTGGACCTCAACCCTGGCCGCCAGCGCCACCTTTTCCACCTTTACCACCGCCGTCTTCGCCGTCTTCACCGTCGAAACCTTGGGTCGCCTTCTGCTGATAGATGGGCATGATGCGGTAGTAGACTTCGAGAGTCATGGTACTCATCGCGGTGACGTACAGACGACCACCATACTTGGCGTGGCTGTATTTGAGATCGGGGGTCCAGCTCCCTTGCTGATGCCCTTCTTTTTCCTGGCTTGCTACGAGCTGATCTCGCATTTTCTCATTCCACTTCGTCCACAACGGACCTTCTCCGCCAGTGAACTGATAAATCACTTGTGCGGCATAGTAGTTAAAGTAGACGTCATTCTTGGAAGGACCTCGTTTGACGAGCCTCTCAACACCTCGTTTGAGCTTCTCATTCTTCTGATCAACGCCCATGTACATACGGCAGAGCAGCCCGATCGCGGAGGTTGCCGGCTTGTAGTAGGGTTTATCGATCGTGTAGCAGTAACCCTCTCCACCGTCGACTTCTGCGGTGTCAAGGAAATAGCTCGCCCGTCGAACAACAATCGGGGGAACTTGCAGCGAAGCCATATAGCCGCTCTTTAGTGCACCAATGTGCCAACCCATGACCGAAGTGTCGCCCGTCTGTCTCGGTTTGTAGCGCCAGCCGCCTCCCTTTGGATCTTGAGCATTGCATGTGAAATTGAGCAACGCTTGTGCTGGCGTACGGAGCGTCTCATCACCGGTCATGGCGTACACTTCGCTAAGTGCCATCGAGGCGATTCCATGACAATACATCCAGTGAATGTCTTTTGTATCTTGATCGATGACCGTTGCCCCATCGTTGGTCATTTTGAGCATTTGAACTAACGCACGGCCACCACGCTCAACCACCTGGCGATACTTCCCCTCCTTGTGTGTATTTCCAGCGCCGAGGAAGGGCAGCAGAGCCAACCCGGTAGCTCCGGCACGCAACTCGGGTTTGTCTCCTGGAATCGAGCACTGCCCCTGGCAGCTGCCATGACGATGATCGAAGCTCCAAGAGCCATCGGGCAGTTGGTGACGAGCGAGCCACTTCAAGGATTCCTCAACCGCCTTTTCACTTTCACGACTCCCCCCCGCCTTGCGAACCATCCGACGGCGGCCCGCTTCGCTACGACCGGTGAGCCCGTCAGCCCCCATGCCTCCGCCAGTGGGACTTGCTTCGGTGATGCCCATATCGGCAGTAAAGTCGATCATGTCGAGCGAAGTCTCTTCGAGGGCGAGCGGCTCGCTGGACTCAAGGCTCTCGATTTCGATCTCGGTATCGAGTTCGACTTCCACATCCAAGTCGGTCGATTCGTCAAGCGAGGTGTCCACGGGATTGATCTCGATGTCCAGAATCTCTTCTTCAAGCTCAACGCTGTCAGTATCAATTTCCGCCGAACTGAGCGAGGTCGGCTCTCTTGAAGTTAGGGGCAAGGTCCAGAGAGCCAGTGCAATGATGAACGCCAAATGCAACATCAAGCTGGCTAGCCAGCTGGGCATGCCGCTGGTGAGCTGTGAAAGAAAAGAGCTCTCCACGGAGTCCGACGAGTCTTCAACCTGCACACGCTTCTTCGTTCTGACACCGGAAGGCGCAGAGGAAGCCTTGGCGGGCTTAGAAGGTGCGGGGATATCCGTCGAGGATTGACTCATTATCTGCCGAATACTGCAATGTTCCTGAAGGAGAAGTCAGACGAGCTGTTCTCCCAGAAGCTGAGAACGCCGCGTCTGCTCTATTGTAAACCAATCGGTCCACGTGAGAAAGCAATCTGTCTCACAGAACAGTGCGCACACTTGATAGAACGAAAAACGCACCGCCAATTGCTTGACGGTGCGTTTCGTCGTTTCTCTTCAGGCTAAATCAGCGGTGGAGGTGGCGGCGGCGGTTGTGGATCGGGTTCCGGCTCGGGTTCGGGCTGTGGTTGTGGCTCGGGTTCGGGCTCCGGTTCAGGACCGTCATCCTCTTCGTCATCCTCTTCGTCATCTGGATCAGGTTCAGGTTCAGGTTCAGGTTCAGGTTCTGGTTCAGGTTCTGGTTCAGGTTCGGGTTCAGGTTCTGGTTCAGGTTCGGGTTCAGGAACAGGTTCGGGTTCTGGCTCGGGTAGCCCAGCTACTTGAATCACCGGGACTCGCTCGGTCATGAGCGTACAGTCGCGCTGAACCACACGATCGCGGGTCAGGCCAGCTGGTAACCAGGAGTTGGAGATCATCGGTACGTTCACCGTCACCGTCACATTTTCCGTCGATTCGCTGATGACTGATGGATGCACAGTGATCGTTGCGTTTTTTACGCCGGCTCGTGCGAGCAGGTTCTGCGCTTCGGCTTCTGCTTCCGCCTTGGTCGCTCCCGGGACAATCACATATCGGGCAGCTTCATAGGCAGCGTTGTCCGCGGCGTGTCGGAGATTGTGCATTCGTGTGAACTCAATCATGCCCACGACGAGCGTGATGAGAATCGGAAGCGTCAGCGCAAACTCAACGACCGTGACACCACGATGCTGGACTTGTTCCGGGTTTTGGCTTTTGGCGAATAACATACTTCGCTCTGCTAGCTTGGATTCGGTAGGGGTCGACTACTGGACGAGCAATGTAGGCAAGTTCCTAGCGATTGCTCGAAATGCCTCTTGCAGATCGGCATCGGTATTGGCGTGGAAGTGCAGGCCGCTTCCTTCGGTAGCAACCGACTGCATTCGGTACTGATCTGCCTCTTGTGAAAATGTGACTGTATAGACCGTGATGCCCTGATCGGCCGCATCTTGGGCTGCGTAGACTGGGTTGGCACCCATGTTATGCTGACCATCAGACATCAACACGATGACTTTTACGGCCCAGGGTCGGTTGTAGGAAGCAGCACTTAGCGCATTGATTGCTTGGTAGATTCCATCTCCCACATTTGTGCCACCCGACTCCAAATTATTGGTATAAACATCCAAGGCATCCGTGATACTGGAGTAGTCACTTGCTAGGTTAGACTCAACAGTTGCTGAAGTCGCATAAGTGGTTAATGAGAGGTGCTCGACCTGCGGCGACTGCTCCATCATGTCGATAAATGCATTGACCCCTGAGACAAGTGCACGCCATCGGGATTGCTCCGGCGCTGGGTCTCCGAACCACCAACCTTCAGGGGCTATTTCAGGGCCAAGATACTGACTAGCCCGATAGGCTGAGTCTTCGTAGTCGCCGTAGGCCATCGAACCTGAGCGATCGAGTACAAGCGCAATATCGAGTTCTACCTGCGAGGAAATGGCTGTTTGATTCGGCCCAAATTCCGTCACGGCCCCAAACCCCGGCATGAGCATTCGCACCGTCCCGCTAGCCGAATTGCTATCTCTCCTGGCTAGTACCTGCACCGCATTTGGCCTGCTGCCACCGGCAGTAAAGTTGTATCTCGAAGCAACACTTGTTCGTGTCGCAGTGCCGAACACGATATCGCCTGAGCTGAGAACTGTCGATTCTCCTGCGACTTCATTGCGTGTCATCGCTTCACGGGCAGCAAAACGAGCCTCAACTTCGTCGCCTGTCACATTCAGCGCATAGCCGGCAGCCCTGGTGGCAGCATCAGAGGCGATTCGCAGCTCGGTACGCGTTAGTTCCATGTAGGCTAGGTTCACAATGAAGCTAGCCAGGATGAGCATCACCGGCAGCAGCAAAGCGATCAGCGGCATCATGGCGCCGCGTCTTGTACGTGCAGAACGACGCAAGCGATTTGATTCTGAAGGGGACATGGGTTGAGACCTCGAAGAAAAGAATCGGCTAGTAAACCGATTAGTGTTCTTTCATCATTTCCGTACGAGCCGTGATTGTCCGCCCGTTGAATAACCAACCGCCCACCAGTGAGTTCGAGCTAAACGGTGCTGAGGCTTCCACGGCGATCCATTCCCCGGGCGGCGTAGAAGCAAAATTGGACGGCGTAACCGTTACCGTCGCTCCCTGAACTTCGCGACTATTGAGGATCAAATCGCATTGCGCTTCGACATTGGAAGCTTCAGCACCTTGCACTAGTGCGACACGTGCCCCTTCATAGGTGGCAATGCTGAGCGATTGCTGGAGGAAGATCATCGTGCAGGCTTCTATCGTCGCCAGGACGATCAAGGTAAGCACCGGCAAGCAGACGGCTAGTTCGGTCACTGCCAAACCGTGCCTGCTTTTTGGACTTCGTCGACTGAGGTGAGGGGAACGGCGAATCATGGAAGATTGTCTGCGGCGAGAGATGTAGGGCTATGAAAAACCTACGTCGGACCGCATCAAGCGACTCACTTTGAAGCCCGGCTAGAGGGATTTCGTTTGCTGGACGGTAGCCTTGCTAACGAATGGACCGAAGGTAACGATTGTTCCGAACGTGCCTCGGACTTGTCTTGCCTGTATGATGCACCTAGCAAACTAACTATCTGGAGAACAACAAGGTATGAGTGATCATTCCGAAACGACGCCGGAGACTGAACTTGTCGAACTTTGCAAGGCTGGTGACGAATTCGAAGCGAGGATGATCCTCGGCCTTCTTGAGGACCACGCAATTCATGGGGCGACCACTGGCGAGTTTACGGCCGGGTTCCGGGCAGAGGCTCCTGGGGTGGTGCGAGTCTACGTTGCCAAGGATGATCTGCCAGTGGCTGCGAACCTAGTCGCTGAGGCAAGCTCAAAGGGAGAACCGGAGGAAAGCACCAGCAGCGAGGAGGAGGCTGATAGTGACGGCAGATTCAAGCTCTTTCCCCAAGGAGTACTGATTATCATTATTGAAGTGGCCGTGCTAGCCATTATCGCCTGGCAATTCCTGTGGGATTGAAGGGTTAAAGTTCGAGTTTAGTGGGCGGTTAGTTAGTAGCTGAACTCGACGGCCTGCCGCCGTTGCCTACAATACTGGCTTTCCCAATCCATGCTTGATTCCCGCTTTATTTGCCGTGACTGACCTCTCCCATTTCGACGATCAAGGCGCCAGCCGCATGGTAGATGTCGGTGGGAAGCCGGTTACTGAACGAGCAGCGACGGCCAGCGGTCAGGTTCACATGCAGCCGGAGACGCTGGCTCTGATCGTCAGCCGCAAGCATGCGAAGGGCGATGTCTTGGAAGTCGCTCGACTGGCCGGCATCATGGCTGCGAAGAAGACGAGCGATCTAATCCCTCTCTGTCATCCGTTGTCCTTGGATTCGATTTCGATCTCCCTCGAGCCCCAGGGCGACGACACGCTGCACATCACGGCGACGGCAGCGATTGCTGCAAAGACGGGCGTTGAGATGGAAGCGTTAACCGCCGTGAGTGTCGCGGCCCTGACGGTCTACGATATGTGCAAAGCCGTTGATCGAGGGATGTCGATCCAGAACATCCAGCTTGATAAGAAATCAGGCGGGGCGAGCGGCGAATTTGATCGATTGAAAGACACATAATCTAAGCTGCCTACCTACAAGCAACACAACAAATCGATGACGACGCAAACGGCTACACCCCCTGACATAGCAGCTCAACTTCAGCGGCTGTTTGCGCCAATCGCCGGGGACCTCAATGCAACAGAGTCGAGGCTCCGTGATGAACTCAGCCATCAAAAGCCTTTCATCGATGAGCTTGCACAACATTCTTTTCGCATGAGTGGCAAACGGTTGCGCCCAGCGTTGCTTTTGCTTACTGCTGCCGCTTCAGGAAAGGTCACCGGGGAACATACCACGCTCGCCGCCGTCGTCGAGATGGTTCACACGGCAACGCTCGTGCATGACGACGTTCTTGACGAAGCAGATGTTCGTCGTCACACCGACACCGTGAATGCACGCTGGAGCAATCAAACGAGCGTTTTGCTTGGCGATTACCTTTTCACACATGCCTTTTACTTGGCGAGCACTCTCGAGACGCCACATGGCTGCCGCACCATTGGCCACGCCACCAATCGCGTCTGTGAAGGAGAGTTGCTACAGACAGCAAGTGCTGGCAACTTTGATATCAGTCGCGAAGAATATCTTCACATCATCGACGCCAAAACGGCAGCTCTCTGTGCTTGTGCGTGTGAACTTGGCGCTTTCTACGCTGGTGCCAATGAGAAGACTGTTACCCAGTATCGCGATTACGGTAGCGACTTGGGAATTGCTTTCCAGATCGCCGATGATTTGCTTGACCTCATCGGAGACGAATCAGACGTGGGCAAGTCGCTAGGAACTGACCTAGCCCATTGCAAAATGACACTGCCGCTGATCAACCTCCGCGATCAATGCTCACCAGCGGATCGAACGGAGCTCGAACGGCTCTGCACGACGCCTACGCCAGAGAATCTGGCAACGATTCAAGCTTGGCTCAGTGACTCGGGCGAGATCGCTGCTGCTCGTCGAATAGCCGTTGAATACGCTGAGCGAGCTGCGGATCGCATCAGATCGCTGAAACCGGAGTCATCAGACAATGGATCGGCTCGCCGATTCCAGGCCCATCAGTCACTGATGGCGTTGGCTGAGTTCGTCATCGCGCGGAATGCTTAGCGACCTCCCCGTGGCTGTGGCTTCCAACCGTAGTTTCGCACCTTCGCATACTGGGGGCAAGATGCCCCAGCCTCGGTATTCGTCGTCACGGCATTTCGGCAATCCGCCCAGCATTCTCTTCCGGCGTTTCATCTGCCTCGACATCCACGAAGCGGCACTCGCTCAGACTTCGGAACCAGGTCCCCTGACGCTTTGAAAACCTCCGAGTGCTAGATTTGATCTTCTCAACCATTTCTTCGTGGGTGATCTCTCCTTCAAGTTGAGCAAGCACTTCACGGTAACCGACTGCTTGTGAAGAGGTCCTTCCGAATTGCACGCCTTTCTCGACGAGGCCGCGAACCTCTTCGACAAGTCCGCGCTCGAGCATGCTATCGACCCGCTCGTTAATGCGTTCACGCTGTTGTTCGCGGGGCCGCCGCAACACGAAGACGCGACACTCCTCGGCGGGGCGGCCATCATCGAATTGCATTTGCTGGTGGCTGATCGGCTGGCCCGTTGTCCGATAAACTTCAATCGCACGAATCAACCTACGGGCATCATTCGGGTGGATGGCGTCGGCTGCGAGTGGATCGACTTGTTGGAGTACTTGATGCAATGCCTGACTACCAACTTCTTCAAGCTCTTTCTCAATTTCCTCGCGAAGCTTCCAATCCGCCGGTGGACCGTCGAAGATGCCGCGCAGCAGACTCTTCAGGTACAAGGGGGTTCCACCAACGAACAGCGGCTCGTTTCCTCGACTGCGAATCTCAAGAACGAGCGAATGTGCCTGCTCAACGTATTGAGCCACACTGTACTCGTCGCTCGGATCGACAATATCGATCAGGTGGTGAGGGACTTGGCCCTGTTCCTCCGGCGTCGGCTTGGCCGTGCCGATGTCCATGCCGCGGTAGATGGCCATCGAGTCCATCGAGATAATTTCCGCCCCCAACTTCTTCGCAAGAGCGAGAGCCACGCTGGTCTTGCCGACCGCCGTCGCGCCGGTGAGAAACCAGCAATCCTGGGCAGGAAGAGTCTCGGACACATTAAGAGACATGGTCAATTAAGCTTCGATTCTAGGTGTCGGGCACATCAAGGCGCAATTGTTAGCTGCGCCGCGTTGTAAGACTTTGGACTGCAACTTACACTGGAGAGCTTACCTACAAACGAATAACGCTCCTAGGCGCTACTTACTACGCCGTCAGTGAAACCGACATGCGTCCTCTCGATCAACTCGAAGCAACCATCACCCAGCGTAAAGCCTCAGGCGACACAGGCGGTTCGTACACGGCTAAATTGCTTGCCGGCGGTGTGGAAAAGATCGGCAGCAAGATCACCGAGGAAGCAGCCGAAGTTGTCGAAGCCGCTGGCGAACCGGGTGAAGAGGGCCGTCAGCACACGATCGCCGAAGCCGGAGATGTGATCTATCACTTGTTGGTTCTTTTAGCTCAACGGGAGATAACGCTTGCAGAGGTCGAAAGCGAACTTGCCCGCCGCTTTGGCATGTCCGGATTAGAAGAAAAAGCTAGTCGAGAAAAGTAACAAACGAAACACTTTATGAACTCAGAGAATCTACGCATTGGCATTCCCAGTAAAGGCCGTCTCGCGGATCTTGCCGGGCAATTACTCAAAGACGCAGGCCTGCGCTTCCGCCGTCAAGATCGCAGTCTGTTCGCGCGGGTGCGCGATATGCCCATTGATATCACTTTCCTGCGGACTAACGACATCCCGGTTCTCTGCGAAGAAGGAGCCATTGATCTGGGGATCACGGGGAGTGACTTGGTGGCCGAAAGCGGTGCCAAGCTGACCACACGGTTAAACCTTGGCGTAGGAAACTGCGGCCTTGCAGTTTGCGTTCCCGAAGATAGTTCGATCAACAGCCCAAAAGACTTGGCGGGGAAGCGGATTGCAACCAGCTTCCCGCACGTTACCCGTACCTTCCTCAAAGAACACGGGGCCGAGGCGCACATCGTTGAGTTGACGGGCTCGGTGGAAGTGATGATTGCCCTGGGTATCGCCGATGCGATTGTTGACCTCGTCGAAACGGGCAGCACACTGGCCGCCAATCGCCTAAGGATTCTTACAGAGATAGGACGATACGAAACGGCCCTCGTGCAAAATCCGGCTACGAAGCACACCGAGCTAGCTGATCGAATCACTCGCCGCATTGAAGGCGTCGTTATTGCCCGGGCCTACTCCCTGTTGGAGTATAACGTCGAGAAGGAGAATCTGGTGGAAGCCGAGAAAATCACCCCGGGCTTCTCCTCACCGACGGTCAATCGGCTTGAAGAAGAAGGCTGGTTCAGCGTACGAGCCATGGTCAAGCGGGGCGAAGTGATCGGCATCATGGAGCAGCTAGAACAGCTCGGGGCGAAGGCGATTCTGGAGACTTCGATCGCCAATTGCCGGCTCTGACGCGGCTAAGCCGCAAGCGGCGATGTTGACATTGAATCAGTGCTAGCGTTTGACTACTCTTCGCCTCATGCGCTGCTTGCTGCTCATTTTACTCGCTTCGCTCGTTGGTTGCCAAAGTGCCGCCAAGGTGATGGCGCCGTCGAATGTCCGCAACTGGGCTCCCGAGCAGGCCGTTCTTCCGTATGCGGAATTCTCAGGCGATGAGGTCACGGTACGCAACGTTCGCCACTGCCAATACTTTGGTGGTGCCGAAGTCGCTGAACAGGAAGACCCAACCGGTGAAGAGTTCATCGTCAACTATGACGATCGAACCTACAAGTTAAGCGACCTGCAAGCAGTCGACTTCTTCATGGTTCCTTTCGAGGGAATGCCGCGATTGGCCCATACGATGCTGAGCTTCGAGTTTGCCCCTGAAAAAGGCCCTCGTGAGCACCTGACAGTCAGTGTCGAAACGCGTAAAGAAGTCGGCGAGTCGTACGCGGCTTGGAAAGGAAGCGCCCGCCAGTACGAGTTGATGTACGTCGTTGCTGACGAACGCGACGTGATCAAAGTCCGGACGCACTTCCGCAACGAGAATGTCTATCTCTACCGCACCAAGGCAACCCCAGAGCAAGCACAACGGTTATTCGTGGATGTCATGAGCCGAGCGAATGAACTGGCCGCGCATCCGGAGTTCTATGACACGCTATCCAACAACTGCACCACGAACCTCGTGCGGCACATCAATCGCATCCACCCAAACCGGATCAAGTACGATTATCATGTGCTGCTGCCGGGATACTCGGACGAGCTCGCCTACAAGGAAGGCTTAATCGAGAAACAGGGCTCCTTTGCTGAGACGAAGGCCCGAGCCTACATCAATGCCCGCGCATGGAGTGTCGCGGAACACGAAGATTACTCGACGGCTATTCGCCGATGATCTTCACCAACACGCGTTTCTTGCGACGTCCGTCAAACTCGCCGTAGAAAATCTGCTCCCAAGGCCCAAAGTCGAGTTTCCCCTCAGTCACGGCGACAACGACTTCGCGTCCCATAATCTGACGTTTGTGGTGCGCATCGGCGTTGTCTTCGCCAGTGCGATTGTGATGGTAACGCTGCGGCGAAGCATCGAACGGGGCCAGTTCTTCAAGCCACTTGCTGTAGTCGCGGAGTAAACCCTGTTCATCATCGTTGATAAAAACGCTCGCCGTGATATGCATTGCGTTGACGAGGCAAAGCCCCTCTGTGATTCCGCTTTCGGCGAGGCACTGGCTGATCGTGGGCGTGATGTTCTCAAAACCCATGCGCTGGGCGATGTTGAACCAAAGTTCTTGGCGGTAGGAACGCATTTTCGTAACGCTGATTGTTGAATGATGAGTGGCTGGATACTCTTCTAAAATAGCGACGTTTGCTGGGGGACTTGGCGGCCTGGCCATTCGGAGAGGTCCGGTAGCCGGGGGATTCTCGCCTGAAGACTGCGATGGAAAACCTCGGCAAAAGTCGCTGAATCCACTTGGTTTGGGGCATGGAGAAACACGTAGGGGGTCTTCCCTTGCTCGATCCAGGCGGCTGTTTCGGCAGTCCAGCGTTCAATCCAGCTTTCGATTTCCGTGAGGTCAGTTCTTCCCACGAAACGCAGGAACGGACGACCACCAGTCGTCGTTGCTCGAGAAGGAACTTTGGGTTTGCGATCCTGGGCATGAACTTCATGCTCATCGGCTGGTGCGGCCGAGAATAAGGGCTCTGTCTCAAACAAAACGCGGTCAATGTTTAACTCTTTGAGCAAGACGTTCAGTTGTGTCTCGCATCTGCCATTATCGAAGTAGTCTAAGTGACGTAGGTCGACGGCATACGTAAACTCGATTGGCAAACTGCTTAGGTAGGCTTCCAGCTTGTCAAAATGCTCGCCTGAGAAATGCGGCGGAAGCTGCAAGAAGCTTGGTCCAAGGTGATCTGCTTCCTTAAGAATCGCCAATCGATCGAGAAAATCGGCAGTTTCTCGTTCCGCTTTTACGAGTTGTCTCTCATGAGAAATAGTCCTCGGGAATTTCAAACAGAACTGAAAGCCGGGCGCCACTTCTTGAGACCACCGCTGCACGGTATCTCGCGTCGGCAATCCGTAGAAAACGGTATTCCCTTCAACGGTATTGAAAACCTGTGAGTACTCCGAGAGCCAACGACCGCGGTTCTTAGTGGAGAAAAGAGTCCCCACCCAGCCCGGAGTTGTCCACTGGGGACAGCCGAAATAATAGACTTGTTTCGACACGACAAAAAGAACGGCGGCGGAGTCCGAGAACTACTGAGAGGTCGTCACTTGTAAAAGTAACGGGCGGTGATCGCTGGTGGCCTTGGTATCAGGAAAATCGCCTGGGCGGACGATGATTTCAAGTTTGGCGTTCAGCGGCTTCCCATTCGACTTGACGAAAGCAAAATCCAGACGAGAGCCAGGATAGTCATCGCGGCCATCGCGGTCGCGATCGTCGTAGTTGGTGTCAACGTCTTTCTCAAGAGTTGGGGCCGTCCAGACATTGGTGGCTAGGAAAGCTTGGTAGGAAGCGTTCCCGCGTTTTGCATTGATGTCGTAATCAAAATTGCAGTCGCCTGCCAAGATGACGGGCAACGGTTGGGCCTTCGCCCATTCGCTGAGGCCCACGGATTGTTCTTTTCGCAAGTCTTCATTCCTGCGGGCGTGGTGCACGGTGACGAGCAGGAATTCTTGCTGGTCAGATTTCCGTTGAATATGTGTAACAAGTGGCGAGCGATGCGAGTAGTCGTTCAAACGATAGTTGCGAAAGCTCATCAACTCCGTATAGGAACGAATATGAAACTTGCTGGTGTCCACAATTGCCGCCAAGCGATCACGCCCACCCAGCGACGACACATAATACTTGTAGCTTCGTCCGTACTTATCACGAATGGCTGCGGCATACCGGCCGATGTCACGCGCATCGACTTCCTGCAGGAGGTAAGCATCGGCCCGGGGAAGTTCGGCAAGCTGTCTGGCAATGATCTCTGGGTCGGCCCCCTCAGATTCGACGTTCCAGCTTAGGACATCCAACGCCGAGGCAGGGGAGGCGAGAAGGGAGAGCGACAACACTAGAAAAAAATGCTTCATAGTAGTTACTTAATGTCCATTGATCTGGGGCTATTCAAATTGAGTTAAACCTCGTTGGCGACGAATGCATCCGCTTGAGAGGCGGCGAGCTGCAGGTCGTTCTGGACCATCATCTTGGCCAGCTCCGCCAGTGATACCTTGGGCTCCCAACCGAGATCGGTTTTCGCCTTGGTCGCATCACCCAAAAGCAGGTCGACCTCTGCAGGACGGAAATACCGTGGGTCGATCCGTACAACAACGTTGCCCTCGGTATCTCGACCAACTTCGTTGGTTTCGCTACCAGACCACTCAATGGGCAGTCCAACTTCGGCGAAGCAAAGTTCGCAGAAGCTTCTGACGGAATGGGTCTCGCCAGTAGCAATCACATAGTCATTGGGCGTGTCCACCTGCAACATCCGCCACATGGCGTCGACATAATCTCCGGCAAAACCCCAGTCGCGACGTGCGTCGAGATTCCCAAGATAAACGCAATCCTGCTGGCCGAGTTTGATGCGAGCGGCAGCACGGCTGATCTTGCGTGTGACAAACGTCTCGCCGCGGCGGGGAGACTCGTGATTAAAGAGAATCCCGTTCACGGCAAACATGCCATAGGACTCGCGATAGTTACGCGTAATGTGAAAGGCGTAAGCCTTCGCTGCCGCGTAGGGGCTGCGTGGATAGAACGGTGTCGTCTCGGTTTGCGGTGATTCAAGCACCTTGCCGTACAGCTCGGAGGATGAAGCCTGATAGAAGCGGGAATCGAGATCGAGCTCCCGCATCGCTTCTAAAATTCGCACGACTCCTAATCCGGTCACGTCTGCGGTGTACTCTGGCACTTCGAAGGAGACTTTCACGTGCGACTGAGCGCCGAGGTTATAGATCTCGTCCGGGCGAACCACTTTCAGGATGCGATTGATGCTGCTGGCGTCATTGAGATCACCATAACAGAGCCGCAGCCGCACGTTGGATTCGTGAGGATCTTGGTAGAGATGATCAATCCGCCCGGTGTTAAAAGACGAACTCCGCCGGATGATGCCCCAAACCTTGTAGCCTTTGCTGAGCAGCAACTCCGAAAGGTACGAGCCATCTTGGCCTGTAATACCAGTGATCAAGGCGGTCTTGCCGTTGAGTTCGGGAAGTGACGAAGGCTTATTCATTATCTGTTGCTTTCGAATTACCTAGTGTTGAACAAAGACAGGCTCTAGTTCGATGGCATTTATTCTCTCAAAAACTTGGTTACGAGACCATCGTTCCGCGTAACTTTTCACCGGAAGCGATTCTTTGCTCGAACCACTGGTAGGTGCTCGCGATCCCCTCGCGCAGGTCAATCTTATGGTGCCACCCAAGGTCGTGCAGTTTCGTCACGTCAAGCAACTTCCGAGGCGTCCCATCGGGCATGTCGGAGTCGAAAGTCAGCCGAGCTTCGGGGCAGACGATTTCCTGGATCAATTCGGCAAGTTCTCGGATCGTCACGTCGATTCCTGTGCCGACATTCACCGGCTCAGCATCATCGTAATGGTTCATCATGAATACGCAGGCATCGGCCAAATCGTCGACATGAAGAAACTCGCGTCGCGGGCTTCCGGTGCCCCAGATCGTGACTTCTCCTCCCGCTTCTGCTGACTCTCGACAGTTATGGAACTTACGCATCAGCGCAGGCAAGACATGAGAACTCTTCAGGTCAAAGTTATCGTTCGGTCCGTACAGATTCGTCGGCATGGCCGAAATAAAATGACAACCGTGTTGCCTGCGGTAAGCCTCGCACGCCTTTAAGCCGGCTATCTTGGCGATTGCGTAAGCATCGTTCGTCACCTCCAACGGCCCGGTGAGCAGATACTCCTCTTTGATCGGTTGAGGGCAGTCACGCGGGTAGATGCAGGAGCTCCCTAGATACAGCAACTTCTCGACGCCCGTCTGCCAAGACGCATGCAAGACGGTCGCATGCATCATGAGGTTGTCGTAGAGAAAGTCGGCGGGGCGGGAACTGTTGGCGTGAATTCCTCCTACCGTTCCCGCTGCGTGAAAAACGAACGCAGGCTTCATCTCGGCAAACCAGTGGTTCACGGCAGTTTGGTCGCGGAGATCAAGCTGCTGGCGAGTCGCCGTGAGCAGATTCGAATATCCACTGGATTCCAGACGCCGCAACAGTGCTGAGCCGACCATTCCCCGATGACCAGTCACATAGATCGGAGCATCCAGCGGTAGCATCGAGCCAGACAATTTCGACATTCCGGATAACAGGTAGTGAAGCTATTGGGTCAGTGTGCGTCTACGCAAGACGAGCCCATAGTTATACCCGGAAGTTTCTCGCGACCGAAGTGCGATAGGTTCTCGCCTAGCTTGGGAAGACGGACGCGAGCTGATCCTGGCGGTACTCGAAGATGTGCTTGACATCTCGTTTTACCAGTAGATTGTGAATCAACGCACCACCTGGCACCGCGTAGTGAACAATATCGATGACTCGGGTGCCGAGTTCGGTTTCTTCGAACAAGTGCTCGTGATGCCACCAGTGGTAGGGACTGCGGAGTGCTCGGTCGACGAACCGCCGATTGGGCTCCCAAGCGGCGATCTCGGTCTTCCACTTGATGTGCAGTCCCCGCAATCGGAGCCGGTAATCGATAATCGCCCCCTGCCGCATCTCAATGGGTAGCGGTGTGACAATGTTGAAGTTGAGATAGGGCGGCGTTAGGGCCTCAAGATTCCCGGCGTCGCTGAAGTAGTCGAAAACCCGCTCGATCGACTCGGGCACGACGCAGTCAGCACGCAGTACGTAGCCGCCCTTGTGCGGGGCGTTCGGGTCCGAGTTCTTCTCGATCGTGATCTTTGCGGATTCTACGCTGCTTGCTGATAGTTCGTCGGCCATGACGGCGAAACCGCAAGCGATCCGTTGGGCGTAACCAGTGAGGCTAGCTTTTCTTGGTTGTTGGCTTCGCCGCCGATTTCTGCGGAGTAGTCTGCTTCGATTTCTTAACCGCTTGCGGCTTAGCCACCAGCAGCGGCCCCTTGGTCTTCTTGTCAGCCGCAAAAGTACCTTCAGGCCCAATCAGCTTCACGGGCTGAAACCCGGCAGTCTGACAAGCTTTCCAAATGTCGGCGGACTTGACTTGCTTCTTCTTCTGCGGCGTGACTATCGCGAGGTTGGCTTTCACGTCCGTCGAAATGCTCTTCACTCCCTTGAGGACAATCACCTTGCGAACGATCTTCTTTGCACAATGGCCGCAGTGCATCTTTTCGACGTAAACGGCTGTCTGCTCGGGAGCGAGCTTGAGTGCCGGCTCTTTCTTGATTGATTTTTTTGTCGCGTCAACTTTTGCCGTCGCTTGCGGTTTCGCAGTGATTTGGGTTGCTGCGATCGCCAACGGCGAAGACGCCAGCGTCGCAGCGAAAACACACAACGTGGATATCTTGATCGTGTTCAACATGGGTTTCCTAAAATATAAAAGTTTCAATTGATGACTACTTGCGAACATAAAGGCCATCCGCTTCAACCACCAGGGTTCCACCGGGGGCGATGCGGGCCGTGCCTTTCACGACGACGGTTTCTTTTTCTTTCAACTCGAACAGTTTTTGCGTCGGCACGGTCAGCAGCTTACCGTCCTTGCCTTTAAATTCTACCCGTGCCATCAGCTTCGATTGATCGCCGGCATGAGCAGCGCAGAAGGCACATTCCTCGCCTGGGGCGTGGTTGTGTTCGTGCGCTTCATACTCTTGCAACTCGGCCGAATCAACAACGTAGAGAACCGCGTGCTCCTTGGAGAAGGGGAACGCCGGCTCAGTTTCTTTCCAGGGATTGGCGAGTCCACCTACGGAGCCAACCAGTACGATCTCCTTCCCGCCCTCGACGGCGTGGGCGTGGTGATCGTGCCCGTCATGGCCATGCCTATCATGGTCGGCATGATCGTGTTCCTCATGGTCATGATCGGCATCCTCGTGATCGTGACCTTCTTCATCATGCTCAGCTTCCTCCGCATCGTGGTTGTGATCCTCTTCCAGCGGCTCGCCTGTCAGCGCCTCACGCACGTCCAAGACCGACATGGCCCCCTCGGGATCCTCTGACAGGGTGAAGCTAGTGCGGTACTTTTTCAGGTCGGCGGTACTCATGCCAGCTGGCTCGGTGCAGCCGGCCATTAAGAAAAAACTTGCTGTCGTGAATACTGCCGTCAGGGCAGCGAGGGGGGAGCGAGGCATATCAGGTTCCACTAATGCGTTGGGGATTTGAGCTAATAAGCACACTATTCTAGGGTTTTCTCGATGTCAGACAACGCGAACCTCTCAGGGACGCGGATTCACTGAACTCCTACGCTGCCTCGGTAATCCAGTGCTGCGATGCTGGTAAAAAAACCTGAAAAACTTCCCAAGATCGTCGCAGAGCACTCGAAAGCCCTATTAGACGGCCACTCTAGGCAACTTCCTGAGTGCTGTCTGACGTACAACCGCTGCGATTCGGGGGCCTCATTACCCTTGGCACCATCGAGCGGGCCCATCCGTTTGGGTACTTACGACCACCAGTTTTTTTGGAGTTTTGGAGGCGAGAGCCATGTGTAAGAAATTGATTTATGGAACAGTCACCACGGTCGTCTTGGGCTATCTGCTTTTCGGCAACCAATGGAAAAGCTATGTCGGCACAGGCTACGAGCGGGTCACTCAATCGGTCAAAGAAAGCGTCCCCGTCGAATTTGAGATCGATCGGGCTCGCAAAATGGTACGCGATCTGGAGCCGGAGATTCGCCGTTCGATGCACGTGATCGCCAAGGAAGAGGTTGAAGTAGCCGAACTCGATCGTCGCATCGAGAAGGCCCAAGCCAAAGCCGACAAGGACAAGGCCGACATCATGCGACTGCAAGCCGATCTGAAGACCGGCAAGAACGTCTTCCGTTATGCCAGCAGCACTTACAGTGCGGATGAAGTGAAGCAGGACCTCGCTCGCCGCTTTAATCGCTTCAAGACTTGCGATGCCACGCTCGGTAGCCTGCAGCAAATGCGTGACGCCCGTCAACGTAATCTGGAAGCCGCCCAGGCAAAGCTCACAGCCATGATGAGCTCGCAGCGTCAGCTTCAAGTCGAAGTGGAGAACCTGGAAGCCAAGCTCAAGTTGGTTGAAGTCGCCGAAGCTTCGAGCGATTTCCAATTCGACGACAGTCAACTCGCTCGCGCTAAAGGTCTCATGCACGACATTCGCACACGGCTAGATGTCGCCGCAAAGCTCGCCAATGCCGACGTGAACTTCGTCGAAGAGATTCCTCTCGACGAGACGACGCCTGATGACATTACTGAGCAAGTCGCGGACTACTTCCTGATTGAAGAAGCTGGCGAGACTTCGCTGGCGAAGGTCAGCCTGTCTGTTGAATGACCAATGACCAAGCCTTAATGACCAATGCTTGGGAGTCCCAACCCGAGCATTGGTCATTGGTAATTTGGATCTGGTCATTTCTGTGTTCGCTCGCCTCTCACCTCTAGCCCCTCACAACTCCCATGTATTGGCGACTTCAACTTCGAACGGCAAGGATGGCGGTTGCGGAAGGTCGCTGGGACGAGGCAGTCCGCGCCCTAAGCGACAAAGGGCTGCGTGAATTCCTACCCGCCAAGCGACTCTCCCAAGAGTTGGCCCACAAATTACTGGCAAGGGCCGGAGAACGAATTGCTGAAGGAGCCAGTAGTGCAGGGTGGCGCGATCTTGATCGTGCAGCCAACCTGGGGGCGAAAGAGGAAGACCTCAAACAGTTTCGCATCTCACAACAGAATGAGCGGCTCGAGAAGGTTCTTCACTGGCTTGCGATTGGGGACACCCAAAGTGCCCAGGATGAGCTTGCCCGAATGAAACGACGACGCTTGGCGAGCGGAACCGCGAAGGTGTGGGCGAGCATCACCGCGAAAGTCGCCGCCGCCCAGCAATGCTCAGCCAAAGGAGAATTTCGCAAAGCGGTCGCTCACTGGAAAGCAGCAAAGGATCTCTTGCCATCGGACAGTTCTGCCCCGACAACCTTAGAGCCGGCAACCACAGAACTGGCTAGTAACATTGAGGAGTCGATTCGCGTGGCCGAAGAAAAGGGAAAAGAAACCCACGAACTTGAGCCTAAGCTGCACGAGCAGATCTCTGCCGGACAATGGAGCGGGGTCCTCGCGACCGCCGATGCTCTGCTAGAATTAGCTCCGTCCCATGCGGCTGCCCGTCGGGCGCGTCGCAAGGCCTGGAAAGCAGTCGGTATGGAGGTCACCCGTGCCTACCAGGGACCTCCCGCTGGACAACTTGGCGGACATGTCGCTTCCTTGCAACTCCGCCGACCTGCTAAACGCGAGCAGAGAGCCAGTTGGAAACCCAATCCGCAGAAACACAGCACCCAGAAGCCCGTCAGTGCCAAGAGCGACACCGTGACACCTTCGCAATCCAACCAGCATTCAGGCCCACGCATGGTCGCTTGGATTGACGCAGTCGGCGGCTATCTCGTGTGTTTGGGAGACACGATTGTCTTAGGCCGGCCCGATCCGGTCGGCGGTGTTGATGTGCCGATCTTGGCGGACCTTTCGCGACGCCACGCTGTCATCCGACGCGAGGGTGGCGACTACGTTCTGGAACCTCGAAACAAAGTGACCATCAATGGAGTCAAACTCACCGAGCCGACGGTGGTACACGACGGCGACTCGATTGGCCTCTCCGATGCCGTGGAGCTGAAGTTTACTCGCCCACACGTGCTAAGTGCCACGGCGGTGCTGCAACTGCAAACTCACAACAAGTTGGAACCTGCCGTGGATGGAATTGTCCTAATGGCAGACACCTGCGTTTTCGGCCCTCAGGCCCATAGTCACGTCCGCTGCCGCAAGTGGTCCGAGGAACTGGTGCTCTTCCGACACGGCGACGAACTCAGGTGCCGGGGCAACTCCCCACTGACGATTGACGACGAGCCGGGCGTCGAAGTGGGGGAAATTGCGGAGAATTCCCGCATTGAGGGGGAAGATTTCGCTCTGAGTTTCGAATCACTCTGAGAAGCATCCTTGCCGATTCGCCGAGTAAGCACCCCAGCGAAACCTGCCCGGCTAGAACTAAAACCTTACAAGCAATGAGGTTACAATAGCATAGTGGTTAGGAGCCACGACTTCTCATGCCCGAAACGCTAACCATGAATCCCCATCCCGCCCCGTCTGAGCCTGCCGAGACTGACGTCCCCGACTCTGGGAACAGTCAGCCGCCACGCAAGCCGACGCGATTTACCTACGCCAGCGGGACTCGTCCCCTTGAGGGCTACACGATCAAACGCGGGGTCGGCAGCGGCGGCTTTGGCGAGGTCTACTTTGCCGTCAGCGATGCCGGCAAGGAAGTCGCGCTGAAGCTCATCCGACGGAATCTAGAAGTTGAGCTCCGCGGCGTCAAGCAGTGCTTGAATCTCAAGCACCCCAACTTGGTTGCGCTGTTCGATATCCGCACCGACGATCTCGAAGATCAGTGGGTCGTGATGGAGTACGTCTCGGGAGCGTCGCTCGAAGACATGATCGAGCGTTACCCTGAGGGGATGCCCAAAGACATGGCGCTGGCGTGGTTCGAGGGGATCGCCTCAGCCGTCGCCTACCTTCATGATCACGGCATCGTGCATCGCGATCTCAAGCCGGCCAATATCTTTATCGACGAAGGCCGCGTAAAGATTGGCGACTACGGACTCTCCAAGTTCATCTCCTGCAGTCGTCGTAGCGGACAAACCGAAAGCGTCGGCACGGTCCATTACATGGCCCCTGAAATCGCCAACGGGCGGTACGGGCGGGAGATTGATACTTACGCCTTGGGGATCATCTTCTACGAAATGCTAACCGGGCATGTTCCCTTTGAAGGGGAGAGCGTCGGCGAAGTGCTGATGAAGCACCTTACGGCTGAGCCTGACTTTACGGTGGTCGAAGAGCCTTACCGCCAGATCATTCAAGGCGCGATGGCTAAGGATCCCGATAAGCGAATCAAGAGCGTCGCCGAGATGCTCGCGATACTGCGTGCTGATGGCAGCTTGAAGAACGTCGCTGGCTCGACCGCCTTTGCAGCAGCAGCCATGGCAGGTTCGCCTGCCGCAGGAGTTGCTACGGCCGCGGGGACCGATCCGGGCGAGCCAGAGATACACCTTCAATCTCAAAAGGCTGACACCGCGGATTACTCAGGCGAGCCCGTGAATGATGCCAAACCGATCGAGGACGATTACTACACGGACCTTGATTTTCCCGTCGAGCCGATCGCTGCCGGCGTGATGCGTGGCGTGGATAACATCGGTGCGCGACTCGGCTTTCACAATTGGGCTCCCGTTCAAAAGATTGCCGGATTCTTACTTCTGGTGATCGCCCTGGTCGCTACCGGTGCTTGGATCCCCTTGTTTTTTGCCTGCTGTGTCTATGGCTTTTATTGGGTGATTTGGGCACTGCTGAATCCCCCGCACAGAGAGCGCACTTTCACACGACGCGACCGACCAAGATCACACCCTGCTGGGCAACGCGAGTTCACCAGTCACCGTGAACCCGGCGGCGAGCCAGGAAGCATCTCGAGCTTCGAGCCGCAGAGTGTCGAGTCGTTCCTCGGAGCGGAAGCACCCTCAAAGCCCAAGCAACCCACCTACACAAAGTCACCTTGGAGAAAACGGAAGAACCAAGGTTGGCGTCATGCTGCGTATCGCGAACTGGCGGACCGCACGCTCCGCCAACGAGCAAGTAGCTTGTTCGGCGCGCTGTTGAGCTCTGCCATCGTCGCATCAGTGACGGCACTCGTCGCCTGCATTTTCTCTGGTGCTAGCCATGCGTCGCTGGAGCTGTCCATTTGGACGGTCTTGACAACCATACTGGCTAGTTGGGCTGTGATCGTGCCAGCTAAGTTGACCGAGGGACGGTTCGAGGACCAGGCGCCAATGCGATTCATCATGCTATTCTCAGGAGCTTTGCTTGGATTGTCTGCCTATGTGCTTGCCCAAACCCTCATGCTCGATTTGCCTGTGAATCGTAACTTCGTTCCCGGCCCTCACGACACTTTATTTGCAGGTCTGCTTGGTTGGACGAGCCCCGAGTTGAAGCAGGGCTACTTCGACCGAGGTGCCGTTTCACTGCCGTTAGCCATGTTCGCCTCGTACTTCACCATCCTGATGGTGGGCCTGCGGTGGTGGCGCCATGCCGACTACACCCGCAATAGCCGCGTCAGCGTGTGGTCGATCGCGGTCTGCGGTGCTGCGAGCTGGGGTCTGAGCCTCATCACCTGGTTCCCGCAACCCGTGGGGATGATCGTCGTGATGGCCACTGCGTTCACAGTGCAGCTCACCTCTCACTGGATGCCACCCAGTCGCCGGCGTGAGCTGGCGGGAGAGGTGGTCTAAATGGTCGCTCAGGCACTTAGCTCACCTTCCTACTTGATGACTGCTGCCACAATTCTAATGCCGTTGGTATTTATCCTGTTGGGCGTTGCGATTCTTTACCATGTGCTTCGTTGGCTGACAGGCACGCCGATGTCAGCGGGAGTACTCGGGAGAATCGCCGCTGCAGCACTTGGTATGTCTGCCATTGTTGGCACTTCAGGACTATGGTACTTCAGCGGTGAGTATCACGGGGCAACCTCTGCGGGCGTCAAGCGTCAATCAAGGCCACTCACGAACACTGCTGAGATGGCACAGATTTACAATGAGGTCCTCGTCAATCCATCGACCGTCATCGCGGCGCAGGACGATCCGCTTCAGAAGTCGAACGTCGAAATCGCCCCCGCGGAGGACGAAGAAGCTGCCGTTACCTATTCCAATGCGGCAGGTGCTGCACCGACCTATGTTTCGACCAGCACACGCTTTAGCTTTGGGTTTCTGTTGCTGTTCCCCCTCGCCCTGATCGTCCTGTTCGCGTTGTGGCGGCACTTTGGAAAAGAAGAGGAACACGCAGACGATCGCCCATCCGCATGGGGAACCGTGGGTTCAGTACTGGGGTTGTTGCTCATCGGCAGTGTATTTTTCTGGCTCAGTGCTTCCCGAACGAGCCAGCGAGTGGTTCAGGAAGCGCGAGCGGTGGCTGACACTCAAATGGCAACTGCTCGAGCTGCTCAGGCACAGGGTGCAGCCGCCGTTGCGAGCATTGATGAGCTGCATGAAGAGCTTACGAAACCGCGTATCCAGCTCGAGGAACCCAATGACAAAGCGAATGACAAAGCGGAGGAAGCATCCGCCGCGGAAACTGCCCCGAATGCCAAAAAAACTGACGAAGAAGATCAGCCGGTCACGGCCGAGCCACCAGCGGCTCCTCCAAGCTGGGTAACAAATCCTCCCAAACGCACTGGCAACGTGACGAGACGCGTGGTCTCTGCAGGGCCCTTTAAGACGACGTCTGACTGCTACCGCCAGATTGAAAGAAAGCTTGAGGAAGCAGTCGTCGTCCACCTTCAAGAACTGGTCCGTTCTCAGCCCGCCTTCAACCAGGGGCACGTTTCCAACCTCAGGCGGTACAACATCACTCCACAAACAATTCTCCGCGTTTTATGTCCTCCTGATGGGGAATATATCGAGGTTTTGGACACCTCGGTGGGGGAAATGAAAACGCTGCACGTTTTAATGGAGTTTGGTCCTGAGCAAAACGCCTTTCTGCTTAACCAGTGGCGAGACTACGAGCGTCTCGATCGCATCTTTGGAGTCACTGCCTTCGCAGGATTGACCTTAGCCATCATCGCAGGCGTGTGGGGGCTTCTTTGGCTCGATACTTTTACACGTGGCTATTACACGAAGCGCTTGTTCCTAGGCGTTCCAGCGGCGATAATCGGAGGCATCTGTCTGATCGGGCTCATCGCTGAGAACATGTAATTCTTCTAGCTATGTTTCGCCCGCTGCCGAAGGCGAGACACGCTGAAAACCTCGCCTTCGGCAACGGGCTAAACGACTGTATAAGCTGAACTTTCATGACCACGTCTCCTGCGAATCCTGACGCCCTACTGGTCGAGGCGATTCGCGCTGGAAAACCCGACGCTTGGACTCGCTTGATCGGGCAGTACGAGGGGCGCCTGCTGGCATTTGTCGAGAGCCGTCTCCGCCGCCGTGCTGCCAGCGAGGATGTCGTCCAAGATACGTTCATTGGCTTCTTGACGAGCCTTCCTAACTACGACGTCCGTCGCCCGCTGGAAAGCTGGCTGTTCACGATCGCCGCCCACAAACTGACCGACTATCTGCGTCGCGAAGGGCGTCGTCCCGCGGTGCCTTTCTCCTCTGCCGACGGCTCCAGCGGCAATTGGGAACCCGAGGGTAGAGCACGTCACGCGAGCAGCATCGCACGAAGTGCCGAACGCCGACGACTTGAAGACGAGGTCCTCGCCGACGGCATCGAAGCCCAACTCAATAAATGGAGAGAGCAGGGTGATTGGGAAAAAGTGAAATGCATGGAGATGCTGTTCGTCGTCGGACGCGGAAATAAGGAGGTCGCTGAAGCGCTCAGCTTAAGCGAACAGCAGGTGGCGAACTTTAAGTACGATTTTTTGGAGCGACTACGAAAATTCATTCGTACGGAGCGATTGAATCTCGATGTTTTCCCTGAACTTGCCAGCAAGTGACCGACATGAGCTACACCGACGCAGAACTCGATGCCTTTCTTGACGAAGGTCTTGCCGCGGAACAGATGGACTCCATTGAGCAGGCAATCGCTTCTGACGCGACGCTGGCCAAACGAGTTGCGGAAACAGCAGGTCGTAGAGACGCTGGTCTTCACACACTAGGGGCCATTTGGCGACGGCACCGATTGAGTTGCCCCAGTCGCGAACAATTGGGAAGCTTCCTGATGGGCGTCCTGCCGAAGGAGGAAGCTGCCTATGTTGCCTTCCATGTCGAGACCGTCCATTGCCGTCGCTGCCAAGCCAGCGTTGCCGATTTGAAAGAACAGCAAGCAACCGCGAACTCGAAAGACGCCGATAAGCGCCGTCGGAAATACTTCGAGACGAGTGCTGGTTATTTGAGTCGTGAGGAGTAGTTGGTAGTTCCGCCTTGAGGCGGCTCAACGTAAAAAATCAACAAGCCGCGCGAGCCAGCCCCAATATCATGGGGCTCGCGGGCTACCAGCTTCGAACAACAGCCGCCTAAAGGCGGAACTACGAACTTTCTCACCAATCGTCGTTATCGATTTCGACGACCCCTTGCTCGATCTGGTGCTTGGCGGCTACTACGATCTTTTTGAAGAGCTTCTGATGCGGCTCGGCTAGGCTGTTCTTGTTGAGTGGTTGTAGTAGTTCCAATGCACGATTTGGCTTCTCCAGCTCCATCAGGCAAATCTGTGCGAGTTTCAGTCGAACTGCCTGGGAATCTTCCGGAAAACGCTCGAGCAGCTCTGCCATCACTGGAGCCGACTTGGCCCATTCTTGCTTCTTGTGAAGGCCGACGATCAGCGCGAGAAGCTGTTCACGACTGATGTCCAACGACATGCCTTGATCAATCATGCGGCGGCGCAGCGCGATGGCCTGCTCCGGCTGGCCGATATGGAGATACGCTTCTAACTTTTTTTCCGCTTCAAGTCTCTTGCTATGTTGCACCGCGGCAAGTCGCGCCGGATCAGCTTCCTTTGCTGCTTGACGTTTCTTTTGCTTCTCAGCGCCGTATTCGCCGCTCCAATACGAGAAGAGATCGTAATCTTCGCAATCGACCATGTTGCGTTTCAGCATGACCACGCCGAGGATTCCCCCTAGAAAACCACCCATCAAGTGCAGAATCGAACTACCAGCGTAGCCGCCAAAAATGAGCCACATCGTGATATCAAGACCGACAAAAAACGCAGCGAACACGCCGACCATCACTTCAAACGTGAAGACAATGAGAAATGCAAACCAAACGAGTACGTTGATATTGTTCACGGGAGCCCAGATGCAAGAAATGACCATCAAGCCAAAAATACCGGCGGAGGCACCTAATGAGCCGGGGGTGACACCTGAGTAACCGCTCATCACGACCTGTTCCAATGCGGCTTGTCCGATCGCGATGGCGAAATAGACACAGAGAAAGCGAAGCCAGCCAAGCTTCCCTTCGACAATCAAACCGAAGACCCACAAAAAGAACATGTTGCCTAGCAAGTGGCCGAGGTCAGCATGCATGAATCGCGAAGTGAACCATTGGACGGGATGAACTCCCGTGCCGTATTCCAGAAGCCAACCATCGTCCACATAGATAGGCCCAAAGGCCGCACAAAGAAACAAGACGACATTCGCCACAATCAATCCGACGGTGGCGAACGGCAAGTGATAGAGCGGAGCGTCAACCGAGTAGGGAAAGATCATCGAATAACTGCCGAGAGCGGGCGATGAGTACCTGCGAGCTCACAGCATAATCGACTCGAACGGCGACCGCCAGAAAAGCTGGTTGGGAAACAGCGCCTTCAGAGTGCCTGCAAGTTCACCGCCGGTACCTGCTTCTAATGTTTCTGAAATTTCATCGGGCCAGCGACGATTCAACAGGAGAAGATCTTGCAACTCTTGCCAAGTCGCCACGATGGCATTGGGCGAAGGTTCGGCAATTGGCTCAATGCGTGCGCTGCGTCGAGTGAGTTTTAGCCGAAGTCCGAGGACGTCGTTCTGCGGTTCGCTCAAACGGAAGTCAATCTCCACAGGACGCGGTACTTCTGCTGAGCGGGCTTGTGCATGAAAAAAGGCGTAGTGCTTTTCCACCCACTTCTGTGGCGAGAGCAGCTTTGCCATCCAAGCCCCGCCCGGTGTCGTCGCATCGCGTATCCACTCCCCACCTGCTGTGACAAGCAGCTCGTGGAGCGGATCGGACGGAGAAGTATGAACGGCGACAAAACGATGGTCGCGGTCGATCGCGTCCTGGCAAGCGCGTCTGAGGAGTAAAGCACTCGCCGATTCATAGCCTGGCAAGGTGAAGAGTTCGACAATGCAAGAATCACGCAACACAGCGTACCCAACGGTCTTGTCGACTCCGTCCTCCGAGTCGACTGCTACCGCTGAAGAATCATCGACTGAGACCGAATGACTAGGCGAATCGAATCGCGAAGATTTGCCAGCCGGCTTACCTAGCCGATGGTCGTAGACAACGAGTATGTGATCGTGCGCTTTTCGATTCGCAAGCCATTGCCAGTGAGCCTCACTACGGCCAAGTGTTCCCCAACCCTGAGCAGCGACCTTTTCATACAAATGACGAATACTGTCCAACTGAAAATGGCGCCAACTTGCAACCTCAAGCCGTGGCTTTCGACGACGTTGCGTTACTTCTTGTGCTTCTAGGTGCGAGAGCACAGATCTTGTATTCGCGCGGGTGTGCCCCTGGTTCCTTAGTCGAGTCCAACCCTGCCTACCGAGCTGTTCTTGCTGGTTCGATCGCAGGAAAGCGACAACGGCCCCCTCGGCAGTGGCAAGTTGTTCTGCTGTTTCTAGTAATTCCTGGCAGTAGCCGCTGTTGGCGAACTCGGGGAAAGTCTCAAGCTCGGTAAAGTCTACGATCGGTAGCCGCTCTCCTGCGAACCATCCGGCCTTATGGCTAACCCTTAAGTGGGCAACGATCTCCTGACTCTTCTTGACGATCAGTCGATCACTGGCCTGATAGTTAGGATAGTCGAGCCGGCTTTGAAAATCGGCCTGCAACGAGATCTGCTGAACCCGGGAAAGGAACTCCGAGACAAGCGGGTGATCTCCTTGATTGCAGGCAACGATGCGCGTCGCGGCATCGATCTGCTTTAGACAATCGGGTGCAGAAGGAGAGCTTCTGTGAATGCCTTGATTCGTATCATTGTTCGATGGGACGCGAAACGGAGTCGCTGCCGCCTTACCGACTTGTGCGGCATCGACTTCTCCGGCATCGACTTGCGACCTCGACTCAGCGGGGGTCGGCATCGGGTGGCTCACTTTGGGTTTGAGGAGGGTCGTCCATCCTCGCGAATCTGAGCACTTGTCTTCCAAGACAAAATGTCAGGCTCCACGCGCGACGCCGCTCTCCCCAAGCAAACGAAGCGTTCAGATGTGACACAAATGAGCCTAAGATATTGACGTGCGAAAATCTAGTAAAAACTTCCGCAGATCCTCGCGAGGAAATAGGCAAAACGCGTATTCTCGCGAATCAAGAGTGCGGTTCGCCTGATGTTGCTTCCGCATTTCGCCAAGTTCACGCTCAGCGCGTCGCCTTTGCTCGGCGAGTAGATTTTCAAAGGTTCTATTTGCGTCCGAAATCTCAAAATGACGCTCTCGGGGACTGTTGAAGGTGACTGAGGAATCAATTGCCGCAAGCTTCTGCTTTTGTGCCTGCATGAAATTAGCACGCTGATCATCCGACAACTCGCGAGGATCGATGAGCGTTTCGCCGTGGAACTCAATGTCTCGCAGGAATTTCCTCTGCTCGCGCAGCTCGACTTCGCTAACTGCGGGATGATCCACTGGCAGATGAAGCGTTCCTGACAGCACCGCGTACTGCGGAGCTTCTGCTTCTGATAAACGGCGTGCTATCTCGTCTGTGACTTGGTCGTATTTCCCGCCACCGATTCCGTGCAGAAACAGGTCTGCCAAGAACCAGCGGGCGAAGAGAGTCGTGGTCAGAGCCCGAGAGCGAAGCTTCACTCCGACAGTTTCCCATCGCTGGAGCGCCTCCAACGAGAGACTGAAATCCCCCTCCTCTGAGGACGGAAGCATCTCGGCCCACCCCCGTTGATCCGTCAGCTGCCAACCGTCCTCTTGCTGACAAGCGAATAGCGGTCTTCTCTGGGGATCGTCGCGTGACCAAACCCAAAAAGGACACTCCAGCCAATCCCCTTCACGCTGAAGATTTGGCAGGGGCTGGGCGTGGTTCCGCAGCCGATGCGCTCGTCGATAGTCGGTAAGTGCACCGTTGTAGGCTTCGGTGAATACTGGCAGATTTTCAATGAGACGAACGAAAAACGTGCGGAAGACTTCCGTCTGGCAAACAGCGCTTTGCGGCAAGTCGAGTATCTGCAAACCCCAATCAAGCTCCATGCGATGTCTGGCTTGCGAGACCAGCGTTCCCACGTTTCGAGAATCTGACGAGGCTGGAAGTCTTGGCCACCAGGTACTTACGATCGGCTCCTCGACGAATGGCGCAATAGTTTCCATCGTGCGGTCGGGAAACGAGTTCCATAGAGTCGCCTCAGTCACCTCCCGCTCTTCAAAAGGAATAAGTTCTGTGGCTTTGTCCCAGGGAACATACTCGATTCTCGGCTGATCAATCGTGCCTGTTGGAACCCGGATCGATGGGGCAGGGCAGAGGTCGCTATCGATGACCAGATTCAGTGCCAACGAGCCTGCCGCTTCGGCGAGTTGCGAAGCGGCAAAGCTTTTCAGCCACACTCCAGGGTGAACGAGCGCGGGCTGATGCCCGGTCACGATAAGCGTCGCTTCCGCATCGGGATCAGCAACGTCTGCATAGGCACGAGTATGTAAGGCCGCGGCCTGCAAACATTCTCGGCGGGCACGGGTTCTCAGTAAATTCAACTCAAGACCAAAAAGCTGCTGGCTTGATTTCGAGAAGAGATCCCGATTGCTTTGTGCAATCTCAGGCAGGAGTGACCATTCAGGTAGACAGAAGTACTGACCAGAAGCTTCCGGTGCACGATACCGAGCATTCGGGAAGCTTGTAGGGTTCTCGCTCGATAGTTCGTTGGCCATTGGTTTTATTTTAAGGGCCATCGTCCACGTGTTACGAGCCGGAAGCAACCGAGGTGTCTTCTTCGGGACAGGGGCGACAATCGTCGTCCTGGGCAGAGCTATCACGTTGAGCGGCAAAGAGCGAGCGGGTCGATTCCATCGCTCGATCCATCACTTCGTGATAGTAGCGAAGCCGCGTGTCGCTCTCATCC
The DNA here is from genome assembly GCA_040218535.1 of Lacipirellulaceae bacterium. Lineage (NCBI taxonomy): Bacteria > Pseudomonadati > Planctomycetota > Planctomycetia > Pirellulales > Lacipirellulaceae > Lacipirellulaceae bacterium. Next base: position 241,659 of record JAVJRG010000005.1, on the reverse strand, counting down.
AGGGCACCGCCAAAGGTTCGCTCCTCTTCAAGATAGATCAACGGTACGGACCGTTCGACGATGCGTAACTGATGGGCCGCCGCTTGCACCCACAGTTCCAACGGCATGGCATAGCCCGTTTCCTTGAGGTCGAGCTTCGCTAAGGATTGAACCCGATAGGCTTTGAACCCACAAAACGAATCGGTGAGATTCAAACCGAAACGGCAATTCATCTCCTCGGTGATCTGTAAATTGATTCGTCTTCGATCACGCGGAGCGCTTTTCTTCTTCGCAGCCGGATCGAGATAGCGACTTCCCGAGACAATGTCGACTGGCTCGCTCACCGTGGGGTCGCAAGCGTTGACCAACGCCTGAATTCGCTGGGGTTCGTGCTGTCCATCGCAATCGATCGTGACCAGCACGTCGTAGCGATGCACAATGGCGTATTCGAAGGCCGTCTTCAGAGCCGCACCGTAGCCTTGGTTGGTTTCGTGGGTAACCACTGCAATGTCGTTACGAGCAGCAAGCCTTTCGCCCGTACCGTCGGACGAGCCGTCATTCACAACGAGAATGTCCGAAGCATAGTTCCGTACTTTGTCGAGAACTTCGTCAACGTGACTCTCTTCATTGAAGACTGGCAACGCTGTTAAGAAGCGAAAGCCAGGTTCTTCCAGATCGAGTTCGGATTGATTCATTGCAGATAAGATTTCACGTTGACGTGTGGCATTTGGTGCTTATTGGTTCACGGCATTATTGGCACCTTGGTTATCTGGGTCAAATCTTCTTGCAGAAAGCCGCTACGCAACGCGAAAAGCGAATAGAAAGCGATGGAATCGCTAGAGGCTGCTTACCGGATCGCGATCAGTGCGGCTGGCCCAAACTTCGACATCATTCATTTGATCCGAAAGGTAGTCTGCTAACGTCAAGAGTGCGAATCGCTCGCTGGCGAAGTGTCCCGCCAGGACGAGACCAACGCCTTGTGCCTCGGCTTCCAGGCACGTGTGGTAATTCGTCTCGCCGGTAACGAGCGCATCGCATCCAGCTTGAATCGCCTTTTCAAGAAACGAACCGCCGCTACCGCAAGCGACGCCAATTCGCGAAACTTCCTGCGAAGCGGACCCGACGATTTGAACTCGCTCAGATTTCAAAAAACTAGCAAGTCGATTGGCTAGCTCGCTCAGGGTCAGTGGCTCCCCAGCGATCCCGCTGCGACCGGCACCCACCTCTGGCTCCTCGTCAGAAGCAGGCTCAAGCGGCTGAATCTCACGCAGGCCAAGTCCAATGGCTAAATGTTGGTTGATCCCCGCCTGGGCCGAATCGAATGCCGTGTGTGGACTGTACACAGCGATTCGATGGGCAATCAGTTCAAGAAGCATCTTGCCGGCAGTTGTCGAAGTGGTAATGGCTTTCAAAGGATGAAAGGGAAGCGGATGGTGCGCGACAATCAAATTTGCTTGCCCTTCGACGGCTTCTCGGACTGTCGCGGGGGTTATGGTGAGGCAAGTCATAAGACGCTGCACAGACCAGTCCGGATCACCCACAAGCAAACCGACGTTGTCCCAGTCTTCCGCCAATTCCAGCGGGGCGTAGGTTTCGAGAATCGAAGTGATATCGCTGAGTTGGGGCATAGAACAGTTTTCAGTATTCAGTTTAGGAGGAGCCGTCAGGCGTAAGCCGTCGGGTTTACGTTGATTCTCTGCGTATCCCGAGAGCTTACGCTTCTCTGCTCATCGATCAAGCACTGAAACCTGAAAACCGCCAACTGAAAACGAACCTCTATTGTTCCGCTACGAATCGATGGTTGAGTACTCGGGCCCCATCAACCTCCTCCGCTCGCAACCAGATTTCCTTACCGAGGAGTTGCTCACCGTATTTCAAGCGATACGTCTGCAAATTAACCGAACCGCCCAATTGGAAAACGTGTGTCCGCTGCCTGCGGTGCCCAGGAGCGAATAACAGACATTTGAAGTCCGTCAGTTGCTCGCCTCGATTAACCATTCGCTGCTCGATAATGAGATTTCCTTCTTGATCGAGCCTACTGGTCACGTCCAAGACGATGCGACCGTCCCCAACGTCAAGCTCGCGATAGACACTGAACTTGTAATCTTTGTCACTGGTAACAACGAAATCGAGGCGAATGGGGGAATTTCCGTTGTTGGCATCAAAAGGCAAAGTCAAATCAAAGTCTTTACGTTCTCGACCACCCGCCCCAAGTTTGAAAGGAAGTTCGTACGGACCAACGGTCCATCCCTCAGGCGTGGCCATCGTGAGCACTCCACCAACCCCTTGGCGAAAGAAGTTGCGAAACTCAACACGGTTTTCATGCGCTTTGCCAAACACACTCGGCACATGAAACTTCGCAAACTTGACGGACATCCGCCAGCGAGCGATCGCCGGGTTCAAGCCAGTGACGAATTTAGGAAGAGTCCCTGCGTGGATGACCTGACGATGCTCTCGCAGTTCAGGAACACGTTCTCTGCCCCAGACATCCACTTCGCGAGCGTCTTCTCCTAAGTGAATGACTTCCTCCACGGGATACTCGTTCCAGACAACCATAATGACATCGTCGTCAGCAGTCCGAAAAACTCGATTCTCGCTACCGCTTGGTAACTGGATCTGCCCCAAGTACTTGGCACCTGACAGAAGCGAAGCAGTTGTTCGCCACGGCAATAATAAAACACCGGGAGTGCCATGCGAGGTCATCAGTCCGCGTTGATCATCAAACGGATGTGCAGCAAAGGCCGCGTGCGCGCCGTGCATCTTTGCAGCCAACATTTGCTCAACGAGGTCTCGAGCACGTGTTTCAAGATCGTACTCGTCGGCAGAGAGCGGTTCGATAAGTACCCAACGATTGACCCCTGGGCGGCTGGGCAAGTCTAAGTAAGCCCCGATTTCCTCACCTGTTAGTGGTGGGTCCGCAGCAAATTGAACGAACTCCCATGTCGGCAGCTTGCTACTTCCCTGGGCGATCATCCATTTCCAGCCAATCCCTAGCTTGACATCTTGCCCAAAGCGAAAGAGTGCTTTGCGTAAAGCTGCCAATTCCTCTTCTAGGTCAGGCAATCCGGTAAAACTCCAATCGTGGTCGTTCCCGAGTTGCCACCAACGCACGCGTAAGGAAAGCCTCGTTAAAATCGGGTCGAGCGAGGGTAGCCAAGCAGAGGGGTCGCTAGAGAGCGCATCTGCAATGGCTGTCTTATCGGCGATTTCTTGCGAGAGCTCTGTTCCTGCTGGCGGACGATCAACGACCGCAACGGTTTCGATGTCTTTTGCCGAGAGTTGCTCCGTAAAGATCACCAGTTCTTCGATGGCATTGGGAGCTGTTGAATTATTCCAGACGGGTAGCTTCAGCCAATTGATAGCCACATTTGGTAACAGAAGCCCCAGTTCCTCATAGTCAAGCGGTGTCTCTCCGTTCGCCAATGACCAGCCAAATTCACCCACGGCTTTTCGTTCGAGGGGGGGTACAATTGCCAGATTGACTTCGTGCTTCTTCAGAGGGCCGCGTTTGGTCTTCATCGTGACACGAACCCGGTAGAAGCCATAGTCGGTGATATCAGGCTTCCATGAGGTTGTTCCCATATAGCTCGCTTCGGGCTCGCTGCGTGCTCCGTCAAACTTCGAGGGTTCGAGAAACTCGGAAGCTTTATGGATTTCATCGGTAATCAATCGCCCATCGAGTTGCACCCGATTGTTACCGAGCTTCAAGCTACTGGCATCTAGTAATTCGAAGAGAATATCTGGGTCCTGCTCGCGAATTCCGGAAAGCTCGCAGGTGATCTCAACATTTTTCGGATCTGTATATACATTCGAGGGACTGTTTGTGCGGACAACCATCTTCGGCATCCGGGCCAACCATGTGTCGTCCAGGGAAACTGTCCCTGTCAGATCAGCTCGCTTGCCTTGCTGAAACTCAAGCACGAAGCGAGCGTATTCGACTCGTACATCCTGCGGATTGACGGGGCCTAGGGTGCTCAGTTGCCATCCATGTGTCCGACGAATCCAGTCACCGTGGGTTGTCTGGATGACTTTTTGCTCTCCATCGCAAAACTCAATACAAACCCGGGCTCGTCCGTGCTGGATTCCCTCAACTTGGAGGTTGGCTTCTCCCACGTAGCCAAATTTTGAAGAAACTGCGATCAACGGACTTTCAATCCGCACGTCGCCCCCATTGGCACGAATCGTCAAAGTACGCGCTGCCTTGGCGAAGCTGTCTTTCACCAGATCGGCTTCAACATAGTGGGGCAGTTTGGGGCCTGTCACGCGTGTCCATCGATCAGGCCAACGATCGAAGTTCACATCCCAAGCTTTCCCAAAGTCGCAGTAGAAAACCGGTACCGCATCGGTCTGTCGGCCATGCAGATCGACTTGGTCGCCCGAAGTAGGGGTCGCCAAGGCAAGTGCGATCACAAGTTTGACCAGAGAAAACATGGGGAGCTATGAGTTTTCAGTTAGCAGTTTTCAGAGTTCAGTGCTTGATTGAAACCAACGACAAAGTTGAGAATAGGCCGGTAACTCAGAGCACTTCACACTGCTCGGAAGCACCAGCAGCCGTGAACTGAAAATTGAACACTGACAACTGAAAACCGCATGCTTCCCATCGCCCTGCAGACCTCGTGCCTTGCGCCCCACACAATGGGCAACAAAAGCATCAAGAAAGCATTGCACACTGCAGCTCAACTGGAGTACGACGGCGTGCAAATCGACACACGCCGCGAACTCCTCCCGTCCGAATTATCCGCAACCGGTCTGCGACAGTTTCGGAAGATGCTGGATGATCTGAATTTGCGGGTTGGATCCGTGACGTTTCCAACGCGTCGGGGCTACGGGGACCCCGCGGACCTTGATCGCCGTGTGCAGGCCACGCTGGAAGCAATGAAGCTCGCTTCAGAGTTGAAAGCGAGAACGATCATCTTGCTTTTCGGCGAAGTGCCTGAGCTGGAAAGCCCACGGTTCTCAATGCTTGTCGACGTGCTAGAAACCCTCGGAAGTCAAGGCAATCGCTTAGGGGTCAGCATTGCAGGTCATGCTCCCAAGGCCACGAATACAGAGCTGGAAGCCCTCATGAACGCCCTGCCGGAAGGCACCTGCGGACTCGACCTGAATCCGGCTGAGCTGATTGCACACGGCCATAGCCCGCAAGAGTACGCGGAGTCTCACGGCGCACATATCCGACATATCTACGCCAATGATGCTGTTCAAGGCTTTGGTGGTAGCGGCAGCACAGATGTTGAACTGGGCCGCGGCACCGCCGACGTGCCTGCATTGCTCGGGATGTTGGAAGAACACAACTACCGGGGCTGGGTAACGGTCCAGAGAAACGATTCACCCAATCTGCTGGGAGATTGCTCCAACGCGGTGAAGTACCTACGGTCGCTGTGACCGATTCGACCTCGACGCAATCTTGGGGTCTTAGGCCGTTTGCGAATAAACTCGCTCGCGTCTCCAAAGTAAGCACGCAATGAGTGACATGCCGAGTACCATGCTCGTAGGCTCGGGCACAGAGCCAAAACCAGACTGGCCTTCGGCACTTGCCCGAATTTGCCAAGCAAGGAAGTCTTCAGCGTCAGTAAGTGTATCCGAGTTCGCATCCGCTTCGGAATTCACACCGTAGGCGTTTTTCCACATTGCTAAATCATCGCCATCAATCACGGTGTCGCCGTTGAAGTCTGGGTTCGAGAGTCTTTGTCGTTGCCAAATCAAGAAATCTGATCCCAACGAAACCCCATCCAAGTCGGCATCGGCGTCTCTTGAAACCCCAAAGGCTGCTTTCCATAGTGCCAAATCGTCTTCATCGATGTCGCCGTCGTCGTCGAAGTCCGCGCTAATCGGAACCGCGATGCCCTCAACAAACGGTCTTTGGAAAGCGAGAAAGTCTGTACCGTCGCTAAACCCGTCAGCATTGATATCCCCCCCATCGTCCATGCCATAAGCTTCCTGCCAGATAGCTAAATCCTGGAAATCTACCTTCGCATCAAAGTTGAGGTCCGCAGGATGTAGGGTTGCTTTCTCAGTGAGCACACGGAACTGGATCATCTCCTCACCAGAAACGGCAAAGTCGAAAAACAGGCTGTTCCCTTCGCCAGAAATAGCAAAGAAGTTTTCCTCGTCGAGGGTGAGCCCCCGATCCGTCTCTTCACCATAATTTCCAACGCTGCCCAAGATCGAGTCCGTACTGGCCAAAGATGCCGAATCAAAAATCACTCCGAGGATCGGCTTCTCGAAAATCGCAAAACCACTTACCAATTCGGTGCTCAACGGATCTGATCCTTCCGGATCGAAATGGAACAGATAACTGGTAAACAGATTCTCGGCCGGCAAAACACCGGCCCCATCAGCAGCAGTTAGGAAGTCCACAGGGAGATCTTCGGCTAACTGGTCGCGACGTTCCTCGAAGACCATGACCTCGTCTGATTCGAAGTCTCCCAAACCGACTGAGGAGGGGCGACTAGCAGGAAGTCGCAAGTCGCCGGCAAGTGTATCCACACCAATGCCCACGGGGTCAAGAACATCATTGTAGTTCGCCAGCACTTCCTGAGCACTGATCGAATGGTTGTGATATCGAACCACTGCGACCTCACCTCTTAGGCCGGCTGCCGTGAAGGGCAAGTCTCCAGTTCCACCGGCGGCACCAAGTTCTGCGGCACTGGCGTTTCCCAAAGAAGCATTTTCAAAGCCTTGCTCGAACGAGTCCCAATGAAGCGAGTTCTCCGTTCCAGAAAGTCCTTGGGTGCGAGCTACCGGGTGACCGTTAGCGAAAATCTGTGCGTACCGATCGTTGGGGTCGTCGCTGTAGACCACAGCCAGATGGACGAGGTCCTTCGTGGGATCCGCATAGCGACCAATATCGCCCGTGACAGCGATTGACTCGCCATTAGCACCGACAACGCGAAAGCGCGCTTCGCGATGAAGCCCGTCATTGTTCGCGTCCCCCAGAGTCACGGAGAGTCCGCGATCAGGGCTGCCAGACTCGAAGAGGATATGATCGTTGGTCAGATCCTGTAATCGAACCCAGAATTCGTAGCTGACGGAGCGATCGTAGTCCTCTTCACCGGTCGGAAAGGCACGGTTGGAAATCCGTTCAACCTCGTCTGACACATGGAAGTATTGATGCGACATCCGATCATCGCCATCGAACGTAAAAGCTTCCGTAGGCAAAGAGCGTTGATAACTTTCGGCGGAAGTCCGGCGAGGAGTTGCTTGAGGACTCGTCGACTGATACCAAGTTTCTCGAAACTTTTGTTTGATGTCGGTCGTCGCTCGCCACTCATTACTGACGACCACATCACGATGTCCATTCCTCTGATCGGCAAGCCACTGAACGGTGACATCTGACGCCACATTGTAAGGCAGCGGAACGTCAGCAGAATCAATCCAATTGTCCAGCCGCTGGCCAAGCTCGCTGGCGACCTCTGGCTCAATACGAGCCAAGTTGAGCGCGTGTGATACCGTCTCGGTTTCCTCTACGGAAGCGCTCATGTTAAACAGAAGATCCTCATCGGGATTCCCATTCTCGCCGAAAATCCTGACGAGCTTGTAATCGCCTTGTCGAACCGCTGCCATAGGCCGTAGGCGATAGGTACTGCCACTAGCAATGTTCGAGGGCGAAATAAAGTAAAGAGCCCCCTGCTCAGCATGCGCCCTTTGGAGATATTCAGTCCCATCAGGCAGTTGTCCACCATTCTCTAAAAGTGCCTTCAGGCTTGCCCCCTCGACATCAACGTCAAACGGCGTTGCATTGCCGACCAAATCACTAACGGTCGAATAGAGGTCCATCGTCGTGACTGGCACCGCACTATGGGAATTTGCGTCGATCCCTGGACCGCTAATAATGAGCGGCGATCGTATTCCACCCTCGAAGATCGACTTCTTGCCGCTGAACAAAGGCGTCGAACGGCTATCGTTTGTCGAAGATCCATTATCAGATGCAAAAATCACATAAGTGTTGTCGCGAATCCCGAGAGCATCGACGCGATCTAATAAGTTTCCGATACCCGTATCAAGATCCTCAGTGTATGCCGCGTACTCGACGGAGGTGTGACGACTACCCGGAGGCAAGTTCTCATACTTAGCAACATTTTCTGGAGTGGGTCGGATGGGCTGATGAAGAGCGAACTCTGAAAGCTGAAGGAAAAAGGGCTTCTCAGCTGCTACTTGCTGTTCGACGAAGGACACCGCTGCGTTGCTGCGTGCCATGATCCCCTTGGGATCCTCTGGCGTAGTGTCTCTGCGCAATTCGTCGTAAGAGTCAAAGCCGAGATCTTGGGGTGTCGCGCCCGAGATATGCCACTTCCCGATTAGGTGAGTCGCATAATCGGCATTCGCCTGCTTTACCCGGTCTGCAATGCCTTCCTGGTGGCGATCTAACTGCAACACCTGCGGGGGCGTGAGGGGATGTCTCAGACCTCCCCGGACTGAGTCCACGTAGTACAGATCCTGATAATTGATCTGCCCTGGGCTTTTCCCAGTTACCAAAGCGGCTCGTGTCGGCGAGCAAACTGCCGCTGCCGAGTAGGCGTTACTGAACCTCATTCCCTCTGATGCGAGTCGCTCGAGACTAGGTGTCTGATAAAAGTCGCTTTTCGAATCTGGATTATTCGGATCCATTGCTACGGAGGTACCGTTCCAGGCCTGATCGTCGGTGAAGATCAGAATGATGTTCGGCGAATCATTCGCGAAGCTGAAGCTAGCGACGAGACCTAAAAGCAGCGCAAAACCTTCGCGTAGGCGGCGACTGAATACGTTCGGGCGCGACATGAATGGCTCTCTATCTGTTCCGTGCAATCCAAGGAACGAGAGCTTTCGAGGCGATCCCGCTATGCCTCGACATCTCAAGCAGTTCCTGCACGTGCAGGACCCAACTCGACAGCGAGCGCCCCAAATCCCAGAATCCCCATAGCTCGCCAGCAGTTCCGTTCCTAGCCTCTAGCATATCGACTAACTGCATCGAATGCTAAGAGAATTCATCAAACCCCTCTATATGTGTCGTTTAGCCGACAGACGATCCGGTCAACCGCCGGTATTCGCCCTCAGCCCAGCGGACGATATCGCTTTTGTACCACTTGCTAAAGCGGCTTTCGCTTGGGCCGCCGGGGAGATTCGCCCACGCCTCGTCGGTGCTCATATCCGTAACGAAGTGATAGCTCGGGGCGAAGCTCGACTCACGCGTGGCCGTCTGCAAGAGGTGCCCTTGGAACGGCGTCGCCCCGCAACCCGGCATCGGCATCCGGTCCGTGTGAAAGCCTAGAAGTCGACCCACACGACTTTGCTCGAAGTAGCGATTTGCAAAATGAAACGAATTCACTTCGCCCCACGGTTTCAACTCTTCAGCCAAAGCTGCTGAAGCGGCTTGGCCAAGGAGTTGCGACTTATCCCGTCCCGACCACCAATGAGAATCTTCCCGTAGCAGCAATGAATCAATCGCTGTGAGGACCATCGATGAGTACCCGATTCGCGTGGCCAAGTAAAACATCCGCTGCCAGCCGATGCCCTCCTTATGCCCGAAGATTTCCAATAGCACATGCCGATAGAGGATTTGAAAGGCCGTGGCGGCGATGCTTTCGGGTGTGTAGCGAAGGTCCCAAGTGACGAGCAATTCCTTGAACTCACCCTCTGGCACGTGTGGTAGGAAGACCGGCAACAGATCGCGGGCCTGGAGGCTAAGTACGTCGTACTGCAGGGCTTGCATGTCCTCGATGGTTGCCGCGTGATTCTCATGCAGCACTTCAACAATGCGACGCTTGCGATACTCAACCAACCGGTGCGTGTTGATCGTCCAATCGAAGGCCCGATTCAAATCTTCGTTCGCGCTCGCCAAGTATCCCTCAGGAGGATCATAGAGGGAGGGCAGCAGTTCACTCGTTTGTACGCCTTGCCAATGATTCTTTTTCTCCCAAGCGGGGACGGGCACAACTCCAAGATGCCCCTCGGCTCGCTTGGGTAACCAACCACTCGCTTGCCGTCCGATATGACCTTCGCAATCGGCGAACACCCAGACAAGGGTTGGATGGGAATTCTCACGCACGACATCCATGGCTTCCTTCGTCGTGGGTGAATGAATCACATCTAACCAGCATCCAATCGAATCCCCTGCCCCTTCGCCCGTGCCAACCCACTTAGCCGCAAGGTACTTCCCATCAGCTCCGCCCGTAAGATCGCGGCCTAGTGTGCCTTGGTCGTTCTCGAAGACGCGATAGAGAAGCGTTTTGCCCCCTTTGCAATGAATCGGCTCTTCTCGAAGTCGGAAGTCGTACCAGGTTTCGCCACGTCGGTACTGCCACTTTTCGTGTACCAAATCCTGAGTCGAGGTGCGTAAGCTCTCGGGTTGTTCGCTCGGTTCCGCTTCAACCCGAGAGCTGACGCTTCTCGGCTCAAGGGAGCTTACGCTACTCGACTCAGATTGCTTCCTAACATCTTCGATAAAAAAGTCGCTCGTGTCCGCGTGCAGGTAAGTCACGCCCCAAGCAAGTTTTTCCGTTCTTCCCACCGCCATTAAGGGGCAACCGGGCAGCGTCGCGCCCATGGCGTACTGCTCGCTGCCCTCTTCTCCCCAATGCAAAGCCACTTCGTACCAAATGGCGGGAAGACGATTGATTTCCAGATGCGGATCTGAAGCCAACAACGCGCCGCCGGTCGCGCTGCGACGGGGACTCACCGCCCAGGCGTTGCTACCGGCCAGGCGCGGTAAGTCAGTGAGCATTTCAAGAGCATCGTCAGAGAGTCGCCGCTCCATCGTCACTTCCTTGAGAACATCCAGGTCAACGTCTGCGAGATAGGGGCCGAACAACTCTCGCAAGAGTTCCGGCTTCACTCCAGTTTGCACGAGATCAACCAGCAGACGTTCATTCTCTTGTTCGCCGACGGCTAAGCCTGCAAAGCTGAGCAGGTTTCCGATCAGAAGGACAGAACTCGGGCTCCAAGGCCGCGGGCGAAAGCCAGTCACCAACATCGGCAGCGAACGGCTTGAATCCTGCAAAGCATCATTCACCCCTTCGCAGTACCAATCGAGTTGCTGGCGAACGTCGGGACGCAAAAGGTCCGCATCCCGTTCAATTCCAAGATGCAGCCCTGCCCGACGAAAAAAACGGTCCGTCTCGACGAGTTCCGGCTTGTCCGCAATCCGTTCGGCCGCCTGACCGCTCGCAACGGTGCGGGAAAAGAAAATCTGCGTGGGCCGATCCGTCGCGTGCAAAAAGCCCAGCGCGTAAATCGCTTCCCGCCAAGTGGGAGCCGTCACATGGGGCGTGCCATGCTCGTCTCGAACTGCCTTGAACTGGCACTTGGCGGATTTGGTGGGGATGACTTCCATGCGCTGAGTTTTTAGATTTCAGTGTTCAGTTTTCAGTGCTCGTCATGTTACCGTAAGAGACCGGAAGTCCGAAGCCCGAGGTCTGGAGTCGCACGGTGCTGCGTTGGCACGCTGCCACAAGACTGAACACTGAAAACTGAACACTGAAAACTACTTCCCTCAAACGCACTGAACTAGTTGCTGGCTTGACGATGGCCGGGCCGTGGATCGTTGGCTTGCTGACGCTCACGCTCTTTCCATTCGCGGCGTCGCTTTACTGGAGCTTCTGCGAGTACGACTTGCTTGCAGAGCCTCGCTGGGTGGGCGGAGACAACTACACGCGTTTGGCCAAGGACATCGCCAGTGACGGGGAATTCTTGCAAGCGTTGGCCAACACCGCCTACTACGCTGTGATGAGCGTCTCGCTTTCGGTCATTGTGGGCGTCACACTGGCAACTTTGCTTTCACAAACGCTACGTAGTCGCGCGTTTCTACGAACAGTCTGCTTCCTACCAGCCGTCGTTCCCACGGTTGCCGCGGCAGTTCTGTGGATGTGGTTGCTCGATCCACAAGCGGGGTTGGTCAACCAAACACTCTCCGCAGTTGGGATTCCAGCACAGAACTGGTTCAAGGGAACCTCCTCAGCGGCCTGGCCAACGAGCTGGCCTGCGGATGCCGCGGGACGAATCTTCGGCTCGAAGGATGGGCTTGTACTGATGAGCGTTTGGGGAATTGGCAACCTACTTGTGATCTATCTGGCAGCAATCGGTGATATCCCCAAGTCGTTGTACGAAGCGGCAGAAATCGACGGCGCCAGCCCGCTGCGGAAATTCTGGCACGTCACGCTCCCGATGCTCACCCCCGTGATCTTTTTCAACGTGGTGATGGGCCTGATCCAATCGGTGCAGGCTTTCACCGATGTGTACCTCGTAAGTAACGGCCAAGGCGACCCCGCGGGGGCAACGATGACCGTCTCGCTGTACTTGTTCCTCACCACATTCAAAGACCTCGACATGGGCTACGCCTCGGCAATGGCTTGGCTGTTGTTTGTAATCGTGGCGTTGGCAACGTGGTGGTTGTTCCGCAGCTCGAAGCGGTGGGTGCATCGGTAGGGAGTTTTCAGTGCTCAGTTTTCAGTGTTCAGCATTTCGCCAGCTACTGATCCGCTTGGAGTCATCGCTCATCATTCACCACTCATCATTACTGCTGCTACTGGTACTCGCGCTAGGCTGCCAAGAAGCGTCACGAAATGAGCAAGCGTCAAACCGCCAACAGGTCCTCTTCTGGCACTTTTGGGGCGGGGAAGATCGACCCATCGTTGATTCGATCGTTGAGGACTTCAACGCTTCGCAAGACAAGTATCGCGTGCGGGCGATTGCGATGCCTGGGAACAACCTCGACTTGAAGTTCTTTCTCAGCGTCGCCGGAGGCGATCCGCCCGACCTGTTGAACCAAGATGATCCAGTAATCGCCGACTGGGCCCACCGCGACGTGCTAATGCCGCTCGACGAGCTTGCTGCCGCCGATGAATTGAAACTGCTCGATACTTGGCTCTTTCCGGCAGCGAAGGAGCTGGGCACGTACGACGGCAAGCTCTATGGGCTGGCCAATGGGCTCGATATGCGGGCGTTGTACTGTAACCAGACTATGCTCGACGAGTACGACTTGCCATTACCTGAGACGATTGCGGATTTAGACCAGATCGCCGAGACGGTTTCGCCACCCGGACGAAGCGAGTACCGCCGGATGGGTTTCTTACCCAACCCTGATCGTTTGTGGGCTTGGGGCGTTGTGTTTGGGGGGCAATTCTGGAACCCGGATGCCGAGAACGCTGACCAGTTCATTACTGCCGAACATCCGGCAAACGTCGCAGCCTTGGAGTGGATGGCCAAGTACAGCGATCGTTACGGGCCGAGCGTCGTAGGAGCGTTTCGCTCAGGCGAGCAGGCACTCACCGGGACCACGTTTCCGATGCTGGTCGACCGCCGCTACGCCGTGATGATGGACGGCCAATGGCGACTCCGTGACATCGCGACCGCGAAACAGTCCGACCAGTTCACGGTCGTACCCTTACCGCCACCAACCCAAGATTTGGCACCGAACGGAAGAAAAAACGCCGGCTGGGTCAATGGAAACTTTTTCGTCGTCCCCAAAGCCTCGAAATGCCCCGAAGGAGCGTGGGCGTTTATGAAGTTCTGGGCCGGAGTGAATAACGAAGCACGTGCCGCCCGGGCTTGTGCGGACGGCGGTTGGATTCCTGTTTCGCAACAAGTGGTGGACGCACCAGCCTACCAAAAAGTACTCGAAGAACAGCCGTTGCTGAAGGTTTTCGTCGAGCTTGCCAGCAGCGAAAACCAACGCCCTACCCCACCGCTGCCCGTTGCGTCGTACTACGTTCAGCAGGTGAATCGGGCAGCGCAGGACGTGATGTATACGGACGGTACGGCGAAACCGCAAGCGTTACTGCGGGCGGTTTCTGAGCGAGTAACGCGTCGGCTCAAGGAGGTGCTAGGAGAAGAGGAATGATGGAATACGGGAATGTTAAAATCATTGATATGTTGTTTAGCCGCCGAGCTTGCTCAGTGCTCATACCCCACGAATGTTTGCGAATCCGTTACGAGTGAGAAAAAACGAACCGATGAGTTTTCCCAGCACTACCAACGAAGCACAGGCACGATCGACTCTAGTCGGAAAGATCCTCGTGATTGCAGCCACGGCTCTATTCGCGATTCCGCTTGCCTGGATGGTCCTAACTTCACTAAAGAGCCCCGAGCAGATTGCTAAGCATCCGTACTCCTGGTGGCCGGGCCCGTGGCGGTGGGAGAATTACGGCGAAGCGGTACGCTCAATGCCGTTTCTGCGATACCTGCTGAACACGCTGCTGCTTTGTGTGGGTAGTGTCGCAGGGACGTTGTTCTCCTGCACGCTGGCAGCGTGGGCGTTCGCTCGGCTGCGCTGGCCGGGTCGCAATCTGCTTTTCGCGGTCCTGATCGCGACGATGCTGCTCCCTTGGCAAGTGACGATGACCCCGCGGTTTCTGCTGATCCGCGAACTGGGCCTCTACGACTCGCTGGCCGCCCTGATCGTGCCAACATTCCTGGGCAATGCGTTCTACATTTTCCTCCTCCGGCAATTCTTCCTCACGATCCCCGAAGAAATGATCGAAGCGGCCCGCATCGACGGTGCCAGCGAGCTCGGTATCCTCTGGCGCGTCGCTCTACCACTGGCCCGCCCTGCGTTGGCAACGGTCGCCCTATTGCAGTTCGTCGCCGCGTGGAATGACTATGGCGGCCCACTCTTATACCTGAGCGACCCGCAACACTTTCCGTTGGCCTACGGGCTGGAACGGTTCGTCAGTTCGCATTCGAGCCAAACGCACTTGCTGATAGCCGCGGCGGTGCTGTTCACTCTGCCCATTGTGGTTGCGTTTTTCTTGGCTCAGAAGTTGTTTCTGCGAGGGATTGCGACAACGGGGTTGAAGGGGTAGCGAGCCAAGACCTCCTAATGAGAGGGACGGCTACGTCTCATCACTAGCCCTATGACGTGACTGGACAGCGCCAAATCCCACAATCTTGCCACCTTCGCGGATCGTGAAAGTAGCGTCAGGAACTAGTTTGGAATAGTCAACTCTTGGGTGATAGAAAAGCAGCAGTTTGACTTCAGCCGTCTGACCAAGTTCATAGTCGTTTGGATCATCGATAAACTGAACCCCCAAGTAGTCTTCGACAAGGTAGCCGTTTTCGTCACGGGTAGCCTCTCTAGCATCTGGAGATTGAACGACGACATGGGGAAAGTACTTATGGCTCGTTCGAAAAGCAGGTGCCTTCTGCCGGCCCCCCTCCTCAGTCTTTAGAAATGTTACTTTGGCGATTACGTGTGTAAATTCTGAAGTCATTACACTTTTTTCAACTCAAACCCAGAAGCTGTAGCTAAAAACAGCCGGCACAGTTCTCACGAACCGCCCGGCTGGCGAACCTTCTCTGAGCATCTCTACCTTAGCGAGCCCTACTGCAGAAAAACTATTTCTTGCGATGGCGAATCTTCGCTCTCATGCGACGTTTCTTTCGGCCCTGTTTACGGCGACCTTTACCTGATTTCTTAGTTCCCAAGGGAAATGCTCCAGAGTTAAGTTGTTGATTCCTGCACGCTCGTCGTGCGTCATTCGACCTTTAGGTTGAATTGCGGAAGTGGGATAGCGGATTGCGGAATGAACCGCTCATTCCAACCGCTCTGCGAAAACGGGGCAAATGGATTTTCTGTGGCCTGTTAACTCATGCCCCGCTCGGAAGCGCGGCCGCCAACAGAAATATTCCAGCTTGCCCCAATAAACACTGCGAGTGGGCGATACAGGGCTCGAACCTGTGACCCCCAGCTTGTCGAGCTGGTGCTCTAGCCAACTGAGCTAATCGCCCTCAGCTACCGTGGGCTTGCCCACAGCAGACTCGCCAGTTTACCCCACGGCGCCGGCGGTGGGTAGTGCTAGCATCGGCTTGGTGGGGACCAAATGACGGGCAAATGTCTGGAAAAATCGTTCTGAGCGGCCCTGATTGGTCTTGATAACCCAAATTACCTCCGCTCTATTGCTGGGATGCCGTCGCAGCCAAAGGTCGGTTCTCCGCAATTTTAGATTGCGGCCCGTGCACAAGGTTGTGCCGAAGCTCCTCACGAAGGCTCGCGACAGCAAGTTTTTTCAGGCAAACGGATAAGATGCGACGTCAATTGGTCGCCTACGGCGAACTCTTTTGTTTTCTAGCAGCATGGACCGCTGGGTTACTTGCCACCATTGGTGCTGCGAGTTCCGATGCGCCGCAAGAAGCTCGCAGCGCGTCGGTCGCTCCCGCTGAGTCTGCGAACGACGTTTCGTACGAGTAGAAACGTCTAGGCTTTTACTCGGTCGCAGCCTCTTCAGCCGCTGGCTCATCATCGACGGCAACATCGTCGCGAATGTCGTTCTGCTGGCGTTTCCTCAGGTAGAGCTTGATCGGCACTTCTTCAAAGTGAAGTTGATCGCGAACTGCCCCCAGCAAGTAACGCTGGTAAGGTCGTGAGATTGCCGCCGGGTCGTTACAGAAAAGCACGATTGTCGGGGGCTGGATGCCCACTTGCGTGCCGTAGTAAATCTTGGGGCGACGGTTTTGATACATCGGCGGCGGGTTGCGTCGCACCGCATCACGCAGCAGACGGTTAAGTTGCCCCGTGGGCACTCTTAGCCGTGATTGTTTGAATAAGTTCTGGGCATGATTCAGCAGTGCCTTCACGTTCTTGCCCGTCTCGCCAGTGATAAACGCAATCGGTGCGTAGCGCATGGTGCGGAACGTGTCATAAAGATACCGCACCCATTTCTCTGTCGGCATCGAGTCGACCATCAAGTCCCATTTATTCACAACGAAAATGCACGGCTTGTACTCTTTGCTGATGTAATCGCAAAGCTGCTTATCGACTTTGCTGACTCGCTGCGTAGGATCGAGAAACAGCAAAACAACATCCGCACGGCGGACACTCCGCTCGGCTCGGTGGGCACCGTAAAAATCAATCGACGCCCCACGGCTTGCCCTGCGACGTAAACCGGGCGTATCGATCGCGACGAAAGCTTTGTCATCCAGCTCGAAGCGGACGTCTACGCTGTCACGTGTCGTTCCGGCAACTTCGCTGACGATCATCCGCTTGGTCTGCGAGAGCGTGTTGACGAAGGTACTTTTGCCAACGTTGCGACGCCCCACGATCGCTACTTTCATTTCGGGCTCTTCGCCAGCCTTCTCTTCTTCAATCTCTTCCGCCGGCAGCCGCTCCAAAATGAGGTTGAGCAATACGCTACGGTTGCGATTCTCCTTGGTGCTCACAGGCACGATCTTGCCGCGACCGAGCCGGTAGAATTCGTTTGCCAGCTCATCGTGCTTTTCAGCATCGGCTTTGTTCGCCAGGCAAAGGATAGGCACGTCGATGTTCCTCAGTCGACGGCCCACTTCTTCGTCGAGCGTTGTCAGCCCCTCCTTCACGTCAACGACAAAAAGTATGACGTCAGCCGACTGCACAGCCGTGGTGATCTGGTCCTCAATATGCTGCGTGAGGTCGTCCTCGTCCTGGATCCCCATCCCGCCGGTGTCTACCAGTTCGAAGAACCGCTCGTTGTGCGACATCAGGTAGTCAACCCGGTCACGCGTCACCCCGGGACGATCTTCAACAATGGCAACACGCCGCCCGGCGAGCCAGTTGAACAGGCTGCTCTTGCCCACATTGGGGCGACCGACGATGACAACTTTAGGAACAGCCATTGAACAATTCGGGGAGTTTGGCGAGTCAGGAATCGCTTGCCGAGGGGACCTTCTATCATAGTCAACCGAGAAGCCCAGCGCATATGCACGGAATTCGATTTTCCGTGGAAGTTCTTGCTCACTTCGACGAAATCTTTGGACTCAGATTGACCGAAGTGGCGTTGCTTGAACCAATAGACGGTAGCTGAGGGCTCTTGGTTCATCGTAAGCTGAGCAAATGAGCGAGCAGAAACTCAATGTGCAGCGAGCCCTGGACCAGCAGCTTGCTTCGCTATCAGCGGCAGGCGTCCAGCATTTGCCGCACGTGGAGTACACGCCCCCCGCTCGATCCTCCGAAAAGCCAGCCGCTCGCGGCTTAGCCGAACCGACTGCGAGAGTTCCACAAGAAAAAAAGCCACCCACAGCTAAGCCGCAAGCGTCGCGGCAAACGGAATTGATCGCGGACGTTGAAGACAAGCCCCTTGTTTCAACCGCAGCTTCGCTACCCGTGCTAGCCCAGGAAGTCGCCGCTTGCACGCTCTGCGATGAGCTCGCCTCGACGCGCAAGCAGACCGTCTTCGGTGTGGGGAATCCCAACGCCAGGCTCTGCATGCTTGGCGAAGCGCCCGGTGCGGACGAGGATGCCCAGGGCGAACCGTTTGTCGGACGATCGGGGCAATTGCTGACGAAGATTCTCGGTGCGTGCAACTTGGCCCGCGACGACGTTTACATCTTGAACATCCTGAAGTGCCGCCCTCCAGGCAATCGCAATCCCACGACGAGTGAATCTGATAACTGCCGTCAATTCCTTATTCGACAACTTCAACTCATCGAGCCGGAGTTCATCTGTTGCCTGGGAGCCGTGGCAGCTCAGAATCTCCTGGAGACGACCACCTCGATCGGACGTCTGCGAGGCAAGCTCCACGATTACCGTGGCATCAAAGTGGTTTGCACGTACCACCCCGCGTATTTGCTCAGGAATCCCGGTGCGAAAAAAGACTGCTGGGAGGATATGAAATTCCTGATGAGGGAAATGGGCACGCCAGTGGAATGACTGGGGATGTCTTTCACAACAATGCATCGGGTGGCTGGCGACGAGTGGAGCCCAAGTTCTCAGAAACATGGCCCAGTTCTCTGACGACTGGGGGCAGCCTCAAGCTGTCCCCAGACACCCGTGATCTTTGGCATCTGGCAACAGTAACTCCGCAAATGAAGGATGCGAAGCTTTGCTGCCGGTGCTAGCTGTAAGGCGGCAGCCTGGGGTGAGATTACCGGTCGTAACGGTCGTGTTCTGGCCATTTTGAGAACTACCTAGAGAACAGGCTCAAATCTGTTCTCACTGCTCGACGGGCTTGATAAAGTCGAGACTGGCGAGGCGATTTTGCAACATGCCAAGGGCATGGCATGGTCAGTCGAATCGTCGCGAGGTTGCACCAAGCATGGCGCAGCAAGTTCGTCCGCCGGACTTCAGACCCGGGGCAGCTAGGGGCAGGCTGTCGAGACGAGAAACAAAGACCCGTCAGTTGCGACGGGTAAAAACCCAGTTCCAGCATCCGCTACTATGATCTACCCGAATTCACCACGCTCCGAAGAAGTCGACCACCTGCTCCGCAACGCCCAACTGCGTGATGCGCTTGAACCGCTATTCGACGAATCGATAGGCCGCGTCAATGCGGGTGTGATGAGCACATCGACGGAGAATGAATTTCTCGAATCGATGCTTGAGTGGGAACGTGCTCCCATCCTTCCGATCAGCGATTGGTTCGAACCGAAGCTAAAGCTCCCTCATCCTGATGATCTCGAGGACCAAGCCCTCCGCCAGGTTCTCTATCGAACGATCGGCCAGCTTTTCGAAAAGCACGTCGTCCTCGATTTCACCGATCACTTGACCGACCGCCAACTCTACTGCTTGGTCTACCGCGACATTCTCCCTTCGCCAGAAAAGATGCTGCAACGGAAGAACAATTACCTGCATTGGGACTGCGCGAACACCAACGGCGACCCGGAAGTTTGGCTCAAGTACTACGCCAGTAACGAAGAACGGCAAGTCTGGGCGGATGAAATGGACGAAGAGCCTCCCGAAATTGCTGACCCGCCTTATCCACGAGAGTTGCCAAGGGCGCCGATGTAGAGCAGTAGCTCGGGCCTCCAGGCCTGAGGAGATGCTTTAAGAAGATGACTCAGTCCTGGAGGCCCGAGCTACAACAACTCCGGCCAGAGGCTGTCGCTTACCAGCAAACCTTCTCGCGTGAGCTTCACACCCACCCCGTCGTCTTGAAGTAATCCGACTTCGACGAACTTTTTAATCTCGTCCCCTGCCAAGTCCGAGATGGTCTTGCCAGTAGCGGATTCGAATTCCAAATGTTTCACCCCCTCGATTCGACGCAGGCCAAGAACCAAGCGCTCGCGGTGACGCTGCTCGTCGGTTAACACTTCCCGTTCAGAGACTGGTGACTCTCCTGCCAAGACCCGCTTGATGTAGGTCGTCGTGCTACGGTGATTCGTTTCCCGGACGCCGGCAAGATAACGAGCTGCCCCCGGACCTGCCGCATAGTACTCTTTGGCCGCCCAGTAAACTTGATTGTGCCGACTGCGGTGTCCAGGTCGGGCAAAGTTGGAAACCTCATACTGCTCGATTCCCACTTCTGCTAAGCGGTCGATCGCCCAGAGGTACATTTCGCGCTGAAGCTCCTCATCAACTTCAGACAACTCGCCCTTCAGCTTGCGGTTCCAGAAGGTCGTCCCCTGCTCGTAGGTCAATCCGTAGACAGACAAGTGCTGGGGATGGAATTCCAATGCCGCCTCCACATCCGCCTGCCAATCGGCGAGCGTTTCTTCAGGAGCCGCGAAGATCAGATCAAGAGAGACAGCGATTCCCACATCACCAAGAAGTTCGATTACCCGCGCGACGTCGTCTGCCGAGTGATCTCGTTCGAGACGCGTAAGCTTCCCGTCGTCGAGCGATTGAACGCCCAGGCTTACCCGATTGACGCCTACCGACGAGAGAACGCCAATGCGTTCCGCATCTAAATCGCCGGGGTTCGCCTCGACCGTCCACTCATATCCATTGCCAAGCGGATGCCATTGTTTGGCCAGTTCGCAGAGCCGTTGTATTTCTGGAGGCGAAAGGTGCGTTGGTGTGCCTCCGCCAAAGTAGAGCGTGTCGACTTCTCGCGGTTGGTCGAGTTGTTGTAGCTCTAACTCAATCGCGCGAAGAAAGTCACCAACGAGATCCTCACGACCTGCAACGACCGTAAAATTACAGTAGCCGCAGTGATGACGGCAAAACGGCGTGTGTAGATAAGCGGCACGTGGCTCGGTCATGAACGAATACCCTGAGCCGAGCAGCGTCAGCTCTCGGGTAACTCCGAGACAAACGGCTACTTCTTGCCCTTCTTCTTCGCCGCCGTCAGCCCCTTCGACAAGATCGCGGTTGCATCAGTCGCGTCCATCTTCGCCAGCAGCAAGAACATTTCCGATAGCACCCGCTTCGTTTCAGCAGCGCTGATTGAAGTTCCCTTGGTGTCGGCTTTACGGGCAACTTCGTTGTAAAACTGGCTTAAGTTCATGGCAAATCGCTCTGGCAAAGTGGTGAAATGGAAGGACTTGAGCAAGGGACTTCTCACGAAGTGCCGGCATTCTAGAGACTGGGAACGGCACCTGTAAACAGCAGCCTCTTATCTTCGGGAGTCTCGTCCAATTTCAGTCTCACTCACTAGTGGCGATCACAGACGACGCAAGGCGGAAGACCTTGAGACATACATGCGACATCCTACTTGAATTCGATATTCACTGTTGCTCGCTTGAAGCAACAAATTTGAATAGGATAGAAGGACTGCGGGTGACCCTACTCGCGGTTCAGTGGCGTCCGACTATCTGGCTTGGTCTCGCGGAACGGAAAAGAAATGCGATTTCACGCGTTTGGACTAATCACCGCAGTGCTCTGCAGCTACTGCTCGACGGTTGCTTCTTTCGCCCAGCCGCCCAAACCCAATGTGATCTTTATTCTGGCCGACGACGTAGGCATCGGCGACATTGGCACCTACGGGCAGCAAACGATCCCGACGCCCAACTTAGACCAAATGGCTGCCGAGGGAATCAAGTACTCGCAGATGTACTCGGGGGCGTCGGTCTGTTCGCCTTCCCGCGCGGTACTGATGACGGGGCTGCATAATGGGCGGTTTAACAATGGCAATGGTGTCAACTTGCGTGACAGTAACGTCACGGTAGCCGAGACTCTGAAGTCTGCTGGGTACCAGACGGCGGCGTTTGGCAAGTGGCATCTGGGCGGAAGCGGTGCCTCGCTGCCGGCGCGACAAGGCTTCGACGAATACTTTGGAATCCTTGGCGCAGTCGACTCTTGGGACCACTACCAACCGAACTTGCAAAGAAACACAAGTGCCTCGCCCAGTACGGTCATCCCGGTCGCAAATAATTTCGACAACGGTAACCCTCGCTACACGGGCGATCTGTTCACAGACGAGGCATCGCAGTACATCCGAGCGAAAGCCCAAACAGGCCAGCCCTTCTACACGCAGCTGAACTTACAGCTCGCTCACTTCGACCTGGAAGTGCCCGAGCTGGAACCTTTCACTGAGGGTCAATCTTGGCCGTTGGCTCGCAAGATTTACGGCTCGATGATTACGCGGCTTGATCGGATGGTGGGTGATGTGCTCAATGCCGTCGACGATCCCAACAACGATGGCGATACCTCCGATAGCATTGCCGCCAACACGCTGATCGTCTTTGCCAGCGACAACGGCACGCACATCGAACCGGCCGCCTGCTGCAAAGGGAATCACGGGCCCAACCTAGGCGTCTTCAGCGACGATGCGCACGATCCTGAGTTCTTTGACAGCAACGGTCAGTACCGTGGCTGGAAGCGCGACGTTTACGACGGGGGAATCAAAACGCCGTTTATCGCTCGTTGGGCGGGCACCATCGCTCCGGGGCAAGAGAACGACTCGCACTTTGGGGATTTCGCTGACTTCCTCCCCACAGTTGCGGAATTAGCGGGCGCGGAGATCCCGATCGGAATTGATGGCGAATCTTACGCCCATGTGCTCACGGGCACCACCGACGAGACCGATTTCCAGCGTGACTTTCAGTACTTCGAATGAGCGGGCTCGCTCAACGGTCTACCAAGCGTCCCGCCACGTCGTGCTCTCATCCGCGACGGCTGGAAAGCGATCGAGTTCAACAACGGACAAATCGAATTGTACAACCTGCTGACGGACCCAAACGAGAGCAACAACGTCTTTACTCAAAATCAATCGCTAGCTCAAGAGATGATCGACATTGCCGCCGCTCAGGACGGCGGACTCATTGAGTACCAAACCTGGACGGGTAGCGATTCGTTCCAAGACGCCGCGGGCTGGACAGGCAACGTGGTGCCAGGCGCGAACTCGATCGCTACGCTTGCGGGCGGCGGGAGCGAAGCGCGAGACCTCTTTGCTCAGCTTCCCGTTAACGTTCTTGCTCTAGACATCGGCAATGGTCCAGCACCGACGAGATTGGTGGTCCTAGGAGCGCAATCAGTCGACGCAGCAAACGGTATCCGCGTCAGGGTGGGTTCAATCCTCCGGCTTGAGCAGGCGACCGCCTCCACGGCACGAAGACTCGAACTTTACGGTGGTGCGCTAACAGGTCGTGGTACGGTACACGGTGATACGGTCAACTCAGGCGTGATCTCACCCGACAGCATGGCCTCTTCACCTCCCCCTCCTCCTCCCCAGAGCGCTTTAGTCTTCGATTTCGCTGGCATCCAAGACGATGCACCACTGACTCAGACGTCATCCCTTGATCCGAGCCTGACGCTGGTCAGTGGACTCGATTTCGGCCTGGGTGTTAGCCCACGTAGTGCCGGGCCCAATGGCATTACGACAACCGACGCCGGTAACGAATTCAACGTCGGCGGTTTCGATACAAATTCGCTGGCGGCCTCGATCGCTGCCCAAGATTTCCTGACGTATACCGTACAGCCAGTCGCCGGGTTCGAGATGACCCTCGACAGTGTCAGTTTCGATCTCTGGCGAAATGGTGGCAATGCGGCCAACGATTATGCGATTCTGACGAGTCTTGGTGGATTCACCGCGGGCAGCGAGCTCGCACAACTCAACAATGTCACGTCCGCGGGTGCATCCTCTCGGCAAACATTCACCGCACACTATAACGGCGGGCAAGTCACAACCGGCCCGGTGGAAATCCGTTTCTACGGCTGGAACGCCAACGATGGCCTAGCGAATACGCACATTCCAGCAGTATCAATGGAGGCCACCTTCGCCCTCTCCGGAGTTGCGAACAGCTTTGGTGAGACCACGGGCAGTCCTGTAGGCAGACTCACTCTTGATGGCAACTACATTCAACTCGCCGACGGGACGCTTCAAATGGGCATCGGCGGGACGCTTCCTGATACCCAGCACGACCAGCTTGTCGTCACCGGCGATGCCTCCCTTAACGGCACACTCGAGCTTATGCTCGAAAACCTAGGCGGCAGCCTGTTCGACCCAAGTCCAGGCGACTCTTTCGACCTTCTTACCGTTGGCGGAAAACTGACGGGCACCTTCGATACGCTCATCGCCCCGACCTTGTCCAACGATATGGTCTGGTTCATCGATTATCATTTCGATCGAGTAACACTCGTCGCAACCTACTCGGCGGACTTCGACCTCAATGGACGCGTCGATTCGGACGACTTAGCACATTGGGAGAACACCTACGGATTGCTCACCGGACAAGATCTCTTGAGCTGGCAGCGTCAGTTTGGACTTGGCGTGTCGTCTGCAGAGGCTGTTCCCGAACCGTCGGCTGCGATCTTATTGGCAGTTGCCGTGATGCTCTACTTGTCGAGACGTAGCGGAGGAGAGACTCAAGTGGAGCGAAGGAGATTCGAACTCCCGACCTCTGCATTGCGAACGCAGCGCTCTCCCAACTGAGCTACCGCCCCAAGTTCTCAGGACGATTATAGAGCGTCGGCTCATGCTGTCTAGCGAGCGAGACGAGCGCGGAGTGGCACCGAGTGCTAATGCAACTCAGCTCAGGACACGAGTTGTTCCGCTTCGCCACCGGCGTTGATTTCGATTTCACCGGTGTCCTCCAGGCGGCGGATGACGTCGACGATCTCCTGCTGTTTTGATTCGACGGCAGATAGTTTGACCGCGCCCATGAATTCCATCTCCTCGCGCAACATGTCGGCGGCTCGTTGTGACATGTTGTTGAAGATCTTTTCACGCAACTCGCCACTGGCCGACTTGAGTGCCAACGACCACTGCGAGGTCTCGACATGCTTGAGTACCGTCTGGATTTCCTTGTCGCCAAATTTTCCAATGTCCTCGAAGATGAACATCAGCCGGCGAATCTCTTCCACGAGCTCTGGGTCCTCTTGAGACATCGTTTCTAGGATCGCTTTCTCGGTCGAGCGGTCGGAAACATTCAGAATCTCTGCAACAGCGTCGACGCCGCCGGCGTTCTCGAAGCTCTGGCTCATGACGCTTGCCATGCGTCGCTCCAGACCCTTTTCCACCTCGGCGATAATATCAGGGTTCGTCTGCTCCATGTTGGCGATCCGCTGAACGACTGAAATCTGCCTCTCCGGATCCAACCCGCCGAGGATTTCCGAACTCGTCGCCGGTGGCAGATGCGAAAGGATCAACGCAATCGTCTGCGGATGCTCGTCGACGATGTAGGTGAGGATGTTTTGATTATCAACGGTTCGCAAGAACGAAAACGGAACCGCTTCGATTGACTGTCGCACGTTGTCGATCGCAGCACTGGCATTCTGGCCGAGAGCTTTCTGAATCAGCCCTTTCGCCCGATCAAGCCCGCCCGAGTCAGTACCCATCGAAGGGTTCGAGTCGGCAAAGGCGCGGATGACCTGCTCCTGCTCAATCCCGGAGACGTTTTTCAGCCGCGCAATCTCGATCGACACATCTTCCACCTGCTTTGGCTCCAGCCGCGACATCACGGCAGCCGCTTCTTCTTCAGGAAGCGTTGTCAGCAAGATGGCAGCGCGATGGAGATCGGACATGGCAGGCGAACACACTCTTAGCAGATAACGAGAATAGTGCGGCAAAATCAAATGCGCGCAGCGGTCTCCATGGACCTACTTGAGTGTATCGGTCGGCAAGACTGGGAAACTTAAGTCGACTTTGCCGACAGATCAAGCGTCAGATATCTGCCAAACTGCCCACTGCCCGTCGCACTCGTCCACTTCGATCACTAATACTTCAGGACGCGGGAGCGACTTTTCCTCAAAGGCAGAGAGAAGCTGCCCACCGATCCAGCGTGCGAGAAGTTCCGCCGTGGTGTTGGCGACGGGTAAGAGTACGCAATCTTGCTCTGGGAAGACCCAGCGACGCTCGCCATGGCGAACGATAATCTCGTTGTTCTCGCTCTTCACAGAGATCGTCTGATGCTCGGTTGGCAAGATCATGCGGTGATCAAGGCCGTCAACGATCTTCTGCAAGCTATCACGCAATGCAATGAAGTCGATGACGTAATGATTCTCATCCAAAGGCCCGGCAACTTCCGCACGAACATGGTAATTGTGGCCATGCAGTGGCTCACAAACATCGCCGTTGTAAGTGATGAAGTGCGCAGCAGAGAAAACAAGCCGTTCTTTCTCGATTTTCACACGGTAGGATTCGTTCATGTCGTGAATACTCGCTGCCGGATTCTAGCTCGCTATCTGATCAATAATATCGCACAGGCAAGCGCAGGCGACCATCTCTAAGCAAAACAAACAGTGCCGCGGCTACCATGTCGGCACTGGTGCCAGGATTCAAACGATGCCCGTCACTACGCAGATAAAAATCAAGATCAGCCAGTGCCCCCTGATATTCATTGCTCCGCTGGCCATGGTACTTCAGCACGGCGGCCCCACGAGCCGAAACCTTACGCGCAAACTCAACCCCACATTTCCGCGCAATCAGACTGTCCGGCTCACGACCCAGCAGTTCTAGGAAACCACGAACGATCGCATCGTTCAGTGAGTCCCCGCCCCCATAAAACTCCTCGATTCGATCAGCCAACCAATGCACTTCTGAAAATCCATTGGCATATTGCCGCGCAACCAAATCGCGGTCTGCAGCCAGTTCCATTGCTTCAACTAATGTGATCTTGGGAACGTCTTTCTCATTGACATCAGCGGAATTGACTTCACCCAACCCACCGGGGTTAGCCAAGCGAATCGCCTCGTAGACATTTTCCGTATCGTCGCTTGTAAGTGAATCAAGAACTCTCTCAAGCTCGATTTGCTCATCGCCCAGACCCTGTGCCGCCAATGGCGCAATGAGTAAGAGGATGCCCAGATTCGTGTTGGTGCCAACTGCTTGCTGAGTCGCTTGGACCGCGTCACGTACAACTCGACCGACTCGCTCCTGCGGGGTGTTCTCAAGGATCGGCCCGATGACTGCTGCACTGTTCAGGAAATCGACGTAAGTTAAGTCTTCAAAGTCCGCGCCTCGATAAACATTTCCCGGCTTGGCCGCAGTGGCTTCCCAAATGCACGCAAGCGTTGCACATTGGCCAATGGGTAGCGGATTGGAGACGTTAGTTTGGGACACGAATTTCACGGATGACACGGATAGCTGTTCATTCAACGGATGGCTGGGTACGAGCCCACCGATTCGTTCTTCTAAATGGTCCGCGTTCCTTTGGTATCTTCGGGAAGGTCAACATGAATCGGCTGCGCGTCACTGGTGAGAAAGCGTTCCATGCGATTGATGACTTCTTCTGTGGCGTCTTCGACAATCCAGTGCCCGCCGTCGGCGATGCGTAGCACTTCTGCCCCTGGCCAAATCTCAACAAACTTGTCGAGGCATTCGGTTGTAAAGCACCAATCCTGCTCGCCCCAAACGAGCAGCTTCGGCACGTCTTTCAACGTCGGCAATCCTGCTTCGATATCGGCGAGGGTTTGCCAGGTGGGGTGGCTTGCTGAAAGCGGAATGTCTTTCACAAACTGAAACACGGCCGCGCGACGTTGCCAATTGTGGTAGGGAGCGAGGTAGCCGTGGGCGATTTCCGAGGTGAGCGTTGTCTGGTTGACAGTCATGGTGAGGGCCGCTCGCGAAAAGGCATTCGCCCCTTGGAGCATGAGCTTACCTACCAGAGGCCAACGACAAACGCGAATCCGCCACGGGATAAACCAAGGCGGGAAGGCCCCCGTGTTGAGCAGTACAATCCGCTCGAACCGCTCCTTCAACCTTAACGCAGTCCCGAGTCCAATTGCGCCTCCCCAGTCTTGAGCGACGAGGGTAACGCTGCTTAAGTCTAACGATTCGACCAGACCAGCAAGGTTATCGATATGATCAGCCAGGCCCTGCGGAGACGGCTGCAGATCGCTCAAGCCGCAGCCTAGGTGGTCAGGCGCAACGCAACGGAATCGATCTGAAAATGCCTTGATAAGCTCGCGCCAATGAAACGACCAGGTCGGATTGCCATGGACAAACAGCAACACGGGGGCGTCTCGCGGGCCCTCATCGAGGTAGTGCAGCCGCCCCTTCGGCGATTCGTGCCAGTGCGAAGCGAACGGGAAAAGGTCACCCAGCTCGGCGCGTATGCGTATAGCGTCAGACGGTGGATCGACGGAGCTTGACAATCAACTACTTCGGCTTTCTGGCCTCACTCAGAGGCGCGGAGACGTAAACCTTCCGGACTGAATTGGGGACCTCCGCGCCCTCCGCGCGGGATTATTTCCTGTTTCTGCGATGAAAACGTGCCCCTTTGACTCTCCTCGGCACGTGACCTACGATAAGCGTTACGACGGTCGTCGGCGAGGGGTCCCTGCAATGGGGGCCTTACGAACCTGGTCAGGGTGGAAACGCAGCAGCCATAAGTTTGAGCTTCTTTGTGTGGGGGCCTCTCGCCGACGATCGACGTTCTCTCCTAGAATTCGCGTTTGACTCAGCATCTTCATTTCGCCGCTGAGCTTGCTCAGCGATGGCACTCCTGCAAAGCCAAATCCTTGCCGGTGAGCCCAACGCCGAGCAAGCCCGGCGGCGAAACATTTTTTGCGCAAGTTTCCTTCCATGAGCGACACCACCGCCCCAAATGCGATAAACGATGGCGATTACGTCGTCGTGGCACGGCGGTATCGGCCACAGGCGTTTGAGGAGCTCATTGGCCAGCAGCACGTCGCCAAGGCTCTTACTGGAGCGATTGCCAGCGATCGCGTCGGCCACGCCTATCTCTTCACTGGAGCTCGTGGAGTTGGCAAGACTTCTGCGGCGCGGATCTTGGCCAAGGCGCTCAACTGCGTCCAAGGCCCGGCACAGCAGCCCTGCAACGAGTGCGAAATCTGCGAAAGCGTCTCCAGCGGCGATGATGTCGATGTCCTGGAAATCGACGGTGCCAGCAATCGTGGTATCGACGAGATTCGCCAGCTCCGCCAGAACGTCGCCGTGCGGCCCAGCCGTGCTCGCTTCAAGATCTACATCATTGATGAAGTCCACATGCTGACGAAAGAAGCGTTCAACGCGCTTCTCAAGACGTTGGAAGAACCGCCAGAGCACGTGAAGTTCATCTTCGCGACAACTGAGCCGAACAAGATCCCGATCACGATCCTCTCTCGGTGTCAGCGTTACGATTTCGCTGGGATCGAAACCACGTCGATCCAGAACCGCCTCGCTCAGATCGCCGCCGCCGAGCGCGTTGAAGTTGAGGATGATGCCTTGCAAATCCTCGCGATGCGGGCCGCCGGTTCGATGCGTGATAGCCAATCATTGCTTGAGCAACTTCTCTCGACCGGCAGCACCCAGATCACGACGACTGACGTGACTGAACTGCTAGGCATCGCCCCCGCTTCGCGACTTAGCCGCCTCATTGAGCCACTCGTCGCCCGTAACGCGTCCCAAGCCCTCTCTGAACTCGACGCCGCCATCAACGAAGGGGCGGAAGTCGGACAACTCATCGATCAATTGCTTGGCTATTTCCGAGATGTCATGACTCAAGCCGTCGGCTGCGACGAGAACCAACTGCTCTACGCCCTGCCTGGCCAACGGGACGAAATGCAGGGCTTCGCTGAAAAACTCGGTGTGCAGAATTTGTTGGCGATTTCCCAAGTCTTAGACCAAACCGCTGCGCGACTCCGGGTAAGCACCCAGACACGCACGCTTGCAGAAATGGCAATCGTCAGAATCTGCCACTTAGAGAACCTCGACGAGCTCGCGGCACTCGCAGCCCGTGTTGCCGCCGGTAGTCCGGTCGAAGTAGCGTCAAACTCTCAGGCCGCGGGCTCTCAAGCGTCGAGATCTCAAGTAACAGACTCAAAAAAAAACGACACTGAGCACCCCGCAGTCCAACCAGCAGAGCCGTCTCAAGCCGAGCCAAGTTCTTCGGCGACTTCAAAGTTGCCAACGCCCCCGGAAGTCATTGCGGCTACCGTGGCTGAAGTTCGCCCGCAGGAGTCTCCCCCGGACTCGGCTGCCGCTCCAAACGCGGTGGCAACCCAAGAAACTGAGCCTGCTGTCGCTGTGGCAACACCACCGAAGCCTGCTGAGACCCCAGCGGCTGATGAGGCACTTGACCCAATGCAGATCGAAGCGATCTGGGCGCAGGCTCTCGCTTCTATCGAAGGGATGACCGCCGACAGCGCTTCGTTCGCGAATCGCATCTCGATCGATTCCCAAGGCCGCGTGCTAGCCAGTTTTCCCGACCACCAGCAATTTCACCGCGATGCTTGCGAGCGACCGGCCAATCGTAACCGGCTCGAAGCGGCGCTAGCGAAGGCGGCAGGACGGCCCGTGAAGCTAATTCTGGGGACGCACGACGACCCCAACGCCGCAGCCCAGCCCACCGAGAGCGTGGTCGAACGAAGACGCCGCGAACAGTCTGAGGCGGCAGCCCAACCTTTCGTTCAAAAGGCAATGGAGCTCTTCGAGGGCGATCCAGGACGACTCCGCTACGTTCCGCCTCAGCAAGACTGAATCTCCGTCTGAGCGTCTTCTTGCTTCAAGGCTCCATTTGCAGCATTCTCCCCGCAAACCAGGGGATTTACGCAAACTCTACGGGCCAATTAGAATAGAGGATGAACTGAACGACTTTTGGGGAGGCGGTTGATGCCAGGAATCTACTATCGCAGGAAGCAATTACTTTTCGTCCTTCTCGGCTTTGCCCTACTTCCATTGTCCCCCTTAAGAGCGAATGAGGACGAGGCGGCGAAGTCTCTGTCTGCACAGCGAGTCGAATCGAAACTCGACGAGTTGGAGTCTTGGATTGCCAAGGGCGAAGAGGAAAGCCCGAAGCTGGAGCGTTGGCGACGCTACCTGTTTCTTGAGGATCTTCGCGGCGAACTTGAGTCCGACGAGCCCGACCCCGCAGTCGTGATGCGTTCCCTGCGGAAGTTTCGCAGCGAAGCTGACGGACTGCGGATGAGACGCTTCGTTGAGGCACGGAACGCGCTGACTAACTGGTCCCGCGAACTAAAAACACCAGACAGCGGCAAGCTATCCGACTACGCAGCAGCGGCCCGCGGCGATCATTCGCCCATCACTGAGTCGCAACTCGCCGAAGCCCGTGCTCAGCTTCGCCAGTCGGCGAGAAATTTGGAGCAAACGCTCGACCTCGGCTCATCCTTAGCGGCAACGTGGAAAGACTACCTGCACTGGGACCTACTCGAGCCTCAACTTGAGGACGATCATAAGCTGACACGAGAATCGCTTAGCAACTTAGGGAAAGTGCTCGCTCGCTTCCGCAGGAATGAACCGGGGCTCGAGCTTGATGTCTTCCGTGGCGTTGCAGACAACCTAGAGAGCTTTATTCCTACGGTAACTTGGGCAACGACCGCCAAGGTTCGTGACGCCAGTGCCGCATTCGACGGACTTCTCAAGGGGCTGGAGCAGCAACTTGAGCGCCACAGCGAGAAACCAACGAGTGAAACCCATTGGAAGATTACCAACGTCTACCGGCTTGCCAAGCAGCTTGGGGATTCTCCTTCTTTAGTCTCCGCAATCAAAGGTCGGCTCTCGAAGCCGAACGTCGTGGCTCGCGTCTCGTTGAATTTCCTCAATCGGACAGCACAACGCCCCGTCACCAACCAGCAGCCGGTGGTGGATTGCATCCTGGGAACCAGTATCCGGGGCACCGCCTGTACCCAGGGGACCGTGACGTTTCGCACGGAGCCGTCGGACAGCCAAATCGTACTCCAGACAGTTTTCACGGGAAGAACTTCGTCGCGGACCGTGGGCTACAACAAACCAGTGAAAATCTACAGCACGGGTCAGACAACATTCACTTCGACGAAGCAACTCCTCTTCAGCGACGACGCCTTCTTCGTGAACACCGCCGATGCAACAGCACGTACCAAGACCCGCACGAACGCCATTCGTAAAACTGGCGGCAAATTCGGAAGACGGATCGTTGAAAAAATTGCCTGGAAACGCGTCGGCGAGAGCAAGCATCAGGCTGAGCGTATCGCCGCCCAACATGCCGAGGTCAAGGTTGCCACCGGCTTTGATGAAGAAGTGAATGCCCTCATGGTCAACGGCAGAAAGCGGTACTTGGATCGCGTTGTTACGCCGCTCACGCGTCGAGACTTAGTCCCCGAGTACTTCCGCTGGAACTCGACGAGTCACGACCTGGGTGTTGAAGCAACGATTGCTCGCTCGACGCAGCTAGGTGCGTCGGTCCCACCAACGCCCGTACGCTTGGGCCACGATCTTTATTTCCAATTGCACGAGTCGGCGGTCAACAATTACTTGCCACTTGTGCTGTCAGGAGTGACCCTCTCGCAGGACGATGCGGACCAACCCCAGCAGGTTTCTGGCGACGCCCCGAAGTGGCTGAAGAAGGTTCAGCAATCTCGCCGCAAGGTGAAAGAAGTGGCCGAAGTTGTCGCTGAACCGGTCTTGGCTGATCCCACCGGCGAAACCAATCCCGACCAAGGCGATCAGGAGAGCAACTTCCAGCCATGGTCGATCACGCTCAACAATGACTTCCCGGCAAGTGTTGCGTTTAAGGACGGTAAGGTTGCCATCCGGATGAGGGCCTCGCAATTGACTTCTGAGGAGCGAGAGTTCAAAAATTGGGACTTCGTGGTCACTTATGAAATCCTCAAAGACGGCAATGGCATTCTCTTGAGACGAGTTGGAAAGATCGAAGTCTTGCCCACCGGATTCGATCCCGCATGGGACAAAAAGATGTCCACCGCCAAGAGTGGCTTTCGCAGTACGCTAGCAAAGAACATGAACGACCGGGCTGAGCGAGGCGAGGGGATCCCCAAAGAGATTCCCATCCCGGCGCTGCGTATCCCCGACCTGGGGGAACTCACTCTGCGCCAGCTAGAGAGTGATAGCGGTTGGCTCACGGTCGGCTGGGGCTTGCCCTAATACTACGCTGGTTTCCCTCCTGAGCTGTCAGGCGTAACCCGACGGGTGAAACTCTCTCAAGCCACTACCCGCCGGCTTACGCCTGACGGCTCGGAGACCGTTGCAAGCACTGCTAGCACCACTTCTTCGCAATTCCGGCAACTGCTGTGAAAGTTTGCCGATTAGGCCGCCGATACCGTTTATGACGGCTCTAACGTCTCGGCTGCGCGCTGGATTTCGCGCGGCTGACTCTGAGCAGTCCTGCCCGGGGGGGCAAGCCGATTGGCAAACTGCCAGTCGGGGTATCGACGTGTTCGCTCTAGGGCGAACCAAGGCTAGGAAAACCAGCACATGCCTCCCCTCCGACTCACCGCGACAACACGCAACCAGGCCAAGGAGTCCTTGGTACTTCTCCTGTGCGTTCTGACATTTGCCACTGGCTGCCAGCCGGTGCAACCGATCTTCTTCCGTGAAGACGGCGATCTCTCTCATTACATGGATCTCGCGACGGACATCGAGTACCCGGACGTCTGCGAACAGCCGCTCGAAGAAGTGACCGCAGCGGGGGCACCGTTAACGCTCGCGAATTCTGAGAATTTCGAGGTTCAAGACATCACCCTGGAACAAGTCACTCGCATCACTTTGGAAAACAGCAATGTGATGCGTCAGCTTGGCGGGCGGATTGCTGACGGCGGACAAAATATCTCAGCCACGACACCGGAAACGATTTCTGCAAGCAACGGCGCGAACATCACCACGACTTATGATGCGGCACTCGTCGAGAGTGGCAACGGCACGGGCACAGGGAGTGCCTTTAGCGGCACCGGTGTCGAGGCCGCGCTCGCCGAGTTCGATGCTCAGTTAGATAGTAGCATCACCTGGAACTACAACGACCGCCCCCAAAACTTCGGTCTCGCTGCCGCACCTGACTTCTTCGCTCCGCAATTCCGCCAAGACCTAGGCATAGGCACGATCGGCATCACAAAAGCCACTGCCGACGGTAGTACCTTCGAATTTCGCAACAATACGAACTACGAGCAAAACAACAACGGCAGCCGTACGCAAGCCAGTGATTGGACCACCAACTTCGAAGCTGCGTTTACACATCCTTTGTTGCAAGGCCGGGGCACGCAATACAACCGGATCGCCGGCGTGCAAACGTTCCAACAAGCCGCCAGCGGCTTCGTCAACAACATCGACGGTGTGATCATCGCACGGATTCGTCACGATGTGACGCTCGCCGACTTCGAGATTGGCGTCCGCAACCTGATGCGTGACGTCGAGGACGCTTACTGGGAACTCTACTTCGCCTATCGCGACCTCGACGCACGGAAGATCGGACGGGACAGTGCCTTGGAAACGTGGCGAAAAATCAAAGCCCTGCAGGAAGCAGGCGGTGAAGGGGGCGAGGCGGACAAGGAAGCCCAGGCTCGCTCCCAATACTACTTGTTCCGCTCCCAAGTCGAGACGGCACTGACAAACCTCTTCCGCGTCGAGAACCGACTACGCTACATCATGGGGCTCAGCCACTCCGACGGACGGCTCTTCCGACCGATTGACGAGCCAACCACGGCTCAGGTGCATTTCGATTGGGCAGCGATCCATGGCGAGGCCCTCACAGGTCGTGCTGAACTCCGTCGCCAAAAGTGGCAGGTAAAACGCCGTGAATTGGAATTGATTGCTTCCCGCAATCACCTCCTGCCGCGTTTAGATTTGGGCGGACGCTATCGTTGGCTCGGTGCGGGCGACCAACTCCTTCGCTCCGACCGCAACGGAATCGACCCCTTCTTGGATGGCTCAAACGCCTTCGAGGTCCTCACCGGCGGTGATTATCAGGAATGGCAAATCGATCTCCAATTCACCCTGCCGATCGGCTTCCGAAGGGCTCTCAGTGGCGTCAGACATCACCAGTTGTTACTCGCTCGCGAGAGAGCAGTCCTCCAAGACTTGGAACTGGAAGTCTCCCACCAGCTTGGCGATGCTATCCGTGACGTCGATCATAACTTTGGAGTGGTGAAGACCAACTTCATGCGTCGTGTTGCCAGCCAAGATGAGGTCGACGCGTTCAATGCTATTTACGACTCGGGAACCGTCACACTGGATGTCCTGCTCGACGCACAACGTCGTCGTGCGGAGGCGGAGAGTGCCTACTATCGTTCGCTCGTCGATTTCAACCGAGCGATCATGCGAGTTCATTTCCGCAAAGGGACGCTCCTGGAATACAACGGTGTCTACCTGGCAGAAGGGCCGTGGCCGAACAAGGCGAAGTTCGACGCCCTGTGGCGTGCTCGTCAGCGTGACGCGAGCAAGTATCTCGACTACGGCTACACAAGACCAAACGTGATTAGCCGTGGTCCACAGGCTCAAATGGCAATGCCGATGATGCAGCCCGTCGAGGCACTCCCTCAGACGACCGTCGATCCGATTCCGGCAACCGAGCAAGGACCCGAAGGTAGCAATCTGCAAACGGAAGACCCTGCCGTGCAGCAGGAAAACATCCCAGCACCGTTACCCGATCCGAGCGCCCAAGCCTGGCCGCAGATGCCCAATCGAGTCGGCCAAGTGCTGCAAGCCACCCATCTGCAGCCCTTGCCGCAAACTGGAGGCGGCAATTCGGCGCAGAGGATTCCACAAGATATAATCTACACCTCGTCGCCCGCGAACGGCCTGAGTGGTTGGCTCTCTAACAACACTCAACCGCCAGCGAGTCAGCCGCCTCAGAATTCCGCCTTCACGACGCTTGCCCCTCAAGATGAATTCGAAGCGAATCACGCGACTCCTCAAGCTGCTGGAAACCCTGCAGGCAGGTAACCACGAGAACGCAGCAGGCCTTGCCAAAGCCTGCAGTGTCAGTCGACGAACTATCTTTCGAGACCTGGAAACACTTCGCGAAGCGGGTGTCCCCCTGAAGTTCGACCGCCAGCGGGACGCCTACTGGATCGACGACGACTTCTTTCTGCCGCCAACCAATTTCACCGCCGAAGAAGCGCTCTCACTGATTGCCTTGGCGGATAATCTAGGCAACGGCAAAGGGCAACTCCCCTTCGGAGAGCCGGCACGCCGAGCGGCGATGAAGCTGGAGAGCATGCTCCCAGAACCGTTGCGGGAAGAAGTTCGCACCGTCGCCGGATCACTCGACATCCGCTTGGGCGCTGTGAGTCAAATCGCAGGACATCGCCAAACGTTCCGCGACCTACAGACGGCACTGAAGACTGGTAAGGTCGTCGCAATCGAGTATGAGAGCCTCACCGAGTGGGAACAGATCAAGACACGCCTGCGCCCCTACCAACTGCTATTCAGCCAGCACAGTTGGTATGTCATCGGACGCAGCTCGCTACATCGGGAAGTGCGAACTTTTCGTGTCAATCGCATTAGCTTGCTAACACCTAGCAACACAGACTACTCGATTCCCAAAGCGTTCTCGCTGGAAAAGTACTTGGGAAATGCCTGGCGGATCATGCCAGAGTCGGGCCGAGATCAGCAAGTCCACATCCGTTTCGATCCGCTTGTCGCTCGCAACGTGGCCGAAGTCCGCTGGCACAAAACGCAACGCACGAAGCAACTCCCTAACGGCAGTCTCGACTTTAGGGTCCAGGTCTCAGGGCTGCATGAAATCGCTTGGTGGATCCTTGGCTACGGCGATCAGGCAGAGGTCCTCAAACCAACGAAACTCCGAAAGCTTGTCGCGGGTCGAATCAACCGGATGCACGAAAGATACAACGGAGCAGAGGCAACCTGAGACCACGCTGGTATCGTCATAGCGACAAACTCAGTAGACTAAGCACGCTATGTTTGTCTCTTTCGATGGTATCGACGGTGTCGGCAAGACGACTCAGATCGAGCAGTTTTGCGATTGGTTGCAAGGGCAGGGCAGGGAAGTCGTTTTCTGTCGCGATCCGGGCACGACGCTGCTGGGCGAAAAGCTTCGCGAGATTGTTCTCAATAGCGGTGAAGAAACGACGATCTCCGCTCGGAGCGAGATGCTCCTTTATATGGCGGCCCGAGCGCAACTGGTTGAGGAAATCATCAAACCTGCTTTGTCGCAAGGAAAGACCGTCGTCTCAGATCGGTTCCTGCTGGCCAATATCGTCTACCAAGGCTATGCGGGAGGTCTGTCGGTCGAAGAGGTTCGCACGGTAGGCAAAGTTGCCACCGATGGCATTTCACCCGACTGTACTTTCTTACTCGATATGGATCCCGCCAAGGCACTACAACGATTGAATCGCGAACTCGACCGCGTCGAAAGCCGTGGCGACGACTATCGCAACCAACTTCGCGCGGGCTTTCTGGCTGAAGCCAAAGTGATGGGCAAGAGCTTGCACGTCATTGATGCGGATCGCGAGCCGGAGGTGATTCAGGCAGAGATTCAAGCGATCGCGGCAAGCTCTCTGTAGGGAGCTCCCTCCGCGGCGTTCCGCTAGCCTTGGACTTACGGAACGCCGCGGAGAGCGTTCCCTACAGTCATCATTCTTTCACTTTGGCCAAACGCTCCACCGCCAACACCGCGACAAACGCCACGACTGCCAACAACAAGCAGGTTGTGCACTGTGCGTTCCAGGAATCCGGCATAACGATCTCAAACTTCTTCAGAGATAGTCGCTCAACTTCAGGAGTCGTATCAACCTGAAAGGGCCAGATTCTCTTCAGTGAACCGATCATGAAGCCGCACAACACGGCCATCGTTAAGTTGTGATAGTGTTCCAGTAGCCAACGCAACAGCTTGGCGAACCCGATCAGGCCGATCGCGCAACCAGCAGCGAAAACTCCCAACTGCATCAATCCGGCAGTGGTGAATTCTAGGTGCGTCAGGTCCTTGATGATCTTGGTAACCGATTCGTAGGCTCCCAGGATCAGCAGAATGAACGCACCACTGATCCCGGGCAGGATCATTGCGCAGATCGCGACCATCCCGCAGAGGAAGAAATAACCAAGATTTTCGGAAGCTTGAATTGCTTCGAGCCCGACCAACCAGAAGGCAAATGCGGCACCAAGAATTCCTGCGACAACACAGAGCAGCGCCTGTCCCGAGTCCTTCGGCTTTACCATTCGCCCAACCAAAAGTGCCGAAGCGAGAATCAGCCCGAAGAACACCGCCAGAGTGGGACTGCGTTGATGCTCAAGTAAATAATGCATCAAGGTTGCCAAAGCGGCCACACCAGTAAGTATCCCCGCGCCGAGCGTTACTAGGAAGCGAAGATCGACCCGCTCCGCGGCCTCCTTCCATTGCCTTCCAACAATCAGCTTCACTAGCTGAGCATCAAACCGACTGATCGCGGTAACTAATCTTTCGTAGATCCCGACAATTAGCGCGATGGTCCCTCCAGAGACCCCCGGGACGATGTCCGCACTGCCCATCAGCAAGCCTTTGGCGAACAATGCAACTGTTTCAGAAATTGATTTGCTCAAACTCGACTGCTCCTAGACTTCGACTTGTTCATCTGGAAATTCAGTGAACGTCTTTCTTAAACTCTAAGCCACGATTGCGCTCACTTTCTCAGATAATGTACTACGGAACAATGTTCTGCGCAAATCTCCTGATTTTGCGGGTTAATGTCCATCTAAGCACGTCAGATTAAGTTGACCCGGTATCTGAAACGCCTTATTCTGCAACCCTGTGGATTCGACAGAGTCGTGATCGATTCCAACGGTGGTCGCCTCAGAAGGCGAGCAAATTATTGCTTGCCCTGGAGTGGTGCCTTGAATCGTCGCGGAGCTTTCCGTCGAGACTGACTGGGTCTCAACGCGTGAATCCGAACAACCTTAGAGAACGAAGCGTCATTCTAGTCCCGACCTGCCTCTTCGCCGAATCTAGCGAATTAAGGTTGTGACGCGGCTGTTATCTTCGGTTGAATGAAGAGTCGGGCAGTAGCAGATGACGGTAGTGGGGGCACGACCGTTCAAAGAAGGTAACTTGTAGCCGCGTTAGCTGCTACGCTTTTCGCAACGAACCTTGCGCTGATTCACAACTTCGACCAACCCCATGCTTGTCTCGCGAACTCTCACGAAGAGCCCCGAAAACTGGACCGCACTAGCCCCGGCCAAGCTGAATCTTTCTCTTGAGGTACTGGGTAAGCGTGACGATGGGTTCCACGAATTGGAAACCCTGATGGTTCCCGTTCGCCTGTTTGATACGCTCTCATGGACACCCACTGCATCGAAAGAGAGTTCCCCGTTTAGTTTTCGCCTTACAAATCCTACTTCCGGCGACACGCCAGCAGACCAAACGAACCTCGTTGTCCGAGCGGTTGAGTTGCTCGCCAAAGAGGCTGGCACCGCTCCTCAGGGCGTTTTCACTCTGACGAAACGCATCCCCACGCAAGCGGGAATGGGTGGCGGCAGCAGCGACGCCGCAGCGGCCTTGATGCTGGCGAACCGTGCTTGGGGACTTAACTACCCAAACCAGCGGCTCGCCCGCTTAGCCGCAAAACTCGGCAGCGACGTCCCCTTCTTCCTCGCGGGAGGTCCCGCCGTCTGCCAAGGACGGGGTGAACGAACGCAAGCTGTCCGAGGTTTACAAAAGCTTCACTTTGTCGTTGTTAAGCCGACGGAAACGGTTTCAACACGTGAAGCTTTCTCCGCGCTTCAAGCTGTGCCCTACGACGATCCCGAAACAGCGAAGAAAACAACCGCGTTGGAATCACTCATCGGGTTGCTGCGGGGAGGCCGCCTCCACAAAGCCGCTAGTCAGATGCGAAACTCTTTCCAAGACGTCATTTGCCAAATTGAGCCTAGTCTCCAGCGTCTTGTGCAAAGACTCAATGAGACCAACCCCTGGGGGGGCATGATGACCGGCAGCGGCTCTGCGTTCTTTTGCCTTTGCCGAAGTGCGAGTCATGCGAATCACGTTGCAGGGAGATTGAGAAGTAATTTAGACTGGATGCAGGGTAGCAATCAGCGAGGGACTGTTTCTGAAACTGCTGTTGGCGGAGCACATGACAGGACACACGGGACGGTTTGGACGACATCGACTTGCCATTAGCGTGCTTGGCAGGAAGCACGCAGGGAGACCACCGTGGACATCACTGAAGTACGCATCAAGCTCATGGATGAACCGGGAGAACGCCTCAAAGCGTTCTGTTCGATCACCTTTGACGATTGCTTCGTCGTACGCGATTTAAAGATTATTGAAGGCACCAGCGGCCCGTTCGTCGCCATGCCTAGCCGCAAGCTTACCGCCCACTGTCCTAAATGCGGTATGAAGAACCATCTGCGTGCTCCCCACTGTAATCAGTGCGGAGTGAAGCTCCCGCAAGATCGGCTTCCAACGGACAACGATGGTCGGGCCAAGCTCTACGCGGACATCGCGCACCCGATCAACTCTTCCTGCCGCGAGATGATCCAGGAACACGTAGTCAGTGCCTACTACGAAGAGCTCGAACTCGCGAAGCAGCCCAACTACAAGTCGCGATACGACGACTTCGACCTCGACTATCGCACGCCAAAAACCGAAAATCATCGAGTCGACGAAGCTCACGACGGGACGAAGAGCCCAACGAAAAAACAAGCAGGGCAGGGCACCGAAAAGAGAAGCGACGGCTTCGGCGAGGGGGTCTTCTAGCCGCTAGCGGCCTAGCCCGCCCCGTTACTCCCGATCGTTGCCAGGTTCCCTTGACGGAACGCATCGGCCATGGCCTGAGGAACTTCTGCCTGAGCGAGGACGACCTGAGCCCGATTCAAAGCCACGTCGGCTTTCATCTCTTGTTCGCGGGCCATTGCGTTCGCCTTGCGTTGTTCAGCTCGAGCTTGAGCCATTCGCGTATCGGCCTCGGCTTGATCGGCTTGCAAACGGGCACCGATGTTTTCGCCAATGTCGATGTCGGCGATATCGATCGAAACGATTTCAAATGCCGTGTGTGCGTCGAGCCCGCGTTCCAATACTGCCTTGGAGATGCGATCTGGATTCTCCATCACTTCGAGGTGATCCTCCGCGGAGCCGATCGAGGTAATGATGCCTTCACCCACACGAGCGATAATCGTTTCCTCGGTGGCACCGCCAATCAACTGCTGCAAGTTCGTCCGCACCGTCACGCGAGCGCGGATCTTCAATTCGACACCATTGCGGGCGACCGCGCTGAGTGTCGTCTTCGAGGAACGCTCAGGGTCGGGGCAATCGATCACTTTGGGATAGACGCTCGTCCGCACCGCGTCGAGAACGTCACGCCCCGCGAGGTCAATCGCTGCCGCACGGTCGAAATCAAGATCGATGTCCGCCCGCTGAGCCGCGATGATCGCGTTGATCACGCGTGGCACGTCACCACCAGCCAGATAGTGGGCCTCGAGTCGTTGCGTCGTGATGCCGGTTTGAGCGTCGGTTCCAACACCGGCTTGCATCGCTTGAATTTTCGCATCAACGATCGTCCGCGGGTTCACTTGGCGAAGCGTCATACCCAACAGGCTTAGCATGCTCACTCGCGCATTGGATGTATAAGCCTGCAACCAGAGATTCCCAAACTTGATGAACAGCCCGACAACGACAAGGCAGATCAACAGCCCAAAGCCGATGGCAACAAGAATGACTACCTGGCTAGTTTCGATTCCAAGGAGGAGAGGAACGGACATCATCGATTTCCTAAATTGTTCGATCAGATTCGGAAGTCTCTACTTGTTGAAGAATAATCGATCGTAGGAGTCGAGAGAAGTAGGCCGACTACTCAATCCACCCGCCTCCCAGGACCCGATCACCGTCAAACACCACGGCTGCCTGCCCAGGAGCAACGGCAAACTGGGGCTCGTCGAACAGCACCGCTAGCGTGCCGTCATTGCAAATCTCGACTTCCGCCGGGGCAGCCGGGGCGTTGTAACGGATCTGCACCTCGCACCGCTGGGGAACGTAGTGGAGGTCGACCAGCCAGTTACAATCGCGAGCAGTAAGGTTGCTACGTCCCAATTCTTCACGATCCCCAAGCACCACCCGGCGAGAATCGGCTTCGATCCGCACCACGAATTTCGGCTCGCCGAGCGCGACTCCGAGCCCCTTTCTCTGTCCTACCGTAAAGCCTTCGATCCCTTGATGCTCGCCAACGACCGTGCCCTCAGTTGTGACGAGTTCGCCGGAAGTATCTACATGCTGCTCAGTTCCTCGCTCTTTGCGAACGAACTCATCGTAGCGGCCGCGTGTGACGAAGCAAATCTCTTGGCTATCTTTCTTCTCCGCGACGTTCATCCCCATCTCGCCAGCGATCTGACGGATGGTTGGCTTCTCAAATCCGCCAACCGGCAGCAGCATTCGACTGAGGTACTTTCGCTTGATGCCGAACAGGACATACGACTGATCTTTGCCTTGATCGATGCCCCGCAGCAGTCTTTCGCCTTCCAGCCGCGCATAGTGCCCGGTCGCCACGTACTGCGCACCAACACTATCCGCGTAGTCGAACAGCTTGCCGAATTTGATCCAGTTGTTGCACTGAACGCACGGATTCGGCGTTCGACCGGCAGTGTACTCATCGACGAAGTAGTCGATAATCTGCTTGAACTCGCGGTCGAGGTTCAAGGCATAGAACGGAATCGCAAGCCGATCCGCCACGCGCCGTGCATCCTCAGCATCCGCCGCCGTGCAACAACCCTGCTTGTGGTCGAGTCGGTTGACCACGGGCAACTCCACGAGCGAAGAAGTTTGGCTCGCCTCAGTGGCACAGGCGACTGGCGACTCGTGCCCATGCCGCATGAACACCCCGATCACCTCATGCCCCGCTTCAAGAAGCAAGTGCGCAGCGACACTCGAATCGACGCCTCCTGACATTGCTAGTACGACTCTGGCCATACACCGAGTTTATGAGCCGCATTCTCTGCAAACAAGCGTTTAGCCGCCGAGCTTGCCCGGCGTT
Organism: Lacipirellulaceae bacterium; assembly: GCA_040218535.1. Classification (NCBI taxonomy): domain Bacteria; kingdom Pseudomonadati; phylum Planctomycetota; class Planctomycetia; order Pirellulales; family Lacipirellulaceae; species Lacipirellulaceae bacterium. The sequence continues at coordinate 199,016 of JAVJRG010000005.1, read as the reverse complement.
AGCACCGCGTTTAGTCCGAGCGCCGAGCAAGCTCGGCGGCTAAACATTGTTTCTTTGTGTCCTTTGCGGTTCGACACTTTCAGCTAGAATACCGCTTGTTACATGCAAACTTACCAGGAGTCCCGCACTGATGTTGGAAAAGGAATGGCTCGACCGGGCCGAGGCGATTCGCCAAGCAATCACCCAACTGCGGGACTCTCTTTGACTGCCTAGGCAAGCAGCAGCGGGTCACCGAAATCGACCAAGCCATGGCCGCCCCTACGTTCTGGGACGATCAGGAGACGGCTCAGCCGCTCGTTCAAGAGCGGAGTAACCTCGTGGCAATTCTCAAGCCGCTCGATGAGGCCCTTTCCGCCAGCGATGACCTCGATGCGATGGTCGAAATGGCGGCTGAGGACGAGGCTTTCGCCACGGAAGCTCAGGGCGAAATCGTCCGTTTGGAAAAAATCGTCGAAGAACTAAAACTGCAAGCCCTGCTCAGCGGCCCGCACGACGCCGCCGGGGCGATCATCACGATCAACGCCCGCGATGGCGGGACCGACGCCAACGACTGGGCGGAGATGCTCCTGCGGATGTATCTGCAGTGGGGGCAGAAGAACGAATACTCGGCTGAACTCATCGACCGCCAAGATAACGAGGAAGCCGGCATCAACAACGCCACGATCGCCCTCCGCGGCCCGATGGCCTACGGCTACCTCAAAGGCGAAACCGGCATCCATCGATTAGTACGGATCAGTCCGTTCAATTCGGAAGGAAAACGACAGACCAGTTTCGCAGCCGTGGACGTCTCGCCGGAGATTTCTGATTCGGTCGAGATCGAGATCAACGAGTCCGACGTGCGTGTCGACACCTACCGTGCCAGCGGGGCAGGAGGGCAACACGTCAATAAGACCGACAGTGCTGTGCGTTTGACGCACGAGCCAACCGGCATCGTCGTGCAATGTCAGAACGAACGAAGCCAACACAAAAACCGCGCCACCGCCTGGAAAATGCTCCGCGCCCAAATGGCCCGCCACGAGGAAGAAAAACGCGAGCAAGAGGACGCTGCCAAATACCAGAACCAGGCCAAGACCGGCTTCGGCTCGCAAATCCGCAACTACTTCCTTCACCCCGACCAACGCGTGAAAGATGCCCGCACGAAGTTCCAAATGGGTAACTTCCACGCAGTGCTCGACGGCGACATTCAAGGTTTTCTCGAGTCGACTTTACGCTGGAGGGCAGGGCAGCCTGTCGAGGAAGGCGACGATTAGATTTTTTTACCACAGAGATCACGGAGAACACGGAGGTTCGATGCATAATTCTCGCAAGGCTGACAAGCTGCAAGAAATTAAGCGAAATCAATCGTCTTTCACTGCATAATACTCTCGCCAAAAAACACTAACATTTCGAATTGCAATTACCCTTTCGAGCTTTGGCTCTCCAACAACCTCCGTGTTCTCCGTGTCCTCTGTGATTAATAATAAATCGGTTGAGTCACTGGATGAGAACAGTCGTGGCGTCCGCGTCGAGTTCTTTCAACTCGCCGACCGCTACTGCCACAAAATCTACCTCGTCGCGGGCGAACGGAGCGTGCTAGCCCTGGAATCCGTCGAGGCTGGAATTTCGAGCAACCATGAAAGCCCCGCTTATCAGGATCTTAACCTGGAAGAAATCGCGGGACGCAAGTTTGCCGCGCTGGTCGGCATGAGCGGGTCCTGCCATTGGTCGCTCACGGTCGAACCTTCGAACGACCCCCAGAAGCCCGGCATCCTGTTCGACGCCGCCTGTCGCATGAAGGCAGCCATCCCGCGGGTGAGTAGCGTCTACCAGCTCTCCTACGAATCGACACTCGCGTCTGGTGAAGCCATTCACTCCGTGAAAACACCTCTGGGCAAGCTCGACATCGCTGCCCTGCCGCTCAAGGATGAACCTCAGGGAACCCCGCCGGTTGAAGTCGCCTACCATCAGCAAGAATTGTTGGTGCGTAGAGAGATCGCCCCACCAGATCAACTGCCTGCAACCGTGCGGTGGCGATATACACTCTCACTGAGCCGTGAAGCGTAAGCTCACGGGTAGCACTTCGCCAAAGCTTCAACCCGAGTGCTAACGCATCACGGCTCGGAACCGGGAAATGTCACGATGATGCGTTCGCTGTCGCTCACGCACCTTACAGGCCTAATTCGAAGCGAGGTCAAAGTTGAAGACATTGTCACCGTCGACAACTTCAACCACCAAGCCTGTCGTTTGCTTAAGTTGATATTTTTTAGGGATCGCCTCGTTGTCCGCCAGTTGCACTTTATAGGACCTCGCCTTAAGCCGATGTCTGAATCCACCTTGCTTATCTAAGGGAACTTCATAAACGCGCATAGCACCTTCGGGATCTTTGATCTCATGAAAAAAGCGTATCGTGCCACCGACAACGGGCGCCCCATTGACAGTTACTTTCCCAGTGACTTCGTTTTCCTTCTCCACCGGCACCAACTTATCACCTTCCTTGATGCTCGGCGGATGCACTCGCTCACCAACGGGAGGCTTGATTTCACGCACCCACATGTTGCGATAACGGACCGGGTTGTTGTGGTCTTGAAGAAAGATCGGCAGCTTTCCATGTGGCTTGTAGCTAGGCGGCCTTTCATAAGGCGTATCGCCTTGTAGCTCAAAGTGGTTCTGAACCACCACGCCGTTGTGAATCGCGGTGATGTAGGCGGGGCTTTTGAGCGAACCGTCCTCGTTGAACTGTGGCGCAGTCCAAATGATGTCGTAAGTGTTCCACTCGCCCGGTGGTCGCATGGCGTTCGCCCAAGGTGGGGTCTGCTTGTAGATGCCACCCGCCTGGCCATCGAAGTAAGTCTTGTTTTCGTAGGAATCAAGAACTTGCAGCTCGTAGCGACCGAAGAACACGCCGCTGTTTCCACGCTGCTGACTCTTCGCGTCGCCTGAAGTCGTCGGCGAAGACCATTCGATGTGCAATTGGCAGTCGCCGAATTTCTGCTTCGTCGTGATGCCGCCCTTACCTACGGTCGCGACACCGTCCTCGATTTTCCAGTTCTCGCCGTTGTTCCAAGCATCGAGGTTTTTCCCATCGAACAGCACAATGGCGTCGGAAGGAGCCCTGTCGTTCGTCTTGCCTGGCGTGACGATTTTCGGCTCTTCCCATTGAATCCCAGAGAGGTATTCCTTCGCGTTAGCGAGTGAACAGATCGCTCCTGAGATCAAACAAACGGCAAACAATACGGATACGGTAAAACGGGTCGGTTTCGAGAGCATGAGGGGCCTTCGGGCGAGGTTAAGGAATTGATGTCCTCGGATTATGGCCCGCAGGAGGCTGACCCGCAAGAAACACCCCGCGAAACGGCAGCACTTCGGTCATTGTCAGGACGCGATTGGTGCGTCAAAATAGGCAGTTCGCACTAAGCCACTGACGCCTCCTATACCCTCGCGCAAGATGTTCGACCAAATCGAAAAGATCAAGTCTGAGTACACCGACAAGTACGTCGCCGTTGACCCCAGCCGTGCCGAGTTGGCACGCTTCAAGGACCTCGTCGGCCAAGTAAAGACCGTCAACATGAGTGGTCGCGCGTTGGTGGAGTTCATCGATTACAACCTCAGCACAGGTTGGTTCGATATCGACTTGGACTATTTGAAGGTCGTCGACAAGCCGGCTCCCAAGCCCAAGGAAGAGAAGAAGCCAGCGGCCAAGAAAGCGGCTCCCAAGAAGGCCGCTGACAAGCCCAAAGCTGACGGCGAGAAGAAACTCTCACCGTTAGAACTGGCTCGCCAACAAGGTTCAGCCGGGAAAGAGGCAGTCGCCAAGGCGAACAAGCCCAGCTCGACAGCAGACATTCTCGCCGCGGCACGAGGCGGTGCGAAAGCAGAAACCGAAGCTGCCCCGAAAGCGAAAAAAGCGGCGCCGGCTGCTTCAGCACCTGCGAAACCCGCCGCAAGCGACAAGCCAGCGAAAGTCGACCGTTCCAAGATGTCGGTCGCCGATATGCTCGCTGCAGCCCGTGGTGGCGCGGGACCTGCGGCCAAAGAAGAAGCGCCCGCCGACGAGCCAGAACCAGAAGTGGAAGAGCAAGCCGCTGAGGAATCCGCTGAAGAAGCGGCCCCTGAGCCCGCGGCTGCGGCTCCCAGCGGCGGGAAAGTCGACAAGGCTTCAATGAGTGTCGATGAGATGATCGCGTACTGCCGTCAGGCAGATGCCTGAGCGGCTTGGTTTCTCTCAGAGAGTCCTCTCCGGCAGGCTGTTAGCCTGCGGCTGGCTTGCTACTCTGCAATTCTCCAGCGAGCCGCGAGCTAACAGCTCGCCGGTGTACTCTCGATCGCCATCCCTTCTCTATACGCTATGCCCTCCGCTGATTCTATCTCCTCAACCTTGCTGGTTCGACTTCGCCAGCAACAGCCCGATGCTTGGGAGCGCCTAACGACGCTCTTCGGCCCCATCGTCTACGGCTGGTGTCGGCGGGCGGAATTAAACTCAGCGGATGCCGCCGATGTCACCCAAGAGGTTTTTCGCTCGGTGGCAACCGGCCTGGAGAAGTTCCGCCGAGATCGTCCGGGCGACTCATTTCGCGGTTGGCTGACCACGATCGCCCGCAACCGCATCCGCGACCACTACCGTCGGGTTGCCAACCGGCCGCAAGTGCGGGGTGGGACCGAGTTCAACAGGCGGGTCCAAGACCTGCCCGACCATGTTTTGCCCGATGGGGACGCCGACGCCAGTCTCGATGGTCTTAGCACGGCCAGCGTCGAATCACGCAGCGTCTTGCATCGGACGCTGCAGTACGTCCAGGCGGAGTTTGAGCCCAACACTTGGCAGGCTTTTCTGAGAACTACCGTTGAGCAACAAGTCCCGGCTGACGTCGCTGAGTCGCTGGGCATCTCCGTGAATGCGGTCTACAAGGCAAAAAGCAAGGTTCTGAGGCGATTACGTGAGGAACTTGATGGACTCCTGTAGGGAACGCCCTCCGTGGGGTTCCGCAAACTCGGGCACCGGAACGCCACGGAGGGCGTTCCCTACAGTTTTCTGAAAAAAGGTGGCAGACTCCTACGTTCTTCTCCTGGCAAGGCAAAACTTGCCGTTGAGGACGCCAATCAAGGAGAATGCATCGTGATGACTGCCGCACGCTACCAATCAAAATCGCATCCCGCCCTCGAACTACTCAGCGATTACGCTCTCGGACGCCTCGATGAGGCGGAACTGGAGGGAATCGCCGAGCATCTCGACCAGTGCGACGACTGTCAGGAAACGCTTACCTCTCTCGCAAGCGAGGACACACTTGTTCGCGGACTTGCGATGGAGTTTGAAACTTCATCCTACGAGTCCGAGGCCGATCTGGCAGCGGTGCTGGAATCGCTCAAGGAAAAACCACGGGAAGAAACGCTTGATTTCCAGCGAGGCCAGAACGATCCCGAAGACGCAATCACCCCGCAAACCCTTCGCGACTATCGACTCTTAGAAAAGCTCGGCAGTGGGGGGATGGGAACCGTGTATCGCGCGAAGCACGAGCGGCTCGGTCGACAGGTGGCACTGAAAGTCTTGCCGCGTGAACGCATGCGTCAGCCCCAAGCCATCGCACGCTTCGCACGGGAAATGCAAGCGGTCGGTAACCTCGATCACCCCCACATCGTCCGTGCGTTCGACGCGGGAGAGATCGACGGCAAGCACTTCTTGGCCATGGAGCTCATTGACGGGATTGATCTTTCGGCATTGTCCAAACAACAAGGCCAACTCTCGGTAGGCATCGCCTGTGAGCTCGTCCGCCAAGCAGCTCTCGGCTTGCAATACGCCCACGACCAGGGTCTGGTGCATCGCGATGTGAAACCGTCAAACCTGATGCTCGACCGGACGGGTACGGTGAAGGTTCTCGACTTAGGGCTCGCCCGTTTATTGAGCGACTCGGGTGATGAGTTGCACCCTGACGGTTCTGATGGCCATTCCCTTGAGGGGAGTAACTTTCAAACACTCGACCCGATCCTGACGGGCACGGATCAAGTGATGGGCACGCCCGACTACATGGCCCCTGAACAATGCACCGGAGCCAAAGTCGACGCGCGGAGCGATGTGTTTAGCCTAGGGGCGACCCTCTACAAACTGCTCACGGGACACGCTCCCTACTCCGGGAGCGAGTTCAACACGCTCGCCAAGAAAATCACAGGACTGACAGAACGCCCGGTTCCTCCAGTAACGACACACCGTCAGGATTTGCCAACCAAGCTGGTGAAGCTCATCGAGAAGATGCTAGAGAAAGACCCTGATCGCAGGCCTCAAACGGCAGCAGAGGTTGCAATGTTGCTTGAACCCTTGGCTTCCGCCACAAAAGTGCAGGATCTGTTAACGACCTTACACGGCGAAGACGCAAGCGTCACAGACAAAGTCCCCCCATCGCTTGAGTCTTCGCCGCCATCGGGGTTCGGCCGTAAGTGGCTCGTCGGTGCCGCCTTCTTTGGCTTCCTAGTCGCTGCAGTTGTGCTGCTAAAGCTCCAAACCCCCGAGGGCCAACTCACGGTCGAAGTCCCTCCCGAGGCCCGCGATCAAGTGCAAGTCGAGGTCCGCCAGGGCGATCAAATCAAGGTTCTTAATCCCGAGGAAGGGTGGGAGGCTCGACTCGACGAAGGCAACTGGGAAATCATGCTGAAGAACGCTGGCGACGATTTGAAGCTCGACAAAGATCAGGTGACCATCCAGCGCGGTGAGCAGGAACTGGTGCGGATCGTGCTGGATCGAAAGAAAGCAACGAACCGCCAGGTGAAGGCTGCTGAAGTCTCCGTTCTCGACTTGACTGCCGATCCCAAACGCAGCGAGTGGAGTCTCGATTGTACGCTCTATACGAAGGCGTACAAACTCGATGGGAATCAAACAATCGATCTTGGCGACAAACTTCGTTGGCAGGTGCGGTCAGAATATCGTGGCAACACTCCACAGGGCCCCGTTGTCGATCCGAGAATTACTATCGCTCTTGTGGACGATAGCAAAAACTTTTGGCCAATGATCATGAAGCTGTCTCTTGAGCAGGCACGTGGATTTCAGGGGGTCGTTGCGAGCGTCTCAGAAAAAAGAATGCTGCAAGCCATGCCTCACCGCCTATCGGCCACGATGGATGTTGAACAATTACCACGAGATGAAATCGGAAGAATTCAACTGCCAGAGGACGCTTGGTTTTCATTCGGGAAGTCGAGTGACAAGTCTGATCGATTTCCTCTCGAGTTGAAGGTTTATCCGCAAGCGAAGCAACGAAAGAACCCAATTTGTACTGCCAAAATGTCGCATGCAATTGGACTACGCCTAGCTTCACAGCTCAAGCAAGCGGTTGAAATCAAAAAACGCGAGCAAGCTCTGAAGCGACAAGAGCCAGGGGTACTTCGGAGATTCAGCCCCATCGTTGACGCACCGATCAGCGAACACAAGCGGGTAGTGAAAGAAAGGGATGGCGGTGGCTATGTCGCCAGCGAGTGGCAATTTAATCCTACTGAGCCAACCACTTTACGGCTTTTCGAAATCAACAAACCTGAAAACGTTGAGAACTGCGTCGTCACGTTCCGCGCGAAAATGAAGACCAAGGATCTCGAAGGCAAAGCCTACCTGGAGATGTGGGTCCGCGTCCCCCCGAATCCTGAAGCGTTCTCCAAAGGCTTCCACCACGCAGTAAGCGGCACCAACGACTGGGCAACTTACGAAACACCGTTCTTCCTGAAAAAGGGCGAGCAGGCTGATCTGCTGAAGCTTAATGTTGTCACTGAAGGGGCGGGCACCATCTTTCTGAATGATGTGGAGGTGATCGTCGCACCGATGCCGGGAAGTCCATCAGCGGAGGCCAAACGATGAAAGACGAAACTAGCCAACTCGTGGACCGGATCGCCGAACTCGAATCGCAAGTCGAAGGCCTCAACGCTTCATTCGGAAAAGCCGGCGTCCGCCGACGATCAGAAGCAACGCTGTTCGGGCTTCCCCTCTACGACATCGCTCTCGGTCCCGATCCGGCAAGCGGAGAAATGCGTGGGCATGCACGGGGCATTTTTGCTGTTGGCGATATCGCCACCGGCGTCGCGGCCTTCGGCGGAATCGCCCGCGGGTTGATTGCGCTCGGTGGTGTTGCATTTGGCGGAATCGCAATCGGCGGCTGCGCTATCGGACTGCTACTCGCATTCGGGGGCTTCGCCTTAGGGACGATTGCCGTTGGTGGTGGAGCCGTTGGACTGATCGCGGTCGGTGGCGGTACAGTCGGTTACTACGCCTTCGGGGGTGGAGCTTTTGGCAAGTACGTCGTCAGCGGAGCTCATATCGACCCCGAAGCCTTTGAGTTCTTCAAGAAATGGTTCCCCCAACTCACAGAAATCATCAAGCGACCGCCAGGTTAGAACGCAACAATCCAAAATCCGTGTCATCCGTGCAATCCGTGGCCAAAAAATAACGCTTACCAAATCAACAAGGAAAATTCTTATGCTACGCTCAATCCTTCTCTTCGTGCTTCTCACGGTATTGCTCGCATTGACTTCCCACGCCCAGCAACCTCTTTCTCCCGTGGTTGAGGCCATGCTCGTGCAGGGCAAGCTCGCCGACGCGGAAAAGCAGCTCGAAGCTCAATTGGCCGATAATTCTGAAACACATGGCGAAGACGCCAATGCTCGCTTTGCCTTGGGTGCGGTCCAGACACTCGACGCCGTTGAAGACCTCATGCAGTCGCTCCACAAGCACGGGCTAAACCCCTCTTGGCAAACGATGCTGCCCTTCGTGCGCTTGCCAGTTCCCAAGAATGACAATCCAGTGCCGCTCACCAACGAGGCTTTCCGCCAGATGATCGCGGACTTCTCCGCGGACCTTGCCGAGGCGGAGGCAACACTCGCGAAGATCCCCACCGACGCGAACGTGAAAGTGCCGCTCTCGGTCGGCATGTTTCGGATGGACTTCAACTCTGATGGCGTGGCTGACGAGAAGGAAGCCCTGTGGATCATCTTCAATCGCGTTTTTACGCGGGGACGACGCAACCAGGGCATCACTCAACAACAGGCGGAACAGTTTACGATCGCTTTCGACACAGCCGATGCAATTTGGCTGCGCGGCTACTGCCATGTGCTGCAAGCCCTGTGCGACGCTCATTTGGCGTACGATACGCAAGAGTTACACGATAGCTGCGCTCACCTTTTCTTCCCGAACGCAAAGATGCGTTACCGCTACGAACGCCCCGGCACGAGTGCCGGATTCACACCCAATAACATTGCCGACGCAATCGCGTTCATCCACCTGCTGAAGCTACCTGTGGCCGAGCCCGATCGCATGGCAAGCGCGAGAAAACATTTACTCGAAGTCATCGCACTCAGTCGGCAAAACTGGAAAGCCATTCAAGCCGAGACCGACGACGATCGCGAATGGCTTCCCGGGCCGAATCAAGAGAACTGCGTCATCCCTGGGATGCGAATCACCGGCCAGATGGTGAAGGGCTGGGACACAGCACTCGACGAGTTCGAGCGGCTACTCAACGGCGAGAAACTGGCCCCCTTCTGGCGTGAGCCTGCTGGCAAGGAGAATCGGCGGGGCGTGAACGTCAAGAAAATGTTCACTGAGCCCGCCGAATTCGATCTCGTTCTGTGGGCTCAAGGCAGCGGACTAGAACCGTTCCTTGAAGAAGGCGAGATCACCGACCCGGCCATGTGGCGAGACATCCAACGCACCTTCGGCGGTCGCTTTACTTGGTTCGCGTTCTGGATCAACTAGCCAGACCGCTTCCTGTGGTCATAGCTCACTGAAAACGCAATAATGCTGGCGGACTTCACGGAAGGTCTGCTAGCATCGTTTTCCCTTGTGAGCTCAGAAATGATTCGCCGTTCAATACTCGCTTCGCTTGCCGTCGCGTTCGTTTCGCTTCTCCTTTTCCCCATCCCCTGCTTTGCTGAAGGCCCCGGGCAACACGACTTTGACGAGGCCCTACGCACTCGCATCACCGGCGAGGGGATGCGTGACCTTAACGGCGTGATCGAGCTCTTGCAGTCGGCCCTCGATAAAGGGCTCGACATGGAGAATACCGAATTCGCTGAGACGATGCTCTCTAGTGCTCAGTACGAACGAGCCACCGTCCTGGTGAAATTACTCGGCTCCGGCAGAGTCAATCCGCAGCAAAGCAGACAGTTGGCTCGCATGGCTATCTCCGACCTGCGGACCGTGCTGGCGTACGACGATCCTCCCAAAGAAGCTCGCCTGATGTTGGGCAAGTTGTTGGCCAACCCTGGCGGCGATCCGGCAGAAGCGCGACGTCTCCTTGATAAGTTTCTCAAGAGCGCTGAGATCGACGAACCGACCACCGAACAAGTCGACAGTTCCGAAGGCGGCAATCTGCCGGAAGAACCGGAAGTGATTACCGATTCGATGAAGGCCGAGGCGCTGGCTCTTCGCGGCAGCTTGCAACGCGATCCCGGCAAAGCGATGGCAGACTTCGATGCCGCGGTGAAGCTCGACCCCGATAATCTCAATTTCGGCGTCGCGCGAGCAACATTTCTGCGCACGCAGAAACGCTATCAAGAATCACTCGACGCAGTTGAGCAACTCCTTGAGGAACACAAGGAAAACATTCCACTCCAGATCTTCCAAGGAGAAGTCCTGCGGCGGCTCGACAAGAATGAGGAGGCGCTGGCCGTTTTTGACGCGATCGACGAACAGAAGTCCGACTTGGCTTTGGTCTATCAAAATCGCGGCGAAATCTACCGTCAGATGAACGACCTTGACGAAGCACTCCGACAATACTCGAAGGTCATCGAGTTGCAGCCGAATTCGCTATTCACGCTGATCCAACGTGCGGAAATCTATTTCTCGCAAGGCAAATCTGACGAAGCGATGGCCGACGTTGATGCGGTACTCGAGAAAAGCCCCAACCAAACGACAGCTTTCCGACTCAAGGCGGAGATCCTCGCAAACAACCGTCAGGTTGACGAAGCCATCGACATCATCCAGCAAGCCATCGCCGCCTCGCCGAATCAGCCCGAACTGAAAATGCAGCTTGCCAACTACTTCTACCTCAGCGCGAAGCCCAAGCAGGCCATCGAAGCCTACACGGAAGTGCTCCAGGCTTTCCCTGAAAACTATCTGGCGCTCCGCAGTCGCGGCGACGCACACCTCAACCTCGGCGACCACGCTTCGGCCGTTGTCGACTTCCAAAAGGCCTATGAGCTAAGGCAGGATGATTCGTTCCTCTTAAACAATTACGCCTGGCTGCTCGCGACTTCCCCTGACGAGGAGGTCCGCAACGGCAAGCTCGCCATCGAACTTGCCACCAAAGCATGTGAAATCGAAGAGTACAAAGCCGGGCACATCCTCAGCACCCTCGCTGCCGCGTACGCGGAAACAGGCGACTTCGAAAAAGCCAAGGAGTGGTCGAACAAAGCGATCGAAGTCGGCAAGCCCGAGCAACTTGAGGAACTGAAGAAAGAACTCGAAAAGTACAAGCAAAACCAACCGATGCGCGAACGACAGACGGTTGAGCAGTTGAAGGAACAACTCGAAGAGGCCGCGAAAACGATTGAAACTGAGCCTGTGGAATCGACCGATGCCGCAGTGGCTGAATAAGTTTTTGGCCACGGATATCACGGATGACACGGATCGTTCAGGAATCAGGTAGTGAGCAGATCGCATTCGAGATCCTAACCCGAAGCGTAAGCGAGAGAAATCGCCAACACGCATTCCCCCTCGCTTACGCTTCGGGTTAGGATTCCCCTCTCTTCGTCAGCCCAAATCCGTGTCATCCGTGTCCCGACTCGTCGGGATGGCCAACTACCAAGACTCTCCTCTCAAAACGACTAGCCCTTATGCGCTTAGCTCTCCACTGGCAGATTCTTATCGCCATGATTCTTGGCACCATCATCGGTGTCGTACTCAACGCAGGGGCCAGTTCTTACGAACTTGAGAAACCGGTTGAACTCAAGAATGCGAAGATTTGGTCCGCGGATTCACCGGACCGCATCTTGCTGGCGATTGATGATGGCAAGTCGCCTCGGCGGATCGTTGTCGGCGAGAAAACAGAAGAGAAGCTCGATTGGCCGAATCCGCCGCTGGTGGACGCAGCCCCCCGGCCAAAGTTCTTCCCGACACTGGCGGAGCTCAAGAAGCAGGACCCAACAGCTTTCAAAGCCTTTCACCAAAATGGCCGCAGCACCGCCCGCTGGTGCGGCGATACGGCCAAGCTGATCGGCGACCTTTTCTTACGTATGTTGAAGATGGTCTCCGTGCCTTTGATCATCGCCTCGTTACTCTCAGGAGTCACGGGACTCGGCCAAGCCGAACGGCTCGGGAAAATGTTTGGTCGGACGCTGTTATATTACGTTTCAACCAGTTTGCTGGCGATCATGACCGGCCTGCTCATGGTGAACCTCATCCGGCCAGGAGTTGGCGGAGCTGAGAAACCTGAAGCAGAACCTGTGGTAGCTGAGGCGCACGAAGCCCAACCCTTAGGAGAAGTCCTTTACGAGCAACTTCTCAACATGATCCCCACCAACCCGTTCGCCTCAGCCGCAAATGGGGACTTTCTTTCGATCATCGCCTTTACGATCTTCTTCGGCGTTTGCACGATCCTCGTCGGCGGGACCGCAGCCGAGCGGATTCGCGAACTGGTCGAAGCCGTTTTTGCGGTGATGATGAAGCTCACGACGATCATCATTGCCCTCGCGCCCATCGGCGTGTTCTTCCTCATGCTTGCCGTCACTGCAACGCAAGGGATCGGCATCTTCGGCACGCTCGGCTGGTACATGTTGGCGGTCGCGATGGCGCTTGGCGTCCACGCCCTGATCACGCTACCACTGATCGTGCGGTTCATTGCTCAACGTAGCCCCTGGGCCTACGCCCAAGCGATGAGTCCCGCGCTGCTCACGGCATTCAGCTCCGCCAGCAGCAACGGCACCTTGCCGCTAACGCTGACTTGCGTAGAAGAACGCGCGAAAGTCAGCAACCGCGTCGGCTCATTCGTGCTGCCGCTTGGGGCAACCGTCAACATGGACGGCACGGCACTCTACGAAGTGGTTGCCGTGCTGTTCATCGCCCAGTTTAACGGACTCGATTTGGGCCTTGCCGACCAAATGATCGTCGCCTTCACGGCACTCTTGGCGAGCATCGGTGCCGCAGGAATCCCGCACGCGGGGCTGGTGATGATGGCCATTATCCTGCAAGCCGTCGGCCTGCCGACTGAAGATCAAGCCCTCATCATCGCTGTCGACCGTGTCCTCGACATGGGCCGCACGGCCGTGAACGTCTGGAGCGACTCCTGCGGCTGTGCGGTGATCGCACGGTTTGAAGCGGAGGGAGAAGAGACGCCAAAAGTCCCGGTCGAGGGTGAGTTGAACATATAACTACCACTTGTGGCTTAGGCCTTACAGCAACGGCTAAGCCGCAAGAGATTAGTTGCCTAGCATCTTCGCAATCTTCCGCCCCGTCACACTGAGGGGCAACTCAGCAAGCTCGCTGGCACTCACCCAGCGCACGGGCTTTTCTTTTGTGGAGCGCACCCTGCCACCGTTGCAATCCGCCTCGAAGCAATCCAGCGTAATCCGAAATCGCGTCACGCCATGTTTGAGGGTCTTCAGCAGTTGAGCGTTTCCAATCGTGATGCCGGTTTGCTGACTCACCTTTCTTGCTAACTCGTTCTGAACAAAAAGCGGCCCCTCGCTTTCCACTTCAAACCGGGGAAAGTCCCACAAACCGGCCCAGCGTTCCCCTTCGGCACACTGCCTTAGAAGAAACTTGCTGTTCTTTCGCACGACAACTGCTGCTTCGCGTACTTCCGCGAATTTCAGCTTCTTCTTCGCACCAGAAATCTTCTCTTGAAGTCCCAGACGATTGGTTTCGCATAGCGTATTGACCGGACACTCCTCGCACAACGGAGAAGCCGGTTTGCAGACCAGCGAGCCCAACTCCATCAATGCCTGATTGAAACGAGCGACATTCTTTCGCGGAAGAACTTCCTCAGCGGTCGACCACAGCCGGCGCTGCCCGGCAGACTTGGTCGGGTCATCTCGGTAAGCAATCAGCCGCGCGAATAATCGAATCGTGTTCGCTTCGAGGATCGGTGCCGGCTTGTCATGCGCAATTGAAACAATTGCCCCTGCGGTGTAGCGTCCGATGCCCGGTAGCTTCATCAGAGTGGGGACATCCTCAGGAAACGCCCCTTTATATTCTTCAACAACAACCTTCGCCGCCGCGTGTAATCCCCGAGCGCGACGATAATAGCCGAGCCCCTCCCACAGCTTTAAGACTTCTTGTTCCTCCGCAGCGGCTAAGCGGTGAACCGTGGGGAAAGCCGTCATGAAGCGTTGGAAATAGGCTTTGACGGTCTCCACCTGGGTCTGCTGCAGCATCACCTCACTGACCCACACGCGATAAGGATCGCTCGACTTCCGCCAAGGAAGATCTCGCTCATGCTTTGCGTACCAAGCGAGCAGCTTTCGACGAAAAGTCTGTTTCCACTTGGAATCTAACTTGGTCACGACAAAGGAACTCTTGCAAAGGCGCCAAAGCACAAAGACTAAAAACTCACTTCGCGCCTTAGCGCCTTTGCGAGAACTCACCCTTCCTTGAGTGCCGCTACCAACTCATTAAGTGCCTTCTTGCCGTCGCCGAACAACATCAGGCAGTTATCAGCAGCAAAGAGCGGATTGGGTATGCCAGCGAAACCAGGGCTCAAGCTCCGTTTGATGACCACCACGGTTCGGGCCTCGATCACATCAAGAATCGGCATCCCGGCGATCGGGCTGGTGGGGTCGGTGTTGGCGACGGGGTTCACGACGTCGTTGGCGCCGATGACGATTGCCACGTCGCACTGAGCGAAGGTTGGGTTGATCTCATCCATTTCCTTGAGCTGCTCGTACGGCACGTCCGCCTCAGCGAGCAGCACGTTCATGTGCCCCGGCATCCGACCTGCCACCGGGTGGATGGCGTACTCGACCGTGACGCCCTCGGCTTCCAGTAAGTTCGCCAAATCACGCACCGTGTGCTGAGCTTGTGCCACGGCCAAGCCGTACCCGGGGACAATCACCACCCGCTGCACACCATCAAGCAGCATGGCAAGCTCTTCGGGTGACGTACTCTTGATCTTGCCTTCGTACACGCTGTCGGCGGACGGGCCGTCGGCTGCCGGTTCGAACTTTGCGAACAACACGTTTGTCAGCGAGCGATTCATCGCCTTGCACATAATGCTGGTAAGAATCAGCCCCGATGCCCCCACTAGCGAGCCAGCGATGATCAACACGTTGTTCGAGATCACAAAACCGGCAGCAGCCGCGGCCAGGCCGGAGTAACTGTTCAACAGCGCAATTACCACCGGCATGTCGGCACCGCCGATGGGTAACGTAAGCAAAGCCCCGAGTACCAAAGCCAGAATCACGAGCGGGAAATATTCCCAACCGGTGTTGTCGACCATTTCCAGGACAAAAAACAAACCCACCAGCAGTAGCAAGCCACAAACCGCTTGCAGCCCACCGAAGGTCCAAGGCTTTTTGAACTGGGGCAGCTCCTGAAGCTTCCCCGCGGCAACCAGCGAGCCGCTGAACGTGACCGCCCCAATCAGTCCCGCCAGTCCGGCCGCCAGCCCAGCAACCGTTCCGTCGACATCGGCAGCCGGACCTTTCAAGACTTCCGCCCCAGCGACGAACACCGAGGCGATCCCGCCGAACGCATTGAACAACGCCACCAACTGCGGCATCTGCGTCATCTCGACCTTCTTGGCAAGCCACATCCCCCCCGCACCACCAACAGCGATGCCGGCAAGTACCGTCGGTAGCGAAACCCCTTGCTGCACAACCGTCACCAGCACGGCAACAAACATTCCGACGGCGCCGAGCAAATTCCCACGGACCGCGGTCCGCGGGTGCGTCATGCCTTTGATGCCGAGGATGAACAACACCGCGGCAACGAGATATCCGATCTGCGCGAAGTTCTCCGTTACTGCAGCATCAACACCTTCAGTCACGGTCAGATCACCGTTCTTCAAGGTAACGGTCGTGGTCTCGGCGAGTAGGAGTAGGTTTTCAAGCACGGTTGGCTTTCTTCGTATTGGTGCGGCTATGACGCAAGCGGTATTATTTCTTCTTGAACATTTCCAACATGCGATGCGTGACTAGAAAACCGCCTACGACGTTCAGCGTGGCGAACACAATCGCCAGGAACCCGAGTAACGATCCCAACGTACTCCCGCCTGCGAGGATCGCCCCGACGAGCGTAATGCCGCTGATGGCGTTCGAACCGCTCATCAAGGGCGTGTGCAAGGTCGGCGGGACCTTCGTGATGATCTCAAAGCCGATAAAGATGGCGAGGACGAAGATCGTAAGGGCGGTGATTATGGTCATGGGGGGATTCGCGTTTTCAGTACTTGTCATTCCGACGGGAGGCTCGCCGACCGAGGAATCTGCCTTGAAGTAAGTGTTAAGTTAACAAGAGCACAAACCAGATTCCTCGGTCGCTGTCGCTCGGTCGGAATGACACATAAGCTAATCACTTCTCCGCCAAATGCTCCGCTGGCGGCTCCGTGGCTGGTTTCGTTAGCGGTTCCATCCCCAACATTTCCCGTAGCCGATCGTTCTGCACAGTGCCATCCTTCGTGGCGAGGGTGTCGCGGATCACCTCGTCACTCAGATCGATGTCGACTTCTCCCTCCTTGATCAACAGTCCGAGCAGAGTCGCCACGTTCTTGGCGAACATCTGGCTCGCGTGTTGAGGTGCTTCGCTGGGTAGGTTCGTCGGGCCGCAGAGGGTGACGTCGTGCTTCGTGACCGTCTGATCCGCCTCGGTCAGTTCACAGTTGCCGCCACGTTCAGCCGCCAAATCGACGATCACCGACCCCGGTGCCATCCGCTCAACCGCGTCGGCAGTGATCAACAGCGGTGAGGGCCGTCCAGGGATGGCTGCTGTTGTGATCACGACGTCACTCTCAGCGGCAATGTCGGCCAGTTGCTTGCGTTGTTCAACGAGCTGTTCTTCGGTCAACTGCTTAGCATAGCCACCCTTGTCTTCGGTATCGCCCGTATTGAGGTCAAGCTCGACAAACTTCGCCCCCAGCGACTCGATCTGCTCCTTCACGACCGGTCGTACATCATACGCTTGCACGACCGCTCCTAATCGCTTGGCCGAAGCGATCGCCTGCAAGCCCGCCACGCCCGCACCCAAGACAAACACTTTCGCGGGGGTGAGCGTCCCCGCGGCAGTCATCAGCATCGGAAACAACTTCGGCAAATGATTGGCCGCCAAGATCACCGCTTTGTAGCCGGCGATGGTCGCCATGGAGGAGAGCACATCCATGCTCTGGGCACGCGTGATGCGTGGAATGAGTTCCAACGCGAAAAGGCTGACGTGCTTCTCGGCGAGTTCCTTCACGGCTTCCGGGGCACCCAAGGGATCTGCCGTGCCGATAATGACTTGATTTCGCTGGAGCGAATCCAGATCGTCACGCCCCGCCTCTTGATTTGCGCCCAAAGTCCGGACTTGCAGCAAGACATCGGCTTTTTCGATGAGCGACCGGCGATCGTCCCAGACTTCCGCACTTTTTTCTCGATACATCTCATCAGTAAAGCCAGCCGCCTCGCCGGCTCCGGCTTCGACGAGAACCTCCACCGGTTGCATGTCATTACCGAGCTTCTTCACTTGAGCAACGACGCTGGGCACCAACGCAACGCGGCGTTCGCCAGGAAAGGTTTCGCGGAGGACGGCAATCTTCATAGGGGGCTCGCAGAGGGCAACTCAGGCTGTGTCCACCTGTGAGATTGTGCCACAAATCCTCTCGCACAAACACCCCTGGCCCGAGCACTGTCATACTAGAATTGGCTCGCATGGCTGCTTGCAGCTTAGCCGTTACGCCCCGCGCGAGACGTAGCTCGCGGGCTAGGGAATTAAGCAAGTCAGAGCACTCATTCCTCTAGCAGAAACGAATCGTCGGCCACAATCGTCTGCGGCGCGTCCCCTTCGTAGCCACGGAGCGACTCGCGAGGATTCGCCGCGACGACACCGACGACGCCGATCTGATCACCCGTGGTAAAGCGGAGCCGCGGCATCAGTACAGGAACGGCGAGTTGCTCGTCCTGCCAACGGATCTCGACCAAATACTCCGTCAGCGCACCAACGGCTCGCACGTCGATGATGGTGCCCACAAAGGCAATCCCCGAGCTGGGACGTTTGGTGTATTCTGTCCAGCGGGCGGCGATTTGCGAGACTTCATCACGTTCGTACTTGTCACTGATCGCACGTCGGAGCAATTGCTTCCCTTCGGCCAGTTCGATCACGAAGTCCGAATCATCCCCAACTTGCCCGCCTGAGCCTGACGCCCCTGCTAGCGCAACGCATTCCGCCAACTTGGCGAACGACTTATAGGCACCACCTTTACGTGCAATCGAATTGGCGTCGGAGAGATTCCCAGTCAGCAAGTCGGGTAGCGCCGCGCGTGCTTCCGCCACGGCTTCAGCAAGCGCAGCGGTAGAAACAGCACGTGGGCTCACCAACAGGGCGCTAAGTTGCCCCGCTTTGAGCAATTCAGAGGCTTGCGCATCATCGTCTTGCCCTGCGGCTGGAGTAACGGCACTCGCAGGGGCTACTTCGCTGTCAACGGGAAGTTCAGTAGGCCTGTCGTCACGGTCCTGCTGCAAAGGAGACGCCCCTGCAAGGTATTTATCGGCAGACTGCGTACCTGGTTGATCGGCAGGCTCTTCGGGTACTGATTTTTCACGCGCGGCGACCATCTCGGTCTGACTACGCATCGAAGCGGGCAGCATAGCCTGAGGAGCCCAGCGTCCCATCTGCAAAAGGTCGGCTCTCGGTCCGGCGATCCAAAGCAAGCTGTAGGCCAAACCTAAGCAGCCAAGCAGGCCACCAGCAGCAACCTTCGCCAAAGGCTTCAAGCTGCGTTGCCTTTCGGCTGAATCAATCCTCAGATCGAGCGGTTCGTCCTGGTATGTTTTATAGGAATGGCGACTGATCGAATCGGTCGCTTTCTCTGTGACGATTGCATCCCGAGATTCATAAGAAGAACTGGCAGGCTCCTCTGTGTCGCGACTACTTGTTGTCTGCTCCAGACTACGCACTGTGTGCTCTAGCGAGTGATCGAACTCAACCGCTTTGTAGGCTTCCGCCTCTGAAACCGCTGGAGTCTCTGCAACTTTGTCTGCCTCGCTAGGAAGACTCAAACGGCTCTGGAAT
This sequence comes from Lacipirellulaceae bacterium, assembly GCA_040218535.1. Taxonomy (NCBI): domain Bacteria; kingdom Pseudomonadati; phylum Planctomycetota; class Planctomycetia; order Pirellulales; family Lacipirellulaceae; species Lacipirellulaceae bacterium. The sequence continues at coordinate 179,884 of JAVJRG010000005.1, read as the reverse complement.
AGCGAGGCTGGCTCAACCGTACCCGCTTCTTCTTGCTCGGTATCGGATGCATCAGCTATCCCGGCAGTCTCAGCTCCCGCTGGCTCGACAGTCTTGGGCTCGACATGCTCTGGCTCAATAGTCTGCTCTTCAACAGGCTTGCGAAACTCGGCGAGCATCTCTTCGAGAGAACGCTTTGGAGATTCAGCCTGTGGTTCTTCTCTCGCAGCGGAATCGGTCGCGTCAGGGATTTGTTCCCAGTCATGCTGAACGAACTGCTCCTCGGTTTCCTCTTCGGCCTCCGACTTCTCGATCAGGCTGCTCAGCGTCGGCTTCTTCATCTTCTCGGTTAGCTTTGCGAGCGTTTCGCCCGCCTGCTTCGTCGCTTCATCACTCTCCTTCTCTTCAATACTCTTGCCGGCCTGTGGACTCAACTCGGCACGAAGTTGCTCCCACTGGTCTAACGACTCTTCTGAATGGCCAATTGCTCCGTCCGCGACGCTTGCCGGTTTCGCCGCACCGTCTGGCTCAACATTAACCGTCATCTTCCGCTCATCCTCAGGGCCAGAAAGAATCACCTCCGCCTCAGGCAGCGCCTGCACGGGCGCTTCGCTCACAGCAAACTCCGCTCCACAAACGGGGCAACGCACTGTGCTCTCGGCAAAAGCACCGAAGGGGATCTGCAAAGTAGAAGTACAGCGGGGACAGGCAGCAATCGACGACATCGCAACGCGACTCCAAAGTTCAGTATTGGCCCTACAAATGAGCCCTCAGTCTACCAATCCAGCAGCCGCTTGTCGGCTTAGCCGTGGCAATCTCCCACAAATCCTGCACTGCTAGCAAGATCACCTTGCTAGACTTTGCGGACTGGGGATTCTCGCACAAGGTTACAACTGATACAGCTCCCCATACTTCTTGCGAAGCTGAGCCAGCAACGGCTCGTGCGACAACGGCTTTCCTGTCACGTGCTCCACAAGCTGCGACGGCGAATACCGTTGCCCTGCTCTGTGGATGTGCTTCCTCAACCAATCGAGCAGCTCGGTAAACTCCCCCTTGGCGAAAGCTGTTTGCAAGTCGCCGAGATCCTCCTCAGCTTTCGCAAAAAACTGCCCGGCGTAAAGATTGCCCAAAGAGTAAGTCGGGAAGTATCCCACGAGCCCCGCACTCCAATGCACATCTTGCATGACGCCTTCAGCATTGTTCGGCGGCTTGATGCCCAGATACTCTTCGTACTTGGCGTTCCAAGCCTCTGGCAAGTCCTTGATTGTCAGCTTCTCTTCCAGCAAAGCCTGCTCCAACTCGAACCGCACAAAGATGTGAAGGTTGTAAGTCACCTCATCAGCATCAACGCGAATCAACGAAGGTCGCACCACGTTCAGTGCGGCATAGAACTCTTCGACGTTACTTCCCTTGAGGACCTCTGAAAAATGCTGCTGGGTCACAGGAAAAAAGTGCTGCCAGAAACCACGGCTGAACGCCACTTGGTTCTCCCACATCCGCGACTGCGATTCGTGAATTCCAAGCGAAACCGACGAGCCCGTCGGCAAACCGTGTTGCTCGCTGACGAGTCCCTGCTCATAAAGTGCGTGCCCGACTTCATGAATCGTGCTGAACAGCGCGTTCTCAAAGTTGTCGATGCTATAACGGGTGCAAATCCGCACATCGCCAGCCCCCGGCGTGCAGCAAAACGGATGAACGGTCGTATCCAATCGGCCCGCGTTGAAGTCGTAGCCGATTTTCTCAGCGACATGTCGACCGAGCTTCTCTTGCTGCGAAATGTCGAAGTCCTGCTCGAGAACTTTTCGATCCGGCTGATGGTCGCTGCCGACGATTTCCTGGACTAGCGGGACGATCGCTTCCCTCAGGTCACCCAGCACCTTCGCGACATTCGCCGTCGACTCGCCCGGTTCGTAGTCATCAAGCAACGGATCGTAGGGCGTCTCCTCGAAACCAAGTGCTGCCGCTTCTTGCCGCTTCAGGTCAAAGGTCTTCTCCAACATCGGCGCGAACGCGTCAAAGTCATTCTCTTTGCGAGCTTCCGCCCATGTCTGTTGACTAAGTACGCTAGTCCGGGAGAGCTCCTCGACCAACTTCTGTGGCAGCTTGGTTTTCTTTTCGTAGTCTTTAGCAATCTGGCGAATGTTGGTGCCAAAATCACTGTGCGGATCAGCCGCCAAAGGGCTATCGACAAGCTCAGCCAGCCACTCGCCCAACTGAGGATCCGTCCGCCGCCCGTGCAACATTCCCGCCACCAGTGCGACTTGCTCCGCCCGATAGGGACCAGCCGCGGGAGGCATCTTCGTGCATTCGTCCCACTGCAACAGCTCCTCGACACCTGAGAGCATTGCCGTCTGCTGAACGTGTTCGCAGAGCTTGGCGTAAGTTTTCTGTAATTTCTGAGCGTTGGCACTCATGGATTTCTCTCTGTAAGTATCTTCACGTTATGCGTTGACTTTGAAGTGAAGCTAAGCGAAATTGCCAGCAGTGGCAACGGCTCCCCCGTTTCTATTTCCACTGGCTCAAGAGGCCCCCATGTTCACGGCGACCCCAGTTAACACGAAGGAAGTCAAACGGCGTGAACTTGACTACGCTTCCCTCGACGAAGTCCTCGCCGAGGCAGAACAAGCCGCTGCTCAAAATGCCTCAACCCAAGGCAACTGGTCGCTGGCGATGATCTTTGATCACTTGGCGAAAACGATCGATTGCTCGCTCGACGGTTTCGGCTTCAAGGCTCCGTTCTTCTTTCGAATCGCCGGACCATTGATGAGAAAAATGTTTCTCGGCAAGCCGATGCCCGCTGGGTTTCAGCTTTCCAAAGAAGCTGCAGCCGTTATCGGCCCATCGGAAACTGAAACCTCGGCAGCACTCGATCACTTACGCACCTCGATTCGTCGTTTCCAGTCTTCGTCCGAGGTGGCACATCATCCATTCTTTGGCAAAATGACTTATGACGAGTACGACTTGCTCCACCGCCGCCATGCGGGCCTACACATGAGCTTTATCAATCTTTAAGGGCTATCAGCTGATAGCCGACTGCAAATAGCCAACCATGCTCGATCTACTTGTCATCGCCCCACACCCCGACGATGCCGAACTTGGCATGGGGGGTGCCATTCTGAAGTTCAAAGCCGAGGGAAAACGCGTCGGTGTCCTTGACCTTACCACCGGCGAGCCGACACCGCATGGCTCTTTGGAACTTCGTGCGGCAGAAACCGCCAAAGCGACTGGGATCCTCGGGCTCGACTGGCGCGAAAATCTAGGACTCCCGAATCGCAGCTTACAAGCGACCTTGGAAGCTCGTGAGAAGCTCGCCAGCGTCATCCGTGAGCAACGGCCGCGCTGGTTATTCGCCCCCTACTGGGTCGATGCCCACCCCGATCACGTTGCCGCGACGCAGCTCGTGGATGATGCCCGCTTCTGGGCAAAGCTCAGCAAGACTGACATGCCGGGCGAACCCTTTCATCCGGAGCGCATCTACAACTATTATTGTGTCCATCTTAAGATGAACCCGCAGCCCGCCTTCATCCTCGATATCAGCGACGTTTGGGAGCAGAAGCTCGCCGCGATTGCTGCTTACGAGAGCCAGTTCATCACGGGCCGTCCCACGAATCCCTCATTCCTTGATCGACTACGCGACGAAGCGGCCTACTGGGGAAAGTCGATCGGTGTCGACTACGGCGAGCCCTTCACGAGCCGCGAGCCGATTGGCTTACAATCGATGAGCGAACTTGTTTAGAAGTTCATATGATTGTCTAGTCCGCGAGCTACGATGTCGCATCCTTCACAGCTTTCCCTCGAAGCGTTGCTTGCCGACTGCACCACACAACGCACTCGTGGCTCGGGCCCTGGCGGTCAGCATCGCAATAAGGTCGAGACGGCCATCGTCATCACCCATACTCCAACAGGCATTCGCGGGGAAGCTTCTGAGCGGCGTAGCCAAGAGCAGAATCGCGCGATGGCAATCTTCCGGCTGCGTTTGAAACTGGCGGTGGAGGTCCGGCACACGGCAAACGAATCTCCATCAACGCTCTGGCAAAGCCGTTGCCGAGCCGGAAAAGTTTCCGTCAATGATCAGCACAATGATTACCCCGCTTTGCTGGCTGAGGCACTCGATCAGTTGGTCGAGTTCGCGTGGCAGCCTTCAGACGCTGCCGATAGGCTCGGGGTTTCGAGCTCGCAGCTCATCAAGCTTTGCAAGCAACATCCACCGGCATTCAGGTTGGTGAATCAGCAACGCGAAGCGTTGGGGTTGAAAACGTTAAGTTAGTTTTTGTTTCGAATATCGAGCTACGCCGAAGGCGTTACACCCCACAGCCCAGGGTTGGCGGGCAGCGAGCCCCAGCGAGTGTGGGCGTACCCTGGGTAGACTAACGCCACCGACAGCGCGACCGAGCAATGCGGCTTGACTACAGGCGGCACGTAAACGAGGTCGCAACAGCCCGAAGCCATCCATGCCGATTTCGACCTCGGTACCGTCAATCCGGCAAACAGAACTTGCTCCTCGGTCGATTGATGCCGATCTCTCTCAACCCAGGGTACGATCACACTCGCTGTCGCTCGTGATGATCGAACCCTGGGCTGTAGGATGAAACCCCTTCGGGGTACACTATTAGTTCATTGATTCAACTTCGCTCCGGAACGAGAACCCCAGCATGTACGCTGTCTTATTCGACATTGATGGAACGCTCATCCTTACCGGAGGCTCCGGGCAAGGGGCTTTCAACAAAACTTTTGCTGAAGATTTCGGCGTTGAGGAGATGTCACGCGAAGTTCCTTTCGCAGGCCGGAGCGATCGGGCGATCACGCTCGACCTGATGCAACATGCGGGAATCGATCCCTCCGAAGAGAACTGGCAGAAGTTCAAAGCCGGCTATTTGAGCCGCCTACCGACGACACTCCACGAACTCGACGGGCGCGTGCTTCCGGGTGTTCGCGAACTGCTCGATCGCCTGGCAGAGATTCCCGACGTGGTGATCGGCTTGCTCACCGGCAACATGCAAGCAGGAGCCCGCGCGAAACTCATACACTACGAACTCTGGGACCGCTTTGCCTTCGGAGGCTACGGCGACACAGCCACCAACCGCGACGACATCGCCGCCGCAGCCGTCGTTGAGGCTAAACGGCACATTGGCGAACAACCTCTTTGTGGCACCATGGTCATCGGCGACACCGTGCACGACATCACCTGCGGCAAATCCGTCGATGCCTTTACCGTTGCACTACCGACAGGCCACACCACGGCAGAGGAACTCCAAGCCGCTGAGCCTCATGTGTTGCTAAACGATCTCACCGAAGCCGAACCGCTATTGCAAGCAATCACCGCAGCCCTCAATGAGTATCGCGCCACAGCGTAATTACAAGAACTCTTGTCAAACGAGCCCGACAATACGGAAGCACCAAAGAATCTCCGTAAATGGAGCTTCTTCCAGCGCCACGGACTACTGCTGGTGGCGATCTCGCCCGTGATCGCCAACCTGATCGGTAGCGCGTTCAACATCTGGTACAACACGCAGCAGATTCGTCCCGAGCTCTCAGCCGCGCAGATCGAACGCTTCGATGGCTGTTGGAAAGTCTTTAACCTGATCGTCTATCCGTTGGCCGTCGCAAGTTGGGCAGCGCCGATTTTCTGGTTGCGCTCGATACACAAAAAGCTGATCACGGGGAAGCCAACCGATCACGAGCAACTGGTTCAAGCCCAACGGACGGTCGTGAATTTGCCCTGGTGGATTCTTACCGTCGCGGCGATGAGTTGGCTCATATGCATTCCCATCTTTCCGCTGGCGCTGGCCAGTCTGGAGGAACCGCTCACGCGAACCGTGGTGTGGCACTTAGTCATCTCGTTTCTGACCGCGGGAATGATTGCGGTGACGCAAAGTTTTTTTGCCGTGGAAATGGTCAGCATGCGAACGCTGTACCCCGTGTTCTTTCGCCGGGAGAATCCAGCGGATGTGCCGGGTGCCGCTCCGATGTCAATGACCACACGCGGCTGGATGTGGGCCCTTTCGGCGGTCGTCAGCCCGATCATCATCCTCATCTTGCTGCAAGTGATCCCGCAGGCAACCAGCGAAGCGCCGCTCTACCCGGTCGCCGTGGGAGTCGTCTCGATCATCTTCGGAATGGCAACCGCGTGGATGATGAAGGACCTGATGAACAGGCCGCTTCAGCAACTCGAAAAAGCTGCCCGACGTATAACCGGCGGCGATCTCGACACTCGCATCCACCTTCGCCGTGCTGATGAGTTCGGCACGGTGATCGCCAGTTTTAATGACATGGTCGCAGGCTTGCGCGAGCGGGAACGCATCCAGCAGACCTTCGGTCGTCACGTGGGCCAAGCCGCTGCGGAGCAGATCCTCGCCCAAGGGGATGGCCTCACCGGCACGGAGCAAGTGATCTCGGTGATGTTCGTCGACGTCCGCAACTTTACGGACCACTCGTCACGCCATTCGCCTGAGGAAGTCGTCGAGGCGTTGAACCTCTTCTTCACGATAGCCGTGGAAACGGTCGAGTCGCACGGTGGCATGGTCAACAAGTTCCTCGGGGACGGGTTCATGGCGCTGTTCGGGATCGGCAACCCCGATGAGGAAGACGCCAGTGGCGCTAACCAAGCCTTCCAAGCCGGGTGCGCGTTGATTGATTGCGTCGAATCGGCCTGCGACGAGCTGGCCGCCGCGGGTTGGCCCGGCTTGGCCATCGGAGTCGGCATCAACACCGGCACGGCCGTCGTGGGGAGTATCGGTTCCCCCGCCCGCCAGGAGTACACCGCGATCGGCGACACGGTGAACGTCGCCGCTCGGGTGGAATCACTCACCAAACAAGTCGGCAGACCGCTGCTGGTGACCGCTGCAACTCGCAAGGAATTGCCAGAAGACTTGCCCTTAGAAGAACTTCCGCCGCAAAATGTCAAAGGCAAAGGCGAAGCAATTTGCGTGTATGCTTTAGATAAGAACAGTAAGCAAATTTGAATACACTGAGCATGAAGCCCATATGGAATCCACTATGTCATTTCGACGTAAGGGAAAACTAGAATACATTCGTACGAAAGAGTGGGAAGACTATGTTCTCAAAAACCGTGAAAAGTTTGACTCTTTGTGCTTACCTAGCTGTATCACGGAATGTGAGGATGCTTTTTGGGACTTTTTCGACTTAGGATACTACCCATATTTCCAGCATCACGAACGCATTCCTACTATCGCAGTCGCCGACCTTGAAATATCGAGTCGTCGACTCTTGCTAGAAATCATCAAAGATCGTATCGAAAAATATGAGCCTGGTCGTTATTTCACAAGCGTCGACCCAAGGTACTTGGAGGGCAAACGTATAGCTCTAGGAATCAACGTACCGGCACCCTAGGCGAAAACGCACTACTGAAACGGAGCCCAGCGCGTCGAATTAGTAGCAGGCTTCTTCTCCGGCTTTGCCTCGCGCAAGGGATTCACAACCGTCGAAGGCCGTTCCTTCGCCGGCTTGCCTGGCGACCAACGCGCGACTCTCCGATCCTTGGTCGAAGCATAGTTAGCAGGTCTTGCTGGCATGCTGGCAGCCGTGGAGTTCCGCCATTGAGAGCTGTCCTTGTCTTCAGCTTTCGCGGGCTCAACGGCAATTGCCTGTTGAACACTCGCATCAGAAGTTCGCTTGAGCTGGGCCACTTCAAAAAGCTGGTTATCCTGCTCAGCAAACTCATCCTGGGCATCGCGATCGTCAACGAGCATCAATTCCTGCTCAACCTCGGCCAGCGTCGCCAAGGTATTTTCGACGAAGGGCATCTTCGTAAGGAGCTTTCGCCCATCATCTGTGACGAGTCGAATCCATAGCTCTAAGGGCTGCTGAGGAAGCTGACCGCGCGTGATCGGCAGCTCCAGATGCAAGCCGTCGCCCATCGCCGTCGATTGCCAAGCGGCAGCCGCTTCGTCGGGCGTGAAATCCCAGCGTTCGACACGCTTTTGCTTTCCACCGGCCGTAAGAACCATCGCGGACAGATCGCCGACCGCATCGACCGGTTCGTTCATCTCGGTAAGCGCTTCGACCACCACGAGCAGTCCGCTTCCTGGCTCCTCAGAGCCTCGCAACAAGCGTCGTACTTTCAACTGCTCAGCATCAAATCTTTCGGGAGCTTCTTCCTGGGTAACAACGTATTTACCTTCAGCTTCTACCGTGTTATTCGGCCTCGGCGGTTCAGCTTCCGCAAAGTTCGCCGGGTCGGGAATGACTAAGCCTCGATTCCTACGAGGCTCTGTCGCACTTGTGGGTTCAATTTCCAACTCAGGAATATCGAGTTCTTCTGGAATAATCGATTCGGGCTCCGGCGTTGAAGGGGCTGGCGTGGGAATCTCTTCCTCAACGGAGTCAGCCGGCGTCGGCACTTCCTCCTCATCAATATCGATAGGCGTGTCGTCGGCCAGTTCCGGCTCAGCCATTGGCGGCTTCTTCGATTTCGAAGAAGTTGGCGCTGGCGTCACGGCACCTTCGCTGATGATGGTTTCGCCAGAACTAACGGTCCCATGCTCAACGGAACTGTGGAACGGAGCAGGCTGTGAGCAACGGCAATCGCGTAGTTTGTCTGAGTACTCCAAGAGGTAATCTTCCAATTCCCAGATGTAGTCGTTCAGCTGACGATTCTCGCGTTCGAGAACATCAACCTGGGCGTTATCCACGCTACGGCAACCGCCGGTGACGCTCGCCACCAAGGCTACGAGGAACATTAAGCAAAGAGCTTCTGGCTGTTTCATCATGCTATTTCTCACGCACTGGGTACCCCGAGCGCAAACTCTGGGCGTTTAAGCATCGGGAGAAATAGAAAAAGCCCCGGATCGCGTCAATTGCGATCCGGGGCTTCGTGGGTGTATCAAACTGCTAGCAGCCGCTTGTCGGCTTAGCCGCAAACGGAGGTCAGCCTTCCATGTGTTCGACGACCTTGTCGATGATGCGGTACTCGAGCGCTTCCTCAGCGGACATGAAGTGGTCGCGATCGGTGTCCTTCTCGATCTGTTCCATCGATTGGCCGGTATGCTCAATCAGGATGCGGTTGAGCTTATCCTTGGTCTTCTTGTACTCGGTCGCGTGGATCATGATGTCCTCAGCGGTGCCCTGCATGCCGGCCGAAGGTTGGTGGATCATGATCCGCGAGTTCGGCAACGCGTGACGCTTCCCCGGTGCCCCTGCTGCTAGCAACACGGCCCCCATCGAAGCCGCCTGTCCGAGGCAATAGGTCGCCACATCGCAGGTCACAAACTGCATCGTGTCGTAAATCGCCATGCCCGCAGTGACGCTGCCGCCGGGCGAATTGATATAGAGGTGAATGTCTGCTTTCGGGTCGTCCGACTGCAGGAACAACATCTGGGCGACCATGCTGTTAGCGATGTCATCGTTCACGCCCGAACCCATCAGGATGATACGATCCTTCAAGAGCCGGCTGTAAATGTCCATCGCCCGCTCTTCGCGGCCGGACTTTTCAATAACGTAGGGAATCAGGTTCATAACCGTGGCAATCCGTTGAATCTCTATGTGAGTTGAAGCGCCGAGCAAACTCGGCAGCTAAAGATTAATCTTCGTCTTCGTCGTCACTACCGGGCGGCTTGATGAGGATGTCGTCAACAAGACCAAAGTCGACCGCCTCTTGGGCCGTCAGATAATGATCGCGATCACAGGCGGCTTGAATCTCGTCGGCGGTTTTTCCCGTGTGACCGGCGAGGATCTCGTTCAGTGTTTGACGCGTCTTGATAATCTCGTTGGCTTGAATCTCGATGTCGGAAACCTGTCCGCCAACGCCACCGTGAGGTTGGTGAATCATCACCTTGGAGTGCTTCAAGGCATAGCGTTTGCCTTTTTCTCCACCGGCAAGTAGCACAGAGCCACCACTCGCTGCCAAGCCCACACAGTAGGTCGAAACCGGCGGTGAGATCATCTGCATCGTATCGTAGATGGCCAGCGTTGCTGTGACGCTGCCACCCGGCGAGTTGATGTAGAAGTGAATATCCTTCCGGCGATTCTCGCTCTGCAGGTAGAGCAGCTTCATCACCAGTTCATTGGCGTTGCCATCGTAAATCTCTCCCTGGAGAAAGATCACGCGGTTTTCGAGCAGCAAATCGCCGAGCGTCATTTGACGCTGCCGCTGATAGGCACTAGCCGCGGCTGCAAGCTGTGGGTCGCGCTGGGCCAATACCGCGAGCGGGTCGAGTTGGTTCATCGAGAATGTCCTTTTCAGTATCCGTTTCCTTCGCCCAAGTAGACTTTCCCACTTGGTCGACTGACTTCTGTTGATTTAGAAGGGCTAGCCCTCAGCAGCTTCCTCTTCGTCGGCTTCCGTGGCATCGGGAATGTTCGCTTCACCCGCTCCACCACCGGCAGCCATGTAGATCGCCTCGGTATCGTCTTTGGCCGGTTCGAATGGTTCGTCCTTAAACTTGGCTTCGGCTTGAACTTTTTCGAGCACCTTCCGCTCGATGATCTGGTTCTGCAGAACGTCCATCAGGCCACGTTTTTCGATCTGAGCACGTACGCGACGTGGCGAGTCGCCGCTCTGCATGGCCATCAGGAAGATTTCCTTATCGAAATCGCCCTGTTCCGCCTCAATGTTTTCTTCTTCAGCAATACGTTCCAGAATGAAGTGTTCCTTGAGTGCCCGAGCGGTCGATTGCGCACTGTTCTGGCGAAGCATGTTCTCGCGAGCCCGGATTTCCGCTTCGCTGAACCCAGCACGGCGAAGTTCCATCGTGGCACGTTCGACTTCACGGACCGATTGACGCTTGAGCAGTCCTGGTGGCAACTCCCAATCCGCTTGCTTGGTCAGTTCGGCGGTGATTTGCTCACGTGATTTCTGCTGCTGCTCATACTCAAGCTGACGCTCAAGGTTCGCCTTGATCGCCTCGATGAACTTCTCTTCCGACTCAAAGTTGCCGATCTCTGCCAAGAAGTCTTCCGACAGTTCTGGCAGCTTGATTTTCTTGACCTCAAGCACTTTGAATTCGACATCCACTTCCTTGCCGCGAAGCTCTTCGTTGGGCGCGTCGGCAGTCAGCGTAACTTTTGCGGTCTTCTTGTCGCCCTCTTTCGCACCCTCCATCAACTTCGCGAAGCCCTCAAGACGGGCATCTTGGAAGCTGAGGTTATCGAGTACGCGGACCACACGATCCTCGACCTTCGAGACTTGCTCGCCTTCATGAGTAACCGTGATATCGAGCGTGACGTGATCGCCTTCACTGGCCGGGCCATCGTGCGGGGCAAGCTTGCCGTAGCGGGCAAGCATCTGAACTTTCTGCCGCTCGACATCTTCGTCGGTGAAGTCGCGCGTTGGGCGAACGATCTTCAGGCCCTTCCACTTCGGCATGTCGAATTCGGGGCGGACCTCGATATCAAACTCAAAGGTCATCGGCCCTTCATCGGGAACCTCAACCGCGTCGAGATTCAGTTCCGGCTCACTGATCGCCGTGAACTCTTGCTCTTCGCTGATCTGACCAAGGCTATCCATCAACAGCGAGCCCTTGATTTGATCGCCCACTTCGCTCTTGAAGCGGCTCTCAACCAACTTCCGCGGAGCCCGCCCGATCCGGAAGCCCGGCACCGAGGCGGTTGCCATCATCTCGCCGTAGGCATCGTCGAGGTAGCGATCGATGTCCTCACGCGAAATGGTCACGGTCACATGCCGTTCGCAGGCACTGGGGCTGGTCACCTCGACTTCTAGATTGAGCTTTTCGGGAGCTTCTTCGACGGCGACATCGTCTTCTAGTAATTCTTCACTCATGGCTTTTGCTCGGTTGAACTCGGCTAAATTGACTCGACGGTACGGTAGGCTTCGCTTTCATTCGCCTGAAAACGAAGGGTCCAGAAAGTGCAAGAGCCCAGCATCCTCTGATATGAGAAAGCATGGGCCGACAGCACCAAATGCGTATTTTTCGCTTCTCGGACTTCCACTAAGAGCGGGTGATGGGGATCGAACCCACGACAATCACGTTGGCAACGTGATGCTCTACCACTGAGCTACACCCGCGACTGCTTCGCCCACTGTAGCCGGATGAACTCCAGTGGTTCCCGAATTATAAGTCGCCTAGGGGTCCACGCAAGGGGGAAGTGAGCTAGGCGAAGGGGCGAGCCGCGGTCGTCCTCAGAGGTATCGCAAAGTGGGAGCGTCTCAAATTTGGTTAGGTTTGCGACCACGGTGCTCCCTCTCCCCCAGGTTGCTAGACCGTCTAGGATTGAACCTTTCTAAGTGCGTTGTGGACAGCAACCTGGGGGAGAGGGCCGGGGTGAGGGGGTGCGCCGGGTACCCGCTTCAGCCCCCTCACCCTGCCCTCTCCCCCACAATTTCGCATCAACGCGTTTGAGAGTGGATAGATTATAAAGTGCGAAATCGTGGGGGAGAGGGTACTCGCTGCCAGCGTTCGTCTTTTTAGCTAATGCTGCACGGCTAAGACTCAACAAGTAAGCCCACTCACTGCCCGCGGTGCAAGCACACGCGGCGAAACCCTGATAAACTGCAATCTCTGACTCCAGACCTTCGTCGATTTAGCCCCATGCTGCTCTTCAAGAAGAAATTCCTGCCCGCGATTCGCTCAGGCGAAAAGACGCAGACCATCCGGCTCTGGAAGCATCGCATGATGCGATCAGGCCAACGTAGCTACATCCCGGGAATCGGACCGATCCGTATCGACACGGTAGGCCAAGTCCGCCTGGAAGAACTCACCGACGCCGACGCAGTGCCTGACGGTTTCAAAACGGCAGAAGCTCTCCGCGAAGAATTGCAAACGATCTACGGCGAGAAGCTAGCCGCAGGCTACCAAGCGTTCCGCGTGACGTTCCACAAGGTGAATGAGCCAGATCCCACATAAGGAACCTATCCCTAACTGCCCCCTGCCGACTAGAAAAGAAACATCTCAGTCATCGCTTGGGCTACCTGCTCGGGGCTTGCCAATACTCGCGAAAGACTAACCACGACCAAGCCCGTCGCCGCTAGGAACAGTCCCAACGCTCGTGGGTTGGGCGTTACTGGCAAATCATCAAGGTGATTGTGCAGCTCTGCTGAGAGCAGACGCCACCCTTCGAGATTCTGCTTCGCGCCGCTGGAGACAATCGAGACGTGTCGCATTGCGTCGAAGCTCTCAAGATGCGCCTGCACGCCGAGTGTCGGCAAGGCGAGATTATCGCCCGCCCAACGTGCTTGGTCATCAACCTTCCGAGCTGCTTCAGAAAGCACCGGGCGGATCTCATCCATGCTGGCGTTGTAAATCACCATCCGCGGTCGCGTTAGCAGCACGGCCAGCCAAACCCAGAGCCAATAGAACAGCAGCAGGAACAGCCAGACATAGCGTCCGAATTCAATCCGCGTTGCTTCGGGACGGAATAACTCGATCGGACCAATCAGCACCAACCCCGACAAGGCCGCCCCCAAGGCCGCTAGGTCGCAGCCACCCGTGGTCATGAAAGGCCGTCGCCGCGCGTTGATCAACCCGATCAGCAAACAGTAAACCGCCAGCGGAAGCAAAGCGATAGCGAGGCGTAAGGGGTCAGGAAGCATGGAAAAGTCCAAAGAGCGGATTGCGAAACTCTATTCTAACGCAACGCATGGCAATCGCTAGCATCCACATATAGCCGCTGAGCTTGCTCCGCGCTAGGCTTCTACGCGGAGCAAGCTCAGCGGCGAAACTGGCTTCCCGCGTAGGTCACTGCTCTTCGCTGTCGGCCAGATGCTCTTTGAGCGCCTCCGCCAGGTCACTCATCCGCTGCTCGTGCTCTTGTTGCCGATTTGCCATCACGTCGGCGAAAGCCAGCCACAAGATCAGACCGGTCGCGACGACCAAACAAGCAGCATAAATCGTAAAGGGCCAGGGGCGTCGCGGAATCTGCTCGAACAGCGTAACGGCCAGTCCAACCACGCCGATCAGGGCGCTCGCTTGGCTGCGTCGATTGAGTTGCCGCGACTCAAACTCCCCACGCGTCGCCTCCGCCTCGCGCCATGCTTGCCAGTGCAAAGCCAGAAGCCCGGCGGAGAGTGCGATCAATGCGTAGCCGAAGAGGATCATTTCTTGGAGTCTACTTATTCTCGCTCAATTTCGCGTGCAACCATTCCTGCAAAACCCAACCAACCTTGTAAAGGGAATCGGCTGAGCAGTTCTCGGGGCGATCCGCGGTCGTGTGCCAATAACCGTTGCGCGGGTTCGGATAAGCGAAGTCGATAATGTCGATCGTCGGTATCCGCGCAATCTTGTTCAACGGAATATGATCGTCAAGCACCGGATCGGGATTCACTTTGTGAATAAACTCGCGGACGCGCAGTTGCTTGGCGACGCCCCAAATCTCTTGGACCAGGGGCCGTGTGTCTGGCCAGTTGCTGCTGTGCCATTCCATGGGGATTCCCAAACGCGCGTCAGCGACCATATCGACAAGCACGCCATACTTGTATCGATGGGCGGGTGGGTTCGAACGATACTGCTGGGCAAAGTAAGTACTGCCGTAAAAGTACTCGTCGATCCGTTCGTCGTAGATGTATTCCTCGCCATCGAAGAACACAAAGTCGATTCCCAACTGGGGATCCTTCGGCAACCGATGTCCCAACTCCATCAGCAGAGCCACGCCACTGGCCCCATCATTGGCCCCCAGAAAAACGCCATTGCGACGCTGCCAGGGATCGGGGTCGCGGTCGGGCAGAGGTCGAGTATCGTAGTGCGCGCAGAGCAAAACCCGCTCAGTTGCTTCGGGGTGAAACTCGACAATCAAGTTCTGCATCGGTTGCTCTTGTCCCGTCGCTGGGTTTCGGCCGGCATTGAACTCCTGCAGCGAAACTTGCGCCCCAAGCTGCGTGAAGTGCTTCGTGAGTACCTCCTGCTGGGCTTTCATTCCTGGCGACCCGCTCATTCGCGAACCCAGTTCGCAAATCGCCAGCAGATGGGCATAAGCAACTCTCCCCGAGAACCGTTCCGACTTCGGGAGTGGTTTCCCAACACGTAATATCTCACGAGCAGAAGCTGCCGTGCCCGTTTCCAGAGGGAGTGGCCCCGGATCCAGCTTCGGCGGCTTCCTCTGAAAAAGTGCAACCACGACGATCCCCAAACCGAGTGCTAGCAGAAAACCGACAAGCAGTTTCATCTGACTAGGCTTAACCGGATCTGCTGTTCGGGCTTTTTTCATCGTGGTTGAACTCATGATTTGATTGTAAGCCACTCGTTTATTGATACCTAGCCCGCGAGCTACGCCTCGCGCGGAACCTAGAAGCTAATCTTCCGCGCGAGACGTAGCTCGCGGGCTAGTAACTCTTTTACCCATCTTACCTTGCTAACAACGGGTACGGTTCCTAGTATCCCCACGCTTACAAATACCCAATCCCTCGCAAGGACGCGTGCCATGTCTTCCCAAATCCTCTCGGGTGCTCCCTTTCCTAAAGACTCCATCGCTTTTGTGGCGTCGGTCAATCGCCTCCATCGCGACACCGTCGCTGGCTGGCATGAGCGTGATCCGGACAATCCTTACGTGGGCCTAATGGCTACCATCTGCCAACAACACCAATTCAATTTCCTGTTGTGGCACGAGGAAGATATCGCACGCAGCAAAGACGTTAGCGACGCGCGAATCGCGATGGTGAAGCGCGCCATCGATGGTTACAACCAAAACCGCAACGACTGGATCGAACGTGTTGACGAAGCGATCATCGACGCGCTTGGCGAGTCTGGCGTGACCCCCAAGGCGGATGCGCGACTCAACACGGAAACACCCGGCAGCGCGATCGACCGGCTCTCGATCATGTCGCTGCGGGTTTATCACTTGGAAGAACAGCTCGATCGCGACGATGTAGACCAAGCCCACTGCGACAAGGTCAACGAACGTCTCGACCGCTGCCGTTTGCAACAGGCGGACCTCTCCAACTCACTTGCTGAACTTCTCGGCGACCTCTTCTCGGGCGAGAAACTACTGAAAGTCTATCGCCAGATGAAAATGTACAACGACGCAACGCTGAATCCTTATCTCTACAAGAAGGCTGCTTAGACGCCGATTCGCTTCACTTGTAGGGTATGCCGAGGTACGAGGCATACCTAACCGATGTTCATGGTATGCCTCGTACCTCGGCATACCCTACGGCTAAATCCATGCCCTCCACGCTCAAGACATCCAACAACAAGCGTCTTTTCGCCAACGCGCAGAAGGTCAAGACGCGGCGCATCCTGCAAGTCATCACCCCGTCGCACATGTCGGGAGCGGAGATGCAACTGGTGCGTCTCACTAAACGAATGACCGCTCGCGGCCACGTGATGCCGGTCCTCGTGAAGAGCGGCTCGCCTGCCATCCCTGAGATGCAACACTTAGGAATGGATGTCGACGTGGCACGCATTGGCGGCAAAGTGAACGTCGCGGCACCCGCGCTGATCGCCCGGGCCGCCAAGCGTCATCACGTGCAGGTCGTCCAATCGACGCTGTCCTCTGCCAGCTGGTGGTGCGGCTGGATGGAAACCTTGGGAGGGCCGAAGTCGATCGGTCACGTCCAAGGCTTCACCTCGGCCAAATGGCACTCCAAGCAGACCCATTTGCTGTGCGTCTCCAATGCGATCAAACAACACATGGTCGACCAAGGCATCGACCCAGCAAAGATTACCGTCCTCTATAACGCACTGGAGCAAGACGAGTTCGTCCCCACACGCGATCCACTCGAAGTGCGGAAGGAATTCGGAGCCGACGCCGAGACCCCGGTGATCGGCACGTTCGGCCATCTTTCCATCAAGAAAGGTTACCGCGAACTTTTCGAAGCGATCCCACGAATCCTCAACCTCTTCCCCACAACACAGTTCTGGGTCATGGGCACTGGGAAGCTTCGCGAAGAACTAGAGACAAAAGCTCGTGACGAAGGCTTTCTCGAAAATGTTCGCTTCAACGGCTTCCGTCGTGACACGGCAGACCTGATGAACGCGATCGATGTGATGGCTCTGCCCTCACATCGCGAGCCGTGTGCGTTGGTCTACATCGAAGCGGCGCTCAGCGCTCGCCCCATCGTAGGCTGCCAAGCAGGTGGAGCGCCCGAATCGATTGCCAACGGCGAGACCGGCTTGCTGGTCCCCGTCGGTGATGGACCGGCAGTGGCCGAAGCGATTCTCACGCTACTCGACAATCGCGAGTTCGCAAGCAAGATGGGTGAAGCTGGTCGCGAAAGAGCACGCGACGTGTTCTCCTGGCACCGATTCACGTCAACGCTTGAAGGCGTCTACGATCGTGTGTTGGGATAGTGAGTTCTCAGTTCTCGATCACAGAATTGGACAGTGGTTGGTGATCTTTCTTTACTGAAAACTGAACACTGCCAACTGAAAACTGGCCTCACC
Organism: Lacipirellulaceae bacterium; assembly: GCA_040218535.1. Classification (NCBI taxonomy): domain Bacteria; kingdom Pseudomonadati; phylum Planctomycetota; class Planctomycetia; order Pirellulales; family Lacipirellulaceae; species Lacipirellulaceae bacterium. The sequence goes on along the minus strand of JAVJRG010000005.1, from coordinate 162,614 downwards.
CACACCGCCGCAACTCGTCCGCTTCAAGCAATTCCGACGCCGCGACGAAAACGTCCTCGACAGTGATCGCACGCATCGCGGTGTTCTCAGCACTCCGCCGCTCTTTGGCCGAGCCTTCCTGGTAGTAAGCCTGCACGCGACGATTTGAAGCTCCGTAGGCCCCGCACCACTCGGCACGGCTGGTGCCATGCAAACTCACGGCCGGCGTATCGACCGCGACTGCCAAGTGCATCGGACCTGTGTCACTGCCAATGAATAGTCTCGCCCGCCGTAGAAGAGCAGAAAGCTCACGCAGTGATGTGCTCGGGGCGAGCATTGCCGCACGGTCGCTCGTGCGAACAATCGTCTCCGCCATCGCCAGCTCTTCCTGCCCTCCCCATACCGCCAGCGAACGTACTCCAAACCGCTCAAACAGTCGCTTCGCAATTTCGCCGTAGCGCTCCGCTGGCCAGAGCTTCGAGTTCCACCCCGCTCCAGGATTCAGGACGACATACTGTTTGGCGGGAAGACTCAATTCTTGCAGGACGCTATCAGCGAACTGCCCATCGACTTCCCGCTCAGGCATGTCGAAGCGGACCTCTGGTTGGGTAATTCCTAACGGCTTGAGTATCCCCAGGTAAAGGTCCACAACGTGATCCGCTTTCACGACCGTCAGCTCATTGTTTAACCAGCCACTGATTTCACGGGCCGACTTTCCCCCGGCCCCGAGCCGCCTGCGGGCACCGCTGAACTTTGCTAGCACGGCGCTCTTGGTCAGGCATTGGAGGTCGACGGTGGTGTCAAACTCAAGCGCCCGAAGCTGCTTGCCAGCGGTGCGTATCGTCCGCAGCGACTTCCACCACCGCCGCGGCACGCGAATCAGATGATCAATCGCCGGATGCCCTTCGAGTAAATCGCCGCCACCACCCTCAACAACCCAGCCAAGAGTTGCGTTTGGAAAGGCATCGCGCAGAGCACACGCCACCGGCATGCCGTGAATCACGTCGCCGACAGCGGTTAGGCGAACGATGAGGATTCTTGGGGAACTCGACGACATTGCTGCTTCCTTGCAGGCTTGAGAAGTGCTGAGAATCTGAACGATAGCAATTGTTTGTGAATACAGCAATTGGAAGAGGGATTCACAGATCGCTCGTATTTCGCCGCTGGCTTGCTCAGCGGCGAAATGAGAATCGATAACTCTTGATCACTTTTGCTTCCTCGAATTTGCAAACGCCCACGCTGCTTGCGATGATAGCACTTGCCTCGCACTAGCCTCTCTCCCCTAACCTCTCGCCTCTCCATATGCATCGCGTTGCTGTCTTCATTGGAACCCGCCCCGAAGCCATCAAGATGGCCCCGGTTGTCGCAGCGTTGAAAGCCGACGACCAGCTCGAACCAGTCGTCATCAACGCGGGGCAACACCGCGAAATGATCCGCCAGGTAATCGACCTGTTCGGCATTCAAGTCGATAAGGACTTGGACGTGATGGTGAAGGACCAAACCCTCGCGGGGCTTACCTCGCGGCTGGTGAGTCGCATCGACGAGGCACTCGCTGAACTGACGCCTGACTTTGTTCTCGTCCAAGGCGATACGACGACCGTCCTTTGTGCAGCACTGGCGAGCTTCTATCGCAAAATACCCATCGGACACGTCGAGGCCGGCTTGCGGACGGGAAACCTCCACTCGCCGTTTCCCGAAGAAGCGAACCGCCGTTTGGTAAGCCCGCTCGCCGACCTGCACTTCGCGCCGACGACGACTTCGCGCGATGCGCTCTTAGCGGAGAAGATTTCCGAGGAGCGAATCACCGTGACCGGTAACACGGTGATCGACGCACTGCTTATGGAAGTCGAAAGGCAGCAACAGCCTGAGGTTGCTCCCCAGCTTCAAGCCGAGCTTGCCGAACTCGTTGGTGAAGAAATCGCTGACCGCGAGATGATCCTGATCACCGGCCACCGCCGTGAGAACCTCGGCGAAGGGTTCCTGCAAATCTGTGATGCCATTCGCCAACTTGCGGAGCTTCGCCCTGAAGCTTTGTTCGTGTACCCGGTTCATTTGAATCCCCGCGTGAAAGACGTGGTGCACAAGAAGCTAGGTAACCTCAAGAATGTTCGGTTGATCGCTCCGCAACCCTACACGCAGTTCGTTGCACTCGCTCGCGCTAGCCGTCTTATCCTGACTGACTCGGGCGGAGTGCAGGAAGAAGCGCCCAGCCTCGGCAAACCGGTCCTGGTGATGCGAGACACAACCGAACGCCCCGAAGGCGTCGCTGCCGGGGCCGTCAAACTGGTGGGGCCGAACACCGAGCGTATCGTCAGCGAGGCCATGACGCTGCTCACCGATGATCAGGCCTACCAGCGCATGGCCCAAACCGCCAACCCTTACGGCGATGGAAATGCCGCAGAACGCATCGTCGAGGGTGTTCGCGCGTTTCTGATGTCAGATAGCGTGTAGAGACGTTTGCGAAAACGTGGACAATGGGCTGAATCAATGTGGGCTGCCCTCCACCATCTGGCGACGGCGGCTACGTGATTCTTCCGCGTGATCAACAAACACTCTCCCCTCTACGCCATGAAAACGAAGTCGCTCTCTCTGCTCCTGTTCGTGCTGATCAGCACGTTTGTTCAGACTGCTAAATCTGAAGACCTCTGCCAACTCGAAGTTGACTGGTCAAGATTCATGGCCCGACACGATCTTCTTTGGGAACGCGTGCCGACACGCTGGGAAGAAGCTCCCTACCTGGGCAACGGCAATCTGGGCACGATGCTCTACTGGGACAAGAAGCGTGAGGCTCTTCGCCTGCAACTCTTCCGTGTCGACATCCAAGACCACCGTGACAACACCCACGGCTGGACCGCTTACAGTCGACCGCGACTAATGATCGGTTCCTTCTACCTGAATTTCGAGGAAAAGGTCACTGGCTGCAATTGGCGTCTCAATCTCTACGACGCCGCCCTGCGTGGTACGATTACCACGGATGCAGGCGAGGTAGGAATTGAGCACTACGTTCACGCCGACAAGATGCTCATTGAAACGTTCTTGACGGGGGTCAATTCAGGCAGTTTCCAATCCTGCCACTGGACCTGGGAGCCAGCGAAAGCGGAAACGACCCGTCCAGGTTATCCCAGAACCGAAAAGCAAGTTGAAGATTTCGCGGAAAGGTACGGCAACCATTACCGTAAGACGCTCAAGCTCTTCGAGCCCAACCCGCCGGTCGAAGTTACCCCCGTCCAGCAGCCAGACGCTTCTGCGCACGCCTTGGAAGGTTTTTCGGTTCAAAACCTACTCGCCGGCGGCCAATATGCGGTTGCCTGGGAAAGCACGCCCACCGGAAATCATCACGAGCGACACATCGTCAGCATCGAAAAAACGTTTCCGGAAACCACCGCAGCCTACCGCGCGAAGGCGAATGTCGAACAAGCAACTAAGAACAAATATCACCAGATTCCCGAGGAGCATCTGGACTGGTGGCACAGTTACTATCCTGCAAGTTTCGTCTCGATCCCCGACACACGACTGGAGAGCTTCTACTGGCACCAAATGTACAAAATGGCCTGCGCGACTCGTTCGGACCGACCAATGATGGATACCGCCGGCCCATGGATTCAGCCAACTCCCTGGCCCTACATCACCTGGGACCTCAACGTCCAGCTTTGCTATTGGCCGACCTGCGCCTCGAACCGATTGCATTTGGCCGAGTCGCTCATCAACACGCTCCACAAGAATCAGCAACACCTGATCAACAATGTAAGTCCGAAAGAATGGCAGGAGGACTCCGCCTACATTCCCGTAACGTCCGCTCAAGACTTAATCGAACCCCGCAATGGAGACATGCGCTACTGGGCTTGCACGGGGAATCTCACCTGGGCGATGCACAACTGCTGGATGCACTACCGTTATTCGATGGACGACGAGCTGCTCCGCAAGAAGATTTACCCGCTGTTGCGACGAGCAGTCAATTTCCAACGCCATTTACTCGAAGAGGGTGACGATGGCCGCTTGCACCTTCCACCAACCTACTCCCCTGAGTATGGCGGAACCGCTCCCGATTGCAATTACGATTTGGCTTTACTCCGCTGGGGTTGCGAAGCGCTACTCGAGGCTTCCGAGCGACTCGACATCGCCGACCCGCTCCGACCTGCTTGGAAAGACCTCTTAGAAAGACTGGCTGATTACCCCGCGGACGAAAACGGCTTCATGATCGGTCGAGGGCAACCGTTCAGTCGCTCTCACAGACACTACTCGCATCTGTTAATGGCCTACCCCCTGTATCTCGTCAACGTTGACCAGCCCGGCCAGCGCGAGCTCATCGAGAAGTCTCTGAAACACTGGATCAGCTTCAAGGGGGCTCTGCAAGGCTACTCATTCACTGGAGCTTCTTCCATTTCAGCAGCGATCGGCAACGGAAACGATTCCTTGAAGTATCTCAAGGGGCTCGAACGTTTCCTCCAACCCAACGGGCTTTACAAGGAAGCCGGCCCCGTGATGGAAACGCCGCTCTCCGCAGCGCAAAGCATGCACGACATGCTCCTGCAAAGTTGGGGCGATCGTATCCGCGTCTTCCCGGCAGGGCCCGACGCATGGCCCGACATTGTTTTTCACGATCTACGCACCGAAGGCGCGTTTCTCGTCAGTGCGAAACGCAACGATGGCGAAACAAAGTTTGTTCGTGTAAAAAGCCTTGCCGGTGAACCCTGCGTGATCAGCCCCAGCTTGAGCGGCCAGGTAAAAATCACGGGCAATCGTGAACACCTGCTGGAAGAGATCGAGCCAGGGGTCTTCAGCATCGACCTGAAAAAGGGGGAAGAAGCATTGCTGTGGAGTGGCACGAAGCCTGTCGCCGCGACGATTTCCCCGATTCCTGCCGAACCATCCTCGGTCAACACTTTTGGACTGAGAAGCAGGTAGCGAGTGTCCATCGGTATTTCGAGCACGGCGTCTGCTGCAACCCATGGGGATTTGCACACTCCGTGTAACCCCTACAAACACCCAAATCTGAACGTTGCCTCAGCCCAACGCGTTATGCCGCAAGAGGTTGTAAATTGTCATCAACGTCCGCGATGCCTACCATTTCATTGACAAGCCTATGGCATTTGGTACCGTGAACAGTGAAGTTGGGGGCAGGGGATAGTAGGCACACTCAGATCGCAGCAAACCCTTACGGGACAAGGGTTTTTCCGCGAAAAGACCGATCCTGGAGCATCATCCCGGATCGGGTGTTCTTGCGATTCTTCTCTCATCGTATGGCACTTTCGGCCAGAAACGGCCCGCCAGTTGCTCTAAGGATTCAACTCAAACCCCCGAGTCCGGCTCGGTCTCCTCGATCATTTAGGAATCGTCGGAAGCTAACCAAACATGAAGCAACTACTCGCCATTGCCTGTGCTGGAGTCATTGTCAGCTACTTCATGACAATGCTGGTTCGCTGGGCAGCGAGGAAATCAGGGTTCGTCGATCGGCCGGATGGCCATCACAAGTACCACGAGGGAGACGTCGCCCTGGGTGGCGGTCTCGCAGTTTTTCTGTCCGTGATCGTTACGCTCGCGGGAGCCTTTTTCTTTCTGCCTGAGATTCGCCAGTACATTTCGCCCACGATGGGTTCACTGGCACTCGCCGGTGCTTGGATGGTGATGCTAGGTCTCTATGACGACCGCTACGGCATGCCCGGCAAGTACAAACTGCTTGGGCAGATTCTAGGCGTGCTGATCCTGATCACCTCGGGATTGGTCATCCCCGAGTTCGTTGCCTTCGGCTGGCGTGTGAAGCTCGGTGTTCTTGCCATTCCGTTCACGATGTTCTGGCTGCTGGGAGCGATTAACTCACTCAACCTGCTTGATGGAATCGACGGCCTTGCTTCGACCATTGGTATCATCCTGTGCATCGCCATCGCGACGATGGCCACGACCGTCTCGAACCCCATCCGCATGGATGTCGCGCTAATAGCCGCCGCTGTTGCCGCCGGTCTCATTGGTTTCTTGAAATACAATTTCCCGCCTGCCTCGATGTTCCTTGGCGACGCGGGGAGCATGCTAATTGGCTTGGTCGTTGGTACGCTGTCGATTGAAGGGGCGATGAAAGGGACCGCCACCGTCGCCATGGCCGCGCCGATTGCCTTGTGGGCACTACCGATGTTCGACTCAATGGCTGCCATCGTGCGTCGCAAAATGACGGGAAGAAGCATCTACGCCACCGACCGCGGCCATTTGCATCACCGTCTGATGAACAAGTTCGGCACGAACACACGCGTCCTCGCTGTGGTTGCCGTCTGCTGTGCCGTCACATGCATTGGTGCCTTGTTGAGCATGCTGATGCACAGCGATCTGCTTGCCCTCGCTGGTGTTGGAATTGTGGTTTGCATCCTGATTCTCACCCAAGCATTCGGCCACGTTGAGTTTCTCATGCTTGCCAGTCGCGCCAAGTCACTCAGTTACAACCTGCTTAAGCCAGTTCGCCAAAACAGTGCCCGTAGCGAGGCATTCCGTCTACAGGGCACTCGAGAGTGGAATTTGCTTTGGCAATCGGTCACCGAGTTCGCCGAAAAAATGCAACTGGTCGAGGCGCGTCTCGACATCAACCTAGCCGCCGTGCAAGAAGGCTATCACGCCACCTGGCGTCGTCCCACGGACACGGAACGCCGCGAGCAATGGCGGACCGAACTACCGTTGATCTCCGGGGGCCATGCCGTCGGCAAGTTGACAGTCATTGGCGAGCGGAAAGAAGGTTCGACCTACTGCGAGACCATCGAACGCCTCGCCGAGATGCTCGAGCCGCTCGAAGCGGAGATCATCCAACTCCTCGAAAGCCACAAGCAAGAAGCCCTTCATCCCGAAGAGCCAGCTCTCGAGGAAACCAACGGCGAAGGACACGCCTTAGCCAAGACCGCGGCCGAATCCGTGTGACTCGCAGGCGGCTCTCGTCAAACTACCTCGTGTCCAACTCTTCTCGATCCTGCGAGCAGTAAGCGTGCATATCGTCCATTATTTTCCCGCGATGGTTGAGGAAGATGGTGGTGTCGTGCGCGCGATCCTAGATGGCGTCACGGCGCTGGCTGATGCAGGGCAATCGGTGACGCTTCTCACACACGATGCGCTCGACTGCCCACCCGAGTGGAAAGAAGCCGATTCGAACGAGAACGGCCCTCGCGTCGTGCAGCTTGGGTCGTTGCTACCTGGCAGCAAACGCATGCGTGCGGCAGATTTACGCACTCTGTCCAGGCACCTCCAAGACAGCGATGTCGTCCACCTGCATACGCCCTGGGTCCCCAGCAATCATCAGGTCGGGGGGCTTTGTCAACGCATGGCGACCCCCTACGTGATCACCCTGCATGGCATGCTCGACGACTGGTGCATCGAACAGAAACGCTGGAAGAAAAAACTCTACCTTGCACTCGGCGGACGACGATTGCTCGAGGAGGCTGCCTTCGTCCATTGCACGGCACAAGAGGAACAGCGTCAGTCCAGCCAACATGCCCCCGGCGCACGTTGGAAAGTGGTTCCCTGTTTGGTTGATCTTCCGGCCTACGCAAACTTGCCCGGGCCCGAACTGGCGCGAGAACACTTCCCGGAATTGGCGTCCGTGGGAATCAATCTATTGTTCTTGAGTCGGCTGCACGTGAAGAAGGGGATCGAACGCTTGCTCGAAGCGGTCGCCTCCTTGAGGAACTCAAATCCCAATCTCAAACTTTGGATCGCTGGTCCTGGCGAAGAAGACTATGTCGCCATGCTCAAGAACAAGGCCCAAGAGCTGGGCCTGCAAGACTGCTCAAACTTCTTAGGCATGGTCCGTGGCGATTTGAAGCTGTCGCTCTACGAGGCGGCGGACCTGTTCGTCCTACCAACTAGCCAGGAGAACTTCGGACTCGTCTCGGTCGAAGCCATGCTTTGCGGGACACCAGTACTCACGACCTACGGAGTCGACATTTGGGAAGATCTGCAAAACGGCGGCGCGACGATTGTCGAGAACACTTCAAAAGCGGTGGCCAAAGGAATCGCCGATCTTGTTGCCGACCCTGAAGAGCTTGCCACGCGAGGTCAGCAGGGTCGGCAGCACGTGCATGATTGGCTCGCTCCCGATCACGTGACGGGACAAATGGTCGAAATGTATGAAGAAGCGGTCGGCAGAGCACTGGCTGCGGGAGCTTCGCAATGACTGACGACGAATTGTTGCGGCAGCCCATTGTCGTCGTCGGAGCTCCGCGATCCGGCACGACACGTCTCGGCCAGTTGATCAGTGCGCACTCGACCGTTTGCGAAGTCGAAGAGCCTAGACTCACATGGCGCTATGGCAACGACAAGAAGTCAGACGCCCTCCGCCCCGAAGACGCCCGGCCCGAAGTCATTGCCCACATCCGCCAGCGTTTCGCTCAGCAAGTCCGCCAAGCCGGCAAGACGCGGCTTTTGGAAAAAACGCCGAGCAACTCGGTCAGGATCGCATTCGTCTTGAAAGTCTTACCGGACGCTAGAGTGATTCACATCACCCGGAACGGCATCGACTCTTCCCTTTCGATCCGCGCCTTTTGGCAGAATACAAGCCACGGCACACAGCAGATGATGCCCGGCAAATGGAAGTCACGGCTCAGCGAAGTGAAGCTCCGTCAGGTTCCTTATTACAGCATGGAACTTCTGCGTCGTATGGCTCCGAAGCCTTTAAGCAAAGCGGTCGGACAGAATCTTTGGGGGCCTCGCATTCCAGGCTTGAGAAGCATGGTCAAAGAGCTCGACCTTCTTGAAGTCGCCGCGTTGCAATGGCGCAGCTGTGCAGAAGCGGCCCGTAGCGACGGCCTGCGACTAGCTGCGGAGAATTACCATGAGCTGAAGCTGGAAGAACTCGATCTGACCGCCTTTGAAGAGATTCTTCGCTTCGCAAACCTCGACCCAGAGCCTGCCGTACTCGAAAACTTCCAAAGCATCATCAACCCCAAACTCGCGACTGGCCGACGATCCTCAGCGACCGAGCAGGACCTAACCGTTCTCCGCAAGTGGATCGAACCTACGATGCTGTGGCTCGGATACCAATGGCCCTGTGACTCGAAGGAGCACTCGGACCAGCCATGACCACGGAGAGTGAAAACGACGATCAGTGCCCTAGCGAAACGATCCGTGTAGTTATTCAACAGCCTTCGCTCGCGAAGTATCGCGTCCCCGTGTTCCGAGAACTTGCCGCTCGGGAGGGGATCGAGTTCGACCTCCTATACGGTGACTTGGACGGCATCCCGAACGTGGATGCTCAGGGTTTTCGCTCCGAGCTTGTCCCGCTTGGTCAGCATCGGTTTCTTGGCACCGAACTCCTCTGGCACACCGCCCAGGGGCGAGCCGTCAGCAAACGCAACGCGGATGTCGCCGTTCTTGTCTGGAATGCTCGATACCTCAGCCTAATCCCCACGCTGCTGAAAGCAAAACTCACGGGCGTCAAGACGATCCTCTGGGGGCACGGATACTCCAAAGCCGAATCAACGCCGCGAAGGCTCATCCGCCAGAGCATCGCCAAGTTGAGCGATGCGTTGCTATTCTACAATCAGCCAGCGGCCGATCAGTATCTGGCGGAGGGCTTTTCTGAGAATCGCGTTTATGTGGCATGCAACAGCCTTGACCAGGCACCCGTCCAAGCCGCTCGTCAGCACTGGTTAGACCGACCGGACGAACTGGAAGCGTTTAAGCACGAGAACGAACTTAACGAAGGCCCCACTGTTCTGTACGTTTCACGTTTCGAAACGGGCAACCGGGTCGACCTGTTGATCGAGGCAGCGGCGAAACTGAGAAACAAGCACCCGCATCTCAACGTGATTCTGATTGGCAAAGAGAATGACGAACAGCTCCGCCTGAAAGCACTCGCAGAGGAACTCGGTGTCACCCAAAACGTTCGCTTCCTAGGCGCAATCTACGAGGAGGAGCAACTGGCAGCCTGGTTTCTTTCCGCTGACGTCTTCTGCTACCCGGCGAATATCGGCCTGAGTCTCCTGCATGCCTTCGGATATGGTTTACCTGTGGTCACCGGCAGCCATATTGCCAGCCACAACCCTGAGATTGCCGCATTGCGTGACGGCAAGAACGGGGCACTTTTCCCGCACGGTGATAGCGACGCACTAGCGTCCACGTTGGAGCGTTTTCTCTCCGACTCCGAGTATCGCAATAAGTTAGGGAGCAACGCCTGGCAAACGGCGACCGAGGAATTTACGCTCGGCAACATGATCGATGGTTTCGAGGCTGCCATCCGCTATTGCTATTCGAAAAATCGCTGACCAACCGCGCAAGCGACGACTCCAACAACGTTTCCATCAACTTCGATCGTCAACACTATGCATCCAGAGTTCGTCGTCATCGGTGCCCAGAAAGCAGGCTCAACCTACGTGTTGCGGTGTCTTGAAGAGCACCCCGAGATCTTCATGCCGCCGTATGAAGTCGCCTTTTTCGAGGGCGAGCTCTATTCGCCTGAGCGAATGGATGCCTTCGAGAGTCATTTTCAAGCAGCGCAAGCTGGGCAACTGGTCGGTTTCAAGCGGCCCAACCTACTTGGGCTCCCCGAATGTCCTGAACGCCTCGCAAAGCATTTGCCCGAGGCGAAATTGATCGCCGTGTTGCGGAACCCCGTAGCGCGAGCGGTCTCAGCTTACTTCCATTACATGAAGACCGGCTTCCTTCCTATCGTGCCTCTTGAGGTCGGAATGCCTAAAATACTAGACGGCCAATACACCGAGTACCCGCGAGCGTCAGAGGTCCTCACGTTTGGTCTCTATGGCGAGCACCTGGCGAATTACCTCAAGTTTTTCCCTGAGGAACAATTAAGAGTCGTCACTTTGGAAAACATCAAGCAGGCGGGGCAGCAGACCATCGAGGAGCTGTACGACTTCCTCGGAGTCGAGCGTTCGTTCCAGCCAAGCTCTGGAGGGAGTCGCCCTATGGCGGCAAGCTATTCGCTGACGCGACTTCGCCTTTGGAACGGAATCGACCGCCTTTTGAGAAAAGCCAAGCACGGCGGAAAGTTCTTCGAGCGCCGCAAAGACCCGCTTTCGAGAATCGCGAATCGCATGAACGTTGCCTTAGATCGCTTGTGCTGGGCTCGGCTCTTCGGCCAGTCAGCCCCCAAACTATCTGAGCAACTTCACAACCGACTCATTCAGTATTACCGGGAAGATGTTCGTCGACTGAGACAGCTTGAGCTTGGACGAAACATCCCGTGGAACGACTTTGCCGGATGTGACAGCTAGACGACTTATTTCCTTGATTATGTTACCAAGTAAATCAGCATTACCCCCTATAATGGCTGCAGATAAGCAACCTTTACAGTGGTTACCAGTCCCCCTTTGAATCGCATAACTCAGGGTTGGGCCCCGGCCCGGCCACGTTAGTTCCCCTGAAGAGGTAAATCATGCCCCCTGAACGACTACTTGTCTGGTTCTGCTGGGTCTACATGTTCGTCCTCGGCGTGGCGATTCTGCTCCCTTACCTGCGTCGCAAGAGCGATCTGCTCACGACGTGGAACTTCATGTTGTTGAGCCTCATCAACTTCATTGGAATTTCGGGACTCACGGCCGGCTATTGGCCCGAACTCTTTCGCGTCAAAGAGTTCGAACGACGTGACTACATGGACTACATGGTCGGTGCGATCGTCTTCACCGTTTTTCTGTTTCTCTTCTATTACAAATTGAATTTCGCCGCAAAATTGGCGAATCGTCGCTTCCGAAAATGGCCTCCCCAATCCCCTGCCACTTTGTTCTGCATGGTAGCCATCGCCTGTTTAATGGGCCTAGCTGTGCTTTTCCCGTTGAACATTCAGGGAATTGGACAGGTCATCTTCCAGGTCGGTGGCAAGGGAAGCATCTTTGCCTTTGCCTTTGCATTCGTCGCCTGGTGGAAGCAGCGGAAGAATCCGTTCCTGCTGAGCATTTTGCTGGGAACTTTCTTCTACGCGGTTTTGCTTGCCATTGTTGTTGGTGGTGGCCGCAGAAACATGGTCGGCGTACTTTCGGTGGTCCCGATTGCTCTTTACTGGTTAACACTGAGAAATCGAACTCCTCGCTACGCGTTGATGGTACTAGGAATAACCGGCTTCTGTGGCATGGCGGTCATCGCCGCCTATTCGGAGATTAGACACTTTAGCCGAATTGACATTAAAAATGTCGCTGCCGAAGATCGCAGTGCGTCGAGTTCTCTCGCAGCGTTGAAAGAGATCCCCAAGCGCCTGATGAGTTCCTCGACCGATCACTTCTTAGGGCAGAACTGCGCGCAACTTTCCTTGACTGCGATCCACATTTATCGGAACGAAGTCGAGACCAAGCCCTTCAATGCCCTGAAGTTCGTCCTCTTGACGCCCATTCCGCGTGCTATCTGGGAAGACAAACCGATTGGTCTTGGCTTTGAACTACCCAAGGATGCCAAGGCCAATACGCGTGCGACGTGGGGCCCGGGAATCGTCGGCCACGGCTACCACGAAGGAGGGCTGCACATGCTCGTCTTCTATGCGTTCCTAACTGCGTTCGCTCTGCGATTCGTTGACCAACTGCTGATCACCCAACCGAACAACTCTTATTTGATTGCGTTCCTGGCTGCGGCCAGCGGTCACCTGATTGGCTGGGCGCGTGGGGATATCTCGACCTTTACGAACCAGATCATTTTCTGCTTCCTCGCAATGCTTGTCCTCGCTTACTCCGGTCGATTCCTCTTCGGTCGCAGTCGCCTGCAGCCTCACCTAGCACAAGCACCCGGACGGATCCTGCGGTCAAAGCCTTCTCGCGCAAACTAGAGCTAGCTGAGCGAGAGCATCTGCTAGACATTCGGCGTCGGGTTCCCAAAACCAGAACCTCAAGACGCTGAAGTCTTATTGAAACTCCTTCTTCTGAGTCTGTTTCTACAACTGCTCGGCCAACCACTCGAAATAAGCTTTACTCCCATCGGAAATCGCCGTGGCAACGATCTCTGGGCAATCGCAAGAGTGAAGTTCGCTGGTTTGCGCAGCGAGTTCTTTAAATCGCGCCGGTGAAGTCTTCGCAGTGAGCTTCCACTCTTCGCTCTGCTCGATCTTCTCTTGCCAGCGGTAGACACTGGTAATCGGTCCGGAAACTTGCACACACGCGGCTAAGCGTTTTTCGACAAGCACACGAGCGATGCTTTCCGCTTCGGCACGGGTTCCGGCAGTGATCATTACCTGTAAGAATTCGGTCATGAGTTCGTTCTTCCCGCAAGACGGCATGATGTTGTTCGCATGATGTTTTTCGTTGTGCCGATGGTATACTCGACGCATGAAAACCTTTCCAGTCACTGAAAAACTCAAGCGTGATCTTCGCGAGGCAGTTCGTGGCGAAGTTTCGTTCGACCCGGTGATCCGTGGCATCCACGCCACCGACGCGAGCCACTACCAAATCACCCCAGCATGCGTCGTTGCCCCGGCGGACCAAGAGGATGTGCGAGCAGCACTCGCGTTTGCTGCCGCCTACGACATGCCAATCACGCCCCGCGGCGGAGCCACTGCCCTCTCCGGGCAGACGTTTGGCCCCGGGATGGTGCTCGATCTCTCTCGCCACGTGAACCGAGTTTTGGAAGTCAACGCGGACGAAAACTGGGCTCGCGTCGAAACAGGCGTCGTCCGCGATCACCTGAATCAGCAACTCGTCGGACACGGCCTGCAATTCGCCCCCGATCCGGCCACATCGTCTCGTGCCACGGTTGGGGGAATGATTGGCAATAACTCTTCGGGAACGCGATCGGTCGTTCATGGAAGGACCGTTGACCATGTGCTGGGAACCAAGGTCGTACTCGCGGGAGGACGCACGCTTTCACTCTCGCAGTTCACTCCCGGTGCCGATTCGAACAACGATCTTGAAAAGGGTCTTCAGTCAATCATTGATGCCAATCGCGAGGAGATCCTCGCCCGTTATCCCAACATCATGCGTCGCGTCGCGGGCTATAACCTTGATGAGTTCGTCGACGGCGCCGGCTACACGGGGCCCATCGGCCCGCGCGACAATGCAGGTCCACGTGCTTGGAATCTAAGTTCGTTGATCGTCGGCGCTGAAGGGACACTCGCCACCGTCACGGAAGCGAAACTCCGACTGGTACCGCTTCCCAAGAAAACCGCCCTGTGCCTGCTGCATTTTCATGACGAGATCGAATCGCTCGCAGCCGTCCCGGAGATTCTTAAACATGGTCCATCAGCGATCGAGATGCTTGATGGAAAAGTCCTCAAGGAAGCGAAGACGAACGCCTCGACACGCAAGCTGGCCGATTGGATCGTCGGTGAGCCCGGCGCCATTCTCATTGTTGAATTCTCTGGCGATGAAGAAGAAGTCGAACAAGCCGCTCGCGGCTTAGCCGTCTGGGGAACACACTCCCGCGATTGTTACGACTCCCCTACCCTATTCGACCCTGCCGAACATAAAAAAGTGTGGGAGACTCGCCGCCTCGGTTTGGGCCTCATCTCCAACGTGAAAGGATCCGTCAAAGGCCAGGCCTTCGTCGAAGATGCTTGCGTGCCTGTTGAAGTTCTCGCCGAATACATCGACAAGCTGAAAGCTATCTGCGACCGACGCGGTGTTGCCAGCACCATGTATGCACACGCTTCAGTGGGAGTCATCCATTTCCGGCCGGAGCTGGACTTGCATCTCCGCGAACATCAGGAGCACATGAAGGGCATCGCCGACGAAGCATTCGAATTGGTGGTTCAATATGGTGGAGCGTTTGCCGGCGAACACGGCGATGGCCAGCTCCGTGGTGAGTACGTGCCTCGCTTTTACGGACCGAAGCTTTACGAAGCCTTTCGCCAGGTGAAGGGACTGTTTGATCCCAAAGGCTTGATGAATCCTGGTAAGATCGTCGATGCCCCCTCTATGATCGACCCGAGCATGCTCCGATATGGCTCCGCTTACAAGGCACCGGAAATCCCGACAGGCTTTCGCTACGGCGACCAAGGAGGGTTCCGCTTAGCGGTCGAGCAATGCAACGGCGTTGGTGCCTGCCGCAAGGTTGGCTCCGGCGTCATGTGCCCCTCGTACATGGCGACACGCGAGGAGCAGGACAGCACCCGCGGTCGGGCGAATGCTTTACGTCTCGCCATGAGTGGGCAACTCGATGGAGATGCGTTGGCCGCGCTAGGCTCCGATGAAGTTCACAAAGTTCTCGAACTCTGTCTCAGTTGCAAGGCCTGTAAAAGCGAATGTCCCAATGCCGTGGACATGGCAAAGATGAAGGCCGATTCCCTCCAGTTGCGCTACAAGCAACACGGTGTGCCACGTTCGGCGAAGCTCTTTGGTGAGTTTCCTGATCAGCTCCGCAAGTATGGCAATCGATTCGGCAAGCTCGCGAGTTTCGTGACAAAGCTTCCAGGGGCACGCAAACTCATCGAATATGGGACCGGTGTCGATCCGCGACGACCGCTTCCCACCCCGGCTCCAGAGAGTTTGGAAAAACTACTCGCTCAAAGCTCGTCTCGAAGCAACGTCACGCGTGGAAAGGTTGTGCTCTTCGACGACACGTTTGCAAACTATCTTGAGCCGAACATCGGCCGAGCGGCATTCGAGTTGCTTCAGTCACTCGGCTACGAAGTCATCCTCGCCAGAGCCGGCTGTTGTCAGCGTCCGCGGATTTCTGTGGGCCTCGTTGACGAGGCGAAGCAGCACGGGGCGGAGACGATCGCGAACCTCGACAAGTATGCCAGCGAAGGTTTGCCGATCGTGTGCCTGGAACCGTCGTGTGCTTCATCATTAGCGGACGACTTACCTGATCTGGTCGATGATCAAGCTGCTGGCAAGCGCGTCGCCGAGAAGGTTCAGCTCTTGGAGAGCTTCCTGCTGAGTGAAGGCATCGAACTTGAGTGCGATGCCGTCGAGCTGAAGCTCCACGGCCATTGTCATCAGAAGGCCGTGTTTGGCACGCAGGATTTGCATAAGCTGTTCGATTCGATTGAGGGAACAACGCTCACCGAGATCGAAGCCGGCTGCTGCGGCATGGCGGGGTCCTTCGGCTACTCGCACTACGATCTCTCAGAGCAAATCGGCGAGGATCGCCTCTTCCCCGCAGTGCGAGAAGCCGTGAAAGCAGGCCACACGGTCGTCGCCCCCGGCACGTCTTGCCGCCAACAACTAAGCGACTTTCTGGGCGTCGAAGCGAAGCACTGGGTCGAAGTGGTGCGAGCGAAATCTTCAGGTAGGAACCACGAATAAGACGAATAGCACGAATAAGGATGGCGCTGCAGATTCGTGGTTTTCGACTTATTCGTGGTTCACAACTGGCCGCTATTTCTTGAAGGTTGGTTCGTCTAGAATCGACGCCTCAGCAATTCATCAATCATCATTCATCAATCATAAATTCCATGGAAGCAGGCATCGTCGGCCTTCCCAACGTCGGCAAATCAACGCTGTTTAACGCACTCACCTCGGCGGGGATCGCCAGTGAGAATTATCCCTTCTGCACGATCGAACCCAACGTCGGCGCGGTCCCGGTCCCCGATCCGCGACTGGCGACGATTGAGTCGTTCATCGAAACACAGAAGGTCATTCCCGCCGTTTTGCAACTGGTCGACATCGCGGGCATCGTCCGCGGGGCGAGCGAAGGGGAAGGTCTTGGCAACAAGTTTCTTTCGCACATCCGTACCGTCGACGCCATCCTGCACGTGGTGCGTTGTTTTGAAGATGCCGACGTCGTGCATGTCGATGGCGGGGTCGATCCGATTCGTGACATTGAGACAATCGATACGGAACTGATGTTGGCTGATCTGCAGTCGGTCGAAACGATGCTCGATAAAGCACGACGCACGGCTCGCACTGGCGATAAGGAGGCGAAGCAGCGGGTGGAAGTCCTCGAAGCCTGTCAGGCGTTGCTTGCCGATGGCAAGCCGGTTCGTTCGCTTTCTTTTGATGATGCCGCACTCGCGAAAGCGTTCAAAGAGTGCCAGCTACTCACCGCCAAACAAGTGTTGTATGTCGCGAATGTTCATGAGGACGACCTAGCCGGTGAAGGCACGCATGTGACGAAAGTTCGCGAACGTGCAGCGTCTGAAGGAGGGGCCGTCGTCCCCGTTTGTGCGAGTCTCGAATCAGAACTTGCCGAGCTCGACGACGACGAGCGAGCCGAGATGCTCGAAAGCCTTGGCCTGGAAGAACCTGCCTTGGCAGTACTAGCTCGGGCAGCCTACAAGTTACTGGGCCTGCAAAGCTATTTCACGGCAGGCGAGAAAGAAATCCGCGCTTGGACGATCCCCGTCGGTGCCACCGCCCCCCAAGCCGCTGGAGTGATCCACAGCGATTTCGAGCGCGGTTTTATCCGCTGCGAAACGTACTCCGTCGACGACCTTCAAGAGCACGGCAGCGAAAAAGCCATTCGCGAAGCCGGCAAGATGCGCGTCGAAGGGAAAGAGTACGTCATGCAAGACAGCGACGTGTGTCACTTCTTGTTTAATGTGTGAGAGTTTTCAGTTGTCAGTGTTCAGTTTTCAGTCTCAAGTTCAAAGCAAACGAGCTCCGTAGAACTAAACACTGAAAACTTCAAACTGAAAACTAACAGCGATGTTAAGCAATAAGCCCTTCAATGAGTTTCCCGCTGTTCGCAATCTTCATCGGTCGACCGTTGTTCGCCGTGAACACGGTCTGCAACGAAATGCCCATCGCTTGGCAGACGGTAGCCATTAGATCTTCGCTGCTGTAGGGCTCGCTGGTGACTTGGGTCCCATCGGCGTTGGTTGAACCGATCACCCGCCCCCCGGCGAGTCCGCCGCCACCGGCCAAGACGCTCCAACTGCGTGCCCAGTGATCGCGACCGGCGTTTTCGTTGATACGCGGAGTGCGTCCGAACTCGCCCATGCAGACGATCACCGTATCGTCCAGCAAACCACGCTCGCTTAGGTCTTGAGTCAGCGTCGCCAGTGCATGATCCAGGCGAGGCAATTTTTCTTCGAGCGACGTGAAGCAATTCTGGTGCAAGTCCCATCCGCCAAAGTTCACTTCAACGAAAGGTACGCCTGCTTCCACGAGGCGACGCGAAAGCAGGCAACTGCGGGCGAGCGAATCGTTGCCGTAGCGATCGCGCATCGCTTGCGGCTCTTGATCCACCTTAAAGGCAACCAACTGCTCACTTGTCATCAACTGCAGAGTGCTTTCGAGCACTTTGGCGTGTTCTTCCGGTGCGGGGCCACGTTTCTGATTGACAAAGCGGCGTTCCAGAAGGCTCAGCAGCTTCATCCGATCCGCGAGTTGCCAATCCTCAACGCCCATTTGCATGTCCCGCATGCGACCGTTGGAATTGACTTGGAACGGCGCGTAAGTCATGCCCAGGAATCCTGGCCCGCCTCCCGAGCCGCCGATTGCGACGAAAGGTGGGATTTCCAAGCCCTTCGTTTTCGTTCCTATTTCGTGTGCCACGACCGACCCGTAGCTAGGATGCTCGATGTTGGGATTCGGCACGTAGCCGGTACGCATGTAGTAGGTGCCGCGGGTATGGTCCGCTTCACGGGTACTCATCGAACGCACGACCGACAGGTGCTTCATCTGCTCAGCGAGCTTCGGCATCAGCTCGTTAATTTGCGATTCACCGGTGGTGGCGATCGGATTAAACTGGCCGCCGGTCGTCGCGCCGGGTTTCATATCCCACATATCAATCGTTGGCGGACCACCACCCATCCACAACATAATGCACGACTTCTGATTCTTCTTAAGTGTCGCCGCGTTCGCGCGGAGCGTATTGGTGAATGCCCAAGCAGGCCCGGCGAGCGCCGAAGCACCGGCCAGGTGTGACATGAAGTGACGGCGGGACATTCCGGAGGTGCGTGGTGATGAGTGCATGGTCATTGTTCGTTAGGAGTTAGGTTTTCATGTCATTCCGACGGGAGGCTCGCCGACCTAGGAATCCGGTCTGTATTCTTGTTCGCTTTGAAAGCCAACTAGAATACGAACCGGATTCCTCCGGTGCTGAGACACCTGTCGGAATGACACGACATTAGTGAATCAAAATAAACTCATTACTATTCAACACCGCCCACCACACGTCTTGCAAAGTCCCAGCCACATCGCCCTTGCGACTGGCGAGCAACTGATTGCAAACCTTGCGTTCTTCTTTCGAGGGCTTGCGGCTGAGCCCCGCCTTGTACAAATATTCAAACTTCTGAGCGTTGCTCAGAGAAGTGTCGTTCGCAACACGTCCAAGAAAGCTCTCTCCCTTCGTGCGGATGGCCTTCTTTGTGAGATCGCCATTCATGAGCGTTAGCACTTGGGGGATCGAACCATTGAAGCTGGTCGACTCCGTGCCTTCATCATTACCAAAAGCCGTGCTGAACTGACGGAGCCAGCGAGCTTTCATCATGTCGCGATTCTTATCACTCGTAGCCTGGGCATCGGCTTCGGTCGCGATCAACAATGAATCGAACAACTGCTCTGCCTGCATTTGGCGAACATAAAAACGGCTGAACATGGGTGGCCGACCCAACGCCGGATCGTCCTCGGCATTGCTGCTATTCATACGACTGCTGAGTCGATAAGGCTTGCTCAGAACAATGCGGCGAATCAGGCCCTTGAGGTCAAACTCGGAACGCCGGAAGTCTTGAGCTAATTGCTCGAGCAACTCAGGGTGCGAGGGAGGATTATGAGGCCCCATATCGTCAATCGGCTTGGTAAAGCCGTGGCCAAAGAAATGTGCCCAATAGCGATTCACTAAGGCCTGCTCAAACTGATCTGCATCAAGAATCATCTCGGCGAGCTCAGCGCGGCGGTTAATCTGCTCGATTGCCCCGCTGTTGCCGTAGTCTTCGCCTTTGTCGGCGTACTTTTCCGCCAGTGAGGTGCCGTCCACAAATACGGGGTAGGCGACGCGGACTTGGCCGTTGCGAAGTTCGTAATAAGTGGGTGCTGCGTGTACGCTTGCCGCGTCGCGATCGACCAGCTTGCCGTCACGCATTTCTAGCACGACCTCGCGACGGCGATCACCCAACATGCGCCCTTCGCCACCGAAGTTGTCGTCGATAAGTGTTGCGAAAGGTTTTGGATTGTCGTCGTCCATCATCCGCTCAATCTCGTTTCGCGTTTGACGGAAGAAGGCGTTGAGTTCCCAGAACTGATTTTGCTGGTACTCGTTGAATGGATGATTATGGCACTGAGTGCATTGGACGTTCATGCCAAGGAAAATCTGGGAGGTCTTCGCCGTGGCTTGGACACCATTCTCATCGAGCTTCTCGACCAAGAAGTTGACCGCCCCGTTGAAGTTTTCCATATCAGGCCGAGCATCGCCTGTGGCCGTGATCAGGTCGCGAGCCATCAGGTGAT
This sequence comes from Lacipirellulaceae bacterium, assembly GCA_040218535.1. NCBI lineage: Bacteria > Pseudomonadati > Planctomycetota > Planctomycetia > Pirellulales > Lacipirellulaceae > Lacipirellulaceae bacterium. The sequence goes on along the minus strand of JAVJRG010000005.1, from coordinate 142,404 downwards.
AGGGCTTGTTCTCAAGCAACACTCTTTCCAGGTACTGCATCATGCCCGGACGGCTCGTTAACGCACGGCGATCCGTGCCACCGGTGCGACCAATGAGCGTGTTGGTCCAAATCGTGGTCCAGTTGCGTGCGTACTCGTCGACGTACTCGGGTCCTAGGAGCTTCTCGACTAGTTTTTCATCACGGTCAGCCGTTCGTTTCTGATTGGTGAAGCTCTCTAGTTCCTCGACCGTTGGAATGCGACCAAGCACATCAAGATACAAGCGCCGACACCACTCAGTGTCGGTGGCTTCTTTCGAAGGTGCGAAGCCATATTCCTTCCAACCCCTCGTGATGAGGTCGTCAATCAGTTGGCTGGAGAACTGAGCGCTGGAGTCGCGAGCTGAATCCTCTGCACTTGCTGAGTGTGCGAAAGAAAGCATGACGGCGAAGCCAGTTAGCGTCGCCAACAAGACGCGTAACAGGTTGACCGTGTGTTTGCGACCTAATGTCTGGCAAGTGAAACGCATAATGCCCCGTCGAGTGCTTTCTGGAGATGTCGAGCTGGCTATCTCTACCCTCTATCGTACAGGAAGTTGAAAAGCGATTGGAAACGCAGCCTTGAGATTTCAACGCGGCTAAAAGTTGGAGCCTAGTGATCGACTTGCCAATCAGGATAGGCAAACCGCAAATGTTCTATTTCGAGGTGAAGCAAAATCGCCCAAGTGTTCAATTTTGCAACACACCAAAAGCAACAGGCGGGCCTGGGAATGCCTCTTCAGGTGCATCCCAGACCCGCCTTGAACGTGACCTTTGAGCGGGAGTTCCTCGACTTACGGGGAGGGTAATTAAGTCGAAAAACGCCCTAAACTATTGCTTTCAAAGGTCTTGCGGTTGCTGCTTCTTCTCTTGCCGGCCCAGTTGCAGTGCCTCTTCTCTGTCCCGGCCCCATGATTCGTGTTCCGGCGAATCAGGGCCGCTGCTTGGCGGCTAGTAAGTCTTATGCAAGCTACGTGCCAAAAGTCCTCATCCACCCAACAAAGGTAAACTCCTCGCCGATTGGGTGAGTTGCTAAGCGCTCCTGAAACGGCCGCAGGGAATCAATTGCCATCTACAGTCGGGCTTACTTCCATCTTTTGGAGCCGGCTCGAAGAGCATGATCGCACTGATAGCTTCGCCTCCCCATCTTGCTCGATGTCGAGAATCTTGCCGACTACATGCTTACGATTTTTCCACGGGTGCGTTCGATACAGGGATTTCGCAGTTTCTAGCAGATGAAAAGGCAAACAACTGGTTCGGCATCCGCAACCGAGTGACCAACGACCACGGATTTCAGTTCTTTATTCACGACAACGAGCACTCGTTAGGCGCAAACTTCAGCAACAATATCGATCGCACAGAGCCTTTCACGAGCAGCAACGATAGACTGTTCTCGCAGTTTAATCCCGGGTTCCTCCACCAAGACTTATTGGCCAGCCCTGAGTATCGACTCGCCTTCGCGGATCGCGTACGGCTACACATGTTCGACGGCGGGGTGATGACTCCTGCGGCGAGTCAGGCTCTTATCTTGGCTCGTGCAGCGCAGGTCGAGCCAGGCATTATCGCCGAATCGGCCCGTTGGGGTGATTCAGTCCGCAATACGCCACGCAACAAGACCCATTGGCAGAACGAGATCAACTCGATTACCGGCAGCTACTTCGGCAGCCGAAATTCGCTTGTACTAGGTCAGCTTCAAGGAGGCTTGCTTTACCCGACCATTTCAGCGCCATCTTACAACCAGTATGGCGGGACGATTTCCTCAGGTTTTGCCTTACAGATTTCGGCAGCGCAGGGGGCAATCTATTACACGCTCGACGGTTCAGATCCGCGTGCGATCGGTGGCGGCATCAACTTGAGCTCAGCGCAGGTTTACAACTCTCCGATTACGCCAGGCAATGGCCAAACGATTCAGGCTCGCGCTCTCTTTAATGGTCAATGGTCGGCGTTAACGACGGCTACATTTGTTCAAGACTTGCCTGGTGATTTCGGCGTCAACGGGAATGTCGATCAAGCCGACCTCAACCTCTGGAAAGGAGACTACGGCACCTCAAGCGGCGCCGTCGCTGATGCTGACCAAGATGGCGACGCTGACGGCCTCGACTTTCTCACTTGGCAAAAGAACTCCCAGCAAGCGGCGCTACAGTTCCAAGCAGCAACAAGTCCGCCTGTGCAGCAGGCTCAAGTCCATACGACAGAGCGAACAAGGCTTGAACTGATTGACGCAGCGATTGAACATAACCAGATTCGACACGAGCTAGCCGAATCAGAAACTATCGCGTTGATTGCGAAACCACTCTCTGAACCAGTTGTAAGCGAAAGCCACGTGAAGTCCGCAATCGTCCCAGCGAGCGCAACTGACGACACGCAAGAAGTAAACGCGGTGTTCAATCAAGTCGACGTACGTGAGCAGGTCTGGCTGACTGACGAGCTACTTGAGCGCGTGTTCGGCTGATTCGAGACGTACCACTCTTCGCTGGTATAGCCTTGGATCGTTCTCTCTCAAGATTACGCTGCCCTCTTTTTAAACCAACATGGCATACGCATGCGTTTGCGCACACGCGGTCTCCTAAAAAGTCTTGCCGGAAAACAACCAGAAAAGTTCAAGCAACTATTCAGGTCGCGTTGATGGAGAAATGCGGCAAGATCTACCGAAGTAATAGGGTAGCCCCAACATTCCTATTTTAACATGTCGGCCGCGCGTCTTTTTGAGAGAGCTGCTAGCCGCATCCAAAGCAACGATCGAGCGTTGGTGTGCAACGAGGAGAGCGACTACAAGACCATCACCCATCCGAGGTTTCAGCAGTCATGGTGGAAAGCCACGAAAGCCTTTCTAACTTCAACGATATATGCAGCTTCATTAACCAAACCCTCAGCGAGATCGAACAACTAAGGCCCAACCAATTTCCTCTTAGCCAGTCAACTCTTTGGCGAGGCAGCGAGATATGCGGAATCAGTTTCTGTCTGCATGGACCGCGCGCCGTTCGCCTCAGTGCCGTTTGGGAGGCTGAGAGAAATACGATTCTGTTCTATGGATCAGGAGGCGAGCGTGTGCAACGGACGCACTTGGTTTCAGCCCCGCCCATCGAGCAATGTGTCGCTAGCGCTGCCTAATTGGTTTCGAGTGCTAGCGGTGAGAAAGTTTTTTGAAAACCAACTTGCAGTGAACAGGCGGATAGGTATACTGGACGCCCGTGCACTCAGTGAAGATTGCAGAGTTCAAACACAACTACCCGTCACGGGAAAACACGGAGGTTTCCACCAGTGCTAGTATTGTCAAGAAAAGAGTCTCAACGAATCCGACTTGGCGAAGATATTGTCATCACCGTCGTGCGGCTGGCCGGCGACAAAGTCCGACTGGGGATCGACGCCCCTCGGGATATGTTAGTGCTTCGAGACGAACTAGAACCGCTTGAGGAGGCCGCCGCGTCGCCTGAAAGCGGCTCCAAGAAGACAGCAAACACATCGCTCCCCCAATTGGGCAACTGTTGCTCGGCCGCTTGCGGCTTAGCCGTCGCGTAGCCAAGAACAATAAAAAGCCCACCCAAGCAATGCTCGGGTGGGCTTTAAGTTACAGTCGATGGCTTTCAAGGACTCAATGCCTGAAGGCTCAGTCGCGAGGACGAACAGCACCGGTCAGGCCGCTGTAGTCGGCACGGTCTTCCTCATGCCACAAGGGCTGTCCCATACGGACGCGTTCAGCGAGGACGTCCAGCTTCTCGCGAGAACCGGCAGGAGCCTGCGTAGCACGAAAATCTTCGTCCATTCGTGGAGCAAAATCTTCGTCGTGCCCGTACTTCAGGATGGCTTCGAACACGTTCTTGAGCTTGTGGTCTGGCATTGGGTTTCTCTCTCATCTAGAGGGTGCAAACAGATTGTCGATCACCCTAGACTATTGCTGCCCATCACGTCATGCGGACTGCCGTAGTCCGTACCGGGGCGGCGAAACTGGATATCCAAGCCGATCACACGGCCAAAAGACGAAAGTCTGGTAACTTAGGGGAGGACAGCGTCGCAGGAAGGGGGCGGCATGCCTCTGCTATATTGCCCTAAGTTCAACTCTAACAACGTCTTTCCGGGCTTGGGAATGTGTTGCTTTAGAAAGGGATTATTACCAACACGTTAAGGAAGTCAAGTTTTTTCTGCGCTGAAAGATCGCTTTTCAGCGAGTCGACCACTTGACAGCGCGAATCTGTTCCGGCTGCGGTTTTCTGCGGGGAATTTCCACCTGAACTGCTGGCAGCCCAGACGATCCAACTGCCCTCACTTAACATTCATGGCCACTTCACGCACGGAGGACGTCCAACGATGATCTGGCATCAAACCATGTTACAGCTCGCCCCTCGAAGCCGCGGGTTTCATCTCATTACACGCGAGGTCGTCAACGCCCTTCCTGAGATGGCTGATCTGCGAGTTGGCGTCTTGCAGTTGTTTCTGCAGCACACTTCGGCGGCGCTTTCGATCAACGAAAATGCCGACCCGGATGTGCCGCTTGATTTGGAAAGCTCGCTGTCGGCAATCGCCCCCGAAGACTTTCCGCATCGTCACACTTGTGAGGGTCCCGACGACATGCCGGCACACGTCAAGAGTTCGCTGTTAGGTTGCTCGCTAACACTCCCCGTGACACAGGGAAGTTTGAATCTTGGCACCTGGCAGGGGATTTATCTTTGTGAACATCGCAATCGGGCCGGCGGGCGACGGATTGTTGCGACGTTGTGGGGGGAATGATCAAGTGCGTCTTACGGAAACGCCGAGCAAGCTCGGCGGCTAAATGGGATTCAGTCGCTTTGTTTTTCTTCAATCTGTTCTTCCGTTAGCCCGAGCCAACTCCCCAGCTTTGCTTTGGCTTGCCCCAAGATACGACCGTTGAGCAAGTCCTCGGTAATCGTCGAACGCTCGGTCGAGAAGTTCTCCCACAGCGCTTCAACATAGGGTCCGCTAACTTCGGCTAGTGTCGCGTAGTAGCCTTTGTTGTGGATGTCGCTCAGGGCGTTTGCGTAATGGTCGAGAATGTGACGGTCGAACAGGTTTCCTGCGACTCGCACGGTCGAAAGCGCACCGCGACCCACGTTGGCGATCTTGCCCAGCGAGTGCAGCGTCATCGCGCTGGAGAGCTCCAACAGGCTCACTTCTTCCTCCGAAGCCAAGTCACGCATCTCTTGCCACATGCGGTTGATCTCGCTCTGCGGCAACGCCTTGGTGAGGTCAATCTCGCCAGCGGCCGAGGTGGTCTGGCTGAGCGTTTCCTTGAGGCCGTCGAGTGAAAGTGGCGGGGTATCGAACGCCGCGGACGCCGTCTTTGAAGTGCGACCCAACGCTTCGAGCAAATCGCCCGTGCTGTCGATGGTGGATTGCTCGTCGATCACCCCTTCACGACGCAGTTCGTCGGCCAGCTCCTTCAAGTAGGTTTGCGAACCGTGCGCCACGTCGCTAACCATCGCCAAAACCATCAATGGCGAGAGGTGCAGCGTGGCCAGGCCGGCCATCTCGACAAAGTTGCCTACCGTTTTGCGAGCGACAAAGTTTTCCACCCGCGGTGTCGCTGTGTTCGTTTCCTCGGTCTGCTTTTTAACGCCGCCGACGTCTTCGGTCAGAAAGTCGAGCGTTTGCTGGACCAGCACTGAATACGTCGTGCTGTCCCGAATCGCCTGCGGCACGAGCAGCCCCGTCGACTCACGCACGGCCCCGCCAACCGCGCCCACAGAACTGCGAACCGCCCGCTCGGGGAGGCTGAGTGTGTACAGCAAGTAATTCCGCACCGCGTCGGTCGGCGGCGGAGGGGAATCGGGGGCTATTTGGTTGTCGTTTGGTTCGTTCATGGTTTTTAACGCAAAGACGCTAAGGACGCGAAGAATCGCAAAGGTTTTTGAACCACGAATTAGACGAATAAAACGAATGGTTTGTTGGTAAGCCTATGGGGTATTTTGGCACCCTAAGATTCGTGTTATTCGTGAAGATTCGTTGTTTCTTGGAAACCGTTTTAACATTAAATCCGCCACCTGCAGCTAATACTCTCAAGCGATTTCGAACTGGTAACTGAACACTGAACACTTAAAACTGCCAACTGAAAACTATAAACAAGATGGACGTCCATCATTCGAAAAGCGGGCGATCCTTCGGGCCGCTCGTTCGTCGGCTCTGAGAACCGCGTTCGCGATCACTGCTACTCGGGCTGCCGCACACGCCCCCGGGAAGCGGTCGAGTCGATCCCGCTAAGAATCGTCAGCCGCGTTGTTCAAGCGTGTGCCGTAACCTTTTCGCAGTCCGCCGCTGTCGCTCCCAAGAGCCGCCGTCGAACAGGAGTCATTTTATGGGCTTTTGGCGACGGGTTCAGCAACAGTTTTTGGCCACCTATGAGAACGTGCCAGACAACCTGTTGGTTGAAAAGGAAAGCACTCGTCAGTTCACCACCCCAAACCGTGCCCACGATTCCGCCGGCCAAAAGATATAGTCAACGTAGCCGATGATGTCGCCCCGGTGGATCGAGCCGAAATGGCGGCTATCTTGTGAGCGGTTGCGGTTGTCGCCGAGTACGAAGACTTGGTTTTCGGGGACCGTCGCTTCAAAAACTTTCTGTTCCTTGCTGTCCTCGGAAGCGTCGCTATAGCTCACTAGATAACGGCTGCCGGCGTTCTCTTCATGGGCGACTTGTCCTTCCACTTGTTGCCCAAGTCGTTTTCGGCTCGCGGCGGGAAGACGATCTCTCTTCAGTTCGTTGCCGTTGATTAGAATGCGTTCCCCTTCGATCTCGATCTGATCGCCCGCCACCGCCACGACGCGTTTCATGAAGACGGTGGCTCCCGTCGGCGTTGGATTGCGGAAGACGATTAAGTCTCCCCGCCTGGGAAAGTGATCCTGTGGTAAGAGTTTTCTAGCCAAGATCCGATCTCCGCTGAGGATGGTCGGACTCATGCTGTTGGTGGGAACCAGGAATGCTTCGTAAACGAACCCGCGGGCACCTGCGACGAGGCCAATCGAGAAAATCATCTGCACGACGATCAACAGCCAATAAACTCCGACGCGGTTGTAATCGCGGAGCGAATAGTTCGGTGATGCATGATTGCAGAGTCGCCACGCGTCCGCGGCTGCGTAAAAGTAGACCATTGTGACAATGACAACTGGCAAGATCACCAGGAGCAACAGGCTTGCCGTCGAGGGTGGTGACAGCGCCGCGATCGTTGTCGAGAGCGGTACGAGCAGCCACGCAAAGTAGAGCGGCAGCCCTTTAGCAATCCGTCCGCAATAGACGTGCCCTACGCCGGCTGAGAGGAATGAAAGCGCGAGAGCAACCCAGGGGACTCGTGGTGATGTCACTTCACTTGACATGTTGGACTCCTAAAAATTAGCCGAGCTCAAAAAGTCACAAAGCGGGCTACGTAAGTAAGAAATAGAAATGGCAATCCGCCGATGGCGAGCGCCCCGCCACACATCCCCCAACGGGCAATCCGCGAGCGTTCGACTTGCTGAGCTAAGAGCAACCACCAGAATTCTTGGCGTCGTTGCTCCAACTCGAAGACTTCGCCCATGATTTCATCCGGCAAGGTCTCAGGTGGAGCGATTTCACGTCGCTGGGCGAGCCATTGTTGGTAAAGGTCACCGTTCATGGCGAATCCCTCATCACGGGTTTAAGTAGGGATTGGAGTTTCTGCTTCGCTCGATGAATCCGCGACTTCACGGTGCCGAGCGTGGTTTGTTCGATGCGGGCAATCTCGGTGTAGGGTAGTTCTTCGATTTCGGCGAGGACGAACGCCGAGCGTTGCTCTACGGGTAGAGCAGCCAACACGCGATCAAGCTGTTCGGATATCTCTTGTCTTACGATTGGGTCCGCTGGGCTAACGTCGGCGATCGAATCGAGTTCGTTGTGTTCGACGGTTCGACTTCGTCCGAGCAAGTTGAAACACCGATTTCGGGCGATCGTGAACAGCCAAGTTGCGAAGGCTGACCGCGCCGGATCGTAACGGGACAGATGAGCAAACGCAGCGAGGAAGGCTTCTTGCGTAACGTCCTGCGCGTCTTCGTGCTTGCCAAGCAGCCCCAAAGCAAAGCGGTAGATCGCTTGCTGGTGACGATCAACAAGCTGGCGAAAGGCGGCTGTCTGTCCAGACAGGACCCGCCTCACGAGCTCTTGATCTTCGATTTCCACGCGTTGCGATCCCCGTCATCTAAGTGATATCGATCCAGCGATTTCTGCTTGCTGGAGGTTTATACAGATTCGAACGCAGAAAGTTCCCTAAAACTTTTTGCTTTGGGCGATGAGCAACGGGCAGCCCGATAGAGCAGTCGTTAGTATTCGCAATCGAAGGGCGAATCTTGGAGATCGTGGGAAGCTAAAACCGCAGGTCTGCTTAGGCAAATCGCGGTTATCTGAGCCGCCGCGCTTTCTGCTTCAACCCATTCTGATGAAGAATCAGCCCGGTGGCCTGGCCTTGCTTGGGGAGTTCGAACTCCAGCGTTGCTTCAATTCCCTTGTACGACCAACGGGTGGGGCTGTCGGGGAAGACTTCTTGAGTCGCTTGGTTGGTGATCGCCACCATCATGCGGCCGTCGCGGTCGCGGATGGTGAAGATGAAGTTGGGGTTGAGTTGGTAGCGGCCTTCGAGGCGGCGGCGATGTTGGGGATCGGCGGCGAGTTTTTCGTCGTCAACTTTTTCTTTGGCCGGTTTATCTTTTGCTTGGTCCATGGCGGCGTTACGGATTGACTCGCGATTGGCCTTCGTCATCGGGATTCGCTTGAGTGTTTTTGTCTCCGCGGAATCGAGCGGTTGCACCTCAAGCGTCACTCGCCTGTTCGGTGCGTGGCCCATGGCTTGGAGCAGTTCGACCAGATCTTCCTCGAAGCGTTTCTGCCATTTGCTGTTGTAGGTCTGCCGACTGAAGGCGAGGATTTTTTCGGTCGTCAGGTGGTCGAGCTTGACCAGTTTGTACCACCTGCCTTTGACCTTCACCTCCGGCTGCTCATCTTGCCAGCGGATCGCTTGGAAGGGAGCCGTTTTCAGGGCGGCTTTGCCTGAAGCTTGCTCTGCGGTGGCTAATTCCACCTTCTCTCCGGCAGCCTTTCTCATCATTTGCATCGCCAGTTCGTCGATCTGGTTACCCGCAGCCGTGTTGCAGAGGATGACCACTGCGGACTTCGTTTGGCGATTCACGAACAGTGACGCATGTGAGCCGCCGGTCTGGCCGTTGTGCCAACGGGTCTGGCCGTCGCCCATGATGTGCCAGCCGAGTCCCAAGGCGGGGCCGGATTCATCGCCGACAGCGTGTCGTTTCCAAGCCAGCTCAATCGCCTCGCCAATTTCACCTTTGGGCGGTTGGAGTTGGGCACGGGCAAAGCGCATCATGTCACGGATCGACGCCCGCACGCCTCCGGCACCGGGCAGATCGGCAAAGTGCCAGGCGGGAGTGACGCCGCTGAACCTGCTGTGCGGCGTGGCGAGGCGTTTCTTTTGCTCGGATGAGAGCTTCGTCGTGCAGTCGGTCATCTTCAGCGGCTTCGCGATACGATCACGCAAAAGTTGCTCGTAAGTCGAGTTCGCATTCTCCGCGACGAGGTAACCAAGAACCGAAGCACCAAAGTTTGAGTACTCGTAACTCTCGCCCGGCTTACGGCGGAGTTCGAAGTTTTCGAGGTACGCGGCAGCCAATCGAGAGTCGTACTTCTGATAGGGATTCTGCAGATTGAATGCAGAGAAGTTGTTGGGCAACCGTGGCAGGCCGGAGCGATGCGTTGCGAGGTTCGTCCACGTGATGGGCGTGCCCTCGTATGCAGGGAACTGCACCCCAGCGGCGTTCGCCGTCGCTGCTGCCGCTTGGAGATCGATCTCGCCCCGCACGACCGCATCGGCGAGCAGCAGGCCGGTGAAAACTTTGCTGATGGAGCCAACTTCGTAGATGGTCGTATTGGTGGCTTTCTTTTTGGAACGATTGGCCGCGCCCAGATGGACCACACCGTAGTGCTTGCCCTGTAGGTAGCCGATCGACATGCCGTCGACTTTGCGTTCCTTGATCAGTGGCTTCGCAGCTTGCTCAACCCACTGGTCGGTCAAATTTCGTTTTGGTTCTTGAGAGGACGCGCTGTCGGCTTTGAAATAACAACCTAGCAGCAGGGCTAATAGCAGGAGATTTCGAGAGTCGACTAAGTTGTGTCTGTTCATAAGGCTATTTGCGAACATGATGGCCTCAATGGCTGGAAGGTTTTCGGCAGTTGGCCTAACGATAGCAATCTGACGTTACCGGTTTGTTACGTCGTGGTGACCAGCTTGTGACCGATCGAACTTTCGGGGGTAACGACTGAGCGTCTTCACGCCGAACGCGAGCTGGGCAAGTGCTTTCATTTCGCCTTAGGCGGCGAATTCTGGCCCGAAATCCTCTTGATTCGAGCATTACGCCAACAACCAACTCACACCGCAGCCAGCAACGCGTCGTACTTCATGATCGCCTATCGCAATCCCCCCTGAATCCTCGAAGTTGTGCCGTTACCGCGACCTAGGGTCTCTCTTTGCAGCCTAGGAACACTAAGCATAGACTTTTTGGATAGAGCAAGTGTTCTCCCTGTCTTGCATTGAGTGTTTCACGGAATTGGCTCGTTGATCGCAGCGATTGTGTTCGCTTGGTCGGGAGAATTTGCCATACTAGATTCACGTAAAGAACAAAGTTTCCAACTTCCCGAATGCCAACCCCGCCTTGTCGAGAAATGAAAACACGGACTGCGACCTCGTTATTGATTCTTGCTATCACTTGCCCTGCGATGAAGCATGCAAGTGCAACGCCCCTCTACACGTTCGATCCAGGTCCCATCGGAAGTTCGTTTGACGGCTACTGGCAGTCGGCAGAGTTTCCGCTGGATGAGCCTTTGAGCACCGTCCGTTTCGAAGTTACTGATGGAAAACTCCTGAACCTGCTGCCTGACGTTGGTCAGCGCTGGCGGTTGGGCATGCGGGTTTTTAATCACGACCTGTCGCAGAACTACTCCGCGCAGAAGAAGATCACCTTTTTTGATAAGGAAGGTAGCATCCTGCTCACCGAGATCGATTTGAGCTCGACCGTACACACGCAGTCGGGCGGTGCCAGTCTCTGGTGGCCAAATCCACTACTTGGAGTCGCAGCCATCGAAGTCAACTACGATCCGGGCGTGCCTGAGGTCGGCGCTGATGCCGCCGTGTATCTTTTCTTTAATCAACGATTAATTAGCGGAACACTACAAGTTGTCGCAGTGCCAGAACCGAGCTGTAGCCTTTTCGCTCTGGGCCTTCTGTGGTTGGGCTGCGGGGCACGTCGACGCTCTCCACATGAGAAGTGATCCCCACATGCCAGTCCGGGTGACAAGTTTTCTTCGATCGATTCCATCCTCGGTTGTTTGCTCAAAGCCAACGACGACCGAAGAAGAAATAGTCAACTCTACTGATGCAAATGGCTGACCGGTTCAGCTTCATCGACTAGAATTCGGAACTGACGAGAAATCTCCCTCCCACCGAGTGGCTTCGATGCCCGATGCCTACGCCGACGCAGTCGATTACCTCTTCAGCCGTATCAATTACGAGCGGATGCCATCGCCGCCTTATGCGGAACGGCACATGAAGCTTGATCGGATGCGGCAGTTGCTCAATTTGTTGGAGCAGCCCGCCGCCGGCATCCCCACAGTACACATTGCGGGGACCAAGGGGAAAGGTTCGACCTCGGCCTTGCTGGCGGGAATCGTTCAGGCGGCCAACTATCGCGTCGGCGTGTTCAGTTCGCCTCACTTGCAGCGGATCGAAGAACGATTCGTGGTGGATGGCGAGCCTTGTTCTCCAGAGGAATTGGTTGCGCTGGTCCAACAAGTACGCGCGGCAGTGGATCGTATGGATGAGAAAGCGGACGCCTTTCCTGACGCGCAACTTCGCCCAACGTTCTTCGAGATCGCCACGGCAATCGCCTTCCTGTACTTCGCACAGAAGGAAGTCGATCTGGTGATTCTCGAAGTTGGTCTTGGCGGACGGCTCGATTCGACAAATGTTTGCTCACCTTGCTGCACCGTGATCACCAGCATCAGCTACGACCACATGAAGCAGCTCGGCAACACGCTGACCGAAATTGCCGCGGAGAAGGCGGGAATCGTCAAGCCAGGTGTCCCCTTGATCACCGGGCCACTCGCGGAAGAAGCCCATGTGGTGATCGCAAGTATCGCTCTGCAACACGGGGCCCGCATGCGAACGGGCGGTCAGCATTTCAGCTACCGCACCGAAACGACGGGACGAGAGGACGCGCGAAATAGGACTCGCTCAGGAAAATTCAATTTCAGAATGGAGCCCGATCCGGCATTTCCTTCGGAAGAAGGCTATGCACTTAAGGGGATCGATCTCAAGCTCTTGGGCGAACATCAGGTCGCTAACGCGGCGGTTGCGCTAGCCACAGCCATCGAGCTTCGTCGCCAGGGGTGGCTGTTGCCGGAGGGTGCGCTTCGGCGAGGGCTAGCTGAAACCACATTGCCAGGCAGGGTGGAGCTGATTTCAAAGAGTCCGGCCGTTGTGCTTGATGTGGCCCACAACGTGGCTTCCGCGGAAGCTCTGGTTGAAACGTTACAAGCGAACTTCAACGGTGGCCAAAGGCACCTCGTGTTCGCTGCCACGAAGGAGAAAGACGTGCTCGGGATGCTACGGGTGCTGCTACCTTACTTCAGCCACGTCACGCTTACCGAGTATCAAGAAAACGGAAGGGCAGTCCCCGTGTCACAACTTCAGTCGCTTTGCGAACGGGTTAGAGCAGAATCGCCAAGCCAGTACGAGAAAACGGAAATCAACTACGATGACGATCCTACCAGTGCTTGGCAAAAGGCTTGGCAGGGGGCTAGCGCTGACGAATTAATTTGCGTGACGGGATCTTTCTTTATTGCAGCCGAGTTACGTCCGCTGATGTTAGCGGAGACTTCTCAGACGCGGACATAGGAACTCGACCCTGGCAGGTCCATCGGGTCGAGTACCTCTTGACGCCGTACGGAGCGGAAGAGAGCAAATAGGCAGCATAAGGCCAAAGCAGTCAACATGGTGCATCCTTTCACAATGTCGTTCGTTATCAATCTTTGAGTCAGGCGATCCTACCTGCCTACCTGCTCGGTGGTCCGCTCGTCCCAGTTGAAGCGGGGCTCGTCGTTGAACTCGTAGTCCGTGTCGAAGGACGGCGTGACCGGTTCGAGTTCCGAGGTGATGCCGAAGCTCACCTTTGGGTCGAGTGGCTTGAGCAAAGGACCTTTGCTGTCGCGTTCCGATCTAACTTCGTTTTGCAGCCGGCTCACCAACTTGGCGATCATCGGATCTGCCCAAGGCAAGAGTTCACTGGGACGGACACCGCCGGTATCGCTGAGGCGGTTCTTCGCGGACATCGGGTTTTCAGGGAGACGAATCACTGTGCAGACAATACGTTTGTTCTTTTTCGGGGCAACCATTTTTGAAATCCTTTCGGAAATCGCTGCCATCCGTGACTTTGGTCGGGCACGCGACTTATGTTTTGATTAGAAGCTTCGAGTAGATCAAGTTTTTGAAAAGCACTGCGGTGCGGACCAAGCTCGACGGGTGTGGCTCTGGTTCTCGCGAGTCGCGAAGCGGCCCAACGTGCGAGGCATGTCGGACGAGAGAATGATGATGCAGATCGCGTGCCAAACCTGGGGCTGCGACGCGAAAACAGCCAAAACCAAGTGGTTTTTTTGCACAACGCCCCATCAAGGGAAAGTTCTACAAGCTGACGAAGGTACGTTTTTACAAAAGAGCTTGTAATTGCTAGCTGGGCTTCTGGGCGTGTACGAGTTACCGAGAAGGAACCAGTGGTAGGAGCGTGGTCGACGACATCACAAAGTGGCACTGCGGCTGAGGACGGCCCCCCATTCGCCACGAAAGGAAGCCATCCACCTTGGGGCGATCCGGAACGAGCGGCTGAACGCGAAGGCGTGCGTACTCAATAAGAGCTACTAGTGTATAATCAATCCGCATCCCGCTTTGCCTTGGGTATTCGCCACCTCTGCCAGCTGAGCCAATTATGATTCAGGTCTCTTGGATTCTGGTCTCTTGCCGCCTGCCGGCTCTTCTCGCTGCGATAGCCGTGCTTTGCGCCGGTGAAGTGATCGCCAACGATGTTTTGACGCAGGCGTACAGCTATCCGGACGGTGGCGGTTACAACTGGGTTAAGGGCAATTCCGGTACGCCTGCTGCGATCGAGTTCGATGGCGAGGTGATCTTGGCGAAAGGCGACGGTACCATCTGCTGTGGCTACACGCTGTCGATCGCGACCGAGGTAGCGAAAACGCGAGGCCTTTTCAAAGGAAAGACCGCCGACGACCTCAGGCGTTTCCAGAAACTCTGGTATGGCGACGGCAAGCCAGGCGACAAGTCACTCTGCGTGTTAGCTGTTGAGTCGCTAGGCATCGGCCGTGCGGTCGACCTGGCCGACGCTAAGTCGGGCGACTTCGTCCAGTTTTGGCGACAGAGCGGATCGGGGCACAGCGTCGTTTTCCTTGAGCCGGTTGAGGAGGACGGCGTGCTGGTCGGCTTCCGCTACCGGAGTTCGCAAAAATCGACCGATGGTATCGGCGACCGCACTGAGTACTTCAGTGATGACCCGAAAGGCCGTGGCGCCGTCTCGCGCGAGCAGACCTACGTTTGCCGGCTGAACTCCGACTCTGTGGAAACGGCCGATCAGCTAGCGCCGCAGATTGCCACGCTCATTGCCGAAGGACGGTATTCTGAGGCCGAGTCGGCGCTCAGTCAGCAAGTCGAGGCTAAAGAAAATCTTGCCACGCACGACCCAGCGATTCAACTGGAGCTGATCCGCCGCGTCCGGCACGATTTCTCTCTCACGACCGATACGGTTTTGCAGCAGATCCGCGAATCGATACCCGACGCGACACTCGCCGATCTCATGCGGTGGCGCGACGCGGGAGACTTGCAGTACCGCGTGATCGACGGCTCGCCGCGTTACTTCCGGCGGGCCGTGTCGAACCTGTACCGCTTCAATGATGACGCGCGGATGCGTCGACAGGCGGCACCAGCGGGCAAGGGGTTCGACCTTACCAGCCATATTGCCGAGCTGGTCGAGTTGTCTGAAGCGGCCGACGAGCCGAGCGTCTCTCCGATTCGGCAACGCGTTCGCTATCGCCTCGAGGTGAAGCCTGAATGCCCGGCTGTGCGGCGTGGGGCCATTGTCCGTGCATGGCTGCCGTTCCCGCAAGAGTACCGCCAGCAGCGCGAGGTCCGATTGCTGAAGTCGACACCAAAGCATCATTCCATCGCGCCGAACGGTGCGCCCCATCGAAGCGTCTACTTTGAGCAGACCATCACCGACACAAACACGCCGCTCCGTTTTGAGATTGAGTTCGAGTACTTGACGTCAGCGTGGATTCCGCGACTCGACCCGGCGACGGTCGAGCCCTACGACACGTCGAGCGAACTTTACCGCCGCTACACGGCAGAGCGGCTACCACACATCGCCCTGCCCCCGAGCGTTCGGCGGCTGGCCAAGAACATTGTCGGCGACGAGAGCAACCCGCTTGAGAAGGCCCGGCTGATTTTTCGTTGGGTCTCAGTGAACATTCCGTGGTGTGCGGAGATGGAATACAGCATCATCCCGAGCCTTTCCACCAAAGGACTGGCCGCCCGACGCGGCGATTGTGGCGTGCAGGGGCTTGTGTTTGTTACGCTGTGCCGCGCCGCCGGCGTACCGGCTCGTTGGCAGAGCGGCTGGCAGACGCAACCCGGCAGCGAAAACATGCACGACTGGTCGGAGGTCTACATTGAGCCGTGGGGCTGGCTCCCCGCCGACGCGTCACACGGCGCCCGCGACCACGCCGATCCTCGGGTCCGTGATTTCCTCTGCGGGCACGCCGACCCGTATCGGTTGATTGTCAATCTTGACTACGCCCGAGAGCTCGCGCCGCCCAAGACGAGTTTCCGCAGCGAGCCGAACGACTTCCAGCGTGGCGAGATCGAGATCGATGGCCGCAACCTTTACTTTGACGAATGGACTTACCAATTCGAGGTAAAGTCGGAGAAGATCGAGCAAGCCGCAGACTGACTCTCGCGGTCTTCCGCTCCCGAAATCGGCGGGACTACGTTCGTGGCCGTGATGTCGACCGCCGCGGTCTCTGACGCTCGCCGGGACGCTGAGAGTGCATTAGTCGATGCGATGACGGTAACCGGAGAACTGCAGGAGTTGTTCCCGACGAGGAGAGACCGAAGCGAGATTCACGACGTGCCAAGTCGCCGACGCTGGGGTTTACTGACTGAACCAACAGGTTGCAACTCGGAACTGGATCTCGGAACCTTCCAATTCGTTGCCACTGATGCGGACTGCAATCGAATCCTGTGTGGTATGAGAGGATCAGTTAGATGTCACAGTCAAATTGGTTCTCAACTTGAAAAAATCCGGTTGACTCAAATTGATATCAACCATAGGAGTCACGATCGAATGGTCAATGATTCCACTATCGAAGGGGATCACCTACGCGCATCTTAATTTGAGGCGCGGGAGTATTTATGTGGCGTAGCCAGATCTTATAGAGCCCGAAGAAGGCGACTGCTCCGATCAGTGAGCAGGTGGCGAAGGCGGTCCAATTCCTAATCACTACGAGCATTGGGGCTAGGAAGATCATGACCTGGAAGGTCAAAGCGAAGGGCAAAGCTGTGATATCGCGGCGGTGTTCGCTGGTGACCTGCTGTTTCGTGTGCTCCGGGAGCTCGTCTTTGAATTGCTTCCACAAGCCGAATGGCCATGTCGTGCGGTAAAAGTTTCTGAGCACTTCCGAGTCAGTGGCAGGAGTTAGCAGCGTACCTGCTACGGAGGCGACGAGGCCAACTGCGGCGATCAGAAGTAATTGGTAGTGTGCGCCCATTTCCGGAGCAAGCCAACGCTGCAAAATAGCGGCTCCCATTCCGCAAACCATGCCAAAGGCAAATCCGCCGCCGTTGAAACGCCACCAATAAAGCCGCAGGATGATGGGCATCATCATGCCGCCGCCAAGTCCCATGATGATCCAGTCCCAAATCTCGTGGATGTTCTTCACACTGTAGGCGAATGCGAAACTCACCAGCACCACCGCCGCGATAAATGCCCAAGTCGCGATCAACAACTCACGAATGTTTGCCGCAGGGCGGATGTACTTCTGATAGATGTCTCGAACAAACAAGCCCGCGGTCATGTTGACGTTTGAATCAAATGTCGACATCGACGCGGCAAGCAGAGCAATGAGCATCAGCCCGCGAAAGCCGGAAGGAATCTTAAAGAGCAAGACCGCCGGAAGAATGCGCTCGGGATTCACGGTGCCGTTGTAACTCACCAGCAGGAGTTGGTCCTTCCAGCGTTCGCCAAGTCGTGATTGAAGCTCCTCGACAAGTTGCTGATCACTTGGTGATTCGGCGTTGATCAACTTCGAGGTCACATCCTGCCAGGTCTCTTCAGTCACTTCGGGATGAGACTCTTTGATGAGATCGGAGATTTCTCGAATGACTGCTTGATCAGGAAACAAAGTGCTCACGAGCACAAGCCCCAAGATCGCGAAACCGATCATCATGGGCCAACGAACCGACATCAGGCAGGTCCACAGGAATGAGAGTTTACTGCACTCGGCATCGGACTTTGCGCCAAAGTATTTTGGGTCGTCTCCAGTGCCCATACCAAAGAAAACATTACGTAGCAGATAAATCCCCGCAAAAGCAATCAAGGCTTCGTAATCCTTGTAGCCTTCTGGCATAGGAGTGTTCCACTCCGGCGTGGCCGTGATCCACTTTGCGTTGCCCGTGACTTGCGTAGCCAGTGCCTGGAGCGTCTGAGCGTCGGGCACCTCGGTCATTGCCAGGTAAGAGACCAAGCCAACTGCAGCCACAATGATCACCGACTGCAAGAGGTCCGTGAACACGACTCCATAGAAACCTGAAAACATCGTGTAAACGGCCGCAAAGCCGATCAGCACCACCGCACACTGCATTGGTGAAAACGGCAACAGCATGGATAGGAACAGGCCAATCGCTTTGATCAGCAAGGCCAACATACCGATCAGCCAAGCGATGGTTGCCAGTGCCTTCGCTAACTGAGCAAAGCGGCCACCAGGTCCATCGCCAAAACGGTAGATCATCCATTCCGCCCCAGTCAGACAACCGGAGCGGCGATGCCATTTACCGGTCCAGAGCATCATCAATGCGAGAACCAAGACCGCTCCACCGCGAAACTCGATGAACAACCCACGCGGTCCTAGCATGTAGAGGAAAGAGACAATCAACATCGTGCCCGCGACATCGAGAAAGCTGGCCATCCCTGACGCACCGAGCATCCACCAAGGAAGTGAACGGCCTCCGACCAAGTAATCTTCAAGGCTGGCTGAAGCGAACTTCTTCAGATAGAAGGTCATCCCCACCAGCAAGCACACGTAGGCGATGATAATCGCGTAATCGAAGTGGTTCAGGTAGTCGGACATACTGGAGGGGTTCTTTCAGAGAAATGTGCCGACAATGCAGAAGAGTGAGACGAAGTGGCTGATTGAGGTATGAAGAGTTGTATTTCAAGTTATTCGGGATTTCGCTGAGGCAGTTCAATCAAATCGGCGAGTTCACCTCCCATCAAATCGCCAATTCTTCCCGTTAGCCAGAGATAATGATCCGAAGGAAGCTGATCGACGGCGTAGGTTAGAAAAGGACTTTCACCAACGGGCGGATCGTTCGTGCATTTGAACACGCAGGTTCCTTCGTTCATTTCATCGAACATCGCGACGTAAACCATATCGATGCCTGCTCGCTTGACTTCGGCCGCTTGCGTCCACAAGAACTTACCGCCTAGGCGTGGTATTCGGTTGAGTGGCTTGGGTTTACCCTCAGCCGTTGTCAAGTTGTGCCAACTGAATCCTGGGAAGATCACCGGCAAGTAGCCTTGATCGTTCTGGCTCGTCCACTGGGCATCGGCTTTCAGCGTTTCACTCATCAGGTTTTGGGCATCCTCGACTGTGCCGTAACGGCCCACGGCCCAAGGTGAGATGATGTCCGCCTGTTTGATGACTTCGATGAACCGCGGATCATCCACGGTATCGGGGCCTTGCTCCCGCCAGTAGTAAGGCACGCCCAGCATGACCGCGTTGCCTCCGAAGACCGGATCGTTCTTGAGGAACTCGATAAGTCGGCTGCACTCTTCCAGACTGTAAGCACGATTGTCGTTAAACCCGATGCCCCACACAGCCACCACAGGCTGACCGTGGAAACGGACATAGGAGGAGTCGCTGGCGAGGTTCTCTCGTCGCGCAATTCGCTTGAAGTCGGGGATAACGTACTTTTCGATGTCTCCCGCTTCCAGCGAAGTGAGATCGTACATCAGTGCCCTGATTCGACCATGTTTAACAGCCGCTTTACGGACGTTCTCGTGAACTTGATTGCGATGTGCTAGCGTTTCTGGCTGCTTGAGAGCCCAACCAAAACGCTGCAGGAAAATGCCGTCGATGCCGTATTCTTTCATCCATTGGAAGTGACGATCAACAGTTCTCGCATTAGCGGCACTAAATACGTGAGCGACTGAGTCATCCGCATGACGGAAAGACGTTCCGTATTTTTCATACTCGTCGAACTCGCTCAGATCGGGCCAATAGTCAATGACGCACGTACCGGGCTCAAACTTACCTGCGAAACGGTAGTTATCGAAACCGATCTCCGTGCCATCCCCAGGCGCACCGAACCAGCCTTGATAGCCACAGAAAACCTTCCCGTCCAGTTCGTTGTTCTGCAGTGGTGGTACTGCTTGGCTCTCGGCAGCCATGCTGAACGGGACGAGAAGAAGCAGTGCGAAGAGAGTGAGTTGCGTCTTCCGATCAGTCACTGAAGTACTCGTTAGATAAGGTGCAGGCAAACGACTTCCGCGGGTCGGTAGTCGAGCGAGAGGCAACGCCAAGGTTCGCCTTCACTGGACATCTCCTCGAAAAGATCAACGTGCCCGAGATTGTCCTCAAGGATGTTGGACTTGCACGCGGAAGAGAATGGCAAGCGTGTTTTCAGGACCGCTCGCCCGCTTGAGCCGTAGGGATCGTAAAGCCTGACAACCACTCCTTCGCCGTCTTCGGCAGGCTTGACGGTATCGAGCACGAGACCGCCTTCGACGGTAAATAGCGAGCGGCCAGCCTCAATTTCCGGTCGCTTTGCCCACAGCAATGGCTGGTTGAAGCTGGTCGCTTCGCGAACGACGTCGCCAGACCGCCAATCACCTTGGTGCGGCACGACAGCATAGGCAAATTGGTGCTTACCGACATCGCATTGCTCGTCAGGATAAGTCGGAGCACGCAGCAAGCTCAGAGCAAGATCACCGCGACTCACGCTATAGCCGTACTTGCAATCAGTAAGCAAGGCAACTCCGTAGCCTGGCTCTGAAAGATCTGCCCAACGATGCCCCGGGACTTCGAACTGGGCTGCGTCGGCAGAAGTATTGCAGTGTGTGGGTCGTTCAGCAAAACCGAAGGGCATCTCGAAAGTGGCGTTACTAGCGCGAACCGTGGTTGGGAAATGCACTTTGAGCAGCTTGTGCTTTTCTTGCCAATCGACCTCGCAGTGAAACTCCAACCGTCGTGAATCAGCGTCCAAACGGACGGTCTGTTTTAATGAGCTACTCGTGCCGATGGCTCGCTCAAAAACGACTTCCGCCCGTAGGGGTCCGGGAGTTTGGATGTGACACCGCGAGGCAGGTTGGCAGTCATGACCTGTTTCAAGAATCGAAGGTTCAACATCCCAGGCGTCCCAGAGGCTGGGATGATCGTCGTAGAGAACGAATTTATTGCCAGGTCCACTGAGAACTTGCCGACCCGATTCGGTTTCCTTCAGTTCTAACAGCTCTCCACTCTCGGAAAGCTTTGCCGAGAGTGACTCATTTTGCAAATGCAGCACGCCATCACGAAGCTCGATGGTTACCGGCATACGTGGCTCGTTGCGCGGCAAGAATTCACCAAAACCAACAGACGGTGCGTCTACCAAATGCAACCCTCGATCAGCCGTCTCGACGACTTCACGTCGCGGGAAGCTGGTGGTATTCAGCGGCAGCAAGGTACTGCCTTCTGGTTCTCCGCTTTCCAACTCTCCGTGCGAAAGTTGATCAAGCAATTCTTCGCGGATGGCTTGTCCGAACTCCAAAATCGAAGCAAAGTCGCCGCGGGCCTGTTCGTGAACTTCAGCGATCGAAGAACCCGGCAGGATGTCGTGAAATTGGTTCAGCAGCAGCTTCTTCCAAAGCTGATCAACCCGCTCCTTGGGGTAACTCGCTTGCGACTGGTGGCGAGCCAAGACACCGACCAACTCAATGTCATGCAATAGCCGCTCGCTTTTTCGCAAACCGCGCTTCATCATCGCCTGGCTGGTGTAAGTGCCACGGTGCAGCTCGAAATATAGTTCGCCGACGATGCTGGGAATCGACCGTGTATTTTTCTCAAGTCGCTGGAAGAAGTCTTCCGGCGTACGATGCTCGCACTTCGGGACACCTAGCAAGTTTTTCGTGCGGCGCAACGTCTCCAGCATCTCGGTCGTCGGCCCCCCACCACCATCGCCATGCCCGAAAAGGTAATAAGCATCGCGGCCACGGTCAGCATTCTTGTAGTTTGCCGCGTGATAGCGGAGTTCCTCGACCTCGCAAGTGCCGTTGTAAGTGTCGGCGGGTGGGAAGTGCGTAAGGACTCGACTGCCGTCGGGGCTTTCCCAGTAGAATGTGTGATGCTGGGGCGATGTGAAGCGGTTCCAAGAGAGCTTCTGCGTCAGGAACTTATCGATACCTGCCAGACGCATGATCTGCGGAAGTTGCCCTGCGTATCCAAAGACATCGGGATTCCAGAATTCGGTACAGCGACGCCCAAAGTGTTTCTCGAAGTAGCGCTGCCCAAAAAGGAACTGCCGACAGAGTGACTCACCAGAAGGCAGATTACAGTCGGGCTCGATAAAGGTCCCTCCCACGGGAATCCATTGACCGGCGTCAGCCTTTTCTTGAATCCGGCGGAAGAGATCGGGGTTTCGCTGCTGGATGCACTCGTACTGATAGGCTTGTGAGCATGCGAACAGAAACTCAGGATAGTCATCCATATTGCGGACAGCGGAACTGAAAGTTCGTACGGTCTTGCGATACGTTTCCGCCAAGGGCCACAGCCAAGCGGTATCGATGTGGGCGTGTCCGATTGCGCTGAGCTCGTGGCAAACTGAGCCGTTGCCGACAGAAAGCAATTGGGAAAGTTGTTCACGAGCTGCCGCCCACGTTTGGCGATTGTCTGGGTCCAACGAATTGCAGACGGCATTCAAATCATAGAGAAGTTGGCCTGCCCAAGCAGTGTCGAGCGCCGGTCGAGACAACGCTTTCTGACCCGGATTGATGGCACGCGACTCCTGTGCCGGCAGGCGGTCAACGAGAAGTTCGTAGAGCACTCGAATGTCGTGATAGAGATCCCATGCCGCTCGATCAAAACAGCGAATCTCGCAAGTTTCGAGCCAGTGAGAAGAGCGTGGCGAGGGAGTCGGCCAGGGAAGGCCGGGCACTCCGTCGGCACCGAGCAAATGATTGCAAGCCACCTCGACGAAGAGAGTCAGTTCCTCATTACCTTCGGCCACTTTGATAAGTTGTGACGTTTCGCGACCCGGATTGAAACCGTGAACCGCTTGCCCCTCGATCCAGAGTTCTGCTTCGCTGTTGCTGCTCCAAGCGAAATCGATCCGCTCGCCCTGCCAATCTTCCGGGATCTGAATTTTGAGTCGAAACCAGTAAGTCGCGAAGGTCGGCCCAAGTGATACGCCGATTTCTGTCGGACGAAAATTAAGGTCTTTCGCTTCATCAAAGGAAATGCGTTCAACAGGTCCGGCAAACTCGATTGATTTGACCGGTGATCGCCGAGGGTAGATTGCTTGGGCGAGCCGATCTTTTAGAACCTTTACGCGACCTTCAATGTAAGTACTTTCACCAACGAAGGGAGGCGAGCCAGCAGGATGGCTTCGCTGAGGAGCATCAGGTGCGCGCTCAACTCTCGGCTTGTCCTGCTGTTGGTGCATGGTCGTGAATTAGAAAAGGAGTTGTTCGTGCTGAAGGCGTCAGCAAAAAGACGTTAGGTGATTCCAGAAGTGGCGTTTATTTCGTTGTCGGTGACCCGATTGAACCGCCATCGAAGATTTTGAGTTCCTGCGGTTCGATCAAGAGCGGCCCATCCCAGTTATCTACTTCACCTCCGCCAGCAAACCAATCAGCACAGGTATTCATGTAGTCCACGGCTTCAGGACGTTCGAAAGACGCGATCGGCGGATTGATAAACTTTCCAATGCCTTCGCAGTCAATCGTGCAGACGGATAGCTCATCGCCGATCGAGATGCCGGCTTCGCTAGCGGCTCGGACTACGCCCATCGCTGCCGGTAAAGTGATGCAGAAGACAGCCGTGGTTTGCTTATCCTTCTCGCGAATCCATTTACGCGCGACCTCGACACCAACGTCGAAGATGTTTCGATCGACGTCACACGGCTCATCAAAGAGCCGTCCGCCAACTGATTCACCCTCGCTCCATTTGGTCCACTCGTCGATTCTTGCTTGCGTAATTGTGTTGTGGCCTTGAACATTGATGCAATCGATCTGTCGATGACCGAGATTTTGCAAACGCTCAATCATGGAATCAGTTAATCGCGGCGGGAACAGGACAATCGACGGCATATCGAAGTGCGTCAAATCCTCAGATAGTGCAACCACTCCATTCGCTTCGGTAAGCAACTCAGCCGTCCACGCAGGGATTGGCTCAGAACTGGTGACGAGAAAAACACCATCGAAGGCCCGTATCGATTCGGTAATCGCCGGATCGTCCCAGTGGTGGTAGTTAATCACACGCACGCGATCCCCTCGTTTACGTGCCACACTTTCCATAGCCGCTAGCCAAAGTTGCAAGTCAGGTGAGAATGACTTCGGGGCGATGCTCGGCGAGACGAATGCAATCTGCATCCCACCAACTTTCGCGCGCGCATTCGGACTAAGCACAAGTCGACGATTCGCAGCCCTTTCGAGAAGGCCCTTTTGCTCCAAGTCGTCGAGTGCTTTGCGAAGGGTAACTCGACTGACTCCAATGTCGTCGGCCAAATCGCGTTCGGCAGGAATCCCATTCAGGGCATAATCCCCTTTCTGGATTCTGCGTTCGAGCAGATTGGCAATGCGGAGGTGCTTCATTGCAGGAGTGTGGGTTATCGCCAATTCTTCAAGATGCGCTGACTCGAAGTGAGACATCTCGGAGGTGACGTAGACCATCGGGTAGTCCAAAGTTGGTATACAGAACATGATAGTCTCGACGAGCCTTTTTTGAAACATCCCGCACGAATTTCACTGGTTTTGTGGCTAATTACCCCAACGATTTTGCAATGTGTACCAAATTTGGTATATTTTGTCCATCATCAGATTCGTCTCCCAAAACTCTCTTCCCTGCTGCCGCTCGGATATCTCACGCACGAACATGAGGTCGCGAGAATGAAGTCCAAAGTCGCAACCAGCCGCCTTCTTCAATCAGCATTTCGCAATTCATCGACTGGTTTGAGCGTCTTATTGGTCAGCGCAGTGCTTACAGGCATGGCTACGGCGGCCCCTAAACTCAACGTCTTGTTCATCGTGGTCGACGACCTGCGTCCCGAAGTTAAATGCTACGGCAAAGCATCGATGGTTACGCCCCACATGGACCGCCTGGCGAAGAAAGGCGTGAAATTCAACCACGCCTATTGTCAGTACCCGGTTTGCAATCCGAGCCGCGCTTCTTTTCTCACAGGCAAACGCCCTGATGAGCTCGGAATCTTGAATAATGAAATTTCGCTGCGGCAGAAGTGGCCCGACTTGGTTACGCTTCCGCAACTCTTCCGCAACAACGGTTATTACACCGCCGGACTAGGAAAGCTCTTTCACGTAGGACTCGATGACACAGGCAAGAAAACACTGTTTCGTGACATGGCTTCTTTCGATCACTTTTACCGTGCGCTCGGGAAGAGCCCAGCCATCGGGCACGAAGGAAAAGGTCGCAAGGTAGGCGGTGAGAGCATCCCTTGGTGTTCGTGGCTGGCCGCGGAAGGGGGCGACGAGGCGCAGCCCGATGGCATGCTGGCCAGCGAGGCGGTACGAGTTCTTGAAGAAAACCGTGATAACCCTTTCTTCATCAGCGTCGGATTTCACAAGCCCCACGATCCGTTTCACGCACCAAAGGAATACTTCGAGCCTTATCCTTTGGATCAGGTCAAGCTGGCTAAGAATCCTGCTGATCGAACTCCGTTACTAAGACATGCGCTGCCAATCCATAGCTACGACTTTTCCAAGTTCAACGATCAAGATTGCCGTGAGATCAAGCGTGCCTATCGTGCCTGCACCACTTTTGCCGATGCCCAGGTGGGAAAATTGTTTGAGACCCTCGATCGACTGGAGCTTTGGGACAGCACGATCGTCGTCCTGATGGGTGACCACGGTTACCATTTGGGTGAGCACGGCTGGTGGAACAAAGTAACCGTCTTCGAACTCGGTGCCCGCGGGCCGATGATGATCTGGGTGCCGGGAGAAAAAGGGATGGGGCAGCCGACTGATTCTGTCGTTGAATTTCTCGACCTTTACCCGACGCTTATCGACTACTGCGGGCTAGAAAATCCGCATAAGCTCTCGGGCAAGAGCTTACGTCCCGTCCTGGAAGAACCTGCCAAGACATGGGACCAGTCAGCTTATACGCAAGTCACACGCGGTGAAGTAGGCATGGGCTACAGCGTTTGCCAAGGTTCCTACCGCTTCACGCAATGGGGTAAGAAAGGACAAGGTGGGTACGAACTCTATGATCATTCCAAAGATCACGCGGGCTACTACAACCTAGCTGACGACCCTGACTTCGCGGAGGTGCGCGAGCGGATGGACAAGTTATTGAAACAGGGCTTCCCCGCCTTGAACTAGACCTGTTTGTCTATTAGCCCCATGCAATCTTCAAAGGATCGCCTTGTGTGAAGAATGCATTGATGGACTCTTCCTCTTCAGAGTAAACTTCGTCGAAAACCGCATTTTCCGGTGCCGCTTCGTTTGAGCTAGGAAGCTCCGAATGGTTCGTGGTGAAACGAGTAAGTTTCTCGACAAACGCTTCTGACTCTTCTTCAACTGTCTCAACTTCTTTACTTTCTCGGTTGAGTGCTTGTTGCGAGAAGCTAGCGTCGAGAACTGCGAGTCGCGAGGTTGGTTGTGGTTCCGATGGCTTGGTTGCCTCTATCTCACTTGCTACTACAGCCGTGCCTGTCGTAATTGTGCTCAAAGTCTGAACCCCAGATGAAACTGCAGCCGATGCCCCGAAGTTTCGTTGCCAAGTGAGGAAATCGCCGCCGTCAATCAAACCATTCATCGAACCGTCCGGGCCAGTCCCCACCGGTACGCTCGTCCCGTAGTTGTCGGTCCAAACGGTGAGATCACCAGTATCCACGCCATCGTCATAGTTGTAGTCGCCCGGCAAGTCGGGAGGCAGATTTACTTCGAGCGCGGCAGTCACCATGCTCGCACCAAGATTGCCTTGTCCATCAGTGGGTGTCACGCGCACTTGATACGTCCCCGACGCCAAGCTTGAGGTATCCCAAGCAAATTCGTCGGACCAGGTGCTACGCCCCGTCGCCATGTCATAGCCTGTCTGCGAAGTTCCGCTGGCGTGTTGATAGACGTGATCCAGAGCGTTCCATGAGGTACCGCCATTGTTCGACCACTCGAGCAACGCTTGCATATCTTCACGCACTGTCCACTCGTCCATCGCACCGGTTTTCCAATCGTCAGCTAGCGACCACTGCACGGTGGCCGTATTCTGCGCCGGATTAGACGTAGCTATGGCTGCTTGCAATTCCGGATCGATAAGATCGGCGAAGGAGTGCAAGACACGCACGCGGTCGATAGGGATGTTACTGCCCACGATACGAAAATCTGCCGCGGCATTCTGGCGGTTACCGAAGAAGGCGTCGTCCAAATAAAAGCGTGCCGTCCGCCACTGTCCGTTATTGGTGAGAGTCACCGGCGTGGCAGGCTGGAAAGCCGACGTCGTCGAATCGTACTGAATATTCAGGCTGCCAGCGCCAACGTCGCGGTAGATGACTTCGACAATCGCGTTCAAGCCTGCTTGAACTTCATGAGCGAAGTCGTCGTCGACTCGCATGTACATATAGAGAGAGGTCGGTGCCCCAGTCACTACACGAACGCTACGACCATCGACGGTCGTTGCCGCTGTCTGCCCATCGCCAGACTGATCGACTTGCCTTAGGCCATTGATGGTGTTCGTCGTCCCAAGATCCGCGTCGACGGTCAGCATACTTTCCTTGATAATACGCACTCGGCGGATGAACAGATTTCCACCCGCCTTTTCGATGCGAAAATCGGCTCCACCCGCCTGATTATTGTCGAAACGAGCATCAGAAAGTTGGAAACGGTGTCTACGCCATTGATTGCTGCCCGTCAGTGACGCCACGGAGCTTGTTGTGAACGCACTCGATGCGGAATCGTACCCGACACCAAACTGACCAACGGAATTATCGAGATACTCCACTTCAATCGTCACATCACGACCGTCGGTTTCGTCCAGGAGAAAATCGTCGTCTAAAGCGAAGTACAGGTAATCGTCCGCAGAGAAAATCGCATCGAAGGTTTCACCGTCGACCGTGAACGACATACTCTGGATCTGGCCATCAGGGTTGTCGACGGTTGAAAGCCGATCACCGCCAGAGCCCTCCCAAACGACCTCGCCGCCAGTATTTGAACGATTCTCAAGTTCCGCTTCGGTTGGCATCGTATCGTTGATAGAAATCTTGCCCTGAAGTGCTTGCTTTGCTCTTCCAGTAAGCGCCATCCACCAGTCGTTCGGCCTCGGGTCGCTTACTTGATAGGTGAGCGGATCGCCCTGCGGGTCCGTGTCGGGCACTGGCGGATCGTCGGTCCCGGGGATGAGATTCGTGCCTTCGTCGTATTCGTCGAACATCCCGATGAAGTACCACGGCGCGTCGGTTTCATTAGCAGCATCGCTGATCATCCGCCAATAGAACTCGCCATCCTCACGGTCAATCGAAGTTGCCGTGTCGTCATTCTGCAAATGGGTCCAAGAGAAGCCGGGGAAGATATGTGGTATGTGATCGGTGACGCCGTCTAAGATTGCTTCGTTAGGAGCGAAAGAGTCTCCACCCGCCCAATATCCCTGCCAAGGAATATAAGCGTCGTGCAGTCCAGCATTCGCCACTTGTCCAGGAGTCTGAGTATGTCGCCCGGCACCGATCACGTAGACGCCACGTGACTGGAAATAGTTGATAAGGTCTGTCTGCTGCGCGGTCGTGTAAGTGTTGCCACTGGTGACATGCAACCCAAAAATCGCCACGACCGGCTTGCCGTCTTCTCGCTGATAATGCGAGTCGTTCAGCATGTCCAAACCGTTGGTGTCGGTCAGAAACTCCCAGTCGTCCTTGACTTGTTGGATTTTCTGCCACCGCTGAGCTTCCGTTCCGCCATTCTGAATGTCGTACTCGATGGCCCACGTGCGTCCCTCACGATGGGCTGCGTCGCGAGCGTTAACGACCGGCCACTGGGGCTCCCCTTGATACGAGCCATCGGGCTGATTAAACATGAACGACTCGGAGAATCGCTGCACGAAAACTCCGTCAATGTCGTGCTCACGCATCCAACGGAAGTGTCGATTCACTACCGACGCATTCGCTGAAGAAAAAAGATAGGCTTGTTCGCCGCTGGCAGTCGTCACGCCCGGCACGGCAAAGACTTCGTTCGCGTCGTAATCATTCGCATCGGGCCATTGCTCAATCGACCAATTCCCAGGCTGCCCCCAGTGGACGTATCCTTCATCAGCCGCATCGTTGGGTGTGTTAAACCACCCCTGATAGCCGGCCAGCACCTTGCCACTAAGAGTCGAGGCATCGACCTCTCGGCTTGGGCCCTGATAGGGTGACTCCCAAGGTGGCGAGAAGACCCAGTCGAGACCGCTTTCAGGAAAAGGTTGGTCAGAAAGCTCAACTGTTGAGACAGGTACGCCACCAGTGTTCACGCGAAAGTCACGACCATTACTGCCGTTAGCAAACTGCACGTTCTCCAATACGTGATACGTGCTTACGAATTGCTGGGTGTCCACAACGCTTGAACGCGAGTGGAACTCAGTATCGTCAAAGTTATCCGTGAGGCTGTCATACTCAACACGAAGTCGTCCCGAGCCTTCGTCGTAATAGTTGACCTTCAGATAGAAAGTGTCTCCCGCTTGAGCTCCGGGAAACGCATTGAGCGTGGTGTTGTAGTAGAGAAAAGCGGGACCGACATGAACCGTGGTTCCCTCGCGCTGCTCGGCAACCCAAGTGCCGTCGCCACTGTTTGAGGAGGGAGAATTAAACGTAACGGTCGTTAAGAGGCGTCGCTCTTCAAGTAGCTCGAATAAGGGGCGGCGATGGCTATCCCTCCTTCCATTACCGTTTTGCAAGCCTCTAAGGTTGTAGGTACGTCCCATCTTCTGCCGCGCTTCTTCTACTGTCCCGGTTTTGGCACATCCAAGCCCCTACTATACCAAAAATGGTATGCTTCTCCCAGCATTTTGTGCTGAAGTGAGAGGGATTGATCGGGCTCTAAGACTCCTATTAGGCGGTTGTCGAGAATCCCGATCGGAAAAGTTGACAAGTAGACCAATATTGGTACACTAAACTCCGGCGATCGAAAACCTTCTCGCACCCGTGAGTGCCGTGCGTCCCCCGGCTGGACTCGGCTAATCGAGTTGTTCGCTTCGCTACGATGCGCTTTTTCCAGGATGAGTGCTCCATGTGCATTCACCCTTGAGTTCGAGATTTACTTTTCTGTTTTCTAGAGGGAGATGAACTAATGAGACGAGAAAGATTTTTCTGCGCACTTGCTGCGCTAGTCGCCATAATGGCGATGACGGTTGAGCAATCTTACGCTGCGACACTTCGCTACCGTGCTAGCGGAGATTGGACTCAGATAACGGACGGTGCTACCCCAGGCTGGGGGCCGAATCCTGTCGGTGTGGGAACGAGCCTACCGGGAGCAGGTGATGACGCCCGAATTAACTTTGGCGGAAACACCGTCCAGGTGACCTCAACTGTTCCAACCGTCAGTCGAGTTCAAATTGGCGTTGATGAGAGCGGTATCCTCATTGTTCAGAATGGAGGAAACCTTACAGCAAACCTTGACATTCTTGCTGGCAACAACAATGCAAATGCAACCGGTACGCTGACGGTCAACGACGGCGGGACCGTGAATGTTGGGCGGATCTTGTGGGCTGCCAACGACAACTCAAATGGCAACATCAACATCAATCCAGGCGGGCAAGTGAATGTTGCCAGCCATCTTTGGTGGGGCGTAACAGGTACCGCAATCGCAAATATCAGCGGCACACTTTCTCAGACCGGTGGCATTCTTGGCCTTGGTACAAGTAACGCTTCCACTGCTTCGGGCGGTACCGCTACCGTCAACATCATGAGCGGTGGCCTACTGGCGTTGAATAACATTTCTGGTGCCGCGGGACTGCCCTCGATTCAAGCCGGATCGGTTATCGATATCACAGGCACTGGCGAGCTGACTTTGCCGGGCGACTTTGTGGGACTGTTGAACGATTATGAAGCCGCCGGCAAGATCACCGGTGATGGGGGTGCGTCAGACGTAATCATCGACCTCACCAAGAACCCTGGCTTTACGACAGCTTACTTAAGCCAGATTCCTGAGCCGACCTCAGCGCTCTTGTTGAGCCTTGGGCTATCTGGAGTTCTTGCTCGTCGACGTCGTTAAAAGCAGTGTGAAACGAGATTCTTCGGCTGATCGAGGTCGCACGCGACTTCGATCAGCCTTTTTTGGTTACTTGGGATACTGCAGAAGTCTCGATCCTCGGTAAGCTCTTCACCGACGGCAAGCATCTTCAGGTGTATGCCGTGGATGATGCATCTCTAGCCCTCACTCTTTCGTGGTCCAATGAAAATTACTCCCGCCAACGACCAACTTTAGTTTGGCTCTATCAGGACCAGGGCTTACGAATGATTGAGGGCCAACCTTTCGGAGTTTTTTCATTACGCCTTTGTATTCTGATAGCGCTGCCAGATTGTCCCATTCGTTGGGATCCTTCCTGATCTCGTAGAGCTCCTCAGTTTCATCCGCATAGCGAATATAGCGCCACCTCTGATTCACTACTGCGTATTCGTGCGGCTTCATTCCGGGCACAACAACATTACGGTCATCTGCTGAAGATGGATTCTGCAATGCCGGAACTAGTGAAACCCCATCACGGCCCAACTCATCCTTAGCGGTACAGAGCTCTGTGAGTGTCGGGAACATATCGACAAGGCTCACGGTCGCATCAACCGTTGCCCCGCGACTCATACCCGGCCCAGCCCAGATAAGCGGTACGTTCGAGGTTCGCTCCCACAGCGTGTGCTTGCCCCAGTCGAACTTCTCTCCGTGGTGATAACCGTGATCGCTCCAAAGAACGACG
This sequence comes from Lacipirellulaceae bacterium, assembly GCA_040218535.1. NCBI lineage: Bacteria > Pseudomonadati > Planctomycetota > Planctomycetia > Pirellulales > Lacipirellulaceae > Lacipirellulaceae bacterium. The sequence goes on along the minus strand of JAVJRG010000005.1, from coordinate 110,952 downwards.
ATCGTGTTCTGAGCATTCGGCCCTGACTCGATCGAGTCGAGCAAGCGTCCTAGCATGGCATCAGCGTAAGAGATACAGGCCAAGTATCCGTGGATCGCGTCGTCGACCGCATTTAGACTTTCTAGGCGTTTGTGATGTGCTGCTCGTGCCTCTTTCGCTTTACGCACCTTCGGCGGTAGGTCTTCCAAGTCGTCGGCACGGTAGGCTGGCAGCTCGATCTTCTTAGGATCGTAAAGATCAAAGTACTTTGCTGGAGCGTAATTCGGAAAGTGAGGAGTGTAGAGTCCAACCGCCACGAATACCGGCTGATCATGTCTTCGCTTCAAGAGTCCGCATGCCCAGTTCGTGCGGATGGTGTCCGCCATCAGTTCTTCTTTTTCATTGGGTACCTTTCCCCACTCAAGAAAGAATCCGTTCGCAGGAGCCCGATCGTGATTGAAGATGCTGTTCGGATAAGGCTGGGGCAGGGCAGGGCTGTCGACTGTCCAGCTATCCAACGGCCACCCCCGCTGCTTGAGATCTTCGCTTCGCAAGAAAAACTCATCCCAGCCACGCCGATCAATAAAACCAGCCGGGTGATGAAAGAGTTTGCCAGCACCATAGGTCGCATAACCTGCCTCCTGCAGCACCTGCTGCAGCGGAGTAATCTCAGGACGGTGGTGGAAATAAACCTGAGTCGTGTAGCAACCTGTGTTATGCGCGTGCTGCCCAGTGAAAATGGCCGAGCGGGAAGGTGCGCAGAAGATTCCCGCGGTATGGGCGTTAGTAAACGTAACGCCTCTGCTCGCTAGGCGATCCATATTCGGCGTGACCGCCTGACGGTGCGCTAAGGGACCAACCCAGTCATTGAGATCGTCCAAGGCGAAGAACAGAACGTTTGGCTGCTGCGTTTCTGCAGGACAGTCGTATGAGAGGCTGGCCACCGCAACCTGCAACAAACAGCAATAGATCCAAAACTTCATTTCGATTTGACCAGTACTGTCGAAGTTTTCTGTACGCGAGATGAATCGTGTTACTTCCCTACCACAGAGACACCTGTCTCGTCCTTGTAGCGGGCACGGAGATCGGCCAACTGTAGTTTCAGTTGCCCGATGATTGCAGCGTAAGCGGTATTTCCATATTGGTTGGTCAGTTCATCGGGGTCTTCTAGCAAGTCATAAAACTCCCACTCACCCACCTCGTAGAAGTGCATCAGCTTGTATCGCTCGGTGCGAATCCCGTAATGCCGCGCGACCATATGGAATGAAGGGTGCTCGTAGTAGTGATAGTAAATGCTGTCGCGCCACGCCTTGAGAGTCTCTCCTTTAAGCAAAGGCACGAGCGAGGCACCCTGCATGTCGTCCGGAACGGACGCTCCGGCGAGTTCGAGAAAGGTCTCGGCGTAGTCCAAGTTCTGAACCATCGCTTGGCAATTCGAACCAGTCTCGATCTGGCCGGGCCAGCTCACGATGAGAGGCATCTGCAGCGATTCTTCGTACATCCAACGTTTGTCATACCAGCCGTGGTCACCCACGAAAAAACCTTGGTCAGACGAATAGATCACAACCGTGTTTTCAGCCAACCCGTTCTTCTCTAAGGTCGCCACGACTCTGCCGACGCAATCATCCACACCCTTAATGCAGCGGAGATAGTTTTTCGCGTATCGCTGATACTTCCACCTGATAAGGTCCTTGCCCTTGAGGTCTTGAGCATGAAAAGCTTCGTCCTTAGGACCGTAAGCCTTTCTCCAAACTTTGAGTTGCTCGGGCGAAAACCGTTTTATGTTTTCAAGCGCCGATTTATCCTGCCGTTTCTGAATCGCTTCTCCAGAAAAATCGGGCGTGAGATTGAGGAACAGGTCATAGTGAGGATCTAAGTGCCGATCAATTTCCATTTCCTGTTTGCGAGCCGGCGATGCGTTCTCCTCCCACTGATCGAAAAGCGTAGCGGGTTCAGGGATATCGATATCGTCGTAAAGATTGAGATACCTTGGTGGTGGCATCCAGCAACGGTGTGGAGCCTTGTGCTGGCACATCACCATGAACGGCTTGTCCTTATCCCGCTCTTTCGTTAGCCACTCAAGTGTCATGTCCGTAACGATGTCCGTGCAGTAGCCTTCAACGCGTGTCTTGCCTTCAGGCGTCAAAAAGTCGGGGTTATAGTAGAGCCCTTGCCCGGGGAGAATCTTCCACACATCGAAGCCTTGCGGATCGCTTTGCAGATGCCACTTGCCGAAGATGGCCGTCTGGTAACCTTCTGCTCGTAGCAGCTTCGGAAACGTCTGCTGGTCACCATTGAAGCGCGTCGAGTTATTCGTAAAACCGTTGATGTGGCTGTGCTTGCCGGTCAGGATCACCGCGCGGCTGGGTCCACAGAGCGAGTTCGTGCAGAAGCTCTTCTCGAACAGCATCCCCCTTGAGGCCAGCCGGTCGATGTTAGGCGTGGGATTGATGGATTTTAACCAACCGTCGTAGGCGCCGATGGCATGAGGCGCGTGGTCATCGGAAAAGATGAACACAATGTTCGGACGCCTGCCGTCTGCGTCCCCGAAAACTATTGACGCGTCTGTTGCGATTAGAATGACCCAGAGGAACAGCAGTTTCAGTGATCCTTTACGCATACTTTACTCCAAGAGATAAGATGCCCTATTTGGGCCGTCGATGGGCTTCAAGAGATCAAGAGTTTACGGGATCTCTTTCGTCTGTGGGATTTCGCCCCGCAAAACCTTCCCCGCTTTGCCGACCAAGTCGAGGTAGAAGTCGCTCGGCAGCCCTTCATAGTCGATGAGCTTACCACCATTAGCTCTCGGGGGATCATTCGTGCATTTGAAGATCGCGGTCCCTTCATCGACTTCATCGAACATTGCCACGTAAAGCATATCACAGCGTGCCTTCTTGACCGCAAGGATTTGCGACCAAAGAAATTCGCCTTTCTGCCTCGGAATTTGATCAAGATCGCCACCATGTAGGTTGTGCCAACTGAACCCAGGGAAGATAACGGGCATGTAATCCAGATCCCGCTGCTTGCACCAACGATTATCGATCCGCCAATATTCTTTTGCGTGGCGGGCAACCTCTTCCTGGTTGCGATAGCGACCCACGGTCCAAGGGCTCACAATGTCTGCCAGTTGCAGAACCTCGTGAAGTTTAGAATTGGAATTAGCGTCTCGTTCCAATTTACGCCACCCTGTAGGGACGCCTAGCATCACACTGCAACCGTCCGCTTTTAGAAATTCAACCAGCTCGCGGCACTCTTTGAGCGAATACTCGCGGGGTTTTAGTTCCGTGCCGAAACCAACACCCCACACGGCCACCACAGGTTTTCCCTCGTGATGTTGGTAAGCTTTGTCTTTTGTCAGGTTTAACGTCCTGCGGAGGGTTGCCCAATCCTCTTGAACAATCTTTACTTCACCAGCTTTCAGGCCGGAGAGATCATACATCACCGCGTAAGTTCTGCCGGCCTGTTTCGCTCCCCTTCGAACATTATCAAGAACAACGTTGCGATTCTCCAGCCGGCGTTTGTGCGGCAATTCTGAAGCGAATCTTTGTAGGAAAGCACCGTCGATTCCATACTGCTGCATCCATCGAAAGTGTCTAGCGACGGACTTCTGATTTCTACTGCTAAAAACCTTAGCGCTACTACCATCAGCATGTTTGAACCCGGTAGCAAACAATTCGTCGGCATCAAACTCGGAAACGTCTGGCCACAAATCGACCTTTACGGTTTCCGGGGTCAACTCTTCGCCTCGAGCCCAGTGAAACCAACCCAAATCGGCCCCGTCCCCTTCGCAGTTGAACCAACCTTGGTAGCCACAGATGACTTTACCTGTCAGTGTGCTACTGTCGACGACGTCTCCTTCGATAGCTCTCTGAGTCCCAGACGCTTCCTTGTCGACAGCTTCTTCCAACTGGCTCGCTAGCTGGGCAACTTTTTCTGGATGAGCTTGGTAGAGATTGTCGGCCTCACCAGGATCAACCTCAAGATTGTATAGCTGACCATTCGGACCATCTGGCTGAGGAGAAATGTACTTTGGCTTGGTGAATCCGCCCGAGCCAAGTTGCGTGATTAGTTTCCAAGCTCCGTGCCGAATCGTCATCATCGACGGCAAGCTGCCAGCCTGTATCACCAGTTGCTGCCGCATAGCATTGTGGTCTCCAGAGCGACCCAACAGTGCAGGAAGGAAACTGACGCTGTCCGGACCCGCTCGGACAGGCAATTGCGTTCCCATCACGTCAGCAAAGGTCGCAAGAAAATCGGTGAAGCACACGAGTTGGTCGCTAGTTGTGTTTGGCTCAATGCGACCCGGCCACCGCACAATCATTGGCATACGATGCCCACCCTCCCACGCATCACCCTTCATGCCACGAAACTTGCCGGCGGACTCGTGCCCGAAACGGGCGACATCCTTTGCTCGCCACGCCGGCCCATTGTCGGAGGTGAAGACCAGCAACGTATCTTCGGCCATGTTTGCTTCGTCGAGAGCTTTCAGCACTCGACCGATCTCAGCATCGACCATCGCGACGAAATCGCCGTAGGTTCCAGCCCCGCTCTTTCCCAAGAACTCTTCATCCGGAAGCCACGGCGTATGAGGTGCAGGGTAGGCGAGATAAAGCAACAACGGTTGATCGACGGAGGTACTTCTCTCTTGATGCCCTTTAATGGCAGCAATTGCTTCGTCAGTAAAACGAGGTAATACATCCTCTAACTGCAAGTCAGGAGCAATCCCACCGGCCCGCCAAAACTTCCCTTGAATAGGCGACCAGTCCTCGCTGTTGCTTGCAGCGATGTATTCAGTGGGTGGCGAAACGGCCTGATCGTCGCGAATGTAAAAGTAAGGCGGGATGTCTGTGGACGCACGTATTCCGAAAAAGCGATCGAACCCGCAATCGACGGGTCCGCCGCGCAGTGGCCGATCGTATCCCTGCTCGTCAAAGCCCAAATGCCACTTCCCAACCATTGCTGTCGCGTAGCCTTCTTGTTTAGCTAGTGATGCGAGTGTCGTTTGGCCGGGGGCGACCAACGGTTTCTTCGGCCAAATGGTGACATCAGTCCGGAACGGATAGCGTCCCGTTAGCAGCCCATACCGTGACATGTGACAAAGCGGGCCAGGAGCGTGCGCATCGGTGAATCGCATGCCTGCCTGCGCGATCGTATCAATATTTGGTGTCGGTATTTTGGATTCTGAGTTGAAGCAGGCAGGATCGCCGTACCCCATGTCGTCAACGAGGATCAGCACAATATTCGGCCTAGCGACATTCGGCATGGGGACGTCCCCAAAGGCCGTGGTCACGAGCGCCAGATAGAGACTCAACAAAAAAAAGAGCTTCGGAACAGCGGCGGTAATCATTTGAGTATCACCCAGAGGAGAACTATTTGACGGCCTCAAAATGTACCAAATTTGGTACACTGACCATCATAGAGGGCGAACATCTGGTTAGCAAGGCAATGCGAGCAGTGTTAAAAAATGGCTTGAAACAAGGGATTTCAAATAAATGCAGGAATTGAATTGGAGAATGCTTGACGAATAGACCATATTTGGTATATTCTGGATTATTGACATGACTGATCACGTCGCGCTCGCTCGACAATGACTTTTCCAAAGCGAGCTCAAACCGTTCAAGCAAGATGGGAGTAATGCCCGGCTATTGGGGCAGCTTAGCCTGGCGACCTATGACAGCTGCCACGTCGGACTCGACCGTTCGGCGTGGCAACTTGTCTACTCGACACGAGCCAGATTCAAGCCAGTGAGAATCCAAAACCGTGAAAGATCACAGTTCTGGAAATCAACAACCCCAAGCGTTCCGCATATTTGATCTGAGAGGGAGAGTAGAAATGTTAGCACGCACGTTCAAATTGAGCCTCGTTACTGCATTCATCGTGGCGACCTTCACGGTGACTGAGACTTCGAATGCCCAAGACGTTTATCGATTTCGCCTTGATGGGAATTGGACAGACGTCACCGACGGAACCAGTCCCGGCTGGGGACTAAACCCAAACAACGGCCCGGGCAACCCGCCGGGCTCGCTCCCTGGTCCTGGTGACGAAACTCGGGTGAACTTCGGCAACAACACAGTGACCGTCGACTCCGATGTTCCAGATGTTCTCCGCTTGCGTATTGGCGTCGACGAGTCTGGTATTGTCGATGTCAATAATGGAGGCGTTCTAACAGCCACCGAAGACATTCATGTTGGCAACAATGGCTTTGATGTTGTTGCCACGATGAATGTCAACGATGGCGGCGAAGTGAACGTCGGCAGGATTTTATGGGTCGCGAGAGATCTTGTAGGAACGAACTCCTTAGGCCTGCTCAACATTAACACTGGTGGCACGGTCAATGTGGCCAGTCACCTCTGGTGGGGTGTTTTCCAGCAAGGTGAAATTAATATCAGCGGTACGCTCAATCAGACCGGCGGTATCCTTGGTCTCGGTACTCTGAACGCTGTGGATCCCTCACTGGGAACGGCGACCGTCAATATTCTTAGTGGTGGATCACTTAATCTTAACAACATTGATGCAGGCGAAGTCAGTGGATCACCTCGCCTCGGCTCCATTCAGGACGGCTCGGTGATAGATATTCAAGGAACTGGCGAGCTAACGCTGCCTGGTAACTTTGAAGCGGTCATCCAAAATTACGTCGACGCGAATAAGATCATTGGCAATGGCGTCAACGGAGCAGTCGATATCAATGTAGTTCTGCTCCCCGGAGGCCCCGGTGACTTCGACAACGATGACGACATTGACGGTGCAGACTTTCTGGCCTACCAGCGTGATACGAATGTAGGTGACCTCAGCGACTTCACCGACAACTACGGGGCAGGTTCACTTGAGATGACTGTGGTAACGGCTCAAGCACCCGCCGTGGCTAGTGTGCCCGAACCAAGTGCGGTTGTACTTCTGTTTGGCAGTCTGCTGACGGCAACCTGCGTAAGAAAGCGGAGCTCTTAAGCAGAAGACATAAGCACGCAAACACACTTCCAGGTGCTTCCTTCGCTGTTTTGGTGTCCGCCTGCGAGGAAGTGCCTGGGGCCGTGCTAAGCCGAGTTGAGTCAATGCGAACAAGATAGAAGACTTAGAATCGATCATCAGCAACAGAGTTGCAAGTGATGCATACGGTTCTTAACTCCCCGTACTCAGGATTCGATAATGGATCAGCGTCGCCCAAGCCAAACAATCCGAAACAAGGCCGCGTTCACTCTCGTCGAGCTTCTCGTGGTGATCGCCATTATTGGTGTTCTCGTGGGATTGCTCTTGCCGGCAGTGCAGTCCGCACGCGAAGCTGCCCGTCGCATCCAGTGCACGAACCAGTTGAAGCAACTTGCCTTGGCGATCATGAATCACGAATCTGCTAAGAGAGAGTTTCCACCCGGAGGGGTCGCTTACGGTAGGTACGGCTTCACGAACGCAAACGACATACCATTTGAGTGCAAAAGTTTTGACTGCAATGGCACCAACTGGGGCGTTGAGATTCTTCCCTACCTCGAACAGCAGTCTCTCTACGACCTGTACGATCATGAGGAAACCAATTTTGAAGTCGGGGACCCCAATGGTAACGGCAAGATCAACCAGAAAGTCCGCGACACAAGGCTGGAGCAGATGCTCTGTCCGTCAGATGCTTTTGCCAACGAATGGGGTGGTGCCCTTGCTGCTAGTTCTTACAAAGCTATGGCTGGAGTGATCACCGAAAATGCTGTCGGAGGCGGATGGGTAAACTGGACGAGCCCGATGGGCCCCAACAGCAATCCACCTGTGGATCAGGTTCTCCAGGATTTGAACTTTTCAAGACGAGGCTTGCTTTACTCCATGGGGCAACCGGGCATGCCCGCGGAGAGGCTCAAGAATGTGGTTGACGGTACCAGCAACACGCTGCTCATGGGCGAGTACCATTGGCTAGGTCGTTCTGAACCTGCGTTCCCTGCCTACTGGGCAGTAACCCAGCGGTGGAGCAATAAAGCCGAAGCCTTCGCCGATCCGCTACTACGCAGCGCGGACGTTGAACTTTGCCTTGCTAATATGACGACGGCACCACTTTGGTCCTGCAATCGGGCGTTCGGCTCAACCCATGCTGGTAACGGAGGAAACTGGGCGAAGATCGACGGTTCGGTGACATTCATCTCATGGTCGCTCGATGGTGCCGTTTACGAAGCCTTGGCAACGATTGCGGGCGAGGAACTTGTCAACCTTAGCGATCTCTAGTCTTTCGTGTTAGTTGACAGACTTTAGAATTGAATATTTGCTCCGTTCTCCAAAGCCTGAAACGAGGTCGCTTGTGCACGCCGCGAATCAATTCGAGAAACCGATTCGAAAAGCACCCACTGTCACCAGATCTATTCTCAGCCTGCTCGTGCTTGCAATGTTCCTAGGCTGCAGTGACTCCAAGTTTGAGTACGCACCAGTTACCGGCTCTGTGAAGCTCGATGGCCAGCCCGTAAGCGGGGCACGTGTCGTTTTCATGCCACAAGCGAGTGGTGACAGTCGTGAGGCCGGACCCTACTCCAATGGCGAAACGGACGAACAGGGGAACTTTCAGCTAAGTTCGGTGGCAACAGATCCTCGCGAAGGTGCCGTTGTTGGCAATCATCGCATCGTGATCAGTACTCGCAAAACTCACCTGGACCCTGAAAACCGAGACATCGAAATCGTCGACTCCCCTGAAACGATTCCTCGGCCCTATACGAACTATCAAAAAACACCTCTGACCTTTGAAGTGTCGACGGACGGAAAGAACGAGGCAAACTTCGATCTCGACGGCGAGCTAGGCAAGCGGCCCAAAAATCGACGCTGATCGCGGCCTGAATGCACATCAAGAGCGGGAGTGATAGTTCTCATCATTTCTCCGGCACACTTCAAACCCTGGCCCCTTAGTCTAAACCTTTCTAGAGATTCTAGCTTACATAGCGGAGGATGATTTCTTTGAAGCTGGATAGCGAACCGTAGAGCACCGCGCCAGGAGACGGGATATTGCAGCTAGAGGCGCAATCAAGGGGTGTCAGTTCGATCACATCCCGATGGCCGCGAAACTGAGGTTCAGCGTCGTTGGGAAATCTGATGACTTAGCAATCTACCGAATGCCAGGCTATCGTTAGGTGGCTAGCGGATCTCGCTGGATGTCAGCCACTTCAAGTTGAATTCGAAGACCGACGCAAATTTTTTGGATTTCTTCCTACTGGCGGTTGCATCACCCGACCTTCGGAAGCTACCAGTGCAGAACTGCAGAGGTGACACCGACCGCCACCTGTTCTGTGGGGTTCGGAGGCACCTTGAGGCCCGTTTCAATCTCCATGGGGCCACCGAATCAGGATCGCTCACCTTGAGCGCGGTTGCTCTCAGGTTGAACGCAGTCATGATCCTAGCAGCAGTCAATGGCCAGCAACTACGGACTGCTCTGGAACCACCGCAAGTGCTTTATTCAGCAAGGTAAAAGCTCGTCGCGACGGTGCCGTTCACGCGCGGATTTCAGCGGTCGCTCGAGTCGAAGTGCTGTGGAAAGGTCGAAGGTACCAGTTACCTGCCTTGGTGAGTAGACGACGACAATCGTCGGCGAGCAGGAGCGAGCAGGGGATTAGGAACAGTGTCACGATGGTGGCGAACATCACGCCGAAAGAAAGTGAAACCGCCATAGGAATCAAGAACTGTGCCTGCAGGGAGTTATCCATTAATAGTGGCATCAGGCCGACGAACGTCGTGATCGAGGTCAGCATGATTGGGCGAAAACGACGCCCCCCAGCTTCAAGCGCGGCTTGGCGAAGTGTCGCCCCTTCGCGTTTCCGTCGGTTCACGTAATCGACCATCACCAGAGTGTCATTCACGGAGACACCTGCCAATGCCAGCATGCCGAAGATCGATAAGTAGGAGGGGGTGATATCAAGAATGATATGCCCCAGCAGGGCTCCAATGATGGCAAAAGGGACCGCCAACATGACAAAGAAAGGTTGCCCCATCGACTTGAGCGCGATTGCCAGGAGGCCATAAAGCACGAACGCCAGAAGAGACGATCCGACGATGGTATTCTTCCGCGCTTCTTCCGCTTCCGCGACATAGCCAATGTACCGATAGGTAAGATTGTGGGGCGCGCAGAGTGCGTCAAATCGTGGACCGATTTCCTCAGCGATCCCCAACACGTCCACGGTTTCGTCTCGTGGTTGTCCACCTACTCTCAGGATCTCGTCGCCATCCTTGCGTTGCACGTGGGAGGGAGCTTTCTTGAAGGCGATCGAGGCCACCGTCGACAAGGGAACATCGGCACCTCGAGGCGTGCGGATACGCAATCGATCAAGCGTATGGAGAGAATCCCGATACTCGCGAGGCAGCCGCACCATGACACGGATGTCATCGACACCGCGCTGCAACCGCTGGGCTTCCTCGCCGAAGAACGCTTGGCGAATCTGTTGAGCTAGCAGTTGTTGCGTCAAACCTAACTCAGCGGCCTGGGGCTTGAGTGTCAGTTCCAATTCATCCTGCCCGTAATTCACATTGGCCCAAGTCCTGGCGAAGGCATCGTATTCCTGCAGAATCTTACGCATCGCCCGTGCGACTTCGGCTTTCTCCGGGGAAGAAGGTCCGCGCAGTTCGAGGTTGAGGTTCTCGCTGTCGTAATCGCGGTCGTGACGGATGCCCGAGTCTGCCCGAATCCTGAATTCCGATGCTTCGGGGATCGGACCCACCAGCTCTGACCAACGGGTTACCAATTCACTGTTTTTCGGGCCGGGTGCTGTCCGCAGTGAAGGCTGGAGAACCTCGAAGCGGATCGCACCGCGCGATTTATCGTAGTCTCGATGCAGCCTGGCCGCGCCGACGAGCTTGGAAATGTTCTGCACGATCGGCTCGCCGTTCCCCGGATCGACGTATTCCTCTTTGAGTTGGTGCACGGCCGCTTCAATCCGATCCATGTAGCGCTGCGTCGTCTCCAAGGGAGTGTCGTTGGGCATATCCAAATCACACGAGATTCGTTGTGTATCCACCTGCGGAAACGCCACAAATTTCATCCGCCCACTCATGCAATAGCCCGCCATCAACAAACCAGCGCTAACGAAGGCAGCGGTTACCGAGGCGCGATGATGAACCGCGAAATCCAGAGTCGGCTGATAAACACGTTGAATAAAGGTTTCCAGGCCGCCAGCGATCGACGCTTGGAGTCGTGCAAAGAAGTTCCGTCGGGGCTCGCGTCGCAGATGCTTCAAGTGCGAAGGGAGTATCAGTTTCGACTCAATCAACGAGAATAGCAGGACGGGCCCAACAATGGGAGGGACTTGTCTGGCGTAATCGCCCCACATGCCATCAAAAAACAACAAGGGAATGAAAGCGACGATCGTTGTCAACGCACCGAAGGTCACGGGTGTCGCCACTTCGACTGTTCCCTCGATCGAGGCTTCCATCGGTGGGACGCCATCTTTGATCTTTTGATAGATGTTTTCTCCGGTGACGATTGCGTCGTCGACAACGATTCCCACGACAATAATGAAGCCAAAGAGACTCATCAGGTTGGCCGTAATCCCAAACCAAGGCATCAGAATCAAGCCGCCAGCGAAACCTACGGGGATACCGATCACAATCCAGAACGCCAATGCTGGCCTCAAAAAAAGTCCCAAGAAAATCATCACGAGAATGCCGCCTTGTAACAACGACCGCACCAGCGTGCTCAGGCGGCCACGGATGGCGATCGATTCGTCGTCCCAGACAAACAGACTGATTCCATCAGGAAAGCGACTGCCCGAGTTGCGCACGTATTCACGGACCTGATCGGAGATTTGGATCGCACTCCCTTTCCCGGTCCGCAGCACCTCAACGAACAATGCCGGTTTGCCGTTGAACGTGACCCGTTTTTCCCCTTCTTCGAATCCGTCGTTAATGGTCGCAACTTCCCCTAAAAGTAACTCGGCTCCGTCGGCAGCGCGGATTGGCACCTGGCGGAAATCAAACTCGTTATACGCTTGTCCGCGCGTCCGGATGACGAAGGTTCCGCTCGCGCTGTCGATGGCACCTGCGGGAAGATCGATCGAGAACTGTCGGATTGCCGTGGCGAGATCTTGAAAGCTCAAGCCGTAGGAGAGCAGCTTGTCGGGCTTTACTTCTACGGAGATTTCGTAGCGACGATCTCCCATAACTGTTGCGCGACTTACGCCCGGTAGTGCTAGGACGTCTTGCTGAACACGGCGTGCTACTTCACGTAGTTCTCGAGGACTAAGCGGTCCTGTCACTGCGATACTCAGTACCTCCCACCAATTCGAGGTGTCGGGAATCGAGATTCTCGGACGTTCGGTCTCGTCGGGGAAGGTGGTGATGGTATCGATCTGTGCCGTTATGTCGTCCATCAATGATCGCACATCGGTACCAGGCACCGCTTCAATCCAGAAGCGAGCATTACCGCGGCCCGCATCGGCATTGATCGTCTCGATCCCATCAATCGCCTCAAGGACCTCCTCAATTGGGATCAGGATTGCTCGTTCCACGTCCTTGGCCGTCGCACCGCGATACTCCATCTCGATACGAACGGACTCAAAGTCGCGTGCTGGCGAAACTTCAAGTGGTATCTCAAAGAAGAGCGTATAAGCACCTGCCACCAGAATGCCCAGCATCAGGAAATTCGCGGCGATTCCGTTTTTTGTAAACCAGCGAATCATCCTGGGTATCACTACGGGGTTGCAGAGGCTTCACTGTCAGAGGACGTCGTATTCGCTACAGCCTCGGTTGGCATCGCCTCAGGGATGAGATCCACTTTGGCACCCTCTGGGGCAAACACCATAGGTGTCGTCGCAAGCTTCATTCCAGGGGGAATATTCGAACGGTCAACAATCACATGCTCATCGTCCGACCACAGGGAAGTGATCGTGGTGGGTAATAATGTCAGTTCATCTTCTCGTACCAGGATGACTTTATCCAACTGCCGTACGGCAGCACGCGGCAGAGCAATCACGTCTTTAAGGGTCACACCATCAATCGAGGCAACTACGGGTTGGCCAATCCTCAGCGGAGGGTGTTTGGAGCGCCGGCCGAAAGGATCATCAATTCGTGCGATGGCGTAGAGATCACGCGAGTCCGTGTCGAGCACTCCCTCGGTCCGGACAATTTTCGCCTTCCAAACGGTATCTGAGGCTTTAGTGATGGGGTCACGCAACTCGACTTCGACGGGCGGGTCATCGGCAAATTCGGGGAGCGTAAGGAACTCGCGCTGGCTTGCCGAAATCGGCAAACGAACTTCCGCGTAATCGATTGCAAAGATCTGACCCAGTGGCGTGTTGGGACCCGCCATTTGCCCCAGGCCGATCATCTTGGTTTGCACGCGACCATCGAAGGGAGCAGATACCTTGGTTCGCTTCAGATCAAGTTTCGCCTGATCGAGCCGTGGGGCTGGCTCCCCGCCGACGCGTCGCACGGCGCCCGCGACCACGCCGATCCTCGGGTCCGTGATTTCCTCTGCGGGCACGCCGACCCGTATCGGTTGATTGTCAATCTCGATTACGCCCGAGAGCTCGCGCCGCCCAAGACGAGTTTCCGTAGCGAGCCGAACGACTTCCAGCGTGGCGAAATCGAGATCGATGGCCGCAATCTTTACTTCGACGAATGGACTTACCAGTTCGAGGCGAAGTCGGAGAAGGTCAAGCAGGCCGCGGACTGACTCTCGCGGTCTTCCGCTCCAGAAATCGGTGGGACGACGTTCGCGGCCGTGATGTCGACCGCCGCGAATTCTGACGCTCGCCGCGACGCTGAGGGCTGCATCAGACGATGCGACGGTGGACGGCGAATTGCAGGAGTTGTTCCTGACGAGGAGAGACCGAAGCGAGCTTCACGACGTGCCAAGTCGCCGACGCTGGTCCAACCGACGTGACATGGCCATTCACTTTAATTGACTGCGGGAGCTGAACAGAATTGCCGAAGGTTAAGCTCTTGCGGCACTCTGACTGATGGCGTCACTTTACCAGTTCGAAGTCGGGCATTTTGAAAGTCCGGTTGTTTAGGTCATCGGTCGGACCGTAGAAGCGGAACGTTGGCATAGGGCGTTTTCCGGCTGTCGGGATCCAATTCGATTTTAATCCGTCAGGCGCTTCAGCACCGACATAGAGCGTCACGGACCCGTCAGCGTTCTTTATTAGGTTGTCGAGGTCGTAGCTTGAGAGCGTTGTGCGTTTGGAATCCGTATAGATAAACCCATACGTTGCATGGTCATAAACGGTCAGAGCCCAAAACTGCTTGACCGGCATCTTGGCGGGTACGGTGACCCGATACGTCCTACCGGCCTTGAGAAGCTCTCCGGTGGAATCCGCGAGTGCGACAGCGTATTGCGTAGAGGGATTATCGGAGAGAACCTTGGGTACGTACGTGCACCAGAGGTACTGCATTGCGCGGGCATCAACGTCGATCTTGTCATCGTACTCGTAAGTGAAGGTCCGATTATCGTCGGCCAGCATCAGCGGGTAGTAGTGGCGGTCGGGCCAAAAACGTTCCTCCTCTGGCAAGCTGTCGAATTTGGCCTGCAAATAGTACCAAGCGTCAATGGCCGCCTGTCGCATTGCCCTCTTGGTAGTTGCGTCCGGTTTGAAGGGCTTACCCTTCTCGATACCTAACGACGCCAGCAAGCCCGTCATGTGCTTATCGATAGGTCGAATGGGCTCGACAGAAACGATGCTATGGATGTCGTCAAAGTGTCGCTCATCAAAGAAGGGGATCGTCGCGTATCGCTCGTCCACGGGATCGACGAATTTCTGCTCAGGCGGATTCTCTGCTTCGGACAGATAGTAGAGCCGCAGTTTCTGGGCGTAGTCGAAGGCATCTCGTTGCGTCTTGCCCGGGGCGACAATCGACCGAAACGCTAAAGCAATGCGATAGTTCGGTGAGGGAACATGGATGTACCCTTCGGGGACAGGCTCGCTAAATCCTGGAGGAGTGAATAGGTATTTGCTAGCCTTGCCCTGATCAAGCCCCCCGGGCCCGACGTCGGCAATCGTGAATTGCCAGGCATCAACAACTTGCCCATAAAGGCTTCCCTCGGCACCCGCTTCGGGGACTTCGAGTACGACAGGCCCCCGCTGCAGGTCCGAGTACGCTGCAATGTAGGGTGTGCTGCTGTTAGCGGTTATTGCTTCAAGATTCGGTTTGGCCGTCTCAGAGTAAGTGATGATGTCATTATCCTTCATCTCCAGGTCTTCCATTGCAGCCGCGCGGAAGCGATAAATCGCAACCGCAGGCATGCCCCATAGCACCGCTTCAAACGCCCGCTGGTATTTGACTTGGTACTCCAAGTCCACGACGGAGGGCTTGCTGCCCGCGGGCGGCTGGCCGCCTAGAGGTTCCATACCGTCCTGTGCCCTGAGATCAGTAGCTACGAAATATTCCAATAAAACTAGGATTAGTATTATCGTAAACTGTGATTGTTTCATGTGATTTCCACAAACTGCGAGTGTGCCTAGCGGATAGTAGACCGTATTCAGGAATGAGGGCGTCAAACTAATGACCTGGACGCCAAGACAAACCTACTGTGGTGACAAATAATACTCTTCGGCAATCAAAGTCGCCTTGCACTGTTCTCGAAACTGCTGCAATCCCAACAGTCTACCGCGGACCACTTGCTTGGCCAAATAATAGAACAAGAAACAGGGGAGAATAGCACGAATGGCTAGGTTCATGTGGTCTTCGTCGCAGTTGCAAGTTGATTCTGCTTCGACCAGTGAAAGCCAAATGGAGCGATTTGACCGCGGAGCAACGCGCTGAGGTTACATCAACTTCGGTACCGATCAAGAGCAACCAATTCGCACAGGTAGCAGCCTCCTCCTTAGATACGACGGCAATGAATCGAGTCGACACAATATCGCCAGAGATCAAATGAGGCGGACGCTTCCCCAGACGATGCGGAAGCGCCGAGTTGAAAGCCGGCCCCAAATCTAGCAAGTCGGGGAGGCCTTGATACTTCGGGAGCCTATCCCCGCTCAGCGTATGATCCGATCCCCTCCGCTGCGCAACGATTAACGTCACTCACCAGCCGAAGCAGAATCTCCGATCTCACTTCTCAAAGCCTCGATCGCTTTCTGCAACGCTCGATCTTGGAAGTCCTCAGGCACCTTCCCATCTTGCGAATTGAGCTGTTTGAGCAAGGCGGCGTTGCCCTGTTGATCGGACTCTCCGTCACCTAGCACATCTCGTCGGCTGCGATACAGTCGCCAGGCGAGGTACTCTTCCTCATCGAGCGCGACTTCATAGCCGCTGTTCGGCGAAACGCCCCACTGGTCCGCCTCATCATCGTCGGCCATGCGGTGGATGTTCTTCTCACTGGGTCGCCAGAAGCTGGCCGAGGTGAGTTTTAAGAGACTGCGTCCTGACTCGAGCCGTAAGACACGCTGCACGGTTCCCTTGCCGTAGGAGCGCTCGCCGACGATGATCGCGCGATCGTAGTCTTGCAAACAAGCAGCGACGATTTCGCTGGCACTCGCACTGTTATGGTTGATCAACACGGCTAGGGGAAGATCGCGATACTCGCCGTCGTACTCGGAGACATATCGCTCGCGGGTCTGCTCATGGCGATCGCGTGTGGTGAGGATTGTCGCTCCGATGGGCAGTAACATGTCGCAAATCGATACGGCCGCGTCTAAGGCTCCGCCGTAGTCGTCACGCAGATCGAGAATCAGACCCTTCACTTTCTGCTCACGCAAAGAAGCAAGGACTTCGCGCAGCTCGTCGACGGTTTTCTCGCCGAACTTGATGATCCGCACGTAGCCGAGGTGGGGATGCTCTTCGAGCGTATACGTCCACTGATTGTTGCCGTCGTGCCGATCGCCGAGAATTGAGGGAACGACGATCCTTGCTCGTACCAGAGGAATCTTCTCGCGTTTGGTTTCTCCTTCATGGATCACGGTCAGCACGACTTCTTCACCCAGCGGCCCGCGCACACGACGGACAATCTCATCGAGAGTGAGGTCTACGGTCGTCTGACCATCAATCGCCACGATCCGGTCGCCGGAACGGATGTCCGACGAAAACGCGGGCGTGCCCGGTTCGGGCGGACCAACTACGGTTGGGACGGTTGGCTCTCCGAGTAACCGCAGCCGGATACCCACACCGCCAAACTCTTGGGTGATGTCCTCCTGGAACGTGCTGCTCCGCTTGGCTTCGACAAACTGCGAATGTTCGTCCCCGTGCTTCTCCAACACTTTGATCATTCCCCGCATGGCACCATCGAACAGTTCCTCATCGGGTGGTTGTTCGAGGGCCCAGCGGTCGATCACAGAAAAGCCCGCCGCCACGTAGCGTGCATAAGGATTCTGTTCCGCCCGCACATAGCAGGCGTAGCAAACGAGCGTCGCGGCAATCAGGATGAGGAAGTTACGGTGGGACATAAGTTGTTATTAGCAGCCTAGCGAAAGCCCGCGTACTTGTCATTCCGAAGGGAGGCTCGCTATCGTGTCATTCCGACAGGTGTCTCAGCACCGGAGGAATCCAGTTTCATCCTGAGTTGGTAATCCATTATCAACAAGAGTCCAAACCAGATTCCTCGGTCGCTGGGGCTCGGTCGGAATGACACGATCGTCAACCTTCCCGTTTCTCAGCAACCAACTTCAGCAGTGCCTGTTGCGGATCGACAAACTTCTGCACGCCTTCTCGCATTAGCGTCTCGTGCAGATGATCGAGTTTCACTTTGGCGGCGATCTCGTCGATGACGGCTTGCCCTGGCATTTGATGGACCGTCTTTGAGAATTCGAGTCCGCTGTCGGCGACGGCTTGGTTTGTGGCGGGTGGGTTGGTTTGGATCCCGCTGCCGACGAGCGCTTCAACATACTTCCACTCCGAATCGCCCTCCAGCTTAGCACCCGTGCTAGCGAAGACGATCTCCTGCTCGAGCGGCGTCTCGTGGTCGGACCAGAAATCCTCGTTCGCCTGCCACATTTGTTTGACGTTCACCAAACCGACTTGCCCTTGAGCAGCTTCAGACAGTTCTGGCACATGCTGCTGGGTGTAGACGTCGACTCGCGAGATAAAGATGCTGTAGACACTCTTAAAGGTTTCCAACGAATCGCGCCGCTGTGCTCCCCGCCAGATGGCATCGCGGGCTTGCTCGTACTGATCCTGCGTGAAAATGAGCGTCACGTTTAGCGTGACACCCCGTGCGGCCAGTTCCTCCAACGCCCCGAGGCCCGCTTCGGTGGCGGGGACCTTGATCATGCGGTTGTCCTGTCCCTCGGACCAGGAAGTGCCCAGTTCAATGTATTTGGCGACACGCTCCTCGTGAGGAATGTTCTTCTCGGGATCTTCGAGCAGTGGATCGAGTTCGAAGCTCACCCAGCCGTCATTGCACTTGGTCTCCTGCCAGACAGGGTGAAAGACTTCTTGAGCTGCTTTCACCACTTGGTCAGTCAGTGCCCAAGCTGCCTGCTCGTCGGTGCTATCACCTGCTAGCAGTTCCGCTAGCTGATCGTCATAGCGGCCCGTCTTGATCAGGTTGCTGATGATGATGGGATTCGAGGTCGCCCCAGTTGCACCGAACTCACGATTGGTCTTCACCAGGTCAGGGTCCACCGAGTCGAGCCACAACTTGGTGCCAGCATCAATGATCGATTTCAAGGAATCTGCCATCGGGAAACGCATCCTTCGTTTAAGTAGGTACAGGGGTGGATTCGCAAATCCGCCTGACAACAAAGCAGTATAAAGGTTTTTCCAACGGGTTGCAGTCAGCCGTCCCCCGCATCTCCTTTTGAACCACAAATAAGACGAATCGCACGAATTAGCCTCTCCATGCATCTTGGGAAGGAGCGTAGACCGACCTCGATAACCAATCCTAATCGTGTGGATTCGTGAGATTCGTGGTTCGCATAAAAGAGCCTTCCTTGATAGCAGATGGCCGCATGTCAGACTTTGACGATTGGCGCGATTATCGCATTTTTGCGGAATCTGACGGTTATTCCTATACCGACGGCATGCGAAGGTCGATGAAACCCTTGAAGCCACCGGCGTATTTTGCGCCGCGGGGGGACCTGTTCGAGGGGAATAGTTCGGTGAAATACAACATTGCTTTAGCGATCATCACTCTTCTAGGCGTGTCCGTAGGACAAGCTGTCGCACAAGTTCCCGCCGGGAGCGGGGCAAAACCCGTGGGCGAGGGACTCCCTGCCGAGGCTGTGCCTCCCGGCATGGAACTACCCGAGGGAGATCTCGGGGCTTCGAGCCCCCTGACCCCCGATTTGATGCCGCCGGAGATTCCTGATCCGGCAATGGACTCGTCGCCTTTTGCAGCACGCAGCGGCGGTGAAGATGATGCCATTGATCCTTTCATCCCAGGTGAAAATGTCCGCGAGTTCCAGTGCGATCCAGCACTATTAGAAAGTTCAGGCACTTGGCTGGAGCGAGGTTTCTGGTATGCCCAAGCCGACACGGTGATTCTCAATCGTACTTGGGAACGCAAAGGTGTACTCCTGATGAGCGAACAAGGCACTGGTATCAGTGGCGGCGGACTTTTCCAATTCCAAGTTGGTAACTACTTAAACATTGACGGTGATAAGCCAGGTGCCGATGCGACTTTTCGACTAACACTCGGCCGCTTTCTTTTTCGCGACGGAGAAAACCGCGATCACACCACCGAATTCTCTTGGTGGGGAGACGGCCACTGGAATCAAGAAGCACAACTCAGAGCGGCCACTGCTAATGGAGTAAGCACGGCTGTTGGTCTCCAAGTCAGCGACTTTATTGATCGCGTCAACAGCTCGTTTGACGGGGCTAGCTTCTCGCGGTTCGTTTACGAGAGTCACCTTGATTCATTCGAGTGGAATTATCACGTCAAGCAGCGCATGGCACGGGACCGCATGGAACTACAGCCCTCCGGACAGTGGGTTCGCAAAGCGAACAGTACTCTTACCTACAGTTATCTTGCAGGGCTACGTTACATCAACCTGCGTGAGGCACTTGATTGGCAAGCGAGTGGAATCCCCAATGCTGGTGGTCCAACTCTTGACGGTCGCTACTTTGTAACGACGGATAACAACCTGCTTGGCACTCAACTTGGCGGCAGTGTCGCCACCGAGCGTGATCGCTGGAGCATCGAGATCATGGGTAAAGCCGGCGGCTACTGGAACGCCATGGATACGAATACAGACTTCAATATTGGGACGACCAATGGGAATCAAGCAAATGGCGAAGAAGACACCCTCTCCTTCGTTGGCGAAGCACGTGTCACCGGCCGTTGGCACCTCAAGCCAAACTTATCGATCCGAGCTGGTCTTGAATTGCTGTATGTCAACACAATAGCTCTCGCGCCTTTCCAGGTGAATTTCATTCAAGATGCCAATCTGCCGATAGTCGAGTCAGGCGACGCCGTCTACCTAGGTACCTCGTTGGGTATCGAAGGTTATTGGTAGGGTATAGACGCCAGAGCAATTGGCTGGGTGGCTGGGGACAAGTGGAGCTTGCCCCCAGTTCAAAAAGGCCTGGACCAAGAAAATTGAGCTAGGGCTTCACTCGTCCCCAGCCACTCTAGCGGTGTCTCGTAGCTGCTCCTCTTGAAATCAATCCGGGGCATCATGCCCTGCCGCAGACAGACTTTCACCAACCGCTACCACCGGCAGCCAGCACGCCTGCTAGCGACTTCCCACCTCGCCTACCTTCTTCGGTCGGCGTAGACTCAACTCTCGATAACCGCTAGCCTTACTATCATTTAGCGGTCCTCCGGCTCATACGCCCCAACTTAAGGTAGGCGGTGTCGGGTCCTCCCTCGCCAACTTTGCTGCCCACAGATGAAGCAACCCTCGTTCTTGGCCCGCAAGACGTTGGGGCAACCCAACTACTTTCTGATCGCAATGGCGGTCGCGTTTCTTGTTGCGCTGATGCCCCGCGGCGCACGGCTGGCGATTGAGAGCAACACGAACAAGGCAGAAGATTGGCTTCCCAACAACTACCCCGAGTCCGTTGATCTCCGTTGGTTTCGCGACCATTTCGTTGGCCAACAATTTGCTCTGGTAAGTTGGGACGGTTGTACCCTGGGGAATGACGAGAAACTGAACTTCTTCGTCAAGAAACTTATCCCCAGCAAAGAAGCGGCTGCCGCTGCCCCCAAGGATAGCGACCTAGCACAACGGGCCGCTTGGTATCAAAGCATCATGACTGGGCCCAGCGTTCTGGAGCGCATGTCGGGTCCCGAAGGAGGCATCCCCTACGGCGTTGCTTGTAAGCGTATCGAGGGTGTTCTCGTCGGACCTAAGAAAGTTGACGAATCGGGAGAAACGCTTGGAAACGAATCGCGGACGACTTGCGCCGTGGTCTTCCTGACCGAAAAGGCCACGCAAGACAACCGCACCATGCGGCAAGCGATCGAGGGAATCACTGAGGTCTTGGTCAACGAATGCGCGATCCCCGAAGAAGAGATCCGTATGGGTGGCCCTCCGGTTGACAATATTCAGATCGACATCGAAGGAGAACGGACGCTTATCCGATTAGCGGGACTCTCCGGTCTTGTTGGCTTCGTGCTTTCTTACTGGTGTTTTCGAAGCGTTAAGCTCACAAGCATTGTCTTTGCCGTGGGCGTGATCAGCATGGGCATGAGCCTGGCGATCGTGTTCTACTTTGGAATCGCTGAATACTGGTTAACTGGCCAACCGGCGAGGTTAGGCACCGTCGATGCCATTCTGATGTCCATGCCTGCAGTTGTTTTTGTGCTTGGACTATCAAGTGCCATCCACACGGTCAATTATTATCGGGATGCGCGACGCGAAACCGGCCTGCATGGGGCCGCTGAATCCGCGGTCCGCATGGGGTGGGGCCCCTGTGCCTTAGCCGCTTTCACGACATCCGTCGGCCTCGGTTCACTCTACGCCAGCGACATTCTACCGATCAAAAAGTTCGGCATGTTCAGCGCGATCGCGGTCTTAGGGACCGTGGGCGTTCTCTTTACGGTTCTGCCGGTCTTCCTCCATCGTTTCCCGATCAGCGACGACTTGGTTAAACGGCAATCAAGCGGCAAACGCGACGCACATCTCCCCGGCTGGGCTCAGCGAATCTTCGGCGTGGTGATCAATCACAATCTGGCTGCGTTTGCTATCTGGCTCTGCGTGATGGCAGGCGTGGGCTACGGTATGACCAAGATTGGCACGTCGGTCCAGTTGCTCAAGTTACTTGACGAAGACGCCGACCTCATCCACGACTACGCTTGGCTTGAAGAGAACATGGGGAATCTGGTCCCCATGGAAGTCGTGCTGACGATCCCTGAAGAACGAACCGCCGAACCGGGCGAGACCCCCGACGCCGACGGCAAACAATATCGTCTGACGATGGTCGATCGGATCGCGATCGTCCGACTGATTCAAGAACGCATCGAGTCGCTCGAAGAAGTCAGCAACTCGCTCTCACTTGCTACTTTCGCCCCCAAGCAAAGCGATTCCGGTTTTGCCGTCCTTGATGGATCGCTCGATTCAACCACAAATCGTCGCCTCACCGAACTGCGAGACGAGCTCCGCAATGGCGACTACCTTCGCTTCGAGAAAGAGAATGAGGCCAGTGACGAGATTGACCGCGAACTTTGGCGAATCAGTGCGCGCGTTGCAGCCCTCGCTGAAGATAACGAAGGCGTCGACTACGGCCTGTTCGTCAAAGAACTTGCAGAAGCAGTCGACCCGGTCCTACTTGCACTCGATCAACGCGACGTCATCGTCCGAGAGCTTGCGAAGCAAGACAAGAAGCTGCGTGGTGCCCGGTTTGTCATGCTGTATCGTTCGAATGACAAGGAGGACAAACTCGGCGATGATTCGCAAGAAGCGATCCTCAAAGAGCTACTGCTCGCCAGCGGTGCCGATCGTCGCGGAGTCGTGCAATTCAATCTGGCGAAGCTCGACAAGCCCAACCGAGGCAGCCAGGAAGCCGACGACAAGTATCGAGACGCAGCCATTGAAGGCTTGATGAATCGCTACGACGCGATGGTTCTCGTCTCTGCAGGCAGTGACCCCACGGCAAAGCAGCTTGCGAAAGAGGGGCTCACGGTGATCGATGTCACAGCTCCTCCGCTGCTCAGCCTAACAGCAGAAACGTCTGCAGCGAAGCCTCAACTCCGCACAGACTTACCGCGACCCATCCGTGCCGTCTACACCGGCATGGTCCCGGTCGTCTATAAAACGCAAAGAGAGCTCCTCAAAAGTCTGGGCGAAAGCATCGGCTGGGCGACCGTATTGATCGCCGGTGTGATGATGGTCGTCTTGCGTAGTCCCCTAGCGGGGCTGATTTCGATGATCCCCAACGTGTTCCCGATCGTCATGGTGTTTGGGGCACTGGGTTGGCTGGGCATCAAGGTCGACATCGGCATCATGATGGCCGCCAGTGTTGCCCTTGGCGTTGCCGTGGACGATACGGTGCACTTTCTCACTTGGTACCGACGCGGCGTAGCCCAGGGGCTGAATCGTAAAGAGGCGGCCATGCTCTCTTACGATCGTTGCGCGACAGCAATGTTGCAGACCACCATCATCGGTGGGCTCGGGCTGGCCGTCTTCGCGACGAGCTCCTTCACACCAACCCAACAGTTAGGCTACTTGTTGGTCACAATGCTCGGCACCGCCTTGGTCGGCGATTTGCTCCTGCTGCCAGCAATCTTATGCAGTCCACTTGGACGATTCTTCGGGGGCGAAGCCAGCCCTGACGTAGCACAGTGGCCGGAAGTTGAAAACGCAGCCAGCGAAGGCGACGGCGGCCTTTCAATGGGCGACGATTGGCAGAGCGATCCTGATGACCAGCCCGGCTCGCACGCGATGATCGACCAAGAGCCTGAAGGCCCACCTCCTCAAGAAGCTGCCGCAAAGCAAGTGGCAGCGGTAGATTCCTCTGAAGAGCCTTCTTCGGATGGCCGCCAATCCATCACCCACGGTCCACACGCCGAGTTGCACGCCAAGCTGCGGAAGTTGCGGCGGGAATCATCGGGGCGGTAGGTTTGCAAGTCTCTCCCCGAGTCGCATCGATCGGTAAGCAAGCTATCTTTGCCGACGTTTCGTCAGCGTGGCCATTAGCATGATTAGAATGAGCCCGGCGCTCGTTGGCTCAGGCACTAAGTGAAAGATGAGCGTCGCATTTGGGGAGATTCCCCTACCTCGTCGCGTATCGATGCTGTCAAGGCTCCAACGAAGTAATGAACCATCTGTCAGCGTGGCCTCTAAAAAGAAGTTCCCCCGCCGTCGTTCTACGTAGGTGTCGGTGATACCCTCAAACCCGCGGATTGGTTGCCCGTTAACCATGAAGGAGGTGCCGTAGATGTTGACCGTCGCCAGAGAATCGATCAAGAAGCTCTCAGAAATCGTTCCCCCGCGGATTTCCGCTCGACTGTTGGCATGCAAGTGAAAACGGTTGAGCTCTCCGGATTTGACGACAAGTTCGGTGTCGTGAAGGGCATGATAATCATCCTCGATGGTTCCCCCATCCAGAATCACTTTCGCTCCTAGCGACTTCATACTGAATCCTGTCGTGCCAGAAACGATTAGCTCGCTCCCTTCACTAGCCAGAAAGTTATCGGGCAGCATGCCTGTTTCTTCCAGCACAAGTCGTTGCCCCCGGCCAATGATCAGGGGCGACTGATCGTCACTCACGTTAATTAATGCGGGCCCTGAGAATATTCGACTCTCGGCTTGTACCAGCGTCAAAGTGCCCGTCGCAATCGATGACCGAAGCTGTCGAGAACTCGAAAAGCCCTGGCTCAGTAAAAACGGCGTGCCGTCAGTCAACGTGCCTGATAAGTAGGAGCCCGTCGGAATATTGAAGCCTCGTTGATCACCGACTTCGTCGAGTCCTGAAACTTCAGCGCCATTGAACTGAAAATTCGAGCCTTGGATCTCAAGGCTGGCCGTTGAGTCGGTCACTTGTACCGCGCCAACAGCCCCGCCACGCCAAACCACCTGCGAGCTATCATTGGTTTCCAACCGTTCCAGTCTCCCGCCCTCTAGCGCAGCCCGAGATTCGTCTTCTGTTATTAGCTCCTGCGCCCAGCCGCCTCGAAGCTCAACGATCGCATTCTGATGGGCCTGGAAGTCCTCCCTGATCTGACCACCTTCGATAACGACTCTCGAGTCGAGAAACGCATCGAACCCGAAGCCAACCTGCCCCCCGGTAATCTCAACTTCCGCTGCGTATGCTTCGAAGTCTGGCCCGACGACCCCGCCTTCAATCGAGACGCGGCTGCCACGACCGGCTCCTGAGCTTTCGCCAAGAGTTCCTCCTTCAACGACCCGCAGTGAACGTCCTTGGTACGCTCCCGTAGACCCAGCGTCGAAATCGATCACCAGCGGGGAGGATGACCTGGGGAGATCGTCTGTTCTTATCAGCTTCACCGTGTTGAGCCGATCGTCCTCATCACGTGTGAACACAAAAGGATTGCCCGCAGAAAGCGTCCCTGTGAAGAGTTGCTCCTCGGAAATGGAAACAACCTGCGTGTCGCCCGGTTGGTCGAGCCCAGCAATGGGAACGCCATCAATCTCGAAATGCTGGCCATAGATTTCGAAGGCTTCGCCGGCGAAGTTGTTCAGACCATCGCCAATCCCGCCGCCGCGCAGTTCGACCTGGGAACCGGCCGATGCTCGGGAGTTTCTGAGAGCGGTTCCACTGTAGACTTTCACACTTGCACCCGAATCGGCATCGAAAGCGGTTCTGCCTCCATCAATTACCAGTGAGGCTCCGCCTTCGATGTCGGTGCCTAATCGAACGACTCCACCGTTCACTTGGGCAGCGGTACCTTGCGCGAGATTCAGTCGCCTATGCAACGTTCCTCCCGTGATCAGTGCTTGCCCGCCATCGAAAATCCTGACACTGCTCTCGACTTGACCGCTGGAAATCTCGAAGTTACCGCCACGGGAAAATGCACCACTGGCTAGTACTCCACCCGCTATATGCAAGGTTCCGCCGGGATAGACTTCTGGGGCGTCTTGGACGGTGCCGCCGTGGATTGTCACTGTCGCATCAGCCAGGACACTGAGCTCGTCACCGATGCTTCCACCGTTGATCGTCACGTTACTTTCAACGGCCTCGAAGTTGTTACCGACCTCTCCGCCATTGATCACTACCGTACTGCCACGTCCGGCGACGAAGTTATCGTCAAAGAACCCGCCCTCTTCCAGCACGATGGTTTCACCACGGCGTGCACCCAACGGGCCTTGTCCATTGTCGAAAGACTGTGGAGCGGTGCTCGCTGCTGGAGCCGGTTGCTGGATCAACCGCACCGTGCTGTTGGAAATATTGAATCCTCGAGTAAACTCATCCACGAATGAAAAGGGCGTTCCATCGCTGAGGGTTCCCGTGAAGTGGGCATCGTCAGGAATGGTGACCTGAACCGTGTTCCCTGTACTATCCAATCCTGTAACGCTGACGCCGTCAATTTGAAAATCGGAACCATAGAACTCAATGACGCCCCCGTTCCCATTAAATGAATCCGCAAAGGTGCCACCGAAGATTTTCAGGGAGCCGCCGTTTTCCCCGACATGTGCGCCATAGTTGCCACCATGAACTTCGATATGGCCGCCCGTTTGAACTGTGAGGGACCGCACGCGGCCGCCTTGCAAGTCTGCTGATGACCCCTCACTCACAACGATCTGACCGTGATCGCCATTTCGTACTGTAATGTCGGAATCGAACAGGTCGCTATTGCCGATCTCACCTCCATTCACCACGACGTCGCTATTCGTTCTGAGTTGAAGTACGTCTACACTTCCGTCATTCAAAGTAAAGTTTGATTCATGAAGCGTCGTAAAATCCAGTTCGCCCCCGTTGACGACCCACGTCGAGCTCTCAACCGCTTCGGCGCTACTCCCCAGTCGCCCTCCATTCACCGTGATCGTAGCATCGCGGTAGGCACGGATGAGGGGGCCTGTTTCTCCTCCGTTCACCACTAACGAAGCTCCGTTAAACAGTCCTAAACTCCGTAAACCTGTGCCCGAGTTTAGGATTACTTCCGCCCCATTCGCTTCAATATTCTCATCAACAAAACCGCCCTCAATGCGAACGACGCTCCCCGGTCCGGCGTTAAAATTCTGTGCCACGGTGGTTCCTTCTCGCACGATGAGGGTCTGGCCGTCTCGAATGCCAAGTGGAACATCATCGGTGGCCGAATCAATCACTGTAGGCCCGGCAGCCGGGGCAGCGGATTGAACGAGTTGGATAGGATCACCCTCGAAGCGATCTTCGATATCGGAGAAGACAAAAGGAGTGCCATCAGCAAAGGTCCCCGAGAAAACGTCGCCAGAGTTGATCGTGATTGAGCCGGTATCCCCAGGGTTGGCAAGTCCCGACAGTGGGACGCCATTGAAATGGAAATCCGTGCCATGGAAGGTTGTTGTGCCTTGACTGTAGAAGCGCGTTTGGTCCCCAAAAGCGCCGCCGTGGATCGTTACATCCGCTCCCTGCGAAGTCAGACGGAAACCGAAATTCCCCCCACGAATCACGGCTCGCGTCCCCGGATTGAACGACGACTCGCGAACATAGCCGCCCGTGACTTCAGCTTGGGCGTTTTCAGTGAGTCGCAGGCCTCGAGTGAACCCGCCTGTGATGTTAATCTTTGAGCGACCAGCGAGCGCGAAGCTCTCCATATCGCCACCGGTCATATTGATTTCTGTCTCGTCGAAAGCTCGTACCGAGCCTGCCGAGGTTTCGCCGGAGATATTCAACACGCTGTTGCCAGCGGCATAAACATCACGCCCCAGCCGGCCCCCCGCATGATTAACCGTGCTATCAATCACTCTCAGGCTCTCGCTTCCCAGCAGGTCATTGATCTCTAATTCCGCACCATCGGTGATCGTATAAAACTCAGGAAGTCGAAAACCAGGGTCGTTAAGAACGAGTTTCTGAGGGCCGCGAAGTCCGAGGGGGAGTAGATCGCCGGGATCGACAAAGGTTTGCGGGTCGACATCAACAGTCGCACTTCTTCGCAAGAAAAGCGAATCATCTCTGATTGGCATTCCGGCTCTGCCGAGTAAAGCGAAAGGAGTTCCATCGGAGAGTACTCCGGTGAAGACGGAATCCCTAGGCACATTGAACTGCACTTCCTGCCCGACGCTACCAAGTCCGGCAATCGGCATTCCGTTGAGCTTAAAGTCGAAGCCTTCGAGCGTCGCTCGCGCTCCATCACTAAAGGTGCTAATTGTCAGTTCACCTAATGCGCCACCGGTGACAAGCAACTGCGACCCAATCCCTTCTGCTCGACCCACGTTAATGCCAACGGCACGACCGCCTGACATCGTGCCGTTGCCGCCAGCAAGGGTAAAGCCTTCATCGACGAGCCCTGCCTCGAGATTGACCAGACTTCCCGGCCTGGCTACGAACCCGCGAAAAAGCGTGCCACCTCGCACATTCAGTATTCCACCTTGTTCAACCTCGACGGAACTAAACGTGCTACCGCCCGGCAGAAAGTTGACCGTCTCCCCGTCACGAACCAACCGCGGCGGGTCGGCGTCGGGAACGTTAATGACGACTTGAGCAACGGCACACGCAGCGACAACCAATGAGGCAGTCAAAGTTCCAGCGAAGGTGCCAATTCTCAGCGCAGAGGGGCTACTCATGTTGGGTCCTAGTAAGTGGGGAGTGGTCTCTTGAGTTCGGCGCAAAAAAAGACCAACTACTTCGCAGTTCGATGGCACAATTCATGGTGCGATCGAGCTTGACGAAGCGGTTGGTCTTTAGCAGTAGCGTTCTTTAGAAAAGTGCCAGGAAGGTAAAACTGTAACCGAGAAAGCCGTGGGCTCTGGCTGTAGCCCACCGCAGGTACACGATACGTTAAGCGAAACCACCGCAAAATGCAAATCTGCCCCGCCTCGTCGCGTGGCCCTGGCTATGGTAAGATGCCTCTCTTGGAACAAACCAACGCCCACGGTTGAGCCGCCACCATCGAGCGTGCTCCCGTGGTTACCTACCGCACACAGGTCTCCCCCATGGCCATTGATCCCTATTCGCCCTGCCCTTGCGGCAGTGGCAAGAAACTGAAGTTCTGTTGCTCCGATCTGGCGAGCGAGATCCAAAAGATTGAGAAGCTCGTCTCGGGCGAACAGCCGCATGCGGCTCTCAAGCACGTTGCTCAACTCTTGGAGAAACAGCCCGAAAGGGCCTCGCTGCTCGATTTGAAGGCTTCCATTGAGCTGGGACTCGAAGAGCTAGAAGAAGCCCAGGCAACGATTCAGCTTTATCTGCTCGCCCACCCCGATAATCCGTCCGCCTACGGCCAAGCCGCCATCATGGCCTCAGCCAAGGGACAAACGGCAGCGGCAGTGGGGGCGTTGCAGGAAGCGCTCGAGCGGGTGCCCGCCAACGACATGCCCCAGCGCGTGTTTGAAGCGATCGGTGCTGTCGGGCACGCGCTGTTGCTGTCCGGTGATCTGGTCGCTGCACGGGGGCACCTGATTCTCTACGCGGGGATCTCTCCCGAAGAGGATAACCGCGCGATCGAGTTGCTGTTACGCATGAACCTACAGGGCGGACTTCCGCTGCTGTTGCGCGACACGCTCTACCTGACCGATTTGCCAGAAGATCGTAAGGTCGATTGGAAAACCTCATTTGACGAAGCCAATCGCCTAGCGCGTCGCGGACTCTGGCGGCGTGCCGAGGCTGAGTATGTGAAGCTCGCCGAGAAAGCCAGCGACGATCCGGCAATCGCCTACAACCTCGCGCTCGTGCGGGGCTGGTTGGGTGATGCTTCCCAATTCTCCAGCGGAATGCGTGAGTTCGCCAAGCTAGCCACAGCCGCAGCCGATTCACCGACTGACAGTGCTGTGGAAGCTGAGGCGCTCGCGCAACTGGTTGATCCAGATCTCGATGAACCGAAGTTGGAAACGGTAAGGCTCACCTATCCGGTTGCTGATGCCGACGTCGTTGCGGATCGGCTTGCAGTCCACAAACAAACTGAGCATTACGAGCTTGACCCGCAGTCCTTGGGCGAATCGGCAGCCCACCCTCGTGAGAGTTACGTCCTCATCGACCGCCCCGTGCCAGACACCGGCTTGGATTTGGCTATTGAAGATGCTCCCAATGTCCTAGCCTTCCTGTCACTCTACGGAAAGCGGACGGACCGTGAGGCTCAGGTCGAACTGACCACTGATCGGGGAGAGCACTTTGACGAAGTCGAGGCGTTGTTGAAAGACATCCTCGGAGATGCCTTTCAAGAGCGTACCGAGCTTGAAGTCGTCGCTGAGAAACCGGCGGCGGAAGAGGCGCTTAGCTGGCGCTGGCGTCTGCCCGACGACACACCGCCCGAGCATCGCCGGAAACTCTTGGGAGAGCGACGCCGGAAAGCGATCCTCGAAGACTGGGTTGCCGCGCCACGCGGTGCACTCGATGGCAAGAGCCCACAGGAAGCTGCTGGCGATCCGCAAGCCTTGCTTCCTTTGTTGGGTAGTGTGTTGATCGTTGAGCAGGCTGCAGCAGACGCCTCAGAGTTCGAACTGTTTACGACACTCAGGGAGAACTTGGGGCTGCCTGAAAGAGTGACGGTCGAACTTTCCGACGAGGAAATCGACCGAGTTCCGTTGGTTCGACTTACACATGTCGAAACGAAGCCACTAAGGAGTCTTCAGCTACAGAAACTCCTCAATCGAACCGTGATGGCCGGTGCCAATCTGGCGACGCTGCTCGTCGCGGAAGAGTTAGTCGGCCGAGCCGAAGCAGGCGACACGATCGAAGAAGGCGTCGACTTAGCTGCAGCGTATCGTCAGTTGATCCGTGCTGAGCCGGCCCCCGACCGCGCTCTCGAGTGGGTAAGCAAAGCTGCCCACTGGACCGAGAACAACACCGAAAACTCCGCCGCGGAGTGGGCCCTGTTGGAACTCGAACTTCAGATCGAACGAGGCGATGCGGAAGGGTTGCAACGCTCGCTCGACGCGATTCGCCAGAAACACATCGAAGAACCGGGCGTCGCCGAAGCGGTTTACAAGTTGCTTTACTCAGCAGGTCTGTTCCCTCCAGAAGAAATGCAAGGCGGACCGCAGCAGCCGGCAGAAAACGCCAGCGGTCTGTGGACTCCTGACAGCGAAGCCGCCGCGGCTCCTGAAGAAACGAAGTCGGCGATCTGGACACCGTAGGTTCGTGAGCCACAAAGGGTAGCGCATGCCGAGCGAAGCCGATCATTTGCACATGGCTCGCGCTCTAGAGCTTGCCCGCCGGGGGCAAGGCTTTGTCGAGCCTAACCCCATGGTCGGGTGCCTACTGGTCCGAGAAGGCGAGGTTGTCGGAGAGGGTTACCACAAGAAGTTCGGCGGACCTCACGCAGAACGCAACGCACTCAAAGAAGCCCGCGATGCTGCCCAAGGGGCTACCGCTTTCGTAACGCTCGAGCCTTGCTGTCACACGGGCAAAACCCCTCCCTGTACCGAAGCATTGATCAAAGCCGGTATCCGCAGGGTCGCTGTCGGCACGGTCGATCCTAATCCTCGAGTTTCGGGGAAAGGAATCGCAGCCCTCAAGGAAGCAGGCATCGAAGTCACTACCGGTGTGATGCAGGAAGAGGCTGAAGCTCTGATCGCTCCATTTGCGAAACTGCAAAAGGTTGGACGCCCTTGGGTAATCGCCAAATGGGCGATGACTCTCGATGGCAAGATCGCCAGCCGTACGGGTCACAGCCAGTGGATTTCTGGCGAAAAGTCGCGAGCCCTGGTCCACGAATTACGCGGTCGGATGGACGCGATCGTTGTCGGCAGGAAAACGGCCGAAGTGGACGATCCGCTCCTCACGGCTCGACCCGCTGGCCAGCGACAAGCAACCCGCGTGGTCATCGATACGGAAGCGCGCCTGTCGCTAGAAAGCCAACTCGTGCTCACCGCTGCAGAAACACCTGTGCTACTTATCTGTGCAGAAACGGCACCTGCCGAGCGACGCGAGGCGCTCGAAAACCACCGCGTCGAAGTCCTAGCCATTGAAGGAAAGAACCACGAACAACGCCTCCAGGCGGCACTCGATGAAATGGGTCGCCGACAATGGACAAACATCCTCGTCGAAGGCGGCGGGCAACTGCTCGGTTCGCTGTTCGACAACCAAGCCATCGATGAAGTGCATGCGTTCATCGCCCCCAAGCTCGTTGGCGGGGGCGGAGCGTCATCGCCGATTGCTGGTGCAGGTCTCGACCAGATCCCCACCGGGAAGCTGCGCGACTTGAACGTTCAATTTCTCGACGACGATGTCTACGTCAACGGACGATACCGCTGAGGCAAAAGCTACTATTCGCCGTCTTCGAGCGGCATGGGCTCTTCCTCACCCTCGAACTCCTTCGAGAGATCGATCAGCCAACCCCCATCAACTTTTGCGAAATGAATAGGCCGAGGTCGAGGCGAGTCCGGTACGGTCGCCATCGCGGACGCTGAATCGCCATCGATTTTGATATCGCTCAGCTTCGCCATGAACATCTGCTGAGGACCCTGCGGCTTGCCATCGCTAGCAGCTTTGAGCGCTTTCATCATTTCGCCTACGAAAGCCGGTTTGTCGTCCACCAACGCTGCAATCTTTTGCGTTGCCGCTTTCGGGTCTTGCATGGCATCGAGTCCTTGGCTTTCGAGCTTGTCCTCGGTCAGTCCGTACTTTTCCAGAACTTTATCCAGCGGAGCGAACTTCGCTTCGAGTTCGGCCTTCGCATCCGCGTCGGGCTCAGCTCCAAAACTCTCGCCCATGCTTGCGAAGGCCTTCGCCATCGTTCCTGCCATCGTCAGCCCGAACACCATGAAGTCTTGGCTTTCCGGTGTGAAGCAACCGACTAATGCCGCGTAGTCCTCTGACTCCATCGCCTTCTTCGCGGCTTCGAACGTGGCTTCCGGTGTTTCATGCTTGGCGACCTTGACGCTTGATCCGGCTCCACCGCCTCCGCCACTCTCTGCGGAGTCTCCACTACAGCCCGGTACACTGATCAGAATCGCTAACAGACAAACAAGGCTGTGATGAGAAAAGCTTTTGCGAGACGCCATGAGAGACTCCATTGGTTGGGGCAGTTGATTGCTGCAGTTGTCTATTCGAGGGCATTAGCGGAAAGCCGCACTATAGGACGGTCACTTGCGACTGTCTAGCAGCTAGGCAGCGGCTAGAACACATTTCAATGCGGCAATGATTCGATTACTCCTCCATTCAAGATTCAAACGCATGATGTGACACATTCGAGTCACGAAAGAAGAAAACTGGCGAGAATAAGAGGGAAAGTGTACTGTTACTGCCGTTCAAGGCAGTCTTTTGAGGTATCACATCTCCGTTATTAGAGTCCGACAATGAAGTTGCAGCCCCTTGTTCGCAGGTTACTCATAGCCTCTATGTCGATGATGCTCCCTTCGAGTTGTCTCGCTGAGTCGGAACTGCCCGAGGAGTTCGTCGACGTCGCGAAAGAGATCCACTCGATCGAGGTCGACCTTCGGTATGTGACCAAGAACAACTTCTTGGGACGCCCTGTCGATGGCTATGAGAAGTCTCGCTGCGTGCTGACGCGCGAGGCCGCCATAGCGCTGAAGCAAGTGCAAGATGAGCTACGCCCCTACCGGTTGGGGCTGAAAGTGTTCGACGCTTATCGCCCGCAAAGGGCCGTCGACCATTTCGTGCGCTGGTCACGAGACGCATCGGATCAGCAAACCAAAGAGAAGTACTATCCCGAAGTGGCGAAAGGAGACCTTTTCCGACAGGGGTATATTGCCACCCGGTCAGGCCACAGTCGAGGTTCAACGGTCGACCTGACGATTGTTTCGCTTGGGAAAGGCGATGCGCGCAAGGAATTGGACATGGGCACCCCGTTTGATTTTTTCGGTCGAGAGTCGTGGATCGACAACACCAAGCTCACTCCGCAGCAACGGGCCAATCGACTCTTGCTTAGAGAAATCATGACGAAGCACGGCTTCCGTCCCTACGACAAAGAATGGTGGCATTTTACTTTGCAGGATGAGCCCTATCCGGAAACGTATTTTGACTTTCCGATTAGGTAGATGTTTGAACCGTGCTAGGTTTTGTGAACGTGTGGCAATACCGAGATTCTGGGTGCCACTGGCTCTGCCAGTGCCAGATATTTGCAACAATGAACCACTATCCTAGAACGTTAGTAAGGCTAGACAGCAAGCTGGTGTATTCTTGCTCTCAGCTTGTTGATTATTACCTGTTCAGGTTGCTCAGGCCCCCAAGATGTTTAAGAAATCGCCTTTGCACAGAGGAAACACTGGCAGAGCCAGTGGCACCCATTGCCTATATCGTTAAGCCATGGCCCTACGACGCAAATAAGTTAGGGAAGCCAACATCAGCACCGCTGAGAGAAGCGCCGCCGGTTCGGGCACGGCTTGCGATGACACTACCGCTGCCGACAAGGTGAAATCTTGCTGCCAAGTGAGAAAATCTCCGCCGAAGACAGCACCATCGCCCGTCGCGTCGCCCTCGTAGTGTTCGGCGCCCGTCGCGAGTCCGTAGTTGCTTTGCCAGGTTCCCAGGTCCGCGGCATCGACGTCGCCGTCTTCGTCGAAGTCACCGTCGGCCGGGTTCGCAACTTGAATCCAGGCATTGTAGAACGCGATGCCGAAGTTCTTGCCCAGGTCGTGATAGTAAGAAAGCGGACGACTGTTGCCGAACTCGGTCTCGAAGGTGATGTCGACTTCGGCCCCTAGCACTAGGTCGCCGAAATTGGCAGCCGTCCAGCCGGTGCTAGTGGAATCTGTTTGCAAAACGTTGGGCTGCAGCGATTGAAATTCCAGCCACCAGTCGGCGAGGTGATCACCCTGGTCGATTTCGATGAACGCGAAGTCGTCGCCGATCGACGAGGGGATGGTCGAATGGAAGTCGATAAAGGCGTCCAACCCGCCGGGTGTCGAGACGACGTCGGCCATCATCGCTTCGCCGTTGGCTTGAATGTCTTCATGCCCAACCCACTGGGTGGGATGCCAACGGCCATTGGGGTCTTGGGTGGGATTCTCAACCGTTGCGCGACTGGTGCCCGCAAAACGACCGGCGGCGTTGAGCGTTGGATAGGCGAGGAACTCAGCATCGTCGCGTAGGCGCGTGGCTCGCGCGTCGTCGGAGACGAGCCAGTTGATCAACCCTTCAAACGCGTGCGTGCCCAAGACTTCACCCGAGTGCATGCCGGTCGTCAGCATGACTTTACGCTTGGGGGCTGCGGAGTCCGTCGCCGGGTTCGTCACTCGGTAAGCGAAGATATCTTTCTTCGGCACGAGCCGTCCGACATCGTCGAAAGCGAGTGGCGTTTCGCCGATCTTGCCGTTCGCGTCGCCGCTGACGGTTGGCACGGCCCAGGGCGTCGCTAAAACCGCAGCCGTGTGAGCCGCCGAACGTCCGTAGGAATACGGCTGCGCGTAAGCAACGTAAACCGTGTCCGAGGTGAACGCGGAGTTGTTTGAGAACGTGTAGAGATTACCGCTCCGCTGGTTGTTGTCGAAGAACAGCCAGTTCTCGTTATCGTACGAGTAAACCATTTCATGGTTGTTGAGCGCACTGTTCCCGCCGGCGAACGCCTGATCGATGGAGAACTGCGTTTGTGCACCGTTCAGGCCCGTCGCCTCAAAGTACATCCACCGCCAGCCATTGGTGGTGGGGTGATTCTCGCGAGCAACAAGGTCGATGTTGTTCACGTCGCCGGACCAACTTGCGAGCGCGTAGTGGTCCTTGTCGCTGAAGAGATTCAACACCGCGTGAGCCTGCTGCGTTGCCAGGCAGCACATTGCGAGGATCGGTAAGCCGACCAGTGCCTTTCGTGAACTTCGGTTCACTCGTGCAAACGAGAATAAGCAAACGGCAGTCATAACAAGCACCAGCGCGGAGGGCTCTGGAACCGCCAGCACGGGTGTTGGAAAAGCCAAGCCATCGTAAACGCGCACGTTGTCAAACAGGGCAAATGCCAACGCTGGATCCGTTGCCGCGCTGCTATAGAAGTCAGTGATCATCAGGCCGATCCCGCCTTCAAGATTCGCGGCTTGCTCTCCGGTATTGATGCCGTCGCTGGGGTCTTGCTCAATACTGTTATCGATCGTTCCTAAAACAAAAGAGTTTCCAGAGCGATAACTCTCAAGCGTCACTTGCACGGTACCAAGATCGGTTCCACTCCCGGCTCCGGTCGCTTCGGTGTCGACTTGCAGCGTGACGCCAACCCATTGGAAACCGAGCGTGCCCGCGGGTTGCGTGCCGGTCGCGTTCAATCCGCCCGTATCCGCGGCGATATCAAAGGACGGGAACAAACTCGGCAAATCCAAACCGGCAGAGGTGAACGACTCGTTGTAGCCCGCTCGATTGGTTGCCGTAGCCGTCGGGTCACCGTACTGCCCACTGGCGGTATCAAGCTCAGCGCCGTCCTTCACCAGGATATAGTCACAGGCGCTCCCACTGGTGCCGCAGGCTGCGTCGCCGTCGCTGCTGAAGAGTACCCCAGCGCCGTTTTGCCCGGGGGCGAAGCTGAGTTGCGCATCGTCGACCTTCGACCCGGCGAGTACCCCCGCGTGTTCCGTGGTTCCGGAGCCCGAGGCAATCGCCGCCCAGTTGAGCCAAACATCGACCGTCACCGTGTACTGGCCGGCGAAACTGGCATCCTCATAGATCGCCGCAATCTGATCGCCCCCCCAACCGCCGGGGACATTCGTCGCTAACCGCAACCCACGCGTCGCCGCGTCGCCGACGTTGGTATTGGGCGCCTCAGGGATGCCGAGTGCTGAATAGTCGAAACCAAACGCAGCATCGCTAGTGTCTGACGCTTCGGGGACGCCGATGCCCCCAAAGTGCGAGAACTCCCAGCCGGTGCCGACGTTCATCTGGTCGGAGAAGAGGAGCGTCTGCGCCGGCGCTGCGGTGGAAACTCCGAGAAAGTAGAGCACGGCGAAGAATTGGAAAAGCCTTTGTCTGTTCATACCTTTTTATCAATCGTGATTAGAATTACATTCAAACACCTTGGCGGTTACTCGGATCAGTAGAGCAACACTGACTGCCGGTGAGCAGCTGCCCAAGCCTGACAAACCGCTAAGGCGGCATGACGTTGTCTTGATCGAGCGAGCCGTCAAATTCGATCTCAAAAAGTTCGCTCATGGCACGGCTGATTTGTATCGTTTGCTTTTCTGTTGCAACTCCGTAAGCAGCCATGCTCTCGTCAACCCACTCGGACCATGCAGAGGTTCCCGAGGGACGCTTATAACGAGTTCGAAGTTCAAAGGCATACAACGGTTCCGCGCTTTCCGTCTTGGCCATAGGAGAATCTCGCTCGGAAATGAGATAGCCTGCGATTGCGGCCGCTAATACCTGGTTTTTGGAACCAGACCTGAAAGCAGATATTGGTGTCTCATACGTGTCTGTGGCGACCGGGGCGGCAGCGAATCCTGCTGATTCTACCGATTCTTGTAGGTTGCCCAGCGATGAAGAAAATGCGGAGGGAGCCGCACGGTTCCTGACTTCCATTCGCACGGCATCCACGTACCACTGGGTACCGTTGATGTTTGGTTCGGCGTTGATAACAAACTCGACAACCGGTGCCGCACCGACATCGGACGCAGTGGCTGTGTAAGTATAAGTTCTCGCCAGTGAATAGGCTGGAGTGACGCCGTTGCCATTAATCGTTTCGGTAAAGGTATCGATCTCGTGTGTGTTGGTTCCAAAGCGCAATCGAACGATGTATGCCGCATCATCGCTCGTAAAGCTACCCGTGTTGAATGTCAGAGTGAATTCGTCCCCTGCCTGCGTAGCGTGTGCGACCGGATCCGATGTCAGTGTTGCCCGCGAGCGTTTGTTGGCGAAAGCATAACGTGTCCCGTCCAACGAGCGATTCTCAGCGGAGTCGAAACCGGCGAACACGTTCCCTGAACTTCCGTCAAGATACCGTTCCAAGAATACGGTCCAGCCGGGAATTGTCGCAACCTGCGTATCAGTAACGTTTGAAGTATCAAATGAGGCCGAGACTCGGTTCGTATTTGTTTGCTCCGGAGCGCCTTGGCCTCCCGCGAAGTTCTCAAACGAGCCGTTGCCGATCGTTTCGCCGATAAGCTCCCTGGGAACTCCAACACCAAAGTTTTGCTGCCAAATCAAGAAATCTTTACCGTCGCTATCGCTATCAGCGTCGGCATCTCCACCACTTGTTCCCCTTTGACCGAAATCGTTTTGCCAAAATGGCAAGTCCTCTTCATCGACCTGGGTGTCTCCGTTGAAGTCACCTGGCAAACCGACGACTTGAAAGGCATTGCCTGTGAAGGCGACCTCATCGACGTAACCATTTAGGTTACCCCCTTGCTTCGCGATGAAAATGGTCGCCGAAGTCGCGTTCGGACCCGTTGTGAAGGTCAGTACCTCAGGAGAGTCGGCCCAGTATGCGCCGCCTATGTCTTTGGTTGCCTGATCGCCGTAGTCCTTCACGCCTAACGTAACGCGTTCGCCGACGCTTGTGTGCAGTAAGCGAACGCGGTCAAACTTACCGATTGATCCGCCAGCACCTTGAAATACCAGGTACAAATCATGCGTTCCGGTGACCGACGATATGTCCTCGCGGGTCATGAACCAAGGTTCGCCTCGGCTGGGCACATTTAGCGTGCCGATCAACTGGCCCGTCGGACTACCGATTCGCAGTTGAACATCGAGCGAGGAATTCTGTTGAGTGCCAATCTCGATACGGTCGAAGCGTGGAATACTCGTGCCAAAGTCGACGTTTTTAAACCTGACCCACTCACCCGCATCGATGCCGCCAAGGTAGTTTTCCCCTCGGTGGTTGCCCGTTGTGAATGAGCCCAATGCGCTGGCGTAATCTTCTAGTTGCAGATCTTCAACAAGCCGAGCACGCGTGCTTACCTGGTAAGTGGTGTTGGGTAGCAGGTTGCCGATAGTTTGCTCGATTCGGTCCCCTGGCTGAAGTTGCAACGAGCCGGAACCAATCGTAGCTAGGCCATCCAAGCGATAGTTCCATGCATTGCCATTGTAATGCGTTGGCGACCCGCTCGTCGTTGTCCAGAATGACAAGCTCGCATCGAAACTTGGGTTATCTACTCGATTAGTGAATGGAATCGGCGACCATTGGTAGACGGGATTGGGTGGCAGGCTGAAATCGTGTCCATAAGACCACATCGACTCACCGAGTTCTAAAGCTCCGGCATCGGGTGCTAACCCCACAAAACCATCGGTAATACCAGCGATCTCGCGACCTGCGTCCACAGCGGCAGAGGTTGTCAGTAAGCGGAAGTCGCCTGCCGCCGCGTTCACGAAGTTGCTACTGCTCGTCGTGAATACGTTATTGCTCTCTTCGGCAGGGTTAGTCCCCGTGAGTAATTCAGGGGCGATCGAGGATAGGATATTGTTGTAGAACTTAGTGCCAGTCGCCGTGCCACTACTGCCCGAGGCCCCAAAACCTGTGATGTTTCCCGAGCTGTAATGGGTGTTGTTGAACCACAGGACATAGCTGTTCGGACGATTCGTTGCAGCTGCCCTGTCTTGCGTGTTGAAGGTAATGTTGTGGTGGACCGCGGCGTCAGTGGAATAATTATCAAAATAGATTCCAAAAGCTTTGTAACGATCGATATCGTGCAGCACGTTATGGTGGATCGTCATATTGCCAAGCGAATTATTGGCAAAGTAAAGAGCGCCAACGTCGCCAGACATCAACCCGATCTGAGAAAAATCGTTGTATTGGATGACGTTGCGTTGACCACCTGGCCCACCGATGGCCGCCCTGCCAACACGCGTCATCGTATTGTGGCTGATGAGGTTCTCGTTGGATTCCGTGCGTAGGCTGAATGCCGCACCGTTGACATTGTTATAGCCGATGTCATGAAAGTAATTGTTGTAGATCGCGTTGTTCGAACCCTCCAACCAGACTGCCGTGCCATGAACGCCGTCAAACTCGTTGCCGCGGATCGTGTTAAACGATCCATCGACAATCAGCGACCGCACGCCACCGCTGCCCTCAGGCCCGAAGCCGTAATCGGGCATTTGAATATGGGCGCCTTCGAGCAAGATGTGGCTGGAACCACTCATGTCAAGATCGCCGCCCCTCATGTCGATCCCACGGATATGTATGTGGTCGTGGCCATTGAGGTCGAAGGCTTCATCACGAAGGCC
The DNA here is from genome assembly GCA_040218535.1 of Lacipirellulaceae bacterium. Lineage (NCBI taxonomy): Bacteria > Pseudomonadati > Planctomycetota > Planctomycetia > Pirellulales > Lacipirellulaceae > Lacipirellulaceae bacterium. The sequence goes on along the minus strand of JAVJRG010000005.1, from coordinate 71,028 downwards.
TTTCGCTTCAACTTGGAGCATGTCAGGGTCGCTGCCGTCCGGGGCCCAAACGTAAAGCGTGTCGGCTGTTTCATCAAAGTACCATTCACCGGGCGCATCGAGTGCGTCGAGATCGTTGTAAATGAGGTAGCGGTCGCCGGCCCGCGGATCGTAAAAGAACGGAGTTTCGACGGTAATCGTGCCGCTCGTCCCATTGCTTGTAAAGTCGACGATTCGCTTGACCTCGATCGACCAGTCAATTGTTTGTGCTTGCACAAAGCTGCCGACCCATCGATCAGCAGACATGTTTCTTAGTGCGGTGTCGGTGATCGTCGTTCGAGTGCCTGAACTCATCGACGCCCATGTCTGGTTATCAAGTCGATCGATGTTGCCACCGAGGTCTGACCAATGCGCCTCGTCCATTAGTTGGCCCTCGATAAACAATGTCATGTTGTTTCGGCCACGGACGTTGGAATCGAAGCTTGTTTGGTAAATATTACCACTCGAGAGCGTCCATCCGGTCAGCAGATCAGTCGTCGTAACCAACACTTCCTCACCGTTGTACGCTTCGAAAGTGATCGGGGCAGAAGGGGTCCCGGAACGTGAAAGGCTTACCTGCTCACGGTATACGCCAGCACGGATTGACACCGTATCTCCAGGGAGAGCGAAAGCCGCCGCTTGCGAGATTGTGGCGAAAGGTTGCTCCATCGATCCAACGGTTTGCAGGTCACTACCGTTTTCTCCATCGACGTAAAAAGTTGTTAGCAGACGCCTCTCTTCGAGCGGCTCGTATCGTAACAAACGTGCGGAGCGAACCCCTGAAATGTGTCGTCGGATGTGACGCGGCATCTTTGCCCTCGGTACCTTGCAGAAGAATGAAATCCGCGGCGATGTGACACTGCTCGTACTAACGCGAGTCGTTAGAAATACTCCCGAAGCGTCGCCAGAGGTTTCTATTCTAGTGCATCCCTGCCAGACACGCAAAGTTTCGGAAAACGATAATCGTTGCAGAACTTATTCCGACTCTGTTCTCGCCGTGCGAACTGAGTGATGCCAACTTTTGAGAAATGGAAGCAGAGGGGGACAATGCCCCTAGAGTGCTAGAACTCTCAGCCGGTGCCGACATTCATCTGGTCGGAGAAGAAAAGCGTCTGCGCCGGCGCTGCGATGGAACCGCTGAGGAAAGAGCAGGGCGAAGAGTCGGAGGGGGCTGTATCTGTTCATACGCATATTGTAATCTCGCAATAAATTGCTGTCGAAGTCTTTGGTCCGTTTGTAGGAGCACAGAAACCAACGAAACGAAGGCAATTCGTACTAGTCCAGTCGACGCCGATTTGACCCGCAAGCAATGCCACCAGGCTGTTACTATTCGACATCACCAGGGGTTTGTACTTCGTTCGCCTGATCTGATTGGTTGTTGCGAATGAATCTTCGCTCCACGATTTCAAATAGCGATCTCGTTATTATCGCACCGATACAACCAGTAAAGATTGCTACGAGCGAAAGAATGAAAAGCACTACACCAGCTAACCCGAGTCCTTGAGTGTTCGAGTTCTCAGCCTCTATGGAGAGGTCAACCATCCCCCAGATCAGCACGACGATGGGCAGAAACCAAGACAGCAAAAAACCGACGCCTAATACTCGAGTTCGGTTCGGAGCTGTCGCGCACGAGCAGGTAATAAGCCCAATTCCAACAAGCGGATTAGAGGACATGCTGTTCAAACTGATACTGGCACCCATGCCAAGGCAAACAACAATCCACGCAAGATCTCCCATCAAAACACCTAGGAAGGCACCAATCATGCACTTCCAAAAGCTTCCGGTGAATATCCCCACAACCCCGGCGACCACGACCATGCCCAGGACCCGAATCGCGATAAAGATTACGAGACTCCCAGCGGTACTAGATCTGTCGCATGCCCCAAGGATGCCTAGCAACAATCCGATCGTCGTGACGTAAAGCAAGCCTTGCGCAAGTGTAAACTGACGTTTCTCGTTTGTTCTGAAGTTCAAAATTGTGTATCCGCAAGAAGCGGCCAGCATCATGTGGGGTGGGTTCTGCCTTTCTCCAAAACGATAATAGCCTGCTTTGGTTATTGATGCCAATTGATGCGATTTTCGGTCTTGAGAAGAACATGCACGCGTATTGTTCTACACGCCGAATTGATGAACTGAAAGGAACTGATGGAGCGAGTATTGCTGTGGAGACGTTTCGAACCAAGAGAAAGCTGCTATAGATCACACCTTTTCTGGTCTCAGACTAACTGCTCTGGGCTGGCGCCTCAAGCCAAGCACCTTACCTACGCTTGCGTCGTTGTCTCGCAACGCCCGCGCTCGCAAAGCCGAGCAACAGCAGCACCAATCCTGCAGGCTCCGGCACAGCACTGCCCGCGGCGCTGGCTGCGCTGCTGCCGTACTCGGTTTGCCAGGCGGCCAGGTCGCTGCCGCTCAAGGGCGTGGGCGACAGGCCGCGTTGCCAGAGGAGGAAGTCTTGGCCGTCAGAGTCGCCGTCGGTGTCGAAGTCGCCGGGGAAGAGCAGTTCGTTGGTCAGGGCGGCATACGCGTCAAGCGTTGCCTGGTCAGCGCCGCCGTCCATAAGGACATTGCCGAGGGCCAACAAGTCGTCCACAAGCACCAAGCCGTCGCCGGTGAGGTCTGCCGCGGGAGAGAACAGCGTGTTCTCGCTGAGGAAGATCGACTCGAAAGCGTCGATGTCGGCTGTCTCGAATAGGTTGTCGGCGTCGAGGTCTCCGAACCCTAGGCCAAGGCTTGTTGTTTGGCGAAGTCCCGTGAAACGGTCGATGCTGAAGTTGCCGGTGATCTCAAACGTGACGACGGTTGCCACGTGATTGCCATCGATCACGTCGGACTCGACCCAACTGAACAGGTCGCGATCGATCTGCTCGGCCAGATTGCCTGAACTGACCAGGTTGAGAATCTCCGCATCGGTGAGTGACGCCGGCAGGTTCAGCAATACGTGGACATCCTCGGCCGTTTGGTCGACCGATTGCACCTGGAAGTCGCGGGTGGTGTCGAGCGCGCCGAACTGCTCCGTGGAAGCGATCACGCTTTCCGGTGCCAGCCGATCGACGTAAACCGTCTGACGGAAGTCGGTGAACACTTCACTCTCGCCCGGTCGCGGGGCACGCCACGCACGGGTGGTGATGTAGTGATAACCTTCGCTCAGCTGCGTGGCGTCGACGGTCTGTGTGTAAAAGCCGTTGCCGCTGGGGCTAGTGAAGCCGGGCGAATTGACGGTGAGGAACTCTTCGAAGCCGTACTGGGTTTCGTTCGAGGCGGCACTCGACGGATAGTCGGCCACGCCATTGCCGTTGGCGTCGAAGCCCTCGTTAATCCGCAGCAGTGCCCGATTGCCATCGGCGTGCACGTCGCGGTACGTGCCGAGGACTCCGCCGTCGAGCGTCACCGCATCGGTGGCGAGCGTCACGTCAAACGAGTCGGCGGTCACCACGGCAATGTCAGCTATGCGTGCCGTGCCGTTGGTGGCGGCGTTTGGCGTTTCATCAAGCGTTTGCGTGACGTTGGTGAGCGAGAGCGTGCCACGCGGTCGGGGAAGTCCGTAGATCGCGTAGCCCTTGTTGCCATTGCCAGCGTTGTTCCACGGGATGTCGACTGTCGCCTGTTGGCTACCGTCAACGACCGTGTAGCGACGTACCTGCCCGGAAGGGTCTTGCCAGTTACCGGTAACTTCTTCCAACCACTGCCCCGGCTGGAACGTGGTGTTTACCGTGCGACTGGTTGCGCCGGGGTTGAAACCGACGTTCAAGGCAACCAGCGCCGAGCCTTCGCGCTCGAAGACGTAGATTGCACTCTTCTGATCCTGCGGCTGAGAGAACGCGTTGTCGATAAAGCGTTCCACGAAGTCGCCCCGACCGTAACTATTGCGCAGGTCGACCAGGTCGGTAATGATGTTGCCAAAGGTACCCCCGAGGGCGTCCCCGCGTCCTTGCTTAAGAAAGAACAGGTTGTTGTCGCTGCGATCGAACTCATCGGAGCGGTAATAGACGTACGCATTGCCAGGCCGCATCAGCACCCAGGCGTGGGCGACGTTATCGAGGACGATACTGGCCCCCAGCCCCGGCGGCGAGACGCCTTCGTCATGGTTGTAAACGAAGCCGATGCCGTTGGCCCCGTTGTTCGCGATGTTCGGGTCGCTCGTGCCGTTGATCGTCGCGTTGACACTTGCCGAGCGAATGTTGAACCAGTTGTTCGCAGTCCCATCGCCGGTCATGTTGCTCGCCATCGCCGCCCACAGGCTGAAGTCGAGCACGTCGCGGTTCGGATTGACCGTGTCGCCCGCGGGCTGCGTTTTGCGGACGAACGACGCCAGAGTGCCCGCGTTGTAGTCGAAGACTTCTTGGAACTGAAAAACGTCCCGCTGCGTTCCATCAAGGTTGAATCGACTGCTCGAACCGGCCACGGCACGGTCGACCAGCTTGGGGATGTCCAGCGACTGCGGATTGTAGGCCGAGTTGAAATCCCCCAGCGGTACATGCCGAGCCGCATCCACCCGCAACCCGTCGACGCCCACCACCTGCGTCAGCCATTGGGCGTAACGCATCATGTACGCACGGTTCGTCTCTGCGACCGGGTCGCCTTGGCCCAGGTCGTTCAAGTTGAAGTCGTAAACGGTGTAGGTGACGCCGTCATCAATCACCGTGCGGGAAGGGCCGTCTAGGTCGGGATAGAACTGACGGTTCTCGTCGGTCGGCACATTCGCTTGGCGGAGAATCGTTGAAGAGCCCACTTTTCCGTCGGGGAAAATCGCCGTCGTTGGGAAAGCCCAAGCACCGGAAGCTTCTCGGATGTTTTGCGACTCCCCTGGAACCGGATGGCGGACGAACGCACGGTTGCTCGCCAAGTCGATCGTCACCAAATTCTCACCGAGCCGAAACCAGTACTCAAACACATCACCAAACGGCGTCTGCCCCGCGTTGGCGCCATAAAGTGCTGCGTAAGTATCGCGATGGAACTGGCTGGTGACGGAGTTGTTCGGGTCGGAGAGTTCAAACCCGGGGTAATCCGCGCGGTCTTGCAGGTAGGGCGCCCCCTGGTTGATGAGCGCCTGCGGATAGGTGTAGCCGTTGATCCCCAAGTCGAACGAACCAAGGTGATGGTGCACGTAATCCACGAACACGTTGCCGCCAAACTTTTGCGTTTCGCGAATTGCCGCGATGTAACCCGCCTCGGTGCCGTAGAGTGTCTCGTCACGCGGTGCACCAAGATCGAACCGATCGTAAGGGTCGTAGCCGATTCCACCCCCCTGAGGCAGATAAACCGACCGCCCCGGCGGCGGTGTCCACAGCGAACCGTACCCGGCAATGAAGAGATCGGGCGTGCGGTGCTCAATGGTTTCCCATGACGCTTCGAACCACTGCAAAATCGGTGCGGGCGACTTCTGCTGGGCCTCGGCTAATTGGCCGCAGTTCACGGCTAGCGTCAAGCTGGCAACCAGCTGCAGGATGAATCTCGAAAAGCTGAATCGTGTTCGCATGAATCCGTTTTTTCCTAGCAAAGCCGGTTTTCCCTAGCGAAGAGTGGGCAACGGCATCACGTGGCGTCACACCACGGGGTTGAAGCATAGGAGCTGAAGAGAACACTCAGCCTCGCATCAAAGATAATGTCTCTGCCATTCCGCCCGTTATGCTAGGTAAGTCACGAGAAGGCGGATTCTGGTATGGAAAAATGATAAAAACCGCGGAAAACGCGGTGCGGGTTGTCGTGGCGATGGTGGCAGAATCCTCGTAAGTTCAACTAGAACAGAGGCTTAGAGGCACCGTCGCTAGTGGATTGCAGAATCGGCTAGCACCGACAGTCGGCCGCAGTTGACTTTGCCTCTCCTGACGCACGATTCGGCCGATTGTCGGTGGTCGAAGTCCAAGAGGTCGAGCGAGTTTGCCTCCTGTGCTGCGCACACCGACAATCGACCGGGCTGAGTTTTGCGAAGTGGCTACGGTTCTAGCGGTCGACTGTCGATGCTACCCGCTCGTTCACCTAAGTCGGTTCGACACACCTCATTCGAATCAGCGTTTGCACCAGAGAGCAGGTTGAATGCAGCCATGCCAATTTCCGCGAGCGATTCGAGCAATCTGTATCTGGCTTCCGAACCGCTTTCAAGCAGATTTGACTTTGCTTCGTCTCGAAAGTGAAGAATCGAAGCCGCAGCATGGCAAATAGGATTTGGAATTGAAGTCTTTTCTCGGTAACGATGCCACAGAAGTCGAAGGGCAGATAGTAGGCGCGATATTGCGGTTTCTCCAGGATCGTTTCCTAGACGTAACTGCATAAACGTGCCCTTGTGACTCCAGATACAACTGAGAACAGTTTCGACAGCTTCTTCGTAGCTGAGTGACTGACCAGGACTGAAGCTAAGCGTACGCCCTGCCGAGAGGTGAGTCCTCAGCATCGTTCGAATGGTTTCATCAGTATCGATCTCCAGAGCAGATGAGAGTTCTTTCAATTGCTCTGCTTCTTGTTCAGATAATGTGACCTGTATGTCCATGGCGTTCTCTTTCAAAGTGATACCGCGTTGGTCAGATTATATGATGTGAATAGACTTCGATTATGTTCTTTGGCTGAGGGACAGCAAAAACGAAAAAGGGCCGCGTGAGGTGCGGGTACCTCGCGCGGCCCTTTCTGCGGGGAGAGCGAACAAACTGCGGTTTTAAGCCGTGATGGCTGATCGCGTGGTGGCACCACTTCAAACTGCGGACAAAAGTGAGCCAGTGCGATTGATCGTTGATCACAGTAGCAGCGAATGTGATGCCAAACGGGTCCCCACGCGGCACGATTCGTCCAGGGCCTTGAAAATACGGTATTTCGGGCTTCTCAGGTTGGCATGCTCGCCGGCTGAACCTTGTAAATCTTGCCCTCGTAGAGTTGTAAGATTTGCCCTGATGCTAGCATTCCGCGGTTGAATAGGACGCGGACGAACGCGGATCGGGCGGATACGCGGATGAATCTCAGGAAAAATCAGCGTTTATCAGCCCAATCCGCGTTTCTCCACGTCCCATTACTCCGCTATAACGCCTGAGCCTTCCTCGCTATCATCGTTCCTTCCACCAATCCTAAATTCCCCTGCCTTGGCGTCCTTGGCGGTTCAACAATAGTCCCTAACACAAGCCATGCTGCTGCTTGAAGACGTCCGCAAAACGTACCCAGAACCCGACGGCGGGCGGCTGGAGATTCTTGATGTGCCGCGGCTGGCCGTTGAGCGGGGGGAGCAGGTTGTCCTGCGGGGGCGGAGCGGCTGCGGGAAGACGACGCTGCTGAACTGCATCGCCGGGCTGACGACCGTCGACTCGGGACGGATCGAACTCAACGGGCGCGACCTCGTCGGACTCCCCGAGGCGACGCGAGATCGGTTCCGGGCGGAGCATCTGGGCTTTGTCTTTCAAACTTTTAATTTACTGCCAGCGTTTACGGCTTTGGAAAACGTCCTGCTAGGAATGACTTTCACGAAGCAGAAGGCCGATCCGGCACGTGCTGGGGAACTGCTCGCGCAGGTCGGGCTCGAGCACCGCCTCACACACAAGCCGGCCGCGCTCTCAGTGGGCGAACAGCAACGCGTTGCCGTGGCCCGGGCGTTGGCGAATCGCCCCGTGCTACTACTGGCCGACGAACCGACAGCGAATGTCGATCCGGCCCATCAGCAGCAAGTGATCGACCTCATCCGTGACGCTTGTCAGCAAGAAGAAGTCGCGTTGCTGCTGGTGACTCACGCCGACGAAGTGGCCGATCAGTTTTCCCGCGTGGAGAAGCTCGAAGACATCAATCGAGTTGTCAGTGATCGTAGTGTCAGCGGGGGGGCGGCGACATGAGCTATTGGAAGATCGCCTGGCGAAACCTCCAGCAGCGGGCACTTGCGTCGACGCTCACCGGTTTGTCGATGGCTTTGGGCGTCGCGTTGATGATCCTCGTGCTGGTGATTCATGGCGTGGTGGTGAATCAGCTCTCCAACGACGCCCAGGGCTACCACGTGATCGTCGGGGGAGGGAAAGGGAGTAAGTTTGAAGTGGTGCTGAGTACCGTCTTCCATTTGGGAACGCCGCTCTATCCGATTTCCTACAGCTACTACGAACAGTTCACCGTCGGCAAGTTCGCAGGCTATACCGAACTTGCCGTGCCCATCTGCCTGGGCGACAGCTACGAGGCGAACGACGGCAGCCGGCTTCGCGTCGTGGCGACCACGCCGGATATGTTTAAGATTTCCTACGCGGCAGACAAAGAGTACAAGTTTGCCGAAGGTGAGAACTTCAAGCGAGAGAACTTCTACGAAGCGGTGCTAGGTTCCGTCGCCGCCTATAAGACGGGCCTGAAAGTCGGCGATAAGTTCCGTCCAGCGCACGGCATCAGCAGCGATCAGGGTGAGCACGATAAGTTCACCGTCGTCGGCGTGCTGGAGCCAACGGGCACGGCGAACGACCGTGCGATGTTCATCAACATGGAAGGTTTTTATCTGCAAGAAGGCCATTCGCTGACGGCGAGAAAGCCGGTTGAGAACCCCGTCGTGTTGGGTTCCGACGCGGCGAAGAAACGACGTGTCGACGTCGGCGGGAAGTTGCCTTCGACGGGCGAGACCGAGGGCAACGTGCTAGCCGTGCTTGGTCCCACGGGTACCGCGAATGACGAACTGGTTTACGCCCCGACCAACGATTACGACGCATCCGCCTCCCAAGCCGAAGTCGTTGAAGAGCCGCTTCCCTTGGCTGCTGACGGGACAGAACCTTTGCCGCGAGCGCAACGGGAAGTGACTTCGATTCTGATTCTGTGCAAGAACCCCTTCTTCGCCGGCGAGATCGATCGTCAGATCAACAAAGGTGCCGACCGAACTGTCCAAGTCGTTTCCCCCCGCGGAGTTGTCGAGCAACTGGCCGAAGGTTTTCTCGCCCCGATGCGAATGATTCTGCTGGTGCTGACAGTGATGATCGTCATTGTCGCGGGGATCAGCATTTTGGTCAGCATTTACAACTCGATGAGCGAACGGAGCCACGACATCGCCGTGATGCGAGCCCTGGGAGCCAAGCGTTCTGCCGTGATGCTGATTGTGCTTTTCGAGTCGGTCCTGCTAGCATTGCTAGGTGGCGTGGCAGGCATGTTGCTCGGCCACGGCATCCTGGCGATAGCCAGCCCGCTCGTGGAAAGTTACACCGGAGTGATCGTCGCCCCCTGGCAGACGACCCCCGAGGAATGGTTGCTGGTCCCCGGGCTGCTGGCTTTCGCGGCGTTGGTCGGTTTCCTGCCTGCATTGACGGCTTATCGGACCGACGTGGCCAAAACGCTGGGCGGCACGCGGTAAGGAAGTTCGATAGAATAAAGAGTTGGTGACTAGGCCCGAAGGGCCGACAACCCATAGCCAGGGGCGTAAGCCCCTGGTCCGAGAATGAAGAGGTTTGGAAGCCCCGAAGGGGCGACACTGTTTCGAAATTGAGAACCACTGTCGCCCCTTCGGGGCTTGCCTGGCAGAATCAATAATTCCCAGGGGCTCACGCCCCTGGCTACGTGCTTTCGTCGCTCCGCGACTGTTAGTTTCGCCAATATCTTGGACGACGAAACCCAAGACTCCGCGAACAGGTCAATTCATAACAACTCAGTCGCCAAAACGAAAACCGCTCACATGCGATACTTCCTCACCATTACTCTGATCGCATCATTGATGACAAACGCCGCCGCCTGCCCGTTCTGCGCCACGCCGATGCAGACCCTCAGCGAAGAACTCGCCGAGGCCGAATCGGCAGTGATTGCCCGGCTCGAAAAACCAATGCCCGAACTGCCCGAGGCAGAGCTGCCAACCGAGGAGGAACCGGCCGAGCCCGTTGACGATACGGCTCTGTTTGTGGTCGTTGAGCCACTACGAGGCAACTCCTCTCAGCCGGGTGACGAATTGAAAATTGTTTACTTTGGTGAGGATCCTCCCGAGAAGCGATTTATGATCACCAGTTTCAGCTTGAACCTGGGCGAGGACAAACCGATCACTGGGGAGCGTGTCGAATGGGGAACCCCCTTGCCGCTTTCCGACGCAGCCGTTGAGTACGTGAAGCAGTTAGAGTCGGTTCCCGAGAAAGGTCCTGATCGACTGGCGTTCTTTCAGGAGTATTTTGAACACCCCGATCCGCTGCTAGCGCAAGACGCCTACGACGAATTCGCCCGTGCGCCTTACGAAGTAATCATTGCCTTCAAGGACCGAATGAAACGCGACAAGCTGCTGGAGTGGATTGAGTCGCCCGAGGTGGGGCCTTCGAGCCGTCGTCTTTACTTGACGATGCTGGGTGTCTGTGGGCAGCCCGAGGACGTGGCAATGCTCGAGAAGCTGTTGAACTTCGATTACGACCAGATCAAGCCGCTGGTGGCTGCCTCGATCAGCACAGTAGGGCTGACGGGCTCGCCGCTGGGAACAGGCATTTTGGACACGCTGGTCCGCGCTGAAGATCGCCGCAAGAAGGAATGCCTTGATGCACTGATCGCTTGCTTCTTGAAGCTGAAGGGACCTGATGGTCTCGAGTTGGTGAACCAACGGTTTTTCGGCAACCCAAACGTCAGGTACTACCACTTACATTCCGCGATTATGGCGATGCGTTTTCATGGGGAAGAAACCGATGTGATTCCGCGTCAGGATCTGCTCGACACGATGCGACTGGTGCTTGATCACCCGAAGTTTGCTGACCAAGTGGTGACCGATCTCACCCGCTGGGAAGACTGGGAAATCATGGATCGTCTCGTGAACCTGTTTGTCGAGTCGGAGGAGGATGCCTATATTCGCTTGCCGGTGGCTTCCTACTTGCTGGTCGCCTCGGAGCAATCAGGGCCCGTCGGGAAGCAAGCGGATACGCACATTGAGAAGCTGAGGGAACTCGACCCCGAAACCATGAAACGGGCCGAACTGCCCCTCGCTTTCAGCATGCTCAGCGGTGCGAAGAGTCGAAAAGTCGAAGAAAACGACGACACACAAGCGACGGAAGCAACAGAACCCGAAGCGGCGAACTCGGAAACTTCAAAGTCCGTAGAAAACTCAGGTGCCAAACAAGAAAAACGTGAGGTCGCCAGTGAGACGACCAAAGCGCGATCGCAGAAAATCGAAGCCGCAGATTCTCCCACCGTGGAAGCGCCGAGTCGCATCGCCATCATCGGCACGGCAGTCCTGGCAGCGGTGATCATGTTTATCGTGTTTGGAATCCTCATCCGCGGCTCTGACCCTCGAACATCTCGACCGGAGAACCAAGCTTAGCAGTCATGTCAACGATTGAATCCCCATCATCCGCTACCTACGAGACCGAAGAGTTCGACTACCGTGCCCTCAGCACCGGTGCCGTAGTCGCTGCCATTTTTGGTGGCCTCTCGACGCTGATCTTTCTCGCGGCACGCACCTCGTTCGCTTCAGCAGCAATGATGGCTCCGTTTGGGATCCTGGCACTCGTTGTTGGCTTTGTCTCCTACCGAAAGATTCGCTCCCAATCCGAGACACTCAGCGGAGGTGGGATCGCAAAGCTGGGTATTGCACTCGGACTCGTGAGCCTCCTCGGCGGGCTCGGCTATGCGGGTTACGTCGAAGCGACCGAAGTGCGCGAAGGTTACCAACGGACTTCATTTATTGACTTCGCACCCGATCAGAGCGAGCTCGACCTCGGCGATCCCGTACCGGATGATATCGATGCTTTGGACGGCAAACCGGTTTTCATCAAAGGCTTCATCCGGCCTGATTCGGTACAGTTTTCCAAAGGTGTGCGCGACTTTCTGTTGGTGCGAGACAACAACGAGTGCTGTTACGGCGACGCGAGCAAAGTGAAATACTACGACCAGTTGGCTGTACACGTCAAAGACAAGAAAGGCATCGAAGTCTCGCGGGGCCTGTTTCGCGTTCACGGCACCTTGCATGTCGCCCCCAGCAACTCCCGCCGAGGCCCTGGCTATCCGGTGTTCTCGCTCGAAGCGGAGCATGTGGACTGATGAACCTCGCTGAGCGACTACTGCTGCTTTGTAGCTTGACGCTGATCGTCTCTGGTTGCAATCAGTCTCCTGGCGCTACTTCAACCCAGGTGCCGAGCGAAAACTACGAGGGCGAAACGGGACAGGCATCTGAAAATGAGGCGGCCGCGGCGAAGACCCGCGATGCTCGGTCGGACCGGATCGAAGAGGCTTCGTTCGACGACATCAAATTCGAGATGGAGAAGACGGATCCGTTCAAGCGCGAACTCTTCACACCACAAGTCGAGGAGATGTTCGGTAAGCGGATTCGGATTCGCGGTTGGATGCTTAACACGCCGCGCGACCACGGAATCAAGGAGTTCGTGCTCGTCAGGCACAACATGGAATGTTGTTTCGGTCCGGGTGCCTACTTGTACGATTGCATCTACGTGCGGATGCAAGATGGAGCAACAACAAGCTTCACAACGCGGCAAATCGCTGTCGAGGGCCGATTTCGCTTTGAGGAGCTCATCGATCCCGTGAATGGCAACCACTTGGCGATTTACGCGCTCGATGGTGAGCGAGTGAAATAGTCGGCTAACCGGCCTCCTGACCATCTTTGTCATCGCGTAGCCCGAGTGCCGCCAGCCAACGTCGTTTGGGCTGGCCATCTTTTCCGGCACCTTCAGCAGAGTCCTCTTGCTGCGTCGGAAGTTGCGAGAGTTTCTCTTCGAGATTTGCCCGTTCGCGAGCGAGCTTGGCGCGTTCCAGAGAGAACTCCAGTTCTGACTGGCGGATTTTGTCTTCCCACTCATCTTGCAGTTGTTCTAGCTTCGCTCGCTCCCGTTGGATCAGTTCATCCACGTCAAGCACCGCCCGCTCCGCCTGTTCACGGGCCTGCTCTTCGCTGCTGGCGACTTGGCCTTGCTCAAGCTGTTCGCGTAGCTCGGCAAGTTGGCGGTCTTTCTCCGCGACCAGATCGTCCGTGACTCGGATCGTGTCTTCGACAGAGAGCCGTTCAGCCTTTCGATCACTAGTAATCTCTCCACGGGCGGCTTCTTCATCGAGCTTCGCGATGAGCTGCGCTTTTTGAGCGGCCCAATCGAAGCCACCCGCATTGGTTTCTGCTTCGACTTGAGGGGAAGTGACTCTTGCCTTGTCAAGCTGTTGACGCAGTTCCGAGACTTGCTGCTTGTAAGTTCGCACATCGTCGACGGACAGCTCGAAGCGGCGTTGCAAGTCCTCAAACTGTTGCTGGAGATCTTCATCGACGACGGCAGGTTGTTGCTGTTCTAATTCGTCAACCTTGGCTGCCAATTGATCACGTTCAGCGCGAATCGAGATCAACTCGGCGGACTCTTGTTCATTGGCTTCGGGGCGTGCGGCAAGTTCTTCCCTTAAGCTGGCATTCTCCTTTTTCAGCTTCTGAACGTCTGCCAAGGCAAGGTCGAACTTCTGCTGCAGTGGTCCCAGTTCATCCAACTGGGCCGCTTCTGACTGCAAATCCGCAATTTGCGACTTCGCTTGTTCTGCCAGTTCAACGAGCCGCTCGCGTTTTGCCTCCGATTCGGCAAGTTCTACTTCGAGTTTTTCTTGCTGCTTCTCGAACTGATTTTTAACCCCCGCGAGGACCTCGTTTTCCTTTCGTAGGTCGGTGAGCGAGTCTTCGGCTTCCGCCAAGGTTTGCCGGGTTTGCTCGCATGTTTGGCAGGCTTGGTCGGCGAGTGACTCGTACTCGGCTTTCTGGTCGACTAATTCTAGCTCAAGTCGCTTACACTGCTTTTCGAGTTTGGTGAGCGTCGCTTGCTCAACCGAACGTACCGAGTTCTGCTCGCTGAGTTGCTTTTCCAACTCGAGAACCCGGGCAGCATTCTGTTGGGCATGCTCGTTTCCGCTGGCCGCTTGCTCCTCCAATCGACCTTCGAGTTCTTCAATCCGGGCTTTCGCCTGTTTGGATTGCTCCTCTCGATTCGCCTTTTCTTCTTCAAGCGTTTGCTGTAATTCGAGCAGCTTGGCTGAGTCTTCCTCGGCTTGCTGATTCCGGCTAGCGATTTGCTCTTCGAGTTGTTTCTCTAAATCGCGAACCCGCGCGGCATCTTGTTCCGCCTGCTTACTGTTGCTGTCGGATTGCTCTCGGAGTTGCGACTCTAACTCCTGTATTCGAGCCTCGCTTTGGTCGGCTTGCCCATTCAATGCGGCAGTTTGCTCTTTGAGTTGCTGCTTCAACCCTTCAATCACTGCCGCATCTTGCTCGATTCGCTCGCGACTAACAGCGTCTTTTTCGGTGAGTTGCTTCTCCAGCTCTTGAATTCGAGCCGCCTCTTGCTCGGTCTGTTTGTCGCGCCTGGCAATTTCCTTGTCGAGTTGCTTGTCTAAACTTTCGATTCTCGCAGCATCTTGTTCCGCTTGCTCTTTGCGACCAGCGATTTGTTCGGCCAGTTGTCCCTTTAGTTCGAGAACACGTGCTTTGTTCTCTTCCGCTTGCGCATCTCGTTGGTTGGTTTGCTCGCTTAGTTTATTCTTTAGCTCAGCAATCTTCGAGGCATCTTCCTCGGACTGCGCCTGATGATTGGCTGCCTGGTCGGCAAGCTGAGTCTCAAGCTCGCGAACTCGATCGGCAGCTTGCTCTGACTGATCACCTCGCTTGGCGAGTGCTTCCTCGAGCTGCTTCTCCAAGTCAGCAATTCGAGCGGCATCCTGTTCGGCTTGCTCTTCTTGACTGGCTGTTTGCTCAGCTAACTGCTTTTCTAGTTCCTTTAGCTGAGTCGCCTCTAGTTCAGCTTGTTCGTTCCGGCAGACGGCCCCTTCTTCAAGTTGTTCCTCTAACTCTCGGATCCTTTGGGTGTCTTCATCGGCCCGTTTGTTGCGACTCGCCAACTGTTCGTTGAAGCTGGCTTGCAGTGCCCCGATGCGACCTTCAAACTCGGCCAGTTGCTCTTCAAGTTGCGATTCTAATTCGCGTACCTTCGCCGAATCTTGCTTCGGTTCATCGGCTCGTCGCTCAGCCCGCTTTTCGAGTTGTTGCTCGAGCTCGCGAATCCTTTGCGAGTCCTCTTCGGCTTTTTGATTCCGATTGGCAAGCTGTTCATCGAAACTCTTCTTGAGCGCCAAAATGCGACGTTCAAATTCTGCGAGTTGATCTTCGTCGGCTGTGTCGAGAGTCGCAGGTTGTGCGGTTTCTGATTCAGCCTTGTAGGTCGCGATGAACTGCTCAACGCGACGGTTTACTTCGGCCTCCATGTCTTCCAACTGCTGAGCATATCCTTCGAGCTCCCGATCGGTCTGCTCGCGCAGAGCGCGCAGCTTGGCTACGGTGGCTGCTGACCGTTCGTTGAAGGGGATTGAGTTTTGCTCGGTGTCTTCCATGGACGTGCCCTGGCCCCGCGTCGCCAACCGCGGCAACGAAGGTCCAAACTGCTTGTTTGCTAGCGTTAAGATGAGAATAGTCCATGAATATCTACGTTATGGATGGGGCCCGGTCAAAGTGGGGGGCTGGGGAGTTCGGTTAGTAACGGTTGTTGCGGTGATGCGTACTCTTTCAGGCGAGTAACGAGTTTTAAACCTCCAATCTCGTGTCATTCCGAAGGGAGGCTCGCCGACCGAGGAATCCGGCTTGAACTTTGGTTGAGTCAACTCCGGTACAAACTGGATTCCTCGGTCGCTGTCGCTCGGTCGGAATGACAATTATTGACCATTTTATGATTCAAAAGACTTCGGGATTGATAACATTCTCTGGCCGTTTGCCAGAAAGGAAATCAACCACTTGTTGGCCGACCCGTTCTCGAAGTTCGGTGACCGCCTCTGGCGAGAGGAACGCAGTGTGGGGGGTGATGAGGACCTTCGGGTGATTCCACGGCGGCTGCGAGAGGTCCGGCGGTTCGGGATCTTGCACGTCGAGTGCAGCTCCGGCGAGACGGTTGTCCTCGAGCGCGTGAGCCAAAGCATCATGGTCGACCAGACCACCACGGGAAGTGTTGATCAGCGCGGCGGTCGGCTTCATTTGAGCGAAGGCGGTGTGGTTCATCAGACGGCGTGTTGCGTCGGTCAGCGGTGCGTGGAGCGAAACGTAATCGCTGACTGCCAATAGCTCCTCAAACGGCAACCACTTGACTCCCTCGGGAACTTGCTGTGAGCGGTTATTGCCTACGACTTCCATTCCTAAAGCGAGTGCTTTCTCGGCAACGAGCGAGCCGGTTTTCCCCAAGCCCACGATGCCCAATGTCTTGCCCGCTACCCGATTCACCGGCAGTCCCTTCACCAGATCGTACTCGCCCGACTTGGTGGCCAGATGGTAGCCATGAACGTTGCGAGCCAGTGAGAAAATTGAGGCGATCGTTTGCTCAGCCACTTCGAGGATGCAGTAGTCGGGCACGTTGGTGACGACGATCCCGTGCTCGGTGGCATATTCGACATCGATGTTGTCGAGCCCGATTCCGGTCCGCGCGATGTGTCGACACTTGCCTGTCGCGGCAATCACGCGGGCAGTGGTTGGAGCCCAGCAGGTAATGATGCAGTCCGAACCGGGAGCCAGCTCAATCAGTGTTTCCTCTTTGTTATCGGGCGAGATGGCCAGCTCGCAATCTAGTTCAGCAAGCCTGTCACGCTCGATGTCGGCATCGGCCCAGGGGAAGTCGGTGTAGAGAGTTTTGAATTTTGGCATCTTTGATTTCACCACAGAGACACGGAGGGCACGGAGGTAGGAATGGGACGCTGAAGAACGCGGATTGGGCGGATTCGCGCCGATTGATCCTCTCAAAAAATCAGCGAATGTCAGCCCAATCTGCGTTTATCCGCGTCCTATTCATTTTGTGTTGATAAATACATGGACTCGATTTCCTTGTGCAGGTTCTTTTCGATAACATTTCGTCGCAAACTTAGTTTCGGGGTCAGCTCGCCGAGCTCCACTGAGAAACCGCGGGGGATGATTACGAACTTAGCAACTTGCTCGTGATGTGCCAGTTGGGCGAGGCAGCGGTCGATTTCTTGTCGGAACCAATCGCGGATTTTCGGATGCGTTACCGCGCGGCGTTTTGACCAAACCCAGAGGCGTTGGCGGCGGATTTCTGCTTTCAGGCGTTCAGGGGTGGGCACTAGGATCGCGGTGAGGTATTTTCTGCCGTTGCCGAGTACGCAGGCCTGTTCGATGATTGGCGAGCCGGTGAGCTGCTGCTCAATCGCCGTGGGCACGACTTTCTTTCCCGTGTTGAGCACCAGGATTTCTTTTTTGCGGCCAATGATCCGCAAATTCTCGCCGGCCCATTCGGCGAGGTCGCCCGTGTGGAGCCAGCCGTCACGGAGCACTTCCGCGGTGGCCGCTTCGTCGCGCCAGTAACCTTGCATCACGCCGGGCGAGCGGACGAGCAGTTCACCATCGCTGTCAATCTTCAAGTCGACGCCAGGGATTGGCTTTCCCACCGTACCAGCTTTGTATTCGTCTTTCGCTGTGGCGGTAATCACCGGCGAAGCTTCGGTGAGGCCGTAGCCTGAGAGGATCGGCAGGCCGCACTGTTCGTAGAATCGTTCAGTCTCTGGAGCCACACCGGCTCCACCACAACTAAGGCGGCGGATTTTGCCTCCAAAGGCAGTTCTCAATGCGTCGCTCCGGCAGTGCGTAGCACTGCGGCTAGGATCCTTCTCGGCTTCATTTCCTTTTGCGCGAATACCATCGGCAACCTTTTGGTAAAAGTAGGGAACGCCGTTGAGAGTGGTTGGTTGGCAAAGTTGGCAATCGCGGAGGATTGTTTCGCGCGACTCGGCCAGCACAAGGTGCGTGCCGCGATAGAGCCAACTCCCGATGTCGCACGTGCGGGCGTAGATGTGCGAGAAGGGGAGGAAGGCGAGACGCGTTTCTTGCTCGTTTGAAGCCACCGCGTCGCTCACGGCAACCGCATTGCTCACGAGGTTGCCGAACGAGAGCATGACGCCGCGGGGTTGGCCGGTTGTGCCGGAAGTGTAGAGGATTGTCGCCAAGTCGTTCGCATTACGTTGGCAGGTGTACTCCTGAAGCTCGCTCGTGCCTTGCTCTGTTGAGGCCTCAATCTCTTGGAACGTGCAATTCTCGACCTCGGCTTCTTCGCCGATTTCAGAAGCTCGCGTCGGCGTGTCTGCCAGCAGGAACTTCGCCTCGGAATGTCGAATCAGGTCGCGATATTGGGCGAATGAGAGAGAGCTGTGCAGGGGAACGCTCACAGCTCCAATTGCTTGCAGCGATAGGTCGGCAAGAATCCAGGGGTAGGAGTTCTCTGCGACGAGTGCCACGTAGTCGCCACGTTTCACACCAGCGTGTTCGAGTCCGCGGACCCAGCGCACGAGATCCTGGGCGACTTGGTTCCAACTCACTGAACTGAGTTGGCCAGCGCAGATCGTGCTGAGCGCAGTTTCATCACCGGCGGGCAATCGTTCCGCCGTGAGGAACTGCGGTAGGCAGGTGATCTCGGTGATGTCGCGGGTTCGAATCAGGTTTTGCTCCCGTTGGGCATGACGGTTAGGTTTTGCACTTTTGCAAGCCGACACGATTCTAGCGTGCAAAAGTCGCTTCCACATTCGCAGAGTTCTTCGCGTTAGCTCTTACCTGGAAACGACTTCGAGTCATGCACGTCGAATCGGACGATGGACTTTTGCTCTCGATGGGGGCTGGCGCGAGCAAAAGGGGGTGTCCCAATGAGGTCACTTCCGCTGCTCACTTCCCTCGGATGACGCGCTTCATGCGAGTCCCCGGCGTTGCATTTTACCTGATGAGGTGGCTCGAATTCGAGTGAGAAAAGGCACTCCGGCCTTGGTGGCTGTCAGATAGATATCAGTTCGCTCAACCTGGCCCGGAGGGCCGAAAGAACCCTAGCCGGTGGCGTAAGCCTCCGGATCATTTGGACAAGACAAACGAAGGCCCGAAGGGTCGACATATTTTTCGCGTCGGAATTTATGTCGCCCCTGCGGGACTTCGAACTTCAAGCAGATACTCTCTCCGGAGCCTAACGGCACCGGCTAGGGCTATTGCTGCCCTCCGGGCATCACTTCCCAAAGCCCATGTTCAATTCCGCCCTGGATAAAGATGGCACACTTGCCGTAACCGGCGAGCTTCATCGGCGGAAGTGCAATCTTGCCGCCCGCTTCGGCAGCTTTGAGGACTGCCGCGTCGATGTCTTCGACGAGTAAGTACGGACGGACGACGGGCGTTTCGGTCGGTCGCAGCGGTGCGCGGACACCAAGCAGCCCGCCACCGGCAAGTCTGGCCGTGCGGGCAAAGCCTAAGTTCGCGTTCGGCTTGCTGAACTTCACGCCGTGCAACTGCTCGTAGTTCTTGCAAACGGCGTCAACTTCGGGGGTGACGATTTCCAAGTATCCGACCTCCATCGCGACTTCTTTGTCTGCCTTCTTCGCTGGTTCGGCGAGTTGTGCGTGACCCTTGTTCGAAGTGTTGGCGACACCAAGGAAGGCTGGTAGCGTGAGTGAAGCGGTTGCGAATGAGAGGAGGTCTCGGCGGTTCTTCTCGGCCATGTCGTGCTGTCCTGATTGACGTGTGACTCAGCTTGACCGTTCGCACCGCCAGGCGAGCTAGCAGTGGCAGTCGGTGAGTTTTGGGTGCAATCGATATCGCTATACGGACTATAATGCGACTTCAGGACCATAGCCAGCACTACCCAAAGACACACGACCATGCACTTTAGGGACAGCATTCTCCAATGGCTTCGAGGCAAACTCAATCGAAACACCTTGCCACAGTCCTTCGACTTTCAGGAGTACGAATCCCTCGGAGACGCGACCTTTGACGGTGTTGAGTACGGCAAGAAGCCTCAGATCATCGAAGGTGTCGTATCTCAGAGAGCGCAGTCAGCTGGAATTCTTGGAGAGCACGAATACATGCTTCATGGGTTCGAATTGGTGGCCTGGATGCCTATCGATGGTGAGGTTGTCGTAGAAAAACTCTACGTGCAAAGACCGATTCCTAAGGAGCACGACTATCCCCTAGATTTTCCAGAGATGTCTTACCAAAGAATGAGCGTCATTCTCTCTCAGGACCAAGAGCGTGCTGTCTATGAGAAATCGTTGCCGCTCGAAGGGACCAACCTTGAACTGACCGCTGCCGCGCAAGAACTTTGCCAATCGGTAATCGTTGAGTCAGATCGCTTTGGTGAGCTCTTCCTCGATGCCTCTATCGGCTGGTTCGAAGGGGAAGGCGAGTGGGTCGGTCAGGAGATTGATTTGAGGTTCGATACTGAAAACCCAGAAGAACTCAAGGAGATGCTAAAGACCGCCGAGCTACTGTGGACGGATCAAGAGGAGTGGAACACACGAATTAGGCAGCAAGCTATCGAAGATCTCCACCAACTCTACAACGGCACTTGGCGAGAGGAAAAAGATCCAGAACTCACTCCCAATGAGTTTGCAGACCATTTCTCTTTAAGTTCAGTAACCATCGACAAGGACGGTCAATTCGAGTTTTGGCATCACGACGGCGGGCTGTTCTTGGAACATAGCATCCAAGTCTACGGTAGCGTGCATGGTGGCTCGCTTCGAGCAACTCTGGCAGGATAATTAGGTCGAAAATGCTGTGAAGATATTGAAATACACATTTGGCTTGCTTCTCGTCATCTTGCTCGCAACGTTTGGCTACCACAGGTACGACTACTGCTACCAATGTGGATCATGTCGCCACGTCTTTCTGACAACCGCCTTTAGCCCAAATCTATTCATGCAAGAGGGTTGGCTTTCTGACAGCTACGAGAGAATAGTAGGCGAAGCGTGTCCGCACTCATTCTGGAAACCCGATACAACTTACAAATTCATTACTCATAACCACAATCGAAGTCGTCTCCCCATATCAAACATGCGGGCCTTGGAAGGCCTGGAAATGCTTCCCGAACGGGAGTGGCAGAAACAAGCGTTGAAGACAATTGGCAATAGAGAGAACGCCCTGAAGTGGGTAGCAGTGTTGGTTCTGGACGATCTATCCATAAAGGCTGTTGAATCCGAGGAGGATTGGTATCGATGGTGGACTGAGAATAGCAGCGTTTTCGAAATCGAGAGGAATACGAGACAAGCGGCGGATACTGCGAAGGCAGCAATTGAAAGATGCGAAGAGTCTGTCTACATGCGAGTTGAACACGAGATTGCCTCGGATATTCCCGAACTCAATATCGAAGACCATGCAGAGTAAGATGTGTGAAAAGCACCGTTAAATCACCCTGCATGGTGCGTTTCACGAACCCTACACTGCTGAAAGGCATTCGTGAGATTTGTGCAATTCGTTGACGAAACTGAAGACCGGGCGAGGCGTAGCTCGCCGGCTAGTTTTGGTGTTTGTCGTTGTCGAAGTGCAAAATTACAACGCCTCAACCACCATCTGCCCAATCTCATTCGTCCCAAACCCACTCCGGTCTAAACTCTTCCCGGCAAACTTCGGCGTCACCTTTTTCACGGCGGCGCCGATTTGCTCACCGCACTTGATGGCGGCGGCGTTTTCTTTGATGCGGCCCGTTTCGCGGAGCAGCAGGCCGAGGGAATCGATCGTGGCGATGGGGTTGGCCACGTTTTGGCCGGCGATGTCGGGGGCGCTGCCGTGGACTGGTTCGAACATGCTGGGCGCCGTTCCGTCGGGGTTGAGGTTACCGCTCGAAGCGATGCCCATGCCGCCGGCGATGGCTGCGCCCAGGTCGGTGATGATGTCGCCGAACATGTTGGGCACGACGATCGTGTCGTACACTTCGGGCTTGGCGACCATGAACATGCAACAGGCGTCGACATGGTGGTAGCCGGTTTCGACGTCGGAGTAATCCTGGGCAACGTCTTCGAATGTGCGATGCCAAGTGTCGCCGGCGAAGTTGAGGACGTTGGTCTTATGGACCAGCGTTAGGTGCTTACGGGGACGCGTGCGGGCCAGTTCGAAGGCGTAGCGGATGCAGCGTTCGGCACCGAAACGCGTAGCGACCATCGTTTGATTGGCGACTTCCTGATCGGTTCCTTTACGAACAATCCCGCCGAGGCCGCAGTAGAGGTCCTCAGTGTTCTCGCGGACGCAGATGAAATCGATGTGCTCGCTCGTTTTGTCTTTCAGCGGTGTATCGATACCCGGGTAGAGCTGCACGGGGCGGAGATTGATGTACTGATCGAGGTCGAAGCGAAGTTTTAGCAAAATTCCTTTCTCGATCACGCCGCCCGCAAGGCGAGGGTCGTTGGGCAGCCCGCCGACGGCCCCGAGGAGGATGGCGTCGAACTCCCTAAGCTTCGCGACATCGTCGTCGTCGAGGATGTGCCCGCTCTCGAGAAAGTGCTTCGCCGAGAAGGGGAAATCGGTTGTTTCGTAGACAAAATCGTTCGCCGCGGCGGTCGCTTTCAGGACTTCGAGACTGGTGCCGACGACTTCGGGGCCGATGCCATCACCGGCGATGACAGCGATTCTCAGCGAGGTGGAATTGGACATGTTTTCTTGGAGATTTGTTGAATTGAATGTGAGGACTTATTCGTTTTAGGCAAGATTGCGATTGTAACAGCGAATCAATCTCCGAACGAGTGCCGGGCGATTGTTGACCCGGTTTGTATCGTGTGGCTAAACTATGGCTTAGCAGCGTTATGCTGGCGGGCAGCGATTTCTTCTCTAACGGGGTCTCCTACGTCCCTAAGGGTAAAACTTATGAATCTCGGGCGAACATTAGTTGGCGGAATTATCGGGGCGGCGGTCGCCATCGGAATCTACGTGGCACTGATGCTAGGGACAGGGCAATCTGCCAACTGGTTCCCGGTAGTCACAGGTGCGTTGGTAGGCTTCGGCGTCATGCAGGCCTGCAAGACGGCGGGCAATGTCAGCTATGCTCGCGGAGCCGTCTCGGGATTGATCGCTGCTGGAGCAATCTTGGGCAGTGACTACGTGGCGAAAGAAGTGCTCACGAGAAAGGCCGCCGCTGTTAGTGCAAAGGCCGGTCCTGAGAAGAAAGCCGATTCAAAAGATGAAGATGCTGAGGAGGGTGAAGCGGAAGCGGCAGAAGTCGAAGAAGAAGTGACCGCCAGCGAACCTCCCAAGGCAGGCGACATTGATCCCGACAGAGGTGCGATCGGTGCTCCGAAGCAACTCGGCCAAAACGATGTCTGGCCGTTCGCGTTCATGGCAATTGGAATCTTTCTCGCCTATGAGTTCGCACGCGGTAAAGCTCCCAAGACGGCCGCCGCTGAAGGTGAAGAACCGGCTCCTGCGGTTGATGAGGAAGAAGAGAAAGAGGAAGCTTAAGTCTGCTGAGTCGCTGGCTTCCGGCGGTGCGTAGCACCGCGGCTAGGTGTGCTGCTAGCTGTGCATCCGCGCTAGGGGTTCGCCCGCGGAGATAATCTCTGACTCCAGTGCTGCCAGTTCGTCGAGCCTTGCCATGACTTCTTCCTCAGGCGCGAAATGCTTGGCGAGCCGCGTGTACGTGGTGTGGTGCCGCGCTTCCGATTCGAACAGGCTGGCGTAGAAGTTGGCCAGTTCTTCGTCATCGACATGTTGCGCGAGGGCGTGGAAGCGCTCGCAACTTCGTGCTTCGATGAGCCCCGCAACGAGCAGCCGATCAACGGCCCGTTGCGGTTCCTGCTTGCTGACCAAGTCGTTGAGTTTGCGGCCATACTGACTTGGCTTGAGCCTGCGGAACGGAATGTCCTTCTTCTCAAGCAGGTCGAGCACCATGTGAAAGTGTTCGAGCTCTTCGTTGACGATCTCGGTCATTTCCTGGCAAAGCTCGCGATTATCCACGTAGTGGAAAATGAGATTCATTGCCGTGCCGGCGGCTTTCTTTTCGCAGTGGGCGTGGTCGATGAGGATTTCGTCCAAGTGGGCATCGACTTGGGCGAACCAGCGAGCGTCGGTTTCGGATTGAAGATGTAGCATGCCCCGATTATAGGTTCACTCCTCTTGGTAATAAACCACGGAGGCACGGAGGACACGGAGGACACGGAGAGTATAGAAATGACCAATGACCAAGTCCAAATGACCATTGTTTGATGCAAGCGGTCTGACTCTTATTACTTGGTCATTAGGGCTTGGTCATTGGTCATTAGAGGGCTCTCAATTTCTGTATCTCGCGCTTAACTTGTCTGCTAGCCATTGTGGAGCGAGGCGTTTGATTCGCCAGTACCAGCGAGCGCGGCGGCCCATCACGGCGTAGAGGCGCCGTTTGCGGACGGCACGGAGAGTCTCTTCGGCAACTTGCTTCGCAGTTAGGGTGGCCTTGTCAGCGTAGTCTTCGCCACGCTTCTGAGTGCCCTCGTCGGTGAAGATTCCGTTCTCGATCAGTGGTGACCGGAAGAAACCAGGTACACAAAGCGTGACGCCGATCCCGTACGGTTTGAGTTCGCCGTAGAGCGCTTCCGTAAGCGAGACGACGGCCGCTTTCGAACTGGCATACGCGGCCACCGATGGCGGGGCGAGCAGGCCGGTGATTGAAGCGACGTTGACGATATGACCGTGGCCTTGTTCTTTCATCCGAGGGATCACGGCTTGGCAACCGTAGAGCGTACCGAAATAGTTTGCGTTGAAGACCTGATTGAACTGCTCGGGAGAAAAGCCCTCGACGATGCCACCCGCGCCGATTCCCGCGCAGTTGATGAGCATTTCCACCCGCTGATACTCGTGGTGCAGATCCTCGACAAGCTGCTGCCAAGCCGAAGGTTGCGTTACATCGAGTGGGGCAGCGACCGCTTCCCCGCCATTTCGCTCAACCGAAGATCGAGCCTGATGCGCGGCGTCAGTGTCAATATCTGTCAGGATGAGCCGTGTGTTCTGAGTTTTCGATAGCAGATCGGCAAACGCGCGTCCCAATTCACCCCCTGCGCCGGTGATGATTGCGCAGCAAGATGTCGCTTCGGCGCGGGATTTCATGAGGTCCCCGCGGCCGCGGTTTTGGGCTGACGACGCGTGCTGAAGAGCCAGCTCAGACCGGCAAACTGCGACGCAAGGATTGTCACCGCGACTGAACCAATGATCGACAACACATAAATGATCAGGTCGATCGTCGGAGATGCTTCTATTTGCAATGCGTGTAAAACATCTTGGATTCCCTCGACAAACAAGATGTGTACGACGTAGATGCCGAAGGACCAAGCCCCTAGTTGTTTCGCGAGTGATCCCGATACGGACAAGCCCCTCGTGAAAGTATCGGGTAAGGTTGCCAGCAGTAGCCCACACCCGGCAAGGTTTTCGGCGAGGCTGTTTCTGCCGTTTTGCCATAACCAAGCAGAACCTGCGAAGAACAAGAGACTGCCCAAGATCCCCGCTGCATCGGCTTTTCCTAGCCACTGCCAACGATCTGCGTACAACGCAATCGCGACTGCCCAGCATGCTGAGGGAAGCGTTTGGTAGGCCAATTCAACGGCGTAGATATTCGGGACAGGGGCTTCGTCTGCCGTGAGAACTGCCGTGGTGAATCCTGTCACGAGGCAAACAAGTGCGACCGGCAGACGCAATAAGGGGCAGCTCAATACGAGTTTTGTGGCAGCCAAGGCTGCGACAGAAGCGACCACGATATAGGGCAAGAACCAGAGGTGATGGACGGTTCCATCGAGTAGCGTTTCCCATGACAGTGCCGGGAGGCACGTTGTGGCAGTGAGCCCTCCTACTTCGGACACTTGCTTCGCCAAGTAGCGAGCCAGGTAGTAGATGGCCGACCAAGCCAAGAAAGGTAGGTAGATCGAGCGGAAGCGTGCCCGGATATAATCCCAGCTTGAAAGATCAGGCCGTCGGTGAAGCGAGCGAACGGTGAGGTAGATGGCGGCGGCAGAAAAAAAGGGGACCGCAAATCGAGAAACGATGGTCGTCGGTTTCAGCAGGCCTGACTCAGGCACGTGAATCCAAACAATCGCCAAGCAAGCAAGAAAACGGAAGAGGTCAAGCGTCGCATTGTACGAAGACGTACCGTTTCGGTGCTTCGGCATTGTCTGAGTACGATTTGACACCAAAAACCTCGAACCGCTCCAACGGACATCGGTTAAATGATAAAAGCGGTTTCAAGAGCTCAGACCTCCCAACGAGTCGGGGCTAGCGTCTGGAGTATCTCTACAACCGAGGGCTTGGCACTGCGGCTGCAAGGGGATTGAAACGGCAACTCGACATCTCCAGAACTCCGTCGAAACGAGACGTCTGTGGATGTCTCCTGAGTATAACCAAGCTAGGTGAGAAACGAGAGCCAACTACGGCTAGACGAATCAAGAATTCGTCTGCTAGCGGCGGGCAACCTTAAAGCAGGTCGAAAAGGTCGCAAAATATCAGCCTCTAGAGCTTGGTTCCTGCGCGGATGACAACGCTACCAACCGTCCCGCCACGGTCGTCGGGGAAACTCACTTCAACGCGGTTCTGCTCGCGGAGTAGCTTGCGATCAAGCTGGACGATCTTTGTCGAGGCGTATTCGCGACCCTCTTCGGCCAGTCGAGACACCGCATCTTCAAGCGGAAACTCGACACGTTTTCCATTGACTTTGACTAAGACATTCGGATCAGCGTCAAAGGGACGTGAAATACTAAGCCTTAGTGTGGCGAACGCCAGCTCCTTTGCCGCGGGAATTTCCACAAGGAAACGGGCAGGCTTTTCCTTGGTGGCTTTTACGGCGAGTTGGCTTCCATAGTGAGGGGTTTCATTAAAAGTGCCTTTGACCGGAATCTCCTGGTCGTACTCAACCGCGACAAGGACTGCCTCTCGACCGGCAAGCTGCAACTGTTCTAACGACTCGATGTTTTCCTCGGTCAGATAGGGCGTGTAGTCCTCGTTGCGACCGTAGCGACGCAGGACGATTTTCTTCGATTTCGTTTCTTGTGGCTCGGTCGACTCTTTTGGTTGGGGAAAGTCCAGCTTCACATCATGAAGTTCGTCGGACAAGTTGTTCACGACGATGATCAGACGATCTTTGTCAGCGAACGCTCGAGCTTGAATGTCAGGGTCGCCACCTTTGATGATGACACGTTCTCCTTGGACGTCGCGAAAGAACTTGTAGAAGTCAGAGTTGCGCGTCTCCACCCAACGGCTTCTGTCGGTGAAATCGTAAGGCACGTACAACGTGGAGTAATACTTCGGATCCCAAGCCATCGACTCAGGCAGAATAAAAGGGACAGCCTTCTTGATGACGTGCGGGTGATCCATGAAGGTCAGTGTGTTGGCCATGATCGCGCTGACCAGAACGTGGCTTTGGATCGAACGCTTCCGCATTTCATGCTCGAATCCCTCGCCCTCTGGAAAGTACTTCGCTGCCAACAGGTCGCCGACTTCTTCCGCAGTGGGTCGTCCCTGAGAGCCTGTGACGTACCCGCCGTGTTCGGAGATGACGATTCCTTTCTGCTCGCCAAATTCATTGACGAGGTGGTTTTGTACGAGGTCGATCATCCCTTCCAGCGGCAAGCCACTCGAAATACGCCCGACCAGATCCTGACCGTTCCAGTTCAGGTAGTCGTAGGCGTGGAACGAATAAAAATCGAGCTGGCCCTTCGTATTGTTGATGAAATTCTTGACGCCGTTGAACGCGTTAAAATCGTTACGATAGAAATAGCAAACCGAGTTGCATGGCCCGCCCACCTCCACGTCGAGCCCTCGATCGTGAACTGCGCTGTGTGTCTTCAGGTGCCAATTTGCGAGATGCTCTGCCCCGATGAACGACCAGTGAGGCTCGTTGACCGGTTCGAAATAGCGAGGACGCGTGAAGTCGCCGTAGTTGTATTGCAAGACCGCAGCGGCCAGTTCTGCGGCTGCCTCCATATTCTCAGGTAAGTGCTGCGAATGATTCGGATCTTGCGTTGACTGGGGCGTCGTGTGGGCACCCATGAACTCAGGATAGGCGTTGTGCGAGCCGTGGGCAGCGATGTCCATTCTCTCACCAACGAAATCTTGAAGTACCTTGCTGGCGGGTCGCTGCCTGCTGACACTTTCCTGCTTCACAAGCTCAAGGTCAGCGAATCCGGGACGGTCGGGATCTTCGCGAACGATTTGCTCGTTTCTGACGACGGACCTGATCGGCCCCAGCGACCGCCCGAAGGTGGCGTTGAGATCCTTGAGCAAGTATTCCACGCGCTCGGGATCGCGCATTCGTTGATCAAAACCGACACCGTGATCGCAAAGGGCAAACAGGGAAGTGCGATCGAGTTCGCAAACACCGTCGATTTGGCGACGGTACTGGGGATAGACGCTTAACTCGACGGTCTCGGTGGCATGGGAACCCCCAGGAAACGTAGTCAGGAGCAGGGTGAGGAAATAAAAGAGCCTAGGCATGGGGAACTCGGAGTTGTCACTATCGGGTTGCAGCTTCTTCACAACTTACTTATGTCATTTCTTCGAAGTTTTCCCAATCTAATTTGGACCGCGTGAAAGATTTCGCCAGAAAAACGGCTCCGAGCGTGAAATACGGCCGTCGTTGGTGAATCATCCCACGCCAGAGGCGTGGGCTACGGTTGGGTTCGCAATTGGGTCGAGGAAATGTCCTCACGAAACTCTTCCGCGGTGACTTCCTCGCAGAGCTCACGCAGGGCAGGGGAGAGTTGGATATCGCTGAGGACTTGAAAGTTCCCATCAATGTTTCTGCCGAAGACGAGGAACTTGCAGCCAGCTGATTTGATCGTTGCGAAGGCGGAGTCGCGGGCGGACTCGTTCGCGTAATACTTGAGGTCGTCGATACGGAGGATGGTATCGAGGCCGACGACGAAGGTGATGTCTTCGCTGACTTCACTTTTCTCAGCGAATGTGGCCATAGTGCTGACTTCGATTGGACGCGAAGGGTCTATCTCGTGTATCGCGGCAAGCCGTTCCTCGAGAGTTAGGCAATCCATTGGCGGTTTGTCCACATTCATCAAGGACAGTTCCCAGGCCAAGGGCTTGGCAATTCGCTGTTCCGCTATTTCCGCCATGCGAAGATGTCCCTTGTGCAGCGGATTGAACGAACCTGGAAAGAGGAGCTTCCTCCAAGACACCTCCTGACCCGCGGGTTGATCAGGGGCGCGCACACTGGTTGACTGAAAGTCTTGCAGGATCAAACGCCACCAGCGCGGAAGAGCTGCCTGCTCCTTCTTCGTAAGCCTCTCGTCCGTTTGCAGTGCTTCTTCGATGGCAATACTTACCCGTTCGCAATCAACCTCTGCGCTCTCAGCAAGTAGACACAAGATCAAGCAAGTGGCCAGTCGCTCCTCTTCCGGTCGCTTACGATCTGAATCAAAGCTCAGCTTACAAGTTCGCGTAAACGCGCCCGTCTGCAGCGCCACGTGCACGCGATGGTCGCCACGCTTCGCTCGATCGGTCGCCAAGCTTGCCGTGCTACCGAGTCCAATGAGCTTCGCCGGGTCGGCGTCGGGTGCGAATTCGCGCGCCCGCATCCAGGCGGCCATCGCCATAGCGCGGGCCGTTGCCTCGCTACACGCTTGATCGGGCGTTCCGCCGATCCATTGACGAAGCGACTCTGCCGAGTAGGGCACGACCGCTTCGAGCACCGTTCGCGAGGCACCAGGCGTCTCTAGCAGGGCGGAGAGCGCACCGCTCCCACCGCCTGTTACTGCAAGCACAGCTTGAAACTCGCCATCGTGGATCGCCTGGACGATCGGCTGCCAATGCTCAGTGAGGTCGATTTCAGAGTTCAAAACTATCCTAAATATCTTCGGTTGAGTATTCGCGCAGAGTCGCAGAGACTATTGATCGCTACCTAACGGGTTGAGTTTTCGCCACCTTGCGAATCGAAATGCTGCGAAAAAACAACAGCGTATTACTCGAATGAATTCTGAGTGTAATCTATTTCGCAGTGAACAGGGGAGTGACGTACCTTTTCTTGACTGACCAACACTTTTCAGCTTCTCGGCACAATCGTTGCATTCTCTCTTGCTCAGTTGGCAGACTGCTTGAGCTGGAGGAAGCCACCGTCTTCTAGTCCTCAACGGAAAACTCAAGCCGCTGCCATGTCGCAAACACCCTGCCCTAATGAGCTGGTGCTGCCTCCCATGGCTGACGTGGTCGAAATCCGCAGGCTTGAAGACTTGCAGCCGTTCCGCATGGCTTGGAACGCGCTGCTCGAGGAGACTCCGCGACGCTCGTTCTTCATGACCTTCGATTGGTTCGAGCTGGCTTGGAAACACTTTGGCCAACAAGGGCAGCATGATTACCGGCTGCTCGTGATTCGCTCCGAAGGAAAACCGATCGGCTTCGTGCCTTTGTGCGTGGTTGAGGAACCGTACCGCGTTGGCACGCTCCGCACACTGACTTACCCACTCGCCGACTGGGGAGCCTGGTACTCGCCCATTGGTCCCGACCAAACGGCTTGCTACTGGCTGGCAATGCAATATCTGGCAAATCAAGAACGTGATTGGGATTTACTGGACCTCCGCTGGATCGATGAGCAGCAGGCGAAGCTTCCTTCGCTGTCGGCTGCGATGCAGGCGGCTGGGATTGCGGGAGAAATTGCTCCCTTTCGCGAGACTTTCGTCATCGAAATCAACGGTTCATGGGAAGACTACCTTCGATCACGTTCACGGAAACGTCGACACGAAATCCGCCGGCATCTGCGATTCTTTGAGAAGCACGACCGTGTTGAATTCATTCGCCATCGGCCACTACCAGCCACTGAGGGGGACGGCGATCCGCGGTGGGACCTCTATGAAGATTGCCTACAGATCGCCGCCGAAAGTTGGCAAGGGGACGCCACCGACGGTGTCACGCTCTCACATGACCGAGTGGCCGCTTTCCTGAGAGACTGCCACGAAGCAGCGGCTCGGCTGGGGATGCTTGACGTAACACTCTTGAAGCTTGCGGGCAAGCCAGTGGCGTTTGGATACAACTACCACTACCGCGACGAAATCAGCGGCCTCCGCATGGGCTACGATCCAAAGTACCGCCATCTGGGAGTGGGAACCGTCTTGCTGCTCTCTTCCTTGCGAGATAGCTTCGAGCGTGGAGACCGCCGCTTCGACCTCGGTGTGGACGATTTCAACTTCAAGCATCGCTATAGAACGAAGGTAGAAGAGAGCAAGCGGATTACGCACTACCCTATTTCCGACTTGAAGTCGCAAGGCGTGCGACTGACTCAGTGGGCGAAGAGAGTTGTGGCAAGTCGGTAATGAGAACGACACGAGGCGAGCCGACTAGCGTTAGCTGTCGGGAAAAGACTCTCACACGCTGCCACCCGTCGGCTGACGCCTGACGGCTCGGGAGTCATAGCAAGAAAAAATTATCCTCGGGGCAACGACGTCTGAGGCATGATACGTTCGTACGTTCTTGAACATACCGACACCTCAGACGCCTGCCACACGAGGCGCCGTACCCCCCCAGGTCTTGCCGCGCGCGTTCCCCTCCAGACACGCATCGCAACAAGCGGCGAAATCTTGATCCTAACAATCGGTTTCAGAACATTAGCCGACACGCGTTAGCGTCCGGTTCTCTAGGCAACCGGGGGCTAACGCCCTGCGGCTAATGACTTCTGAGTTTGCTCAGCGACGTTGTGGTTCGCTGGCGACGGCTGCATTTTGCTCAGCGAGCGCTGCCGCTTCACGGGCCAGTTTGAACTCGGGCCCTGGAGCGTAATACTGCACGTCGTCGTCCAAGTGGTAGCCACTGGGCAGCGTTTGGCCCGCGACGTCGATTTGGCAACCGGTCGAGCCGATGGCGGCAAACGCGAGCAACCCTGCGGCTAGGATTCCACGAGAGGCTTTCGAGCCCATGTTCTTCGATTGATTCTTCACTTCATTAACTCCAACATCACAACAGAGGAGGGTGTGGCTGGATTGGCAGCAATTCAACATTGCCCAGCACAATCGTTATCGACGCCCCAACCGGCAAACTTTCACAGAGAGTCGAAGTTTCTCGGAGTTCTCTTTCGAGGTACGCACTGCTAGCTAAAAAGGAAGCAGCCAACATGAAAGCCCTAGCCCCTAGCGCGAGCTAGGGGTACTGAACCCCCAGCTCGCGCTGGGAGGCTAATTGGGCTTAACGAAGCACGAAAAGTGCTCACTCTGTTTCTGATGCGGCAACGTGTAGAATAGAAAGCCTGGAACAGAGCCTCTTATAGAAAGTCACTAGCAATGCTAGCACGCCTTCGCTGCCGATCCCTTCTTTTGATTCTTTTTCTGCTGCCCATCGGCAATCAGTGCTCTGTTGCTCACGCTCAGCTAGGGAACTCAACGCCGACGCAGATTTACTTTGCGGGCGTTGAGGAGCTGTATCGTGGCGACTACCGCGATGCGGGGCGAACGTTTCAGCGCGAGCTTCGCAGCGCGATCAAAACCGTTGATGCCCGCTGGATCGATTCGATTTGCTACCACGCCCATCTCGGCGAGACGTTCTACCAGCAAGGTCAGCCGGCGCTCGCTTTAGAGCAGTTCAATCTCGCGGCTAGCCTCTACTTGCAGTACTCCGGCTGGCTTCTGGATGTTGATTTCCAGCGCGACCCGCGAGTCGATCGCTCCCTCGTCCGCAGGATTCCACCTTGGGGAACAAGCACAAGGCAGTTCACACCGGGCGAGTTCCCCTCCTCGATGCGAATCCGAATGGGCGGATTCGATCCGCAACAGATCCTCCGCAGTGGTGGCGTTGCCGCCGGCAATCAGCTCTGGCAAATCAATGCTATCGAGGTTCTCCGCTGCACAGCATTGGTAATGCGCCGCCGCAATGAAATCCTGGGGCCGCTGGGGCCGCACGATGATATCTCGAAGCAGATGCTGGCACGGCTTTCTCGTGGAGGGGCACCACCCAACCATTGGTCGAATGCGTGGATCGACATCCTCCGGGGCATCGGCCACGCCGGGGTGGGTGAGCATAAGCAGGCGATGCAACGTCTGGAGCGGGGCACCCTCGTCGCCGGGAAATTCGATCACCCGCTGACTGGCGTTGCGCTGTTGGAACAGGGACGTCTGTTGATTGCAGACGGCACGGCGCCCGCGCAGGCAACGGCCCTGCTCGCCGAGGCAAGTTTTTCTGGTTTCGTTTTTGAGGACTTGAACGTCATCGACGAGGCGTTTCGCCTTGCGCACGTGAGCCGGATCGCCAGCGGCGCAACGGACGTGAACCCGGCGCTGGCTGCCGCGTCAGCTTGGGCCCGACAAAAACGTTACGACCACATTTTCGCTCGTTTGCAGCTTTTGCTGGCCGAGGAGTTACTCGACCAAAAGAATCTCGACGGGGCTGCCGTTGCTCTGAAAGCCGCCCAAGGCAGACTCCGGCGTGGAGCGGCCAACGGCGTTCTCGCGAATTGGTCACTCTACTTGGATGCCCGGCTCGACTATTTGGCGGGTCGTAGCTCGGCTCCCAGCAAGTTAGCGTCAGCCGTCGAAGGGCGGATGAATATTTCGCTGCGAAACTTCCAGATCCAACTCGCGAATGACCGATTCGATTCCCGAGCGTTGACCAACCGCAACGCAGTAGATGTTTATGCGGAATTGCTCCGCGATCCGACCCCCGCAGACACGATCTTTCTACCTCTCGATACGCTAGCTGTATTACGAGCGCCGCATGAACTGGCCTTCCAACGCTGGCTGGCGGCCCTGTTGGAACGGAAAGAGCGCGAAGCTGCTTTGGAAATCGCCGACCTCAGCAAGCGCCGGCGGTTTCATCGCATGCTGCCTTGGCTAGGCCGGCTCTCGTCGATCCGCAACCTGCTGGCAACGCCCAAGGAACGGCTGTCGCCCGAGCGACGGCTTCAGCAAAACGATCTGCAAGTCCGCGTACCTAAGCTAGCCGCCATCGAAAGGAAGGCTGCCGATGCGCGCGAGCAACTCGACAAGCTCTGGCAGCCGGTTATGGAGAAGCAGGCCCTCTCGCAAGCGGCATCGCTCTGGAAAAAGTACTCAAGCGCTGTGCGAGCCCGTGAGGAGGAACTTCAAATACTGAGCTTGCAGCGTATCCCCGCGGACTATGTCTTCCCGCCGACGCTTAACACGAAAGAGATGCAATCGAAGTTGCGTCCTGGTCAAGCGGTGGTGGCATTTCATGAAACTCCCGCGGGAATGTTGGGCTTCCTGTTCACACGGAGCGCCTCAACCCAGTGGAATTGCGGACCTACTGGCAGACTTGCAGGACCGATCAAGCAGTTTCTTGAGGACCTAGGCAATTACGGCGGCAATCACGAACTGACGGTTGAGCAGCTCACCTCGGACGATTGGAAAAAGTCAGGGGCCAAACTGTATGACGCTCTGTTCAAAGGCTCGTCGTTCGATCCTGCTTCGACCAACGAGTTGGTCATCATTCCTGACGGACCGTTGTGGTACGTGCCATTCGAGGCACTGAGCGCGAGTAGCGACGACCGCAGTGAAGCACTGATCGATTTCAGTCAGGTACGTTACGCACCGACCGCAGGGTTGGCCTTCTCCGGGAAGGAACGGTTCCGACGCGTCAATCGTTTGGGGATTAAGAGCGGGGAGTTGCTTCCCGGCGAAGATGATGAAGAGCGCGAGGCCGCTTTGAAAGGATTTAAGGATTCATTCGAGCGAACTCTTTCCTTGGATGATGCCAACGCCGAAGCTCCGCTTGCCGCATCGCTTTTAGATTGGCTGGTGGTTCTTGAAGAGGTTCAGGCCGACACGATCGATCCCGTTGGCTGGTCGCCACTGCAACTACGCCGCTCCTCAGCGCCGCTTGGCGAGTGGATAATCATTCCTGACCTTGGACCTCAGCGGATCTTTCTTCCTGGGATGCGCACGCTCGCGGAGAACGGTGGTAAAGGCTCTCGACGGAAGCAAGCAACTGGGGCCGCGGGTTCAGAACTGTTCATGGCAAGCTGCACACTTATGGAAGCTGGTGCCGAAACCCTGTTCATGAGCCGGTGGCGGGTTGGCGGCCAAACCACGCTGGATGCGACACGTGAGTTCGCCCAGGAGTTGCCCTATTCGTCTGCCGCCGATGCTTGGCAACGGAGCGTGCAGATCTTACGCACGATGCCGATCGATCCGAAGGTCGAAATGCGTGTCAAAGAAGAACGCCGGGCGGCGGAGATCCCCGACGAGCCACTGACCGCGGAGCATCCGTTCTTCTGGGCGGGCTATCTGGTCGTTGATAGTGGTCTGCCAGGCCCCGAAGAAGAAAGCACTGAGGAAAAGGCAGAGGTCGCCGCGAAGAAGAAAAACGCGGGACTTTGACTTCTAGCTTGGTTAGACTGACGAAAGTCTGCGTCGACTAGCCCGTGGGGAGACGAAATGACATTTCTGCGCATCGCTTCGTGCTTCACTCTTTTATCGCTTGCAGTTTCGCCGTGTCTGATCTCTGAAAGCCGAGCCGCTCGTTGGTCGATCACGCCGACGGGAACCTTCACCCTCGACACAAATGGCTTGAGTGTTGCTGAAATGAGCGGTGTCATGCACGCTGGTCAAGGCTTCTCAGCGATTGACTTTCTTGCGGTGCAAGACGATGGCAGTGGCGGCATCCGATTTCGTTTGAATCAAGACCCGAATTTTGGAACCATTCTCTCAGCGACGGCGATTGATGCCTTTCCATTCACCCCTGGCATGGACGACGAAGGGATCGCCAGAGCCGTCGAGTTGGGCGGTTTCTCACTCCCCGGTCAGCGAATCGCCTACGTTAGTAACGAAGACGATCCCAGTATACGACAGATTCGGTTCACCGACGGTGCGGTGATTTCTACCATTGCGGCGCCTTCTGTTTATGCAAACCGCCGCGTGAACCGTGGCTTCGAGTCGCTGGCTAGTTGGAGCAACTCGCCAGATGGTGCCCGCCTTGCGACGGCCAACGAGGAGGCACTAACCATTGATGGCCCCGCCGCGACGACTACCAACGGAACAGTTGTGCGGGTACAGACTTATTCAGTCTTAGGAAATCCCGAGTTTGCCGTCACGGCACAAGCAACCAAGCAATTCGCCTATGAAGTTGATCCGATCCACGCTGGCACAAGCACGGCCAATGGGGCACGCAGCGGTCTAGCTGAACTGATCGCCATGCCGGACAAGACACTTGTGGCAATGGAACGGTCCTTGGCAAACTCGTTCTCGCCGCCACCTTTTCAG
Source organism: Lacipirellulaceae bacterium (assembly GCA_040218535.1). Lineage (NCBI taxonomy): Bacteria > Pseudomonadati > Planctomycetota > Planctomycetia > Pirellulales > Lacipirellulaceae > Lacipirellulaceae bacterium. Next base: position 35,208 of record JAVJRG010000005.1, on the reverse strand, counting down.
AATCGCTTGTACGAAATCGACTCTGACAACGCGACCGACACCGGTGCTGCCACGTACGATTCAGGCCTCGCCGGAGCGACTTACACACCAGCGGGCAAAGAACTGCTTTGGTCAGGCACGGTTGGTGGCGGATTTGGCCAAAATTTGGAGGGGCTTACCGTCGGGCCGAAGCTTGACAACGGTAATTGGCTCTTGGTTGGTGTTGTTGACAGTGGAGACCAGCTTAGCACCAATACGATAATCACTTTTGAGGCGACAGCCATTACCACCGCGGACTTTAATGGTTCGGGCACTGTCGAAGGGGGCGATTTCCTTCATTGGCAGCGAGAACGTGACTCCGATGCAATCTCTTTCACGGCAGACGCCCGCGATGCTGATGGGAATCGTGACGGTGACGTCGACGCGGACGATTTGAGTCTTTGGACTGGAGGGTACGGCTCGGCAGCGGTCGTGGCTGAGACGGTTCCGGAGCCGAGTGGGATCATGTTACTCGCGATGAGTCTTGTGATATTGTCTCGTCGAAAGCGATCGTCAAATACCCACTAGCCCGCGAGCTACGCCTCGCGCGGCCACGGTGTTTGAGTTGCAAGAAACCGTGCGAGCCAACTCAAGCATTATCAGGCTCGCGGGCTAGGACGGAGGCGTTCGATCTGCTTTACTGGGGGGCTCACACACCGCAACCTCAACCACGCCACGGAATCCCCATGCCTGCGATGGATCTCAAGCAATACGGCATCGCCACGACCGACGTTCTCCGCAATGCTACGCCTGCGCGACTCTATGAGGAGGGCATCTTGCATGACGGCTCGACGATTGCCGCGTCGGGGGCGTTGGCGGCTGACTCGGGGGAGAAGACGGGCCGGAGCCCCTCAGACAAGCGCATCGTTGAGGAGCCTTCCAGCAAAGACGATGTTTGGTGGGGCGAGGTCAACAAGCCGCTCTCGCCGGAGTCCTTCGAGAAGAATAAGCAACTGGCGATTCAGTATTTCAACCAGTGCGAACGCGCTCATGTGTTCGATGGCTACGCGGGCTGGGACACGGAGTGCCGTATCAAGGTCCGTGTGATTTGCACGCGTGCTTATCACGCACTCTTTATGCACAACATGCTGATTCGTCCCACCGCGGAAGAGCTGGCCGACTTTGGCGAACCGGACTATGTGATCTTCAACGCGGGGCGGCAAACGGCGGACCCCAGCGTTGAAGGAGTCGACACCACGACCAGTGTCGCGCTCAACTTCGCCTCGGGTGAGTTCGTTATTTTAGGAACGGAGTACGCCGGAGAGATGAAGAAGGGCGTCTTCACGATCATGCACTACCTGATGCCGAAGCAGGGCATCCTGTCCATGCATTGCTCCGCCAACTCAGGACCAGGCGGTAAGGATGGCGTGGGAGGAGATGTCTCGCTGTACTTTGGCCTGTCGGGCACCGGTAAGACGACGCTCTCCGCCGACGCCAACCGTGATCTGATCGGCGATGATGAACACTGCTGGAGCGACCGCGGTGTGTTTAACATCGAAGGCGGCTGCTACGCCAAGACAATTAACCTGTCGCGGCGGAACGAGCCGGAGATTTACGACGCCATCCGATTCGGCACGGTGCTAGAGAATACGGTGCAAGACGCGGAAACGCACATTGTCGATTTCAAGAACGTCTCGCGTACGGAGAACACGCGGGCCAGCTACCCGATTGATTATATTCCGCATGCGAAGATCCCTTGCGTCGGTGATCATCCTCGCGATGTGATCTTTCTAACGTGCGACGCCTTTGGCGTGTTGCCACCGGTGAGCAAGCTGACGCCTGAGCAGGCGATGTATCACTTCATCAGTGGCTACACGGCAAAGGTTGCTGGCACCGAGGTGGGCGTCACGGAACCTGAAGCGACCTTCTCTGCCTGTTTCGGCGCGCCGTTTCTCGTACTCCATCCGGCGAGATACGCTGAATTACTGGCTGAGAAAATGCGCCGCCACAAAGCGAACGCCTGGCTGGTGAACACCGGCTGGAGCGGCGGCGTGTACGGGGTGGGCACCCGGATTAGTTTGCTCTACACGCGGGCGATTATCGACGCGATCCATGATGGCTCGCTGCTGAAGGTCGAAACGAAGACCGATCCCGTGTTTGGCCTGGAAGTTCCGTTGGAGTGCGAGAACCTCCCCAACGCGATTCTCATTCCCCGGAACATGTGGATCGACACAAAAGCCTTCGATGCGACCGCCAAGAAACTGGCCGGACTTTTTGCCGCAAACTTCGAGAAATACGCTGCCGATGCTTCCGAAGAAGTCCGCCGTGCGGGGCCAGTGGTTTAAGTGGGCGTTGCAGAGTCTAGGACTGCTAACTGGCGTGACGCGCCACCTTCAATCGAGTGAGGCAAATCACCAGCCCGGTTCCATAGAATCCAAACGTCAGCCCCAGCAGCATGATCGATGAGGCGACTATTAGCGGACTCGAAGCGCTGCCGGGATTGACGATCTTACCGGACCGGCTCGTTGGGATGGTCTTCGAGACTTCCAGCACGCCTATCTCCTCTGCCTCTGCAGGCCTAATTCGTGTCGCAGCTTCGTCTGATTCGTGGACCATGATCGTGCTTTCGACGAGCTCTTGAGACTCAAGATTGGTAAAGTTCCACCAAGACATGGCTTCGCTCTGAACGAACGGCTCCCAAAGATGCGGCTTGCGAGATCCCAAGGGCGTGTGAACGACTGTGAGTCCCGTCACAGTATCAATGTCTTCTTCGCTCTTATCTTCGGAGTTTGAAAGGGAGTTCACGGAACCGTCGGCCAGAGGCAAGCTCATAGGCTGCGTTGGAAGATCAAGCACCGCTTCGTTTTCCACGACTTCCACGGACTCGCCTTGCGTTAGCAGATTGTGTGTCGCAGAGTCGTCGGCGATACCGTTCGAGCTGCTCAGAAGCATTGAGGGGCAAAGCAATGCGACGGCGAAAGATGCGACTTTCATGAGACCGGTCTCCGCGGCTTGAAGGTTTGGTCGCCGCCTGACAACCGGGTGGGTGGGGGTGTCGCGATTCACTGATCGCGACGGAAGGTTTGCATTCCGTACAGCATCCCTCGTGCCAATTCGAAGGTTGCTTCAAGGATGAGTACACTTCTCGCATCGATGAATCGATCGAGTGTCGTAGCTCATGGTTCAAAATGTAACTTCGAAATGTAAAGCAAGATCGAACCAGAGGTTAAGAAGCGATGAGGAGCCCAGATAGCTGCTCACAAATTGAGCATGCTCGTAGCGATCAAACAGGCACTACTATGCTTGGAGCACTAATGGCTAACTGTCCGCTGCGCGAGTGGAACTCCGCAGCGGAATGGTGGAAATAGGGCAAAGACCAACTTCTTACCCGCCAGAACGTCAAAAAAACCGACAACGCGAGATGTCGACAATCGACAAATCCGCCCCAATTGTGTACAATCGATGCTACAGTAACCGCGATCAGAAGAGATTTGGCGGCGTTATCTTCACGCTTCTCAGGGGCACTCTTCAACGCGAAACTTCTCCATCGGAACATTGGTCGAGATTCGGAACTACCATTATGGATTTCTTAGGGCGAGGCATGCGCCGGATGAAGGCGGTGGGAGCTGAGCAACGCAATCGCGTGCGGCTACGATTTGAAGAGTTGGAGGCGCGCAACTTACTCGCACTCACCACAGCCGTGGCTTCCGGCGAGTGGGATGATCCGGCCGTCTGGAGCGCTGGCGTGCCCGACGATACCGACCGTGCGGTGATTCCCTCTGGCTACACGGTCACGCTGACCGGGACGGATCATGTTGCCGAAGAACTCGTCATCCAAGGCGTGCTCGAAGTTGCTGAGGCAGCGGGCGCGGATTTCGATGGCAGCGGTACCGTTGATGGTTCCGACTTTCTTTCCTGGCAACAGGGCAACGGCGACGCAGATGGAGATTCCAATACCGACGCCTCAGACTTGGGACTCTGGCAGCAGCAATACGCTACAGCGGGCACTGGCGGCGGCGCAACCAAAACCTTGACCGCCGACTGGATCCACGTCAACAGCGGCGGCGTGTTTCAAATTGGTACGGCAGCGAATCGCTACGACGCTAACGACTTTGTCGTAACGCTCACCGGTGAAGACCCCAACGCCGAGTTCACAAATGTGCCAGGCGTTGGAACCATCTCGAACAACAATGCGTTCCTCATGGCAGCCGGTGGTGGCCGCCTCCAGTTCTTCGGCAAAGAGAAGCTGACATTCACGAAACTTGCAGCAACGGCGCAAGCGGGAACCTCGCAGATTCTTGTTGAGAACGCCATCGACCGGAACCATGACGGCAATATCAATGCAACCGATGGCTCGCTGAATTGGGAGGTCGGCGATCAGATCGTCATTGCCAGTTCTTCGGAAGACTACGACGATGAAGAGGTCCGCATCATCACGGCCATTGCCGACCAAGGGAATGGCACGTCGCTGATCACTTTGGATCAGACGCTCAGCAAGCGCCATTACGGTGAAATTGAAACCTACGGCAACGGTACGCGTACTTGGGACATTGATCTGCGAGCGGAAGTGGCAATCCTCAACCGGAATGTCCGCATCCAAGGGCTTGCCAGCCACGACACCGATAACTTCTTTGGGGATCGAGCACGATTCAACGCCGGCACGGGCGACGGCTTCGCCGGGCACACGATGATCATGGGCTCCGCCGGGCAGATCACGATCGACAGTGTTCAGTTTGATCGGATGGGACAAACAGGACGGCTGGGTCGCTACCCGGTTCATTGGCACATTGCCGGGGATCGTTCCGGCGATATCTTGCGTGGCTCGAGCGTTACTAACTCGAACAATCGCGGAGTGACGATCCACACGACGCACAATGTGCTGGTCGAAGGCAATGTGCTGCACGATATTCACGGCCATGGATTCTTCATGGAAGATGCCGTGGAGACGGGCAACCAGTACCTTCACAATATCGCTTTCGGCATCCATAAGGTGGGACGTAGTGCCGCAGTGGGCAACTTCGCCCCCGACCCGAACGATCCGTTTATCGTGGACACGCACGATTTCGTTGGCCAGAATGCGAATCGCTTTTTGAGTTCCTCCGCTTACTGGATTACCAACCCCGACAACACCTGGATCGGCAACATTTCAGCAGGCTCCGAAGGAACCGGCTTCTGGTTTATTCTTCCAGACGAGGCGATCGGGGCTGCTTCCGGCGACCCCCAGTACAACAATGTCAACGCCGAGCGTACGAACCTGCGGCAGTTCGATCATAACTCGTCACACTCCTCACCGGCTGGACTGAACTTTGATCGCGGATCGGATATCGAGAAGTCGCTGGCCAATAAGATCAACGGGATAACGCCGATCAAGGCCTTCTTCGATGGCGACAACTACCTGCCGCCCCAGGAGCCGCAGGTCAATTACTACACGGGCTATAAGCACAACGTTGCTTTGTACCATCGTGGATTTGATGCGAATTTCCATGAGAATCGTTACGCAGATAACTTCATCACCTCGTTTATCACCTTCACCCAGCGCATCACCGATACGCTGTTTGTTGGGCACAGCCAAGGGAATGCGGACCTTACCGATCGCGTGACGGGGCATACGATCTACGATGGAGCGAACACCCTCGACGGTAACCACTTCGCCGGTTTTGCTGACGACGATGCTCACACCTTCCGCGTCCACAGCGCAGCGAACCGCTTTACGAGCCACGTGCTGAGCAATACCACGTTTGAGAATGATGGAACCGCTGCAAGCGTGAGCATTGCCACTCAGAGTGGCGGTTCGAACCATAATCAGGCGGTCGGTGGAGCGTCACCGGCTGCGATTTACGATGTCGATGGAACGCTAACAGGACACGTCGGTGGCGGTGCCGGTCGTACGGTCGTCACCAATCATCCGTTCTTCTACGACTCCAACGACTTCCAGCCCGCGGGCTGGAATGCCTGGGTGTCTGACGACGTTTACGCACAACTCTTCTTCCGCCCAACGAATCAGGGTGCGGAAATCCGAGTCACCTCGCCTGATGGCGATTCCGGCTCAGAAGAGAACGTCAGCAGTTTCAATACCCACGTTAAGACAAACGATGGTGACTACGTCGTCGATTTCCCCGAGGGAGTCGGCAGCATTTCGAGCGGCTTACGTGTCAAGCACTTCCAACGCGTCGGCCCGAATAATGGTTCGACCGTTATTCGCTTCGAAGATCTAGGCAACGTGCTTGCTCCTGCGGGTGTTCCATTCGTCGCGAGCCTGACAACACTTCGCAACTCCAACAACACGGTTTACACGGTCGTTGGTAACGATCTGTACGTGAAGTTCTTCAGCTCTGGTAATGAAATCAACTTCGTGACTGCTCCGTCACAGACGAACACTTTATGGCAGGACGACGACCCTGCGAGCGGCATCACCAATACCTCGTCGAACATGTTGCAAGTCACTCAAGTCAGCGGATCTGCAGCAACGGGGGATTCCTCACGAGCACTGGTCGGCCAAGTAGTCCTTGGGAGTGGGCCTCGGTTCAAGAACATCAATACCGACGAGCTGACAATCGATCCCCAATATCGGGGCACTGAGTACAGCTACACGATCGATTACTTTGTGCCGCCAGGCACCACACTGGACGATCCGGGCGGCAACAGCCCCGATGTGTTCTACGTGCAGATGAATTTCAACGGTCAGAATACGCACTCGGCGGGATTCGTCAGTGGAGCAGCGGCGGGTTCCGGTTGGAACACCATCACGCTGACCGATACGGTTCCATCAAACGCCACAACCGCTCAGCCGTTTTTCATTGTCGCCGATGGAGGTTTTAACGGCGGGCCAGTCAACGGCAACGGTTCAGGGGTTGCCTTCTATATCGACAACATCAACTTCACAGTTGGTCTCTCTGGTTCTGCCGCCTCGAGCGTACAAGCGGCAACATCAGGCGATGATTCTGGTATCGATTTCGTGCCGTTGGCAATCGCCGCTAATCTAGGAAGTGTAGTATCGCCAGCAGAGACCCCATCACTGGCCCTCTCTTCTTTCACGCCAGTGACAGCCCCAGTCTCTGGTGACACCCGGCGCGATCTGGCACTGGCCTCCTTCGCGAACGAGCTTGAAGAGTTCCCCGCAGCAGATGATGCTGAACAGCACGAAACAGTTGGGCCCTGGCTCAGTGATGAACTGCTTGAACAAGTCTTTAGCTAAGGCATCAGCCCACGCTGAACCGATAGGCACGTACGTAACAAAAAAGGCGCCGAGCATTAGCACTCGGCGCCTTTTTTCGAACATCGATTACCGACGACGTCGTACGCCCAGCAATCCGAGGGCACTGATTGCCAGGCCAGCGGTGGCAGGCTCAGGAATCCCGATAGGTTCCCCGAAGATGAAATCGTCCATTACGACGATGTCGTAGCCGAGCATCCCGTCATCAGGACCAACAACGAAGTCACCACTGGTGATGACGACCGAAGCCAGCACGTTGTCGTCAAACTTGACGCCAACGAACGACAGGCCTTTGTCGGCAACGGGTACCGTTTCCGTCAGCAACGTATTGCCATTGATATCCAAATATTCAATGGTGGTACTACCAAGGGTGTCAACGTCCGTGAAAACGGCTCCGAAACCATCGGTCAATGCAGGCGTGGTTTGATCGACGGGTGAGTAGAACTTCGCTTCAACGATTGTGCTATCCAATGCGGTGAAAAGCCTTTCCGCACTGAACGTCTGAAACTCGTCTACATAAGTTGGATTGATGTTTTCAAAACGGATTGGCGTACCGTCATCAACATCCCCGCTGAGTTGAAAACCCGACCCCGGCGTCGTGAATTCAATGCCACGGGCTCTGGGATTCGCGTTGAAGTTGAAGAAGTCTCCCGGAAACGGATTCGGTGCCGAAACGGCTGCTGGGGCGGCATCCCAGTCGATTTGTCGCCGACCATCGGCATTCTGCACAGGAGTAAAAGGATTCAACGCTCCTAGAGCATTGCGGAAATCGTCGACGGTTGATTGGATCGACGACGGATCGCCACCCGCGGCACTAAAAGTGGTTGATGAGGCTTGGGCGTCGCTGATCGACTGGCAAACAGTGAGGACAACAACTGCGGCGACGAGTTTGATTTTTCGTAATAACATTTTTCTTCTCCGTGAGTTAGTTTTCTAGTTTTGAGTCTGTCGAAAGATGAGCTTGAGTAACGAGCGATTCGTTGTTGCTCACAAGTGTTTGTTAGCGCTAACAAGAGACAGATGTTGCCTCACGCAGGATCTCTTGCAGGAATTTTAAAAAAAACTTTGGAGTTCGTGACAAGGACATGAGCTTCGCAGTGAGCGCATAGAAAAGGCGTAGCTCAAGCGACCTTGAGCTACGCCTTGATGACTTAGTCACAATCAATACTCGGATATAGTCTATTCCTCGCCGACCGACGCTTCAGATTCCTCCAGCGGAGGAAGCGTCTCAGGAATGTAGAAGTGCTCCAGAACGCGGGGCTCGGAAAACGGCGTGACTTCATACAGGACGAGATCGCCAAGTTCCTTGCGGAAGAGCTCCAGGCCGCTGCTCCAAGAGGGGGCTTCCGGCTTGGTATCCAGTGCGAGACGTTCGACGAAAACGAGAACCGGCTTGCCATCAACTCGTGCGAGCATGGTGGTGGTCCGCGAAGTCACACCGCTCAAGTAGGAGAGTCCGACCATCAGATCTTGCGCGTCCGGCTTCAGAAGCAGTGGAACTCCCTGACGTTGTTGAAAGGTTTCGGCAAACTCGCGATCGTCGTCGCAAACCCACTTCGGCTGAAATCCGTCGGCGACTGACTTCTCGTAAATCTCCGCCAATGCCAGGCGATCGTAGGGGCTCTTAGGGTTATCGAAGTCGATTCCGACTCCTACGATGATCCATGCAATGATTGCGGCCAGGAGGGCGAAAATGGCTCTGCGATTCTTCTTCGACGTTTCCTTGTCAGCCTCCTGGTCACGATCAGGCAACTCGTTAAGAGCTTTGGTGGGACCTTCACGATCAGCCAGCGACAGGATGTCGGGCGGCGCCGCAGGAGCGACAAATAAGCGCCCCAGGGAAGCATCGAGCTGCTGTTGCAGATCGTACTGCTGACGGAGCTGCTCATTGCCGGCCATTTCAGATTCGAATGCCTGACGCTCTTCAGGCGTCATGCAGTCATCGAGATACGCTTCGAGGCGCTCGTCGGGCTGATCGGATTTTGACTCGTGGAAGTCAGGCATTATCGTGTCATTTAGCTCGTTCGCTGGTTGTCCGTCTTGGTGGCGTTCTGAGTCAGTTTTTTCCGCAGCAGGGCTTTCGAACGATGCACATGACTCATCGCCGTCCCTTCGGCAATCTCGAGCATCGCGGCGATCTCCGCATAAGCGAGCTGATGCAGGGTTCTCAGCAACAGGCACGCGCGTGCCACATCGCTTAGTTCTTGCAAGGCTTGCATCACTTGATCATCAAAAAGCGTTTGGTTGGCGGGCAGAACTCCTTTCGAGTCTGGTAACTGGGTTGTCGCTGGGTGATTGCTCGCTTCAGAGTCCAGTGTGATTGGGTCAACGCTGCGCGTGCTCCGGCGAGTGCGCTTTCGCGATTGGTTGTAAGCTTGAAAACGCACGATCTGTGACATCCAGGCGACGAAACTCGTTCCCACTTCAAATTCATCTAAACGTTTTAGTGCGACGATCCCTGAATCTTGAACAATGTCTTCTGCCAGGTGGCGATCGCCCAACATGGCTGCAGCCAACACCCACAAGCGGTCGTAGCTGCTCTGGAACTCGGTCGCAAATTGCGCAGCACTCAATACCTCGGGAGAGGGCTTGGCTGCTGAATCGTCTGGCGATCGTGAGGGCTTGGCCATGTCTGTCTAACTGATGAATGTCGCCAATACTCTATTTCATTGCATGACTGCGGGGAACCTCTGCAAGATCCTAAACGGCCCACGGCAAAAAACAGTTTGCGGAACTGTTACATAGATGGTAGACTTAGTCCTATCAATGAGTGTCAGCGGGACCTGAGACCCAAAGCCACCCGCGTCATAACAGCTTATTCATCTCCTCTTTTCTGATCTCGGAACACCAATGATGCCCAAACGACTAAGCCCCCGACGCCACGCTTTTACGCTCGTCGAACTGTTAGTGGTGATCGCCATTATCGGCGTTCTCGTTGGCTTGCTCCTACCCGCGGTACAAGCGGCACGCGAAGCGGCTCGGCGGACGCAGTGCATCAACAACCTGAAGCAGATTGGGTTGGCTTGCCTCAATCAGGAATCCTCTCAAGGTGCCTATCCGACTGCTGGAGGTTCCGTATCCGAGTTCCTAGACCGCGATTCGCAACAAGGACCTCTTTACGGATATGAGTACGCAAGCTGGATGTTCCAGATTTTGCCCTTTATGGAACAACAAAGTTTGGCAGACCAGCGTGCGACTGCCCCAGTAGGAAGCAATGGCTTCACCGATACAGGTTTGGCTGACACACCGGTGGCCGCATTCAACTGCCCTTCGCGCAGCGAACGATTCGGAATTCTCGGTGCCGATGTCTTTCGATTTGGTGACTATGCTGGCGTGATGGCTAGCCATTGTGATTTAGGGTGGACTGAATTTGAGTGGAGAGCGGACGAACCTCCAAAGTCGAATTCTCAAGGGACTGAGGAGGAACTAGTTTGGACGGGTATCATCGCCCGTGGCGGCCACACTGACCTAGGCGCGACAGACGTAACGAAGTTCAGCCGCATTGGTTTTAAGAGTGTCACTGACGGCTCATCGAATACCATCATGATTGCCGAGAAAGCTGTGGCTGCGGATCGCTATACGATCCCGCGTAACTCTCCGTTCCAATTCTGGGAGATCCGAGGCTACTACAGTGCCGCCGATTGGCCGACGATGCGAATGTTTGGAGCAAGAACGGTCGATAGTTGCTCACGTGAGACCGTTCCGGTCTTGAACGACGGCGAGCAACGTCCGTCGAGTTTCAATAACCAGGGCAGCCTGAAAGTCGAAAAGGGCTTCGGATCAGCACACTCTGGGGTTTTCCTTGCCGTATTTGGCGATGGTTCGACCCATTCGATATCGCTCGACGCCGACCTAATCGTATTGGATCGCATGGGCAAACGTGCCGATGGCTTGCCTGCAGAGCTATAACCATTCGACCTCCCATTGTGGTAGTCGATTTCTTAATGTCCGGAGAGGAGTCTTGATTTTGAAAGATCACGCTCAATGGTTCGGTTTCCAAAGTAAGCTTGCGATTTGCCTCGTTCTCCTAAGCCTTGGCACCGGCTGCAGCGAAACGGACCCGAAAGACTTACTCGCCGAAGCGAACGACCAAAACATCCAACGACTTGCCAATCTCTACGAAGCCTACCAAAGTCGCCATAACTGGCGAGGACCAAAGTCTGAAGAGGAACTCAAATCGTTTCTCAAAAGCTGGAATCCTCAAAAGCTAGCCAACATCGGGGTCGAACCAGGCACGGTTGACCAAGTCTTCGTAAGCGAACGGGATGGCCAACCTTTCAAGGTACGCTACGGTGTACCTGGCAACATCATGGGCAGTGACGCACCGGTCGTTTTCGAGGCTACCGGTATTGAAGGGATGCGCTTGGTGGGCTTCTTAAATATGACTTCTCGCGAGGTCGATGCAGCAGAGTACGAAGAACTCTGGTCGGCACCGATTTCACCAGACGAAAATAACCAACTCAGTCGGTGAGTTCCAAAGCCAAAATTATTACAGGCAAGTAAGGCGGCCGCCAGTGACCGCCTTACTTGCCTGATGGCTCTTACTTCAAATCAAACCGGTCGAGATTCATCACCTTATCCCAAGCGGCAACGAAGTCCGTGACGAATTTCTCTTTCGAGTCGTCGCTCGCGTAAACTTCCGCCAAGGAGCGGAGTTGGCTGTTGGATCCGAATACCAAATCGACGGCAGTCGCTGACCATTTGACGTCATCAGAACCATCGAGGCGACCTTCGAAGAAGTGCTCGCACTTTTCGGATTTCTTCCATGTCAGATCGTTGTTCAGTAGATTGACGAAGAAGTCGTTGGTTAGCGTTTCCGGCGTTTCGGTGAAGACGCCGAACGGAGCGCCACCCGTGTTGGCGTTCAGCACCCGCATGCCGCCGACGAGAACCGTCATCTCAGGAGCAGTGAGCGTCAACAGGCAAGCGCGGTCGACGAGCAGTTCCTCAATGGGGCGGTCGAAACCATCTTCGAGGTAGACGTAGTTACGAAAGCCATCGTAGGTGGGTTCCAGTGGCTCGAACGACTCGGCGTCAGTTTGTTCGTCGGTGGCGTCGGTGCGACCGGGGGCGAAGGGAACTTTCACGTCATGGCCGGCGGCTTTGGCTGCTTGTTCAATCGCCGCACAACCACCCAAGACGATCAGGTCTGCCAAGGAAACTTGCTTTCCGCCAGATTGCGAGCCGTTGAAGTCGCTTTGCACTTTCTCCAAAGCAGCGAGAACTTTCGAAAGCTCTTCAGGCTGGTTAACTTCCCAATCCTTCTGCGGAGCAAAGCGAATCCGTGCGCCGTTGGCTCCGCCTCGTTTGTCGGTTCCACGGTAGGTGGCGGCTGAGGCCCAGGCGACGCGCACCAACTCGGGAATCGTCAAGCCGGCTGAGAGAATCTTTCCTTTCAATTCAGCAACGTCGGCATCGTCAATCAGATCATGTTCCGCTGCAGGAATCGGGTCCTGCCAAAGTTGCGGTGGGGCAACCTCAGGGCCAAGCAGTCGTGAAACGGGGCCCATGTCGCGGTGGATTAGTTTGTACCACGCTTTGGAGAAAGCTTCGGCAAGCTGATCGGGGTTCTCGTGGAATCGCTTAGAAATTGGACCGTAGGCCGGATCCTCTTTGAGGGCCAGGTCTGTCGTGAACATCATCGGGGGATGTTTCTTCGAGGGATCGTGGGCGTCGGGCACCATGTCGGCTGCGGCCGGATCCTTCGGCTTCCACTGATGAGCACCGGCGGGGCTTTTCGTCAGTTCCCACTCGAAACCAAACAAGTTATCGAAGTACTCATTGTTCCACTTGGTCGGCTCGCTGGTCCAAGCCCCTTCGAGGCCGCTGGTGATTGTGTCCGCCCCGCTGCCGCTGCCGAAGCTGTTCATCCAGCCAAAGCCTTGCCGTTCGAGACTCTCGCCTTCAGGCTCTGGGCCGCAATTATCGTCCGGAGCGGCACCGTGGGCTTTGCCAAAAGTGTGGCCACCGGCAATCAAGGCGACCGTCTCTTCGTCGTCCATGGCCATGCGGCCAAAGGTTTCACGAATGTCGTGTGCTGCTGCCAAGGGATCCGGGTTTCCGTTGGGTCCTTCGGGATTCACGTAGATAAGGCCCATTTGCACGGCACCCAGTGGTTGCTCTAGCTCGCGCTCGCCAGTGTAACGCTCGTCGCCGAGCCACTCACTCTCGGGACCCCAGTAGACATCGCCATCAGGTTCCCAGCGATCTTCCCGACCGCCGCCAAAGCCGAAAGTTTCGAGCCCCATCGACTCGAGCGCGATGTTGCCGGTCAGCACCAGCAGGTCCGCCCAGGAGAGGTTCTTGCCGTACTTTTGCTTGATCGGCCAGAGCAGCCGACGCGCCTTGTCGAGATTGGCGTTGTCGGGCCAACTGTTTAGCGGAGCAAATCGCTGCATACCACCGCCGGCTCCACCGCGACCATCATCAATCCGGTAAGTTCCAGCAGCATGCCACGCCATGCGGATGAAGAATGGTCCATAATGCCCGTAATCGGCTGGCCACCAATCTTGCGAATCAGTCATCAGGTTGTGGAGATCTTGTTTGAGCGCCTGGTAGTCGAGGCTCTTGAAAGCTTCTGCGTAGTCAAACTCCTCCTCCATCGGATTCGAAAGCCGCGAGTGCTGATGCAAAATCTTCAGGTTAAGTTGATTCGGCCACCAATCCCCATTGTTTTGAACGCCCGCTGCCGTGTGGCGGCTTGAAGGGTTTAGGTAAGGACATTGGCTGAGGTTGGTAGACATGAGAAACTCCTTTTTGGTGAGTTGAGAATTTGATTTTTGAGAGTTCGCTCCAGGCGCAAGCCTGGGGTTTGAAATCGTGAGTATTAAAGCGTTCTAACCCCAGGCTTGCGCCTGGGGCTAGGGTCTAACGAGTCGCTTTTTCCTTCTTACGAGGCTTCTTTTTGATACACTTCGGGCAGGTGCCCCAAAAGATGACTTCCGCTTCATCAATCTCGTAGCCCGAAGTTTCTGCCGCTGTGAGGCAGGGCCTTTTACCAACCGCGCAATCGACGTCGACAGTAACGCCACACTGACGGCAAATCAGATGGTGATGATTATCGCCGACGCGGTCCTCGTAGCGTGCCGGTGAGCCGGCCGGTTGGATGCGGCGGATGAGGTTGCTTTCAACGAGAATGTTGAGCGCATCGTAGACGGCTTGGCGAGAAATCGCCCCGATTTCGGCTCGCGCGTCGTCGGCCACTTCGTCCGCCGTACCGTGCGGAAGCCTTGAAACGGCTTGCAGGACCGCCAGACGCTGAGCAGTGACTTGCACGCCATGCTCCCGCAATATTTTGGCCGTTTCGTCTGACATGCCCGTAATCTACCAGGATTCTGGACTTTGTCAAGAAATGGCATGAGTCTTCTTAGCGGAACTATCTCGCCAAGCCCCGTTGCCAGACCCAAGTCGCCAACAACGGTAAAGCGACGGACATGCAGAGCGCCGCAGGCAGCCAGCCTTGGGTGACCGCTTGACTGCCAAGCAGTGAGTACCCCAACGAGAGAACGCCATTGCAAATCGTCGTCGTAACAAGGAATGTTCTCCAAGGCATCTGCAACGCACCAACGAGCAGCGCACAAGCCTCGGCAACGATCGGCAAGGGCCGTGTGATGGCGAGCATCCACGGGCCGTGATTCCGGCAAGCGTCTTCTAGTTCCTCGATACGCTCCGCCGATGAGTAGCGAACAGCCAACGGCTTTCCCCAGCGTCGTGCCAGGGCAAAGGCAATCGTTGCTCCAAGCGTCATTCCCACGCAGCCAACCAGGGTACCCTGCCAAACACCCAATACGCTCCCTGCCAATGTGCAGAGAGGTCCTGAGGGGATGGGTAGAAAGACATCGCTGGCGAGTGCCCCCACAATCACAAGGGCCAGCACCCCATGAGACGGAGGAGACTCCTCCCAACGTGCGAGCTGCTCCGTGAACGGTTCTCCCCAAACGGCCAGCAGCACCAACGGCAAAACCAGCACAACCGTAATCAGTAGCAACGGCTTCCAAAGATCGTTGGGCATTCGTTCTTCAGTTGTGGGAAGGATTTTGACAACGCCTCAGGCGATTCTACGCTTTAGGCGACAGGACTGGCTAGCAGCCAATCGAATACCAACACGAAGCGCTAGCAAGTGAATTCCCAAGCATTCGTCTTGATTCACTCGTTTGCGCTTTGGGCTTGTGCGAAATATCCAAACACTCTTCAGGAATGAAACCCATGCGATTGAAATTCATGCACGACTCGTCCACCAGCGAACGGATCACAGCGATCGTAAGTACGCTCTTCGCCATCGGCATTTTGGGCGTGGCGGTCACAGCGCAGCGAGTTAATGAAGCTCCGATCGGAGATCTCGCGCAGCTTGAGTCGGAATTGATGACGCAATTTGACATCGCCTATCGACACGACACACGCCTGCTCGACAAGCGTGTCGCACAGTTCAACGAAGTCCTCCGCCAGTGGGATGCTGCTCCCGCCACCGATGAACGCGATGAGAAACTCGCCCGTTGGATTCGCGAAGCGATGGCCCGCTCGATGCCGGGCTCGAAGCGTGCTTTGCCGGAGACGCCTGAGTTTACTTCCACGGCGAATCCGCAAGCGAATGAAGAAACACGTGAGAAGGGTCGACTGGCAACCGGATCGAGCCTCGCGGGAGGTTTGGCTGACATTATCGTTCCTTTCGAGAATCAACCGAAAACTCGCAAGAACAGCAGCTTTTCTCGTACCCCCGACTTGGCGGAGCCCGCTCCTGCAAACACGTTCGAAGAAGAAGGGGTGGATGTTGAGTATGTTGCCGCTCGTGAATGGGGCGAAGAAGCCTCGGTCGCCGAGGTATTTCAGGAACCCTTCGAAGAAGAACCCATTGCAGGAGATTTCGCAGGGCAACCACTGCGGAAAGTCGAACCACTCCAAGAAGAAAGCCAATTCGCCCAACAACCTCGCGAAGAAACGCCTGATGTTAAAATCAACCTCCGTGAACTTTCAGCACGGATCACCGGCTACCACGAAGGTATTCGAGAGATCGAAGCTTCCTTAATCAACGCCGCCGCGGGTGATGCAGGAAGCCTAATCGAATTGGTTGAATCGCTCGAGCAACTCGAAAGTCAGCGTCAATTGGTCTCGCTGTACTACGATCTGCTCACAGAACGCCAGCGTCGTTTCTTGCGAGAGCCTCGTTCGCTCGATACGTTGGTTGCACGCGTGCAAACGCAGCTCGACAATGCCGAGCGCAACCACGAAGGCGACTTCCTCAAGCCCTTCGACCGCGCTGCCCAGCGCCGGTTGGAGCAACTGAGGCAGCGGTTGAATCTTCTCGCGAATCAGTAGGCAGTGGGCAGTAGGCGGTAGGAACTGTTAGATGAAATGCCTCCGCAGGTTCCTGCTAATATACTGAACACTGACAACTGAAAACTACGCGGCGACAACTTGCTGCAAGTTAGACTCCGCTATAGACTGCGGATTGAGGTACGGTACTCAGCGAGAGTGCCTGCCGCGTCGCGGGTGTAGTTCAATGGTAGAACGAAAGCTTCCCAAGCTTTAGACGAGGGTTCGATTCCCTTCACCCGCTCTTCTTAGCTGTTGGCTTTCGGCTCTCAGCATCTCTGGCCACGCGGGGTCGAAGTTCTTGTAACAACTTTCTTCTGTTTTCGCTTAGTTCTTTAGTAGCGGCTTGTTTCGAGCCGCGGAATTGGACCCTTGTGAGCAGGAGAGACGATCATGGTTGCACTGAATTCCACCAAAAACCGCCTGGAAACCAAGACAGAATGCTACTCGCGAAGCGACTCATCCTCGGCGAGACGTTTTTTGCCGCAGGACTCAGATGCTGAGACCATCGCCCCTCACTTCGGCGGTGCCCTGGTTGTCCGTGATGTCCAAGGCGAAATTGAGTATGTCCAAGTGAGCCGCTGGCGTCGTGTCTCCGCCGGTACGAAACGTCGTATTGCTGATGTCGTACGGATGGAGCAGGGCAATGTGGCCATCCTTATCGAGAAACAGAAAGAAAACGATAAGCCCGCGAGTTCCGTCTGGCAGGTGTACGATCTCGATGGCCACCTGGAAGCACTCGTGCAGTGCTCTGCCGACGGACGCTTCGGTGTACTGCTCGACTATTGCGTGCAGGACGTCACACGACTGAGCTACTCGAGCGAACAAGGACTTGAAGTGGTGGAGACGCGTTCGCTTTGAATACAGAGCCTTGAGCCGAGAAGCGTCAGCTCTCAAGTTGTTCCCTCAAGCAGTTCGACCCGAGAGCTGACGCTTCTCGGCTCAGGAGCTCACTCCGAGGACATCGTCATAGACTTGAGCAAGATTCGCCGCCATCGCCTCGGCAGAAAAGCGCTCCGCATGTCGCTCTTGAGCAGCGGCGCTCATGGCGGGGTAGTCGATCGGGTGTTGCTCAGGGTGGGCGATCAGTGGGCTGCCAACCAGGTCTTCGATCGCCAGGGCCAACTGGCTCACGCTGCCCGGTTCAACGAGCAGTCCCTCCTGGCGATGTCGGATTGCCTCAGGGATGCCTTCGACCGAACTGGCGATTACTGGGACGCCCGCGGCCATCGCTTCCAAGACAACCATCGGCAAACCCTCGCCGAAAAGACTCGGGAGAACGCTGACGTCGATCTCGGCTAACTCGGCAGGGATATCCGTCACAAAGCCGGTCCAATCGACCGCATCAGTGACGCCGAGCTTCTCGACAAGGGCCATTACTTCCGATTCGTACTCGGGAGTCTCGAATGGGCCGATCGCACGTAGCCGAACATCAAGCCCCGTGGATCGCACCGAAGCTAATGCTTCGAGCAGCACTTCAATGCCCTTCCGCGGGCGAAACAGCGCGGCCATGCCGAGGGTCCAACTCTTTGGCGTTTCGGTGCGCGGGGCTACGTCGATCTTCGGAACGCCATTGGGAACGTAAACCACTTTCTCTTCCGGGAATCCTGCCTCGATCATGTATTGCCGGACACTTGGCGACACGGCGACAAGTCGTGCCGCACGCCGAGCGGAGCGACGCTCAAGCCACAGGTTTGCCCAGTTGGCCAGGCGACGCGTCGAGTCGCGCCCCGCTGGGCTGTGAACGTGATAGATCAAGGGCACGCCCGCGAGCTTCGCAGCGATGCTGCCCACCAGCAATGAGCGCGGTGTGTGAGCGTGAATGAGCGCATACTGCTCGTCCCGCACGAGTTGAGCCACGCGACGACCGCAAGCGAAATCGAAACGGCCCCGCATCGGTAGCTCAAAGAGCGGGCTCGCCGATTCTCGTGTTTCGGGGAAACGGTCGGGCTTCACGCAGGCGAAACCGACCTCGTATCCGCAGCGCGGCAGATTCACCGCGAGCAAATCTTGCACGCGTTCGGCGCCTGAGAAATGCTCCCCATTGATCACATGCAGCACCTTGATGGTACTGGTCGGCTGGAAAGGAATCGTGGTAGGGGCGTCTTCAAGCTGCTCGGCAAGCATAGCGTCAGTGGACATCGAAGAGATCGCAATACGAGATTAGCCGCGAGCCCGATTCTAACGGATTGGGGCTCGCCGGGACGTTCTCTTCAAGCCTACTACGCAAGCTAGTTGCGACTTGCTCCCGGCTCCGCCGATTGGCAAACTTCGCTGATGCGATTCATATCAGCACGCTTGTAGCGATTGCAACGAAATACAAGCCCGACGCGCAAGCGAGTGAACTGGTGACTACCGAGTGATTCACTCGCTTGCGCGTCGGGCTTGTATTGATGTGTCGCTCAGCGTTGGATCGCTTGCGATTGCTTGGCTTGGGGCAGCGAGCCTTGAGCTGCTGCTGGGGCTGGCTCGACCACACGTTTCCAGCCGAGTGGAGTCCGCGGGGCGCTGAAGATGTTACCAAGCAGGCCATCCAGCTTGCCGTTGATCGTCGGCGACTTAAACATATAAGCGCTACGGCTCTGCCCGTTGGGCTCGTGCACCTGGATCGCTTTAGGAAGCATGGTCTTGCGATCAAGCATGACGTCCACCATGCGGTAGTTCGCGGCATCGGCTTGCCATCGGGGGTAAGCCTCCAGCCAAATCGTTTCAGGATCCGACTGCTTGGAGCGAATCCAATAGCGCCGCTCCAAATCATCTGCCTTTGCTCCAAACAAGAACGGCAACGGACCGTTGACGATCGCTTCGCCACGCATCTCTGGGGGAATCGACTGGACGCGCAGCTCCTTGGCGCGTTGGACGTATTCGTAGATGGCTTTGCCGTCACAAACCCAATGCTCTCCAACTTCGTTTTTCTGTTCGACCCAGTTTCCGGGTGCATCCTTGGCGGTATTCTTTGGAACCTCGGCAACCCAACGGTGAATCTTCTTGATGTAGAAGCTCCCCTTGTCGGGCTTCGAGTAAGTGAGCTGACCGTCGCTTTGCGTCATCGCACGGTCGACTCCGCCAAAGGCGTGATTGTATTCCCAACGAACGAAGTCGGCGTTGAACGTCTTGACCTCGTTGCTGCGATTCTCCCACATCTCAAGAATCTGCCGGACGAATTGCCGCTCGACGTCCGTCAACTGAAACGGCGGAGCTTGCTGTGGCGGCGCTTGGACTGCCTGCTGTACTCCGGGAGCAATGGGTTGGCCGAGCTGTCCTGCCGGCTGACGCTGGTCGAGGGGCTGATAACTCGGTTGCCGGTTCACACCACCGTTCGCGAGACCACGGCTGTCAGCAATTCGCGCGTCGGTGGTCGCTTGCGTCTGTTGGATCTGCGGCTGATCGACTTGGGGATAACGCTGCGGCGTCGCGGCAACGTTCTGAGACCGCTGCTGTGCTGGCTGCTGATAAGGCGAGGTTTGAGCGTTCGCCGCCGTGACCAAGCTTAGGATGACGGCAAATGCCAAGCGAACAGCACGCAAGAAATTGAACATGGAGTGAACTCGAAACAAACTGAAAGGCACGGCACCCGTAAGCCGGGAACCTGAGGGTGCGGCGGAGAGTAGCAGGCGTGACACCAGACCGCCAGAGCGACTAGAATCGTGGCTTTCGGCTACTTGAAACAGGGATTTTTGGATGAGCCTTGAACTTCGTTGGAGGACGAGCCTGTCGGCGACGTGCTTGCACGCTGCTGTTTGCCAGCAACAAGGACTGCCAACCGTTGACGATCAGCTAGCAGTTGCGATTGCTCCCGTAGCAGCCGCTTTGCATACCGAGTTGATGATGCTCGGTGATCCGCGGAAAGCTCTCCTTGAGTTGTGCAGCCTCTCCGCGGAATACGAAAACAATCGTGAACTAGCGGAGCGAACTGTTGCCCGCCTGACCACGGGCGACCCGACGGCGGTCTCTCATTTGGAAGGCCATATCACGGGCCTCGAAGCGGCGCTCCTGAAAGTTCAACCAGAAGTGGCTGAGCAGCTCGCAGTCCGTGGTCGCCCGCTGCAGGAGCAGTGGGAAGCACGCGGGCCTGGGTTGCTGCGAGCGATGGGCCGAATGACCGACCCGGCGATTGTGCCAGAGTTTGCCGAGGTGATCCTTGTTTCGCCCTACGTCGGCGGCCACGGGACGGCACATTCCAGGAACAATCGAGTCGTCTACGAAGCCGTTCTGACCAACCCTGTGGCAGAGATTCCCGAAACCGTGCGACTGGCCTGGCTGCTGGCCCAATTGAATTACGACTTAGCAGCGTTCACTGACCAAGTCTCGCCAGCGCGGCTCGCCGTGGTTGCTCCGCTAGCAAACCTCCCCGCAGCGCTAGCCGCCGGGGAAGAGGTGGAGTTGACGACGTGTGACACCCAGAAAATCGAAGCCGCCCTAGCCGCCTGGCACCTCACGAGCGACCTACCAGCCGGTGCCGCCAACACGCTCTGGCAGTGGTGGAACACGGTGCAAAACGGACAACAACGCTGGCCGGTTGCACTGGCGGCGCTCGAGGCGATGCTACGTTCGTAGGGTCCGCTTCGGGTTGTTCTGCTGACTTGCTCTTGACCCTTGCGCGTAAGGTTTCGATCATCCGCGGCGCTTTCTTAACAACACTAGCGCGGTGCAAGCACCGCGGCGAAACGAGGCGCTGAAATGAAATTCCACGATCTGTTCATTCGTTTCTCGTTGGCGTTTGCCGTGACGCTTGCGGTTTCGCCGTCAAACGCATTCGCCAATTCAGCAGTCGGGCATCCAAGAGTTCGCTTCTCCCAGATCCCCACACGCATCGGCGATCGCGTCCAGCAGCAGGTCGCCGTTGAAATCAACTTGAAGACGGTCATCTCGCAGTCCGGCCAGACGGCTCACGAGAGCGAAGATAAGATGGTTCGCCGCCAAAAACGGGCCATTGAGGTCACACAGGTTGATGGTGAAAAGTTCAAGGCGGCACGCGTTAGTTTTCCTCTGTCGCGTATGGTGGTGCCCGGCGAAACGAGCCCCTCCCTCGACGATCCTCAACCGGTCGAAGGCAAGTCGTACCTGTTTAGCCGCGTTGGTGAGAAAACAACGATCACCGACCTCAAGGGGGAAATGCCGCCGCTTGAGGAGTACAAGATCGTCGCCGACTCACTGAAGACACTCGGCAAACCCAACTTGCTTGCCAAGCACTTGCTAGAGAAGCAACCACAAGTGGGACAACGTCTGCTGGTTCCACGGAAAGTGGCGAAGAGCCTCTTCGGGATGAATGACGACATGGGCGGCATCAAGCGATTCGAACTGACGCTCCGGGAGGTCCAACCCTCGGCCAAAAACCAAAGCCCACTGGCGATCTTTGACGCAAAGATCGAAACCATGCCTAACGAAACCTCACCCATGCAGATGGTTGTTGCTGGCCAAGTTGCCATTGAGATTGAAACTTGCCGAATCCTCTCCGCCGAACTCTCTGGCCCTATCGGCATGTCGACGACCCAGCCAACCGAAGGTGGCATCCTCCATTACGGAATCTCCGGCCAGCTTAGAATGGCAACGCAGGCCGATTATCGTTAGCACGCCTCTGCCGTTGTTTTCCTCCCAATATCTGCGGTTGCCTAACGAATACGAATAGAAACGGTCTCAAAACCGCGGTCCTCGGCTGCTTGCTTTGCTCCCCCAAGAGCGAAACGTATAATTGCTAGTGAGAGGCGGCTACGGAAAATCCATCGGGTGCGAGGAGCAGAGCATGACGAGCCTTCGCTCAATTATCTGGAACACGAGCTTAGGGCTGTGCTTCTGCGCGCTTGCATTCCTCTCTGGGACATTCCCCTCGGGCGAAGCGACCGCACAAGAGGCAGCACTGGACGGCGAGGCTCCAGAGCAAGAAGTCTCTTCGACGCCAGCGGCCCTCTTGCCCGTGCCGCTTCCGATTACTGGGAACGCGGACCAATCGCTGCGGCAAAGCTTACTACGTGTTCGCGATCAGTTGATTGCCAAAGCCCGGGAGCAGGGCGACCCCAATCGACCAATCTTGGTGCTTCGATTCGAGCCGAAGGCGGCTGATGCAGCGGGCGGAGCGGGAAGTCAATTTGAACGTGCCTTTTCGCTCGCGCGTTTTCTTGCCAGTCGCGAAATGGCGGAAATCAAGACGATCGCTTATCTCCCGCAAACGATTCGCGGGCACTCAGTGTTGCCCGTGATCGCCTGCGAGCAGATCCTGATGGCGTCGGAAGCCGAGATTGGCGAGGCCGGCGTCGACGAGCGCGAGGGCCTGACCGCCACGGTCCGTGCTGCGTATCAGGAAATCGCCGAGACACGCAGAAACGTTCCTCTCGCTTTGGTCGCCGCGATGCTCGACCCCCGAGCGGAGGTCATTCAAGTCGAAAGCGAGAACCGCACGCTTTTCTTGACCGCCGATGAGCTGGAAGAGTTTCGGAAGGACAGCGAAGTAATCGCGGAGGAAACCATTGTCGCCCCTGGGGCGTTGGCGAGGTTCTCGGGTCGCGAAGGGCGGCAGTTCGGCTTCGTCCAACGACTGGCCGACGACCTGACGACCGTCGCTCGTGGTCTCGACATTCCCGTCAAAGCATTGGAGATCGATCGCACGTTGGTCGAGGATCGCGTGCCGATCTTGCTAGAGATTCGTGGTCGTATCACGCCGAGCACCGCCAGCCAGCTAGAAACTCTCATCGGGCGCGAACTCAAACGAGGTGCGAATTGGATCGGCGTGCGGATCGAGAGCTCCGGCGGTGATCTTGGAGCGAGTGCCGCACTGGCCAACATCCTTGGTCGATTAGACGCGACCGTGCTGACCGTCGCTTACGTTCCTTCAGAAGCCCGCGGCGGAGCTGCGTTGATTGCACTGGCCTGCGACCGCTTGGTCATGCACCCCGAAGCAACGCTTGCCGCGGGTCAGCCGATCGCCCCGCCACCCAAAGACAATCGGAAGGTCGCCCCCGAGAATCCTTTCCAGGTTCCAAACCAGAAAAACGAGAACGACGAGTTCGATGAGCTTTCCGCAGCGCTTGTTAGCGTTCGCGATCTGGCGGACGTTCGGCGAAAGAGTTGGTCGCTCTTGAGCGCAACGATCGATCCCTCGATCGAGATCTTCGAGTACACCAACAAAACCACCGGACAGACGCGTCTCATGAGCGAGGCGGAAGCCGAGCAGCGTAAGGATAGCGCTGACTGGCGGCGGGCCGCTGCTCCACTTGTCGATGGTGGCTCGTTGAAGCTCGAAGGGAATGTGGCGCAACAGAAGGGAGTCGCGACGACCGTTGTCGAGAACTCGGACCAGCTCTGGCAGCTTTACGGGTTCGAAGAAGCTCCACCATTAGTCGAAACGAACTGGGCCTTACAACTCATCGAAGCACTTGCCTCTCCAGCTCTCGCGACCCTGCTGGTGATGATTGGCTTGGCCGGACTCTACATCGAAGTGAAGACGCCAGGCGTGGGCATCGGCGCTTTTGTTGCCGCCGTGGCTTTCCTCTTATTCTTCTGGAGCAAGTCGCTCGATCAAACGGCCGGTTGGTTGGAAGCGTTGCTCTTCATCGCCGGACTGTTCTTTATCTTGCTCGAAGTCTTCGTTCTGCCCGGCTTTGGCATCTTTGGGCTTGGTGGTGGGGCGATGGTCATCCTGTCCCTTGTACTTGCTAGCCAGACGTTCGTAATTCCGAGAACGGAAGTGCAAATGGGCGAGCTGCGCCGTTCGCTGACCGTGGTGGCCGGAGCCTTTGTGGGCGTGATTGCCCTGGGGATGACGTTCCGTCGGTACCTTCCCAATGCACCCGTATTTAATCGCATCATGCTCGAACCGCCTGCGCCGGAGGAACGCATCGAACAAGAGCACCGCGAGGTCCTTGCCGACTACTCGCATCTCATTGGCCAAGGGGGCGTCGCCCGCACGGACCTTCGCCCGACCGGCAAAGCACTGATCGCCGACGAACTGGTCGACGTCGTCGCCGAAGGCGAACCACTTGACCGCGGCACTTCAATCATCGTCGTCGACGCCAAAGCGACGCGCGTGGTGGTCCGTGCTGTGGGGTAGAGTGGCTTCCTCATTCCTAACCCGAAGCGTAAGCGAGGGAAAAGTTGTGATAGCGTGGCCCCTCGCTCACGCTTCGGGTTAGGATGAACGAGATCGCTCCTCGGTATCAAGCTGCCGATAGGTAGAAGCTTGCTGGTATGCTAAACTCAGTTTCTCGTCCTCACTGAAAACTGAACACTGCCAACTGAAAACTCTCACACCGATGACGCTTCTCGATCCGCTTGGCTGGGCTGTGGTTTTCATGTTGGTGGGCTGCGGGCTCATCGTGCTGGAAGTGTTCATTCCCTCGGGCGGAGTGATTAGCTTTTTCGCCCTGGTTGCATTCTCGGCCAGTCTCGTAATGGCCTTCCGCAAGGACGTAACCACAGGGCTCTCGTTTATCGCCATTGCGCTGGTCGCCGTGCCGACGGTCGTGGGGCTCGCCTTCAAGGCGTGGCCTCACACGCCGATGGGTAAAGCGTTTCTTGGCGAGCTACCTGACGAGCAGGAAACCAAGCCGCACGATCCTCGCCGCGAGCTAGTTGGCAAAGTGGGCGTCGCCAAGACGAAAATGATCCCCAGCGGTGATGTGCTGGTCGACAACAGGCTCCTCGATGCGGTGAGCCAAGGCCGAGCCATCGAACCGGGTGAAGCGGTCGTGGTCGTCGAGGTCAGTTCCAACCGCGTGGTAGTCCGCCGCGCCGAGCAGCACGAAGCAGCCGGGCTGGCTACGAGCGAGAAGGATCTGCTCAATAAGCCGATCGAGGAGTTTGGGCTCGAGGGGATTGATGAGTTGAACGAATCTTAGATGTTCGTCGAACACTTACCCCGAAGGGGTTTCGTTCAAGAACTTCTGCTTATTTGTTGGTTACGGATTCAACCGGCACTTGGGATTTGCTCGATCTGTCTCAGCGTCTCCTGCAACAACTCTCCATACTCCACTTCCCCAGGAAACTCACGCACGAGTTGTTGCAGCAATTCTCGTGACTTTTCTAGCCACTCTGTCGCTTCATCCTCCCGTTCAAGCTGAATGAGCAACTCGCCGATGGCTCGCTGCGTCACTGCCAAGTCACGGCGATAGCGTGGTGTGGGGCTTTCGCCTTCATTTAATCGTTCAAGCAGCGTTGCCGCACGGGTTAGCGTCTCTAGCGCCGGCGTCTTGGCTGCCACTTTCGACTGTTGAGCGCCCAAATTCATCAGCACGCTCGACAAATCGGCAGCGAACTTGGGGACACTTGGGTTTTTGTCCACCAGCGTCTGCAGGCGGCTTTCGGCTTGCAAGTAATGGCGGATCGCTCGGCTTTCGTCTCCTGAGGCACCCGCCAAGTCACCCAGTTTGCGTTGGCTCATCGCTAGCCGATGCGCGTGATTGAGTGATTCGGGTTCTCGCTCAAGCAGTTGTTTGAAGGTCTTCTCTGCCGAAGTGAAGTTGCGTTCCGCTTCAGCATTCGCTCCTGAGACAAGCTGCGTAAAGGCCAGATTGTAATAGCCCATGGCTGAGTCCCGCAGCAATTTGAGGGGCGGTGAGTCGCCCGTGAGGTGCGCCTGGCGAATCGCTTGGGCATGCTGCATTTCACGAATCGCGTCCGGATAGTTTTGCCGCAGGTGCGACAGTGTTGCGAGATTCATCAACGAGTTCGCCAGTTCCCGTGCCGGCTGGTAATCCTCCGTGTTGTTTTTGGCGATCGCTTCTCGTTCAACTAAGGCTCGACGATAAAACTTCTCCGCTTCATCAAGCTCTTGCATTTTCTGATGGGCACCGCCGATGGCGTTCAGAACACGCGCATAAGCAGACTTTAACTCCGCAGCGACTTCCGACTCCTCGAATAACGTTTCGTAGTGCGAAAGCGATTGATGATAAAACGGCAAAGCCGCCTTCGGTGAATCGACGGTCTCGGTTATCTGCCCGACATAGTAAGCGGCTAAAGCCAACTCGCTGCGGACACTCGGATCGTCTTTGCGTTGCTCCAAGAATCGCTGGAAGTAGGCAAGCGAACGTTCGAGCAGGGCGTTTCGCAAAGGCTGCATTCCCGGTTGATTGAGCAGTGTTTCTTCGCTGACTTGCACGTAATACTCGCGGACCGCTTCCTGAGCGAGCCGGAAGTTCTCCTCAGCACGGTCACGCTGTTTGACAGACTCCGCATAATTAGCAGTCGCCTGATCTTTGGCGGCTCGCTCTCGCTGGTTGGCGGCTCCTAGCAGAATCACCCCCGCGGTCAGCGCGACGAGCGCCACCGTTGCAGCCGCCATCGTGCTCAGCACGGCTGTGCGATGGTTGCGTACCCAACGCCAAGTTCGCATCCACAGCGGCTCGTCGAAGGCTTCGACTCGCTCGTCGGCGAGGTAATGCTCCAGATCAAGAGCCAACTCCGCTGCACTGCCGTAACGAGCCTCTGGCTGACGATGCATTGCCTTGAGACAAATCGCTTCGAGCGGTTTAGGGACGAGCGGGTTCCGCTCGCGCGGTGGTGGAAAATGACCCCGCTGGACACGTGCCAGAATGTCGCTGGTGCTGCCGTCAATCGGCGAGGATCCCGTAAGCAAATGATAGAGTGTCGCCCCCAGACTGTAGATGTCCGCGGCGGGCCCTAAGAGATCAAGACGGCCAACGGCCTGCTCGGGGCTCATGTAAGCTGGCGTTCCGACCACCTGGCCGTCGCGGGTGTGCGAGGGGTTCGATTGGGGGGAAGGGCTGACCTTTCGTGTGGACTGAGGGTGATTCGATCGCGAGGTCAGTCGTCCCGAGCGAGTGACCGTCGTCTCGGCGGCATCAGTTACCGTTGGCGTGTCGTCGGTGGGGCGCGCGAGTCCCCAGTCCACGACGAGCGTCTCGCCATAGTCGCCGAGCATGATATTCTCGGGCTTGATATCGCGATGCACGACTCCCCGATGGTGCGAGTAATCGATTGCCTGGCACACATCAACGAATCGGCCGAGCAACTGCCGCAGCTCGAAATTGTCTGAGAGGCGCGTCGGTTTCTTTCCGTGGAACTGCTCAATCGCTTTGCGAAGATCCTCACCCAGAATAAACCGCATCGCATAGAACGGTCGCCCGTCGGCAAACTCGCCCAAGCTATACACGGGGACAATGCCCGGATGCTCAAGCGCCCCAGTGATCTCGGCTTCGCGAAGAAAACGTTGACGGCTGACGCGATCGTCCGCGTGGGCGGGAAGAATCTCTTTGAGCGCGATCTCGCGGCTGAGCTGCCAGTCGTAAGCGACGACTACCCTACCCAGCCCACCGTCAGCATGGGGCCGCAGGATCGTAAAGCGTTCACGTTCCCCGCGCACCTCTTCAGGTTCGGGGACACGTGTGGCGTGAGTCCCGCGGTGCTTCGCCTCGCCCCCCTTCGTCGACTGAGGGCTTTCGCGTTGGGTCTCGTGGGGATCGGAAAGATCCTTTTCGGAACGTGGCGACTCAGGTGCAGGCATGTCGGGTAGCGTGATAGTCCAAGTCAACGAGCCGTCAGGCGTAAGCCGACGGGTAGTCGCTCTGGAGCGAATCTTTCGAAGGTCGCCCTAAAACGGCAACTGTACCTGACAATTGTACTCGAAATCGAATCCCCGATCGGGGGCGCTCTTCAGCGGAGCGATAAAACCGTGGGTAATGACGAAACGGCCCACGTCGGCGGAAACACCCAATGCCGCGTTGAGGATGTCCGTACGAGGGTCAGGATTCCCGACGCTGGAGACCTGCAGTCCCGGTGCTAAACCGACCCCAGCAGCGGCTGGAACTTCCAGCGGAACATCCGAGGTATTGGCTTCTTGAAGCGTGGTGGTGTAATGCAGTTCCGCCAATGCACGAACATTGGAAATCAACCCGCCCGTGTCGTCGGTCACTTGATAACCGAGCCCAAGATTCAGACGCATAAGGGTTTGGGCAAACACATCGACAAGCACCTGCTGAGCACCAGGAGTCTGCACGATGTTTCCGCCAGCTCCTAAGCCGTTGACGAAAAAGTTATTCGTGATCGATCCCTGCGCGGCCAAGGTAGAAGGATTGGCAGCAACTTCGATTTGCAAAAAGCCTTGATGGAACCAACGAGCCTTGGGTGAATCGGGCGTGAACAACCAAGCTGCAAAGGGAGACAGGTAAGTGGTTTCGTTCGTGTACTCGTAGACAAACGTACCAAGCGAGTTCGAAGTGAGTCCGGGAAACAGCGGGCTCAAGTCGACACCTGTGTTGACCGCAAAAGCGTAATTTACATCGCGTGCCGTAGGAACAGTGACGCCCAGGCCGCCTGTCAGCAGGAAGTTGTTGGTTTCATACAAAGCGATCTTTGAGATGAACGAGACATTGCCGATGTCGGTCTCGTAATCATTGTCAGCAATCAGATCGACAACGCCGCTGCCCGCCGGATCAATGATGCTAATCACGTCCGAACGGAGGCGTCGTTCGATGGGCAAGCGAACTTCGACACTCCCCATGCCGCCAGCAAACGTGCGTTCCATGCCGATCGTGTGGCGATCATAATTCAGTTGCTGCTGGAACTGGAACAACTGCAACTGCGTCGCATTGTGAAAATGGCGGTAACTGTAATAGATACGATCGACGGGGATCGCGGTATTGTTTTCCGAAACGTTCAAACGGCTACAGGTGAGCGTAGGATGCCCGAAATCCTGGAAGATGATACCCCGCTGGGAAAAGCAGGTTCCTGCTGAAGTATCACCAATCATGAAAGGCGTGCTCGCTAGCCCCAGCGCCACGCCGGGGCGCTGCTGATTCCGCCGCCGCGGATTCGCCCGTAGTTGTTGCTGCAACGGCAAGGTGCCTAGCGCGATTCCTAGCGAAGGGGCCAAACCCTGTGCAGGCTCAACCGATTCGTCCCGTTGAGTGGGTGCTTCTTCCAGGGCGTCAGTGGCAACTTTGAGGGCGAGTTGCTCCCAACTGGCATCCTCCAAGGCCGCCTCGAACTGATTGGCTTGGGGGTCCGAACCGTCTTCGGCACGCGCCGGCACCGCGTCGAACGGGCCGCACAGAAGATTCGCCAATAGGCAGACCGAAGCTGTTATTCTTAGTGAACTTGAAGACATGTCCCGACGAAGCCCCGCTGAAGTGTGGAATCAGTTCCTTCGGTTGCATCGGTCAGTACGGATTGAGTAATCGACGGGAATATGGGACTCGTAGCCAATAAGCATGCACTTCGCCTCTACTTTTGAGAAGCTGTAGCAACTGTGCGGTTCCTGCGGTGAGAATAAGACTGAGCCACGGCGCATCCTTGCATTTCGACAGCGGAAGCACTACAAAGCGAATAAGACAGCCTGAGCGACGCCAGCAGTGCCTCAACCCATTGGGCTGTCAGCAGTTAGGAACGTTTTCAAAGCACTCACCTACTTCTTCACGAACCTAGAAAATATGTCTCTCCCAATCGCCCAACTTTTCGAAGGTGGTGGCAACACCGTTTGGCTGATTATCCTCTTCGCGCTGCTGATTGGCTTTATTATCTTCATTGCCATCGCGGCTCGCTTCATGCGGTTGTGGATTCAGTCGATCACGACCGGAGCGGGTATTGGCATTTTCGACCTGTTCCGTATGTGGTTCCGCAAAGTGAACCCAACCGTTATTACCCGTAGCAAAATCATGGCCGTCCAGGCGGGCTTGGACGAATACGATGGCGACATCACCACCAAAGCCCTGGAAGCCCATTACCTGGCTGGTGGAAACGTGCCACTGGTGATTCGCTCGATCATTGCGGCCCGCAAGGCGAAGATCATCGATCTTGGCTTCAAACAGGCGACCGCGATCGACTTGGCCGGACGAAATATCCTCGAAGCCGTGCAGACAAGCGTCTACCCCCGCGTGATCGATTGCCCTTCTCGGGAATCGAAGCGACCTTCGCTGGATGCCATCGCCAAAGACGGCATCCAACTTAAGGTGAAAGCGCGCGTGACGGTGCGAGCAAATCTCGACCAGTTGATCGGCGGTGCGACCGAAGAAACCATCATCGCCCGCGTTGGTGAAGGCATCGTCAGCGCAATCGGCTCCGCCCCAACGCACGCCCATGTACTAGAGAACCCCGACAGCATCTCCAAAGCGGTGCTGGCTCGGCGGTTAGATTCCCAGACGGCGTTCGAAATCGTTTCGATTGACATTGCCGATATTGACGTCGGCGACAACATCGGAGCCCGCCTGCAGGCGGATCAAGCGGAAGCCGACACCCGTGTCGCCCGCGCGAAGGCCGAAGGCAAGCGAGCGATGGCCGTTTCTCAAGAGCAAGAGAACTTCGCCGCAATCGAAGAAAACCGAGCCAAGCTCGTCTCGGCGGAGGCAGAAGTTCCCAAAGCAATGGCCGAGGCGTTCCGGTCGGGGCGATTGGGAATTCTTGATTACTACAAGCTGAAGAACGTGCAAGCCGATACCGATATGCGAGACGCTATTGCCACTAGCGGCAGCCGACGCAATTAGAGTTCGCGAAAACCATTCATGAAAATCCCCCTGTTCATCGCCGACGCCTTTGAGTCGATCCTGGGAATCGTCATCCTAGTGATGGCTGGGCTCTCGCAGTTGCTGGCGAATCGCAATCCGCAGGGGAAGCCCAAACCAAACCGCCCCAATCGTGTGCCTCGTCCGCAAGGTGCGGGAGGTGGAGGCGGGGGCGACGAGAAGCTCCGCCAAGAGGTCGAAGACTTTCTCAAACGGGCTCGGGGCGAAGCACCTGCCGAGCAACCTCGCCCCCCGGCTGAGCCCGTCCTGCTCGAAGAGGTGCCTCAGCGGAAACCAATCGCCGAGCGCCAGGCAGAGCGCGAACGGCAAATGCGTCGCGAGCGAGCCAACCAACCCCGCCGCCCCCAGCAAGAACCGGCCCGCAGACCAAACGCACCGCAACGCCCGACTTCGCAGCGTCAAACTCCTGAACGAAAGTCGCCCCCACGCCAGCAACCCTCCCGCGTTGACCCCATTCGCCGGGGAGAAACCGTCGCTGAGCACGTCGCCACGCATATTGACAGCCACCTCGACACGGCCGAGCGCGTTTCTCACTTGGGAGAGGAAGTTGGGTACGCAGACGAACGACTCGAAGAACATCTGCGCACTAAGTTCGACCACAAGCTCGGTTCTTTGGAACGCAAGCCCGAAGAGGCCAAACAGGTCGCCGCCCCGACGGCAGCTGAAGAAGTCGTCGATCTGCTGACCCGCCCTGGCGGGATGCAGCAGGTGATCATCGCCAACGAGATTTTGAAGCGTCCCGAGTTCTAAGAATCGGGCCGATCAGTATTTAGGGGTCGAGGCCAATAATCCATGCCGCTCTACGAGTTCATTTGCCGAGATTGCGACGAGGAGCAGGAATTACTTGTTCGCGGTGAGGAGCAGCCCGAGTGCGAACAGTGCGGCAGCAAGAAGCTGCTCAAAAAGCTCAGCGTCGTGGCTGGAACGACTCAAGTGATCAGCGACCCCACTCCACCAAGTGGCAGTTGCGGCACCGGTTGCGGGTGCTTTCCAGGGTGAGAAGCTGGCCTCACCGACAAGACGAATGTTATAATTGGGGCATGAGCGTCAAAGAACTAGAAACTGCGATTAGCCAACTCTCCAAAGAGGAATTTGCGGAGTTATCTCATTGGTTTGCGGAGTTCCAAGCTCAAGCTTGGGATAAACAGATAGAGCAGGACCTCAACTCCGGCAAGCTTGACGCCTTGATCAACGAAGTCGACGCAGAGATAGCTGCTGGTAAGGCGAAGCCTCTGTGAAACACTTTGCCCTGCCTCGCTTTTGGCGGCTTTACCACCAACTGCCGCCCGAGATCCAGAAATTAGCAGACAAGAACTTCGCTCTGCTCAAAGAAAACTCCTCGCATCCTTCCCTCCAGTTCAAGAAAATCACCGGGAAGCACGAGCTTTGGTCGGCTCGGGTAGGGCTCAATTATCGCGTCCTCGGTCGGGATCACCCAGAGGGTGTGGCTTGGTTTTGGATTGGCCCTCATGCTGAGTACGATCGAGTGATTTCCTAGGGAGAACGGGCCTTTTCCTTGTTGATTCCCGCACACTCGGTAGAACCCTACCCCCGTCGCTTGGGGAAGGCCGAAATGGTGGGGCAAAGTTTGACACCCATTTTCGCCCCTGCCTATACTGCTAGTAGGTAGATTTCCTGTTTTGGGCGGGCCAGTTCTGGGCCGCTCTCGCTAAAGTTGCACTTGAAAACCGACTCGACATTCACAGTTGAGTCTCGTCCGGAATCAAGCTATGAACCTACTCGGAAAGATTTTCACCGTCGGCATTGCTGTTGCGAGCATTTTCATGATGGCCATGGCTATGCTCGTCTATTCGACGCATACCAACTGGAAAGAGGAAGCCGACGCCCTACGGGCGAATCTGACCAAGGTTCAGAATGAAAATCAGAAGCTGACCAGTTCCTACGAGAACAAGCTCAATCAACTCGACGCTGAGAAACAGGCCGCGCTCCAGGACCTGAGCAAGCTGGAGAGTGAACGCGTCGCGATGCAAAACCAAAACACGGGGATTCAGCGCGAACTCGACGAACTTCGTCAGGAGCGCCGCCGTGCTGAAGCGTTGGTTGCCTCCACAGAGAAGAATAACGAGAAGCTCCAAGAAGAAGTCGCCAAGCTCCGTGAAGACATTCGCACGAACCAACAGCAACGCGACGAAACGTTCAGCAAGGCGGTCGCCGCGACGAGCAAGCTGCACACCACCAAGGGTGAGCTGGAGCAAGTCAAAGAGCGCAACGTGCAGTTGGCTCAACAACTTGGAATCGCTACTTCCGCACTTCGCGAAAGCGATATCGATCCAAACGCTGAAGTGAAGCCACGCGTTCGCGGGTTAGTTAGCAAGACGCAAAGAAACACAAGCGGATTGCTCATCGAGATTACCGTCGGTGCCGACGATGGGCTGAAAGTGAACCAAACCGTAGAGGTCTTCCGAGGCGAGAAATATCTCGGAAGAGCTCAGATTATCCGCACGGCTCCCGACCAAGCAGTGGCAAAAGTGCTGCGACGTTTCCAGCAAGGACCTATTCAGGAGGGCGACAATGTCGCAACCAAGCTTCGAGCAGGCTAGCGTTCCAACCGTGCTGACGAAGAAGTCGGCCTGGAACATCTACACCGTCCTACTACTCATCGCACTGATTGCGCTGCTGGTCTGCAATATTTTGCTGTACCTTGAAATCAAGGAATACGGCGGCTTTGGAGCCGTGAAGGGTAGTGCCTCGGCGTTGCCGGCACTGGTGAGCGAGTACATTCAGGTGTAGCGAGCTCCCAGCACCATTTCGAATCATCAAGCCTCCCGTTCGTCAGCGAACCGGAGGCTTTTTTTATGCCGCCATGATCGTACCGAACCTCACCGGCAGGCCTTGTGTCTGGAGGAGCGAATCAGCCGCTATGGTTTCTCTTTTTTCGGACACGGATTGCACGGATGACACGGATTTGTTTGAGATCATAATTATTAACACGCAGAGCAAGATCGGTAAGCACCTCCTCGCAGGAATAAACG
This sequence comes from Lacipirellulaceae bacterium, assembly GCA_040218535.1. Taxonomy (NCBI): domain Bacteria; kingdom Pseudomonadati; phylum Planctomycetota; class Planctomycetia; order Pirellulales; family Lacipirellulaceae; species Lacipirellulaceae bacterium. Next base: position 1,267 of record JAVJRG010000005.1, on the reverse strand, counting down.
CATGACCGACGCAAAGCTTCGCACGCTCGGCTGGAAGCCTTACTTCGAGCAACAACTGCCGCCAGAGGATGACCCTCCGTTTGTGGTTGCGAGAGTTTCCGCGCACTTTGGCAGCCAACTCCTCATGCTGGGCGAGGCGGACGAGTTTCGGATTCCGATTCAACTTGCAGAGTCATGCGGTGACATCGCCGTGGGGGATTGGCTCGTTCTCGACGCTGAGAATCACCGCGTGCTGCAACTCCTCGAGCGGCAAACATTGCTCTACCGCAAAGCTGCGGGTGAGGAAGTGAAGCCGCAGATGATCGCGGCGAATATCGATACGATCTTCATCGTTTGTTCCTGCAATGAAGACTTCAACCTCTCACGCATTGAACGCTATCTTGCACTGACCCTGCAAGCGGGTGCCACACCCGTGGTCGTTCTCACAAAAGCCGACCTCTGCGACAACGCTACTGAATTACGTCAACAGACCGAGCGGCTTCACCCTGGGCTGCTCGTCGAAACGATCGATGCTCGTCAGAGGAGCGAAGTCGAGATCCTCCTCCCCTGGTGCGGTGCCGGTCAGACGGTCGCGCTACTGGGCTCGTCCGGGGTCGGAAAATCAACGATGGCCAACGCGCTGGGTGCACGGGGCATCGGCGATGAAGAATTGGCCACCGGCGGTATTCGCGAGCACGACGGCAAGGGCCGGCACACGACCACCTGGCGGTCGCTCCACCTGCTGCCCAGCGGTGGCGTGCTTGTCGACAACCCTGGCATGAGAGAGCTGCAACTGCCTGCCTGCGAAGAGGGGATCAGCGACCTCTTCGAGGATGTGCTGCAAATCGCCGAAGGTTGCCGTTTCAACGACTGCGCGCATGAAGGGGACGCCGGGTGTGCAGTCGAGGCGGCTATCGAGTCAGGCGAACTCGACCAGCGGCGTTATCAAAGCTTCATGAAGCTCAGCCGCGAACAGGCTCGGAACTCTCAGTCACTTGCCGAGCGACGCGAGAAGGACCGACAGCGGGGGAAGCTGTACAAGTCGATTATCGGTGCGAAGAAAAAGCAGCGGGGTGGACAGAACTAGCCGGCTTCAGTTGTATGCTAAGGCTGTTAGTATACCGGGATCGCAATTATGCCAGATCGACTAGAGCGTGTTACATCTATTCGTAGCGGTACCCACAATGTCGAAAGTAGTTTCGGATCTCGGTTTCGGTGAAGAGTTCGAGGACTTGTCCGCAGAGTTCAACGAGCCTTTCTTGGGTTCTTCGTGCGCCGTCTCGTAGCC